>JAZQUU010000020.1:0-8487 GCA_045631485.1 Clostridia bacterium | reverse complement strand
ACTCACACCGTAATCCGCTCGCTCTTAAAAACCTTGCCCTGCCTTTTTTCTGTCTCAACGGTTTTTCGGATTCAATTTGGAATCATTATAGCACTTTTTTTAAAAAATGTCAATACTTTTTTGACAATCCCGAAAAGCTGTGCTATGATATAGATATCATAAAAAAGAAAAGAGCTTTTTACTATGAAATATCGCACCGTTAAAAAAGGAATATTCTGCTCACGCCCCAATCGTTTTATTGCTTATGTGGAAATAGACGGAGTCGAAGAGGTGTGTCACGTCAAAAACACGGGCAGATGCCGTGAACTTTTGATTTCCGGTGCCACCGTTTATGTGGAAACGGCAAAAAATCCCGAGAGAAAAACCAAGTATGATTTGATTGCCGTGGAAAAAACAACTCCAAAAGGTACCAAAATCATCAATATGGATTCTCAGGCACCAAACCGAGCATTTTTTGAATGGGCACCGAAATTTTTCGGGGAGAATGCAAAAATCATTCCCGAAAAGACTTACGGCAAATCACGCTTTGATTTTTATGTGGAAACCGAAGACGGAGCACGCCATTTTGTGGAAGTAAAGGGCGTCACTCTGGAGAAAGACGGCGTAGTGATGTTTCCCGATGCACCTACCGAACGAGGCAGAAAACATATCTTAGAGCTATGCGATTGCGTGGAAAACGGGTATTCGGCATATCTGTTTTTTGTGGTGCAGATGAAAGGCGTTTCCTATTTTACACCCAATGTTGCCACCGATCCCAAATTTTCTCAGTCTTTGCAAATTGCCGAAGAAAAAGGCGTAAAAATCTATGCCGTGGATTGCGATATCACTCCCGATACTATGGAAATTTCCGAATTTTTGCAGGTTCGTTTATAGCGGATCTGCAATTTTTTTGCACTATAACATTATGAACACAGTCTATACAATCATCTTGGGATGATGCTCCGAATTATATGAATTTTTAAAATGTGACGGGGAGAGACCGTAATGCTTTTTGAATATAATGGATAAGGTTTCAGGGGATGAATATCCGCAGGAATCAGAGATTTCGGAAACAGACATTTTGGGGAAATGCTGCAGTAAAAATTTAGCCAGTCTTATCCTTTTTTCGTGGTTGAAATTTTTAAGGGAGGTGTTGAACTCATTATTGATGATATTGAGTAATTGTCTGGACGAAAGAAACATTTTTTCAGATAACAAAGAGACATTCAGGTCAAATTTATTTTTTTCATGAAGACATTCATTTAATAAGGCATCCAGATTTGCCAGACGAAGATAATAGTCCGTGCTTTTGTGATAGGGTTCATCAATATGGTCACATTCCTGAGAAAGATTTTCGGCGAAATTGATGAATAAAAGGGATAAAATGTTCTTGATTTTCACTTCTTTCAGTTTTGGAATACTCGGGGAATTCACGCTTAAAATAACATTCACAAGATTATTGATAATCACAGGGTCGGCACTTAAACCAATCGGCACGGAATTTTTTTTGGAAAGAACGGAAATGAAGTTGTAAAAATCGAAGTCTGTTTTTATGGTTTCGTTTTTCTTATAGGTAAAAAACATAGAGATTCGTTTGGTGGAAGTATCTTTGATTCTGTATGTTGCGTGGTATGTTAAAGGTGGGATAATACAAATATCGGAGCTTTTCATATGAATGGATGAAAAATCACCTTCGATACACAATTCTCCGTCTATGAGAATAAACATTTCGTGCATAGCATGCTTGTGCGGATAGGAAAGCTCATCGTTAAAAGATACAAACTGAGAAAGGGTAAAATACAAAGTGATTTCTGTATTTTCAATTAAAAATGACAGATGATAAATATCATTCATAACAAAATCTCCGATTTTAATATATTTCGTTATAGTTAAATAAATTATACAACAAATGATAAATAAAAGCAATATTTTCCTATAAAAAAAGCAAAAATCTTAATTGAAACGAAATGCTTTTTGTTTCAAATATCCACTGATTCTATGGAATTTTTCACAATATTTGTTTACAATAATATCAATCGAATACAGTTGCCGAAATCATCGGGAAAGGATGTATTTATGAAAATTAAAGTGATTGAAAAAGAACGAACTATAATGAACAATCCTGACAGTAAGCACAATTATTTTGCCTGGCCCACGATTACAAGACTGCAAAACGGAGAGATTGCAGTTGGTGCATCGGGATACAGACTGTCGCATATTTGCCCCTTTGGAAAAGCGTGTATTTCATATAGCAAAGATAACGGCCAGACTTACACAAGACCGACACCGATTATCGATACCGTAATGGATGACAGAGATACGGGCTTATGCACATTCGGAAAATCCGGACTTGTTGTAACCTCCTTTACATACAGTGTGTCAAGAAGCTTCTTGCGAAAAATTATGGAAGCAGGCTGGAAACAGTGTGTGAAAGGGACGGAAAAAGAATATGTGCTCGCTTATCTTGATTGCATAACCGATGAAGAGGAAGATAAATATCTGGCATCGGAATTTAAAATCAGTAATGATTGCGGGGTCACCTTCAGCGAGCTTTATCATAGCCCGATAACCTCTCCCCACGGACCTGTTGCATTAAAGAACGGCACCATTTTGTGGGTAGGAGAAAATTATTGGGAGAAAAAGATTGAGGCACATAGAGTATTTCCTGACGGCACCATGCAAAAGCTTGGTGAAATCGGACCTCTTACCGAAAATGATAAAACTTTCAGAGGTTGTGAACCCTACGCGATTGAGCTAAAAAGCGGAAAAATTATCTGCCATATCAGAACGGTGGAAGATTTTTCTTTGTTTCAATCTGTTTCTTCGGATGGCGGCAAAACCTGGACAAAGCCCGAGAGAATTTTAGAACCGCAGGGCGGAGCACCGGCATTTCTTTTAGAGCATTCGTCGGGAGTTTTGATAAGTGTGTATGGTTATCGGGAAAAACCATACGGAATCAGAGCCATGTTCTCAAAAGATGGAGGCACTACCTGGGAAAAGGACTGTGTTATTTACGAAACAGAAAGCTCGGAAGATATCGGATATCCGTCTGTTATGGAGCTTGAAGATCAAAGCCTTCTGATGGTCTTTTATGCAAAAGACGAAAAGAGCGGCCAAACCGTGATTATGCAGAACAGATGGACATTTGAAGACTAGGAATATATGATATCAATAAAAAAAGGAGTATATACAACATGAAAAAAATATTCAAAGGCATTATGCCTGCATTAATCACACCGCTCAATGAGGATGGCAAAACTGTCAATGAAAAATCCACAAGAGAATTTATTGAATTTTTAATTGGGCAGGGCGCAGACGGATTTTATATTACCGGTTCCACCGGAGAGGGGCTTCTTTTAGAAGAGAAAGAACGAATGAACGTTTGCGAGATTGTAGTGGATCAGGTCAAAGGAAGAAAACCGATTATCTGCCATACCGCGGCAATGAATTTTAACGAGGCGGTTAGACTTTCAAAACACGCAGAGCAAACTGGAGCAGATGCAATTTCTGCACTTCCTCCGTTGTTCTTTCACTACAGAAATGAAGATATTTACAGTTACTATAAAACCCTTGCTTGCAGCACAAATCTGCCTTTTATTATGTATAATCATCCCTCTGCAAATGGCGGACTCAATGCAGAAACAGTGGCGAAATGTTTTGAGGTGGACAACATTACAGGGGTAAAATGGACACTTTACAATTTCTTTGACCTTATGAGAGTGAAAGATATCACACACGGCGAAATGAACATCATCAACGGTCCCGATGAAATGCTTATCGCAGGACTTGCGGCAGGAGCTGATGCAGGTATCGGCACCACATACAATGTGATGCTTCCCGAATATCTTTCCATTTACAAAAACTTTACCGAGGGAAATATCGACGAGGCAAGAAAAATTCAGTATCAGGTAAACAAGGTTGTAGCCGCAATGCTAAACCACGAAGTGATTTCTGCTACCAAAGCAATGTGCACCAAGATGGGATTCCCTGCAGGGGAAGCAACATATCCCTTAAAACAAATGGGAGAAGCAGAGCTTGATGCTCTGTACAAGGATCTTGAGAATGCAGGATGGCCGTTTCAATGCTAGTTGAGAAGATTTTGGTGATAGCTGCAATGGTGTTTGCTCTTGCAGCCGTAGCGATGAAAAAAAGCTGGCAAATTTTTCTTTTGTCGGCAATCGCAAATCTGCTTACCTGCAGCAGTTTCTTTGTTCTGGGCGGAGCGGTGAGCGGAATGGCGATTTCTCTTGTTGGCGGTTTGCAATGTGTTGTTGCCGCCGTTTATGCCTTTCGGGATAAAAATTTTCCCTTATTTATGAAGATTATCTTCTTTGGTCTTTACTTTGTGTTTGGAATATCAAACATCAAAGAAGGATACGATGTATTGCCTTTTATCGCATCTATGCTTTGTATGATGGCGATATTTCAGAAGCATCCGCAAAGAATCAGATTGTTAAATTCTTTTAATGCGGCAACCTGGATTGTTTATAACTATATCGTCGGTTCCACCGCACTGTATTCGCAGTTGCTTTTTTTCACAATGAATATCGTAACCCTCTTTACATACAAAAAGAAAAAAATCAATACTGCAGCCGAGTAAACCGGTACATATAAAAAAGTGGCTTCTTTTTTTAAGAAGCCACTTTTTTGATGCTTTTTTTCGGAAACTATGCTTCCAGATAAATGGTCCGGTTTTCTTTCAATACAAAGGATTTTGGGTTAATGTCAATCTCTGTGAAGTGATGCTCTTCATCAATCAGAAAAGCTTTGAAATTTTTATCGCAATCAACGCAGATTGTGGTATCGGGACCGATATTTGCAATGAGAAGCCCCGATGATTCACCATTGGTTGCACTTAATGCATAAACATCCTCGTTATCACTTGAGCATTGGGTTTGTTTGCCGAAATCATACAGTTTTCCGAATGCATAAAAAGAATAATATGTGCAAAACGGTTCGTATGTGATGGGGTTAAACATTCCGCCATAGACCGATTGCCCGATGCGTGCATCGTAGTAATTAAGCATCGAAACCGAGCTGTTTTGCAATGCACACATATTGGCAGCGGCAGTGGCTGCAGCAACGGATTTTCCCCGCTTGTCTTTATAGGGAGTTGTGTTCCATTCGTTTAAGTGGGTTTCAATATGAGAAAGCCCGTATTCCTTTAAACGGGAATCCAGATACTGTTGTCTTAAAACGTTGCTTTTTACCGAGGAATAACTATGGAAGGTGAAGAAATCAAGGGGCACGTTTTCTTGGGTCACCATCTGCATAAATTCTTCAAAAAACACTTTAAAATAGCGGATTCTTTTCTGCCATTTGATGGTTTGAATGGTGGTATATGCAGCAGCAAGCTCTTTTTCGTCAATCATTTCGTCGATATAGGGGAAGCCGCAGCTTCCGTATCCGCCGATTTTAATGCTATCGCCAAAACATCCTTTCAGATAGGTTGCGGCAACCTTATAAAGCTCAAAAAACTGTTCTTTTGTGCCATACCACATCCCGTTATCTTCGGGTGCGATATTGCCGTCGGGTTCGTTCCAGATTTCCCAGTATTTGATGCCAAATTCAAATCCGTTCGCCCAACCTTCGTTATAATGACGAATGATATGTTCACAGATTCTTGCCCATTTTTCATAATCTTTCGGCGGGTCTGTGCGGTATCTTCTGATATGTTGGTTGCATTCAATGGTAATTCCCAGTCTGTAAACAGGCTCGCAATCGTATTCGTGCAGATTTTTAAGCAGTAAATCGGTAAATGCAAAATCGTAGTTATCGGGATTATTTTCATCAGCATCAAAATCCCTGAAAATATTGGGAACATCCACATAGATGTTTCCGCCGAACGGACCTCCCACATCATGAAGACGCGCATAAGGAATATGGGCATCTTTTAAATATTTCATATAACTGTAATTGATGCCCATAAAGGGAGGTTGTCCCACTCCGTGCATGGGTTTGATGGTTCCGATGATATTTTGAAAGTCAACTGTAATGGTTGTATTCATACGAACACCGCCTTTCTTGTGTTGTTTCTATTAAAAATTATATAGTACAAAAATGTGAAATTAAAGTACCTAAATTCACATTTTTGTCTTATCTTTTGATTTTTGATGTGAAAACACTGAAGATATGAGATGCGGCATTTGATTTCATACTGTTTTGAAAGAAAAAGGCAAAGAGGGTGAACTTCATCAAAATAAAAATCCAAAAAATGCAAATATACGACAAAAAAACGAATTTAGGTACTTTAATTCTGATATGGGTTGTTATACAATTTAGTGTGAGAATGTGTGTATGGCAAATAGCTGAAAACTGAAATCAAAAAGGAGTTTTTGGATATGAGATATAAGTTTTTAAGATTTCCGGGCGGGAAATCAAAAGCCGTTACATTAAGTTATGATGATGGCGTTATTGAAGATTTAAGATTGGCGGACCTATTGGCAAAGTACAAGATGAAATGTACCTTCAATTTGACGGGCAGTAAATTTAAGCCGTTTATCCTGTCGGATGAGGATGTGAAAAATCATATTCTTGACCAGGGTCACGAAGTTGCAATTCACGGCTATTTTCATCGTCCCGAGGGGACTTTGCGCCCTATTGAAGGCATCAGAGATGTGTTGGATTGCAGGATGGAATTAGAACAAAGATTTGATCGGATTATCCGCGGTATGGCATATCCAGACAGCGGTATCCGCCGCTTTACCAACAATGCTTCCTATGAAAAAATCAAGGGTTATTTATCCGATTTGGATATTGCCTATGCAAGAACTCTGGGGGAGGATAACAACTTATTTATGCTCCCGGGAGACTGGCATAGTTGGATGCCAACGGCACACCATAAAAATCCCAAGCTTTTTGAATATGTGGAAGAATTTATCAGTCTCAATCGAGCAGATAAAATTTACGGTGCACTTCGTTATCCCAGACTGTTTTATCTGTGGGGACACAGCTATGAATTTTCACGGGATGATAACTGGGATGTGATTGAAAATTTCTGCGAAAAAATCGCAAATCACGACGATATCTGGTATGCAACCAATATGGAAATTTATGAGTATGTAACTGCGTATAATTCCTTGATTTTCAGTGCATCTGAAACCAAGGTTTACAATCCGACTGTTTATGATATTTGGTTTGATGTGGATGCAACTCTCTATAAAATTGCACCCGGAGAAACCTTGGATATCAAATAATTTTGAAGAAGGGATTTTATATGACACAAACAGAGAATCGTTTTGAAACAGCAGCCTATAAACGCTCACGGGCATCTTATATGGTTCAATGCACCGTGGAATATTTTGTGGCATTGCTTGTTGCTGATGCATTTTTGGCAAAGCTTTTGTTGCATATCGGCGTAAGTGATGCATTAATCGGGATTATCTCTTCTTTTATTTCTTTAGCCTTTGTATTCCAGCTTGCATCCATTGTGTTACTAAAAAACAAGGTCAGTACCAAAAGGCTGGTAATCGTGTATGATACGCTCAGTATTCTCTTTTTTATGTTTTTGTATCTGGTGCCGTTTTTACCCGTTGCAAATGAGGTGAAAACTGTACTGGTTGTGTTGGGGATTTTATTGGCGTATGCGTTTAAATACCTGATATATTCCATTTGCTTTAAGTGGGCAAATTCCTTTGTTCATCCCAATAAAAGAGGCGAATATTCCGCCGTGAAAGAAATTATTTCCCTGGTATCAGGGATGATTTTCACGGTGATTGCCGGGAATGTTATCGACAAATATGAAGGTCTCGGGAACATTGAAGGCGGATTTTTGTTCCTCGCAATTGCTATCTTGATTTTTAATATTGTAAACTTAATTTGCTTAATGCTGATTAAAAAAGAAGAGGTGGATGAAGGAGCGGAAACTGCGGCAATTCCCATGAAAGAGGTTCTGGCAAATACCATAGGGAACAAGGCCTTTAAAAAAATTGTGGCGTTGCAGGTTTTGTATGATGTTGCAAGATATTTCACCATCGGCTTTATCGGCGTGTTTAAAACAAAAGAGCTTTTGATGTCGGTAGCTTTGGTGCAGGTTGTTAACATTATTGCAAATTTTGTCAGATGCTTAATTTCTGTTCCTCTTGGGAAATATTCCAACAAAAATTCTTATGTAAAAGGGTTTAAATTGGGCTTGATTATGGCGGCATCTGCGTTTTTATTGAATGTGTTCACAACTCAGTCCACTTGGTGGATTATCATTATTTACACCGTGCTTTACAGTTCAAGCGTTGCAGGCACCAATATGAATTCCTTTAACATCACATACAACTATGTGGATTCCAAATATATCTCCCAGGCTATGGCCATCAAAAACAGTATCGGCGGGATTGCGGGATTCTTGGCATCCCTTGCGGCAAGCAGAATTCTGACCCTTGTACAAAACAACGGAAATATGGTTTTTGGGATGCATATTTACGGTCAACAGATTCTGTCTTTGATTTCGTTTGTGATTATGAGTACAGCAATTTTATTTATCAAATTCAAGATAGAACCAGAAAAGATTATCGT
>JAZQUU010000019.1:0-90343 GCA_045631485.1 Clostridia bacterium | reverse complement strand
AGCCTTTAAATGTTCGTTTAAGTGATTGATTCTTTCAGTCAGAAGAGCAATCTGAACTTCCGGAGAACCGGTATCGGTTTCGTGGTTTTTGTAGGTAGTGATTAAATTCTGTTTCACTTCTTTTAACATGGTGAAATCTCCTTTTCTTTGCCAATTTAAGGCATTTTTATTTACTTGTTCCCGAGCAATGGGCCAAGGATGTGCCAAGTGTTTCGTTGGCGTTTTCCCGAAAACTCAGTTAACAGCTCTGCTATTATAACATATATATTTCCATTTGTAAAGAGTTTTTATGAAAAAAATTCAAGTTTTTTCTCCAAAAAGAAGGGTACCACCGAAGCGGTACCTTTCTTTTTATAATACTATTTTTAAATATCTGCAATAATGATAACAGAGTCATTCATACGAAGCTGTCTCCAGGAGGGATAAGTGTCGATTTCATTTAATCTTGTTTTATCCTCTAAACCTGCTTCTGCCTTGATTCTCTGTGCTTCCTGAGACCAGGAGGTTACCTGCAGTTTATTGTCTGCAATCAGGACGCCGGAGGTATCCCAACCGTAGGGGAAGCCTGCTTTTTTACCATCGGAATGGTTGTAAATAAACACACAATCATCAATCTGCACGGTCTTTCTTGCAAAAAACCAGAAGTCACCTGAGTCGTTTGCTTTTTCGAATACGTTGTCGGCAGCGTAGGTGTTGGTGGTTACAGCATCAAAGTACAAGCCTGCACGGCGGTAGGTACCCGGGTCAATGAAGTAGTTATCGTTGATCTGCAGGTTATCCATTCTGCCCACAGTGTAAATCTGAGCACCGTCGTCCAATACCTGACAGGTTTTTTCGATGCGGTTGTATGCAATCACGTTGTTTTTTACGTCGGGCGGGTTTACAGCACCCCAACCCCAACCTGCAACGATACCGGAATAGGGCATATCTTTGATGTCGTTGTGGTGGATGTTTACTTCACCCGCATAGTACAGAGAAATTGCGGTACATCCTAAAAATTCCTGCGCACAACGACGGAAGATGTTGTTATCAATTTCCACATTGTGAACACGGTCGGAGGAGCCTGCATCGTTGTTATTGTCCAAACAGTTTCCCACAACCACGCCGGTACCGGAAATATCGTGGAAATAAGAATTGGTCACACGGATGTTATCAGAGGAACCTTCAATATTTACAGCGTTGGAACCCATACAGCTGAATTCACAGTTGTCAAAGGTGATGCCATCGGTATAGTTTAAGGTAATCTGACCGGGGAACAGATAGCTTCCGTACCAGGTTTCGCCACCTAACCACTGGTTATCAGTCTGATGGAACACTGCACCGTTCACGGTAACCTGGTCGTGTGCACCATAACGGAAGGAGATGCCTTCAAAGGAGATGTTGGTTACTTTGTTGATATCGTTGAGACCTTTGATATTGAATAATCCGTCGGTAACTGAACAGTAGGTTTCTGCAGTTTTCATATTCTCGTTGGAATAGGGATAGTAATACATTTTACGGGCGGATTTATCAAAATAGAATTCGCCGGGCTGATCCAGCAGAGGCATTGCATTTTCAATGTAATAGCTTCTGTCTAAATTAGGACAGATGGTAGATGTTACGGTGTCCAATAAGATATGGAAACGAGGCTGCTTGATATAAACATATGCATAGGTGGAATCATATGTAATTTTGTCAATGGGAAGACGCTGAGATGCCCAACAACTGTTGGTTACCAGCATCATATTGGAAATGCCTTCCAATCCGGTGGGGAAGCCGGTGGATAATTTGAATTTGATACCGTCTTCCTGATGTGCATCGTTCAAGGGATTTTCGGGAGTGATATATGCAGAACCTTTATAGTAAGCATCGGTATTTGCCATAGTTGCCTGATAACCGTTTACATAAAGTGTTCTGGTATCACGGGTGGAAGTGCTTGCTACCCAGTAGTTTTTACCGGAAACCTTGCTCCATTTACCGGTTAAGTCTTCACCGCCGGAGAATACGGGCATATTGTCCGGATCTTCTGCGCGGACGATAACTTTATAGCCGTTTTTACCTCCCATAGTCTGGTCGATATTGATAGAAACGGTACTTTTGTAAACGCCGGGAGCAACGTGAACGATAATATCACCGGTCATTTTGGAGTTAATTGCTTTGATTTTGTTAAATGCCTGAGCAATGGTTGCCAACGGTGCATCTGCGGAGGTACCTGCGTTAGAGGATTTCCCGGTGGTTGCCACATAGTAGTGTGCATAAACACCATCGGTGGTGTTGGGAGTTAATTCATCCAAGGTGTTGATTGCAAATACCTTCATTGTTTTGCCGGTGGTATAACCGATTACATCAGCGGTATAGCTTGTACTGCTTTTTACTGCGGTATCCACGTGAATCAACTTGTTGCCGTCATACACACCAACCACTAAGGAAGCGTCTTTGGGCAAACTGTTTGCATTGATGGTTGCGGTAGAGCCGGAAACGGAAACGGTGGGAGCTGATTTTTCGCTTGCCAATAAGGCATCGTAAGCGTCCACCATAGCTTCCAAGCTTTCGTAGGTTTTTCCTGCCATACTCCAGAATGCAGTTTCGGGAGCGTGTAAGGATGCAGTATCATTTTCCACGATAATTCCGAATGTTGCACCGTAGCTTACAAATAAGTCATATACTTCGTTAGCGGTGGTAGCATTGGGGATACCGTTTAAGAGCATCATGGCATCCGAATAATGAGGCATCAATGCCATGTAGTCAAAGCTGAATTTGTCGGTATAGAAATACAGTTTGATAGAGTGATTTCCTTTGGTTACGGGGAAAGAGTACACTTTTTCCTGATTGTAAACAGCGGTGCCGTAATAAGAAGTGTTAAAGTGCATTGTTTCGTAGGAAAGGGTGGTTCCGTCAACGATAACATCAAAGGAAACATCTTTCCAAGCCGCACCGCACAGATATAAATCCATGATGGTGTCTTCTAAAGCGGTGAAATTGAAGGTCATATTTCCGCCGGAACCCACATTTACAACCATTCTTTCGCCGTCAATAAAACCGGTAGCCAATAATTCAGCTTCCATTTTGTTTGCGCCGGGTAAGGTGTTGGGGTCAATACGCTCTACCACATCTGTGGCGGGAGGTGTGGTTGGAGTGTCTTCTTCCATTTCGCCGACCATCGGTTTTAAATAAGCCACATTCAGTTGATGTGCCCATTGAGAAGTGTTGAGTTCTCCGGCACTATGTAAGCGAATATCGGTTATGGTAATGGGAACAGTGTCGGTATTTTCAATGGTGACGCGGGTGGAACCGGCTCTGACATATAATAAACAGATGTTTGTCCAGTCTGCACTCTCCCAAGCCCAGGTGGTACCGGATTGATTGTAAAAACCGCTGAGTTTAGTATAAAAACCGGTATCGGTATACAGGGTAGCTTCATTTCCCGCAGAAAATCTGATATAAGGATAAATCAGACCGTTTTTACCCTGGGAAGCAGTGTAGAGAAAGGAATAGCTTTCCCCGGGGGCTAACGTTTTGTTAAAATTGAGGGCGATTGCATCTTCTTGTTCAAAAATAAGGGGTTCTTTCGGAATATTTATTTCACTAAGATAATCCAGACCATTATCTTCCAGTTTGGTAATGGTTATATCGGCATCGTTGGTGATGCTGACATTGTTTTGTCCTTGAATTAAGTAGATGTATTCGGTTTCGCCTGCAGATAATTCTGCAACCGAACCGATTTCTGTGGTCACAGTGGTGGCTTTATCTGCAGTTACTTTGTAAACACCTGCATAAGGAGCATTTTGGTAATCTACTTCATTTGCTGCACTTACAGATACAGATTGAACCAAGAGACAACTTAACATCAGAATAAATGCCAGGCTGAGACTCAGAAGTTTTTTTGTCATGGTGTTTCTCCTTTTTTATATAGTATAGAAGCATCATTTATATCCTGAAATTCAAAATATAGCGATTTTTATATCATTATACTATATTTTCTTTCAGATGTAAAGGACATAAAAAGGTAGATAAGGTGAAAAATTGCTACTTTTTTTCATTAACAGACACATTATAACAAAAGAAAGGTGCTGCATAAGGCAGCACCTTTCTTTTTATAAAAATCAAATTAATTAATAATGATAACAGAGTCATTCATACGAAGTGTTCTCCAGGAAGGATACGTATCAATGTCATTCAGTCTGGTTTTATCCTCTAAACCTGCTTCTGCAATGATTCTCTGTGCTTCCTGAGTCCAGGAAGTCTGGCTTAACTTGTTGTTGGCAATGGTAACGCCGGAGGTATCCCAGGGATAGGGAATAGAGGACGGTTTCTTACCATCGGAATGATTGTAACCGAAGTAACAGTCATCAATATCCACGTTCTTTCTGGCGAAGAACCAGAAGTCACCACTGTCGTTTGCTTTATAGAATACATTATCGGCAGCGTAGGTGTTAGTGGTTACGGCGTCTAAGTAAAGTCCTGCTTTGCGGTAGGTACCGGGATTGATAAAATAGTTATCGTTAATCTGCAGATTATCCATTCTGCCCACGGTGTAAATCTGAGCACCGTCATCCAATACCTGACAAGCTTTTTCGATGCGGTTATATGCAATCACATTGTCTTTTACGTCAGGCGGATTTACAGCACCCCAACCCCAACCTGCAACAATGCCGGAATAGGGCATATCTTTGATGTCATTGTGATGAATATTCACATTTCCTGCATAGTACAGAGAAACCGCGGTACAACCTAAAAATTCCTGAGCACAACGGCGGAAGATGTTGTTTCCTACTTCCACATTGTGAACTCGGTCGGTAGAACCTGCATTGTTATCATCCTGGAAGCTTCCCACAACCACGCCGGTACCGGAAATATCGTGGAAATAAGAATTGGTTACACGGATATTTTCAGAAGAACCTTCAATATTTAAAGCATTGGAACCTAAACAAGCAAATTCGCAGTTATCAAAGGTGATATTTTCGGTATAATCCAAAGTGACCTGACCGGGGAAGAGGTAGCTTCCGTACCAGGTTTCACCGCCCAACCACATATCATCCGTCTGATTAAATACTGCACCGTTTGCGGTAACCAGGTCGTATGCACCGTAGCGGAAGGAGATGCCTTCAAAGGACATGTTGGTCACCTTGTTGGTATCGCTGACACCGGTGATGTTTACCAAACCGTCGGTAACAGAACAGTAGGTTTCTGCCGTTTTCATATTTTCGTTGGCATAGGGATAGTAATACATCTTACGTGCAGACTTATCAAAATAGAATTCGCCCGGCTGATTGAGAAGAGGCATTGCATTTTCCACATAGAACTTTTTGTTATACGCGGGACGAATGGTGTCGGTTACGGTATCCAGCAGAATATGGAATCTGGGCTGTTTGATATAAACATATGCATAGGAGCTGTCATAGGTAATTTTTTCAATAGGAAGACGCTGCGCTGCCCAGGCATTGTTTGTTACCAGCATCATATTGGAAATGCCATCCAGACCTTTGGGGAAGCCGGTGGATAAACTGAATTTGATACCGTCTTCATCATGAAGATCATTTAAAGGATTTGCGGGAGTGATGTATCCGCTTCCTTTGTAAGCGGCATCGGAATTTGCCATGGTTGCCTGATATCCGTTTACGTATAAGGTTCTGGTTTCACGGGTGGTTGTGGTAGCAACCCAATAATTCTGGCCGGAAACTTTGCTCCATTTTCCGGTTAAGGGTTCGCCACCGGATAACACGGGCATATTATCCATATCTTCTGCACGAATAATTACTTTGTATCCGTTTTTACCGCCCATAGTGGGGTCGATGTTAATAGATACGTTACTGCGGTATACACCGGGAGCAACGTGAACGATAATATCACCGGTCATATTGGAGTTGATTGCTTTGATTTTGGTTAATGCCTGCGCGATTGTAGCCAAAGGCTTGTCTGAAGATGTGCCTGCATTGGTAGATTTTCCGTTGGTTGCCACATAATAATGAGCATAAATACCATCGGTGGTATCGGGAATTAAGGTGTCAAAATCACCCACAGCCATCACTTTTAAAGTTTTTCCACTACCATATCCTGCCACATTTGTGGTGTAGGTTGTGCCGCTTTTTTCAGCAGCATTCACGCTAATCAGTTTGTTGCCTGCATATACACCAACCACAACATTTGCATTTTCGGGCAGAAAAGTTGCATCAATGGTAACAGTGGAGCCGGAAACAGTAACAGAAGGAGAACCTGCTTCTCTTTCTAAAATCGCATCATAAGCATCCAACAGTGCACTGAAATCTTCATAGGTTTTTCCAACCATACTCCAGAACGCAGTTTCAGGAGCATGTAAATCTGCGGTGTCATCCCAAATGCCAACGCCTAATGCAGCACCGTAGTTATCGAATAAGTCGTAAACTTCAATAGCGGTAGCGGTATTAGGGATTCCGTTTAACAACTTCATTGCATCTGCATAATGAGGCATTAAAGCAATGTAGTCAAATTTAAAGTTATCGGTATAGAAATATAATTCCACTCTGTGATTCCCTTTGGCAACCGGGAAGGAGAACACTTTTTCCTGCTTGTAGGCAGGGGTGCTTCCCCAACGGGAATTAAAATGCATTGTTTCATAAGAAAGACGAGTTCCGTCTACGGTAACATCAAAGGAAACATCTTTCCACGCTGCACCACACAGGTATAAGTCCATCACGGTGTCTTCAGTGGTAGTGAAGTTGTAACCTAAGTTTGCTCCGGTTTGCAGAGCAACAATTGTTCTGTTTCCATCAGCAGTACCGGTGGTTACAGCTTCCGCTTCCATTTTGTTGGAACCGGGCAGGGAAGAGGGATCAATTCGTTCCACTTCCGGTTTCACATTGGGATCTTCGATTTTTTGCACTAAGGAGATGTAATCCAAGGAGGCTGCGGCACCGTTCAGATTTAAAAGGCCCATATCATATGCGTTGAAATTGCAACTACCGGGTCCCATATTGGTAACGGTGATAATGTTTTTGCCTTCTTTTAAGTAAATAGGTTGGTCCTGACTGTAACCTGAGGTCCAGCCGGCACCGGTAACAGTGTGTTCCGAATAATATCCGCTTTCGGTGGATACCTTCAGCGTTACGGAATCTCCATCTGAGATTCCGCCGGTATAAAGCTGCATTGCATAAACGCCGGTATAGGGGACGGTTACCTGATATTTACCCCAGTCACCGTTTGCCATGTGAAACACGCCACTGCCGGGAAAGGGAGTGGTAGCGGATGCGCTGTAGTCCACACCTGCAACGGTTCCGGTAAATGAATCCATTGCCCAGTTTTCCCCTAAGTAGCCATTTTTATGGCTGGCTAAGTCATTAAATTTTCCTGTCCAGGCAGAAGCAGCACTTACTGTAGAAAAGGTAAGGCAGCTAAGCAGTGTGATAACCGCCAGGACAACGCTCAGAAGTTTTTTCATCATAAGCTTTTCTCCTTTTTATGTGGAATTATAATAAAACAGAAGTCCTTGATGCAACATACAACAAACTTACATCAAAAAATGAAAGCTATGAGCTGTTTTGATATAATTTGTTGAAAACACACATCATACGGGACATATTATACCATATTTTATCCTGTTTGTAAAGAGCAGAGGTGACGAATATCTGATGTTTTTATCCTAGAAAATTTGCTTTTTCGTCATCAAAAAAGAAGATACTGTCAGGGAACAGCATCTTCTTTTTGACATTTTATAATTTAGTTGTTTGCGGTAATGGGATTATCCAGCATACGCATGGTTCTCCAGGACGGATATGCAGGAATATTGTCGAAACGTGTGGTATCTTCCACACCGGCACAGCTCATAATCTTTCTGGCAACGAAATTCCATTCTTTTACGTTGTATTTGTTGGCATCCATTGTAACAGCACCGCTATCAAAAGGATACTGCACGATGGTGGATGGTTTCTGACCGTCGGTATGGTTGTGCCCACAGTAGATATTTGCAAGGTCAACATATTTTCTTGCAAATAACCAACGGTCGTTGGAATCGTTCGCCTTGGTGATTACGTTATCGGTAATGTAGGTGTTATTGGTACACTGATCAAGATAAATACCGCCACGCAGGTGATTACCCGGGTCAATTAAATAGTTATCGTGAATGTGAAGATTGTCCATTTTTCCTACGGTGTAAATATGGGCACCATCACTCAACACGCTCATCACATTCTGAATTTTGTTGTATGCAATGGTATTATCTTTTACGTCTAACGGGTTTGCAGCACCCCATCCCCAACCTGCAACAATACCGGAGTAGGGAAGGTTTTTAATGTCATTATGGTGAATGTTAACATTACCCGCATAGTACAAAGAAATACCGGTAGTATTTAAGAATTCCTGAGCGACGCGGTCGATAATGTTGTTGTCTACTTCAACGGTGTTTACACGGTCTCTTGCAACGCCGTTATCCTGCAGTAATGTGTGGCCGATTACCACGGCAGTACCGGAAATATCGTGGAAATAGTTGCCGGAAACTTTAATGCCGTTGGAGCCGTTGATAATGTTTAATGCATTGGAACCTAAGTTTGCAAATTCACAGTTTAAGATTTCAATACCGCTTGCATGGTCTAAGGTAACCTGAGCAGGGAACAACCACTGTCCGTACCAGGTTTCACCGCCCAGCCATTGTTCGTCAGTTTGGGTAAATGCCGCACCTTCAGCAGAGACTCTGTCGTTGGCACCGTATTTGAAGGCAAAACCGTCAAAGGTGATGTTCTGCACCGGATTATCTAAGCTTACCCCTTTAATATCCATCAGATAGTCGGTAACTGCACAATAGGTTTCTGCGGTGTTCATATCTTCATTTGCGTAGGGGTAGTAATACATTTTACGGGCAGATTTATCAAAGAAAAATTCGCCGGGTTGGTCTAAGAACAGAATAGAATTTTCCAGATAGTAATTCTGACCATAAGAAGGTGCGATAGAGTATACTAAGTTGTTCAAAAGAGCGTGATAACGGGGACGGGTGATATAAATATTCGCCATGTTTTCAGAGGTGGAATAGGTCACCTTGTCCACGGGGAGACGCTGATTTGCAAAGGCTGCGTTGGTTACCAACATCATACCGCTTACGTCTGCTAAATTTTGGGGGAACTCGGTTTCGTATCTTAAATTTACTCGGATACCGTCTGCGGTGTGAGTTTCGTTGATGGGGTCAACGGGTGTGATATAACCCCAACCGTCAAAGAAGAATTCGGTTTTGGCTAAGGTTGCCTGATAACCGTTGATGTATAACGCTCTGGTTTCACGGGTGGTGGTAGATGCTACCCAGTAGTTTTTGCCGGAAACTTTTTTCCATTTACCGCTTAAATCTTCACCGCCGGAAATCACGGGCTTATTATTGGGGTCTTCTGCTTTAAAGATAACCTTGTAACCGTTTTTACCGCTCATGGTAGAATCAATATTGATGGATACGTTGCTGCGATAAGTACCGGGAGCAACGTGAACAATAATATCACCGGTCATATTGGTGTTTAAAGTTTTTACTTTCGTTAATGCCTGAGCGATGGTAGCTAAAGGAGTTTCGGGAGACAGACCGTCGTTGGTAGCTTTCCCGTTGGTTGCCACATAAATATGTGCATATACTCCGTCGGAAGTGTGAGGAGTAAATTCATCGGCATCGCCGATTGCAAACACCTTTAAGGTGCTTCCTGCCGCAACATTTGTTAAATCAAAGGTAACGGTTTTTCCGTTGGATGCTTCAATATTCACATTTCCTAACAGCTTGTTTCCGATGTTATTATATACACCTGCATATAAGGTTACATTGGTGGGAATGGAGGAGCAGTCAATACTTACGGTGGAACTGCCTGCTTTTAATTTGTTGCCGCTTGTGTTGGTAGCGGTTACCACGGGATTTGCGATGGCATTGTTGTATGCCGCCAAAGCATCTTCCTTCACGCCGTAGTCTTTTCCTACCATAGACCAGAAGTTCATTTCGGGACACAACAGATTTTGGCAATCAGCCGCTAAGTTGATGCCTGCGGCATCTGCAGTTGCCTGCAACAGTTTGTATGCTTCTTGAGAGGTTTTTACTCCTTCAAAACCGTGAATAAATTTGTAGCCACGGCTGGAATGGTCTTCCAACACAAAGGAATCAAAATAATAGGTATCTGCATAAGGAATAATGGTAATGGTGTGAGAACCTTTTGTTAAGGGGAAGGTTGCCACCAAATCCTGTTGATATTCATAGGTAGCGCTGTTTTTACCGGGCAACTGGAAGTGTTGATAGTAGTTTTTATAGAATACGCCGTCAATACGGATATCCAAGGTTACATCTTTCCAAGCCGCACCGTTTATATAAAGATTATAAGTAGTGTTATTTTCCACGGTAATGGGATACACCAAATTATATCCGTCGGTTGCTACGATAGCGGTTTCGCCGTTGTAGGTAGTGGTGCTCACTCCTTCAAAGGTTACGCTTTCTGCTTCATACACAGTAAACTGTTCTGCGTTGCTCATATCAGGAGTAGGAGTGGGAGTAGCGGTAGGCAGGGGAGTAGCGGTGGGAGCCGCAGTTTCGGAAGGGGTGGGTCTGGGCTGTTCTTCTCCTTCTGCCATTTTGAAGCACAAGCTTTCATCGCAAGCAATATCCTGGTCAAACAGATAATTGGAAGCCTTGAATTCTAAGTTATATAAAGTGATGCCTGCACTGCCGGAATAGAAGGTCACAAGGTTGTCTCCTTCGTTTAAGTAAATCAGTGCATAGGAACCATCTTCACGCTTGTGGGAGAAGGAGTTTGCACTCATTGCCACATCGGTATAGTAGGTTCCGTTTGCTTCTACCTGCACAATTGTCTCGTTGCTGGATTTCACCTGAACCATATACACACCTTCATCGGTGCAGGGAACGGTGAAATCGGCAGAGCATCCTGCAGATATCCAGAGATAGCCTCCATCAACTGCAGAAGCACCGGTTCCGCCGGTTAAACAACCTGCCAAATTGGAAGCGGTTCCGGGGAGATTGATGCTAGCGGTGGTTACATAATCGGGATAAACTACGGGAGCAACGTATTCAGTAATTTTTACGTTATTCCAATTTAAGTCGTTATGCCAGTTGACAGTTTCGGAAATACGCAAGTTATCAAAGGTTCCGTAGATTGTTCCGGCATTATGAATGGTAAAGGTTTGTTCGCCTGCTCTTAAATATACATATTCCACGGTGCCGTCGGTGCCCATGTGGTTCCAACCGCCTCCGGTCTGATTGATTGCTGCATACATACCGGTTTCGGTTTCAATGGTAACGATGGCATTTAAGGGAGTGTCATTTCTTTGCAGAGAAAGATAATACATACCTGCTTTCGGCACATTTGCGGTAACGGTTGCAGAGCTTCCTGCAGGCACATTCACATTGGTCACAAAGATGTGTTCATTATGACCGTAGGGCAAATCATTGTGTGCCACGGAAGATAAGTATTCCAATCCCTGATTGCTAAGTTCGGTAAAGGTTAAAGTAGCGGACTTATCGGTGGTGGTAATGGTGTTAACACCCTGAATTAAGAATAATTTACCGGGAGTGTTTGCCGCTAAAGTCACATAATGACCGGTTTCGTTGGTCAGAGTAACTGCTTTATCGGAGGTCACCTGAAATACTCCTGCGCAGGGAGCGGTATAGGTAACGGTTGCTCCGGGAGCAGGAGTTGCAGTAGGTGTGGGAGTTGCGGTAGGAGTAACTACTACTTCGGCAATATCGAATTTCACGTTATCCCAACCCAGATTATCGGAGTAATCGGTGGTGTTGGAAATTCTGAAGTCGTTTAAGGTAATCCAGTTATCGGAATTGTTGGTCACAACAAAATCCTGTTCTCCTGCACTTAAGTAAACATATTCCACGGTGCCGTCTTCACCCATGTGGTTCCAGCCCCAGGTGGTATGCTTGATTTCGGCTTTCAAGCCGTTTTCGGTAACAATGGTGCAGAATTTATTGGTAGCAGCACTTTGTTTCTGAATGGACAGATAGTACATACCTGCTTTAGGAACATTCATAGTATAGGTATAAGAAGCTCCGGGACCGATATCCCGACTTCCTCCGGAAACATAATCGGTGGTGATAAGGTCGGTAAAACCACGATGTGCCACGGTGGTAACCAAATCCAAGCCTTGGCCATCCGGTGAAGCAAAGGTAAAATTGGCAGGGGTATTCACGGTTAAGGTGTTGGCGCCTTTTAATAACACGATATTTCCTGCTTTGCCTGCGGTCAATTCAACATAGTGACCGGTTTCGTTTTCCAACATCACATTTTTATCGGCAGTGACTTGAAAAACGCCTGCATGGGGAGCTTCCACAGATAATGTGGATTCAATACGGATAGCGGAATCCGCAGTTGTTGCAGCAAATGCCTGAGTACAGATGCAGCTTGTAAGCATCACAACAACCAGACAAAAGCTCAAGAACTTTTTGAACATACGGGGAGTCCTCCTTTTTTTGCACACACAGAAAGTTGAATTTTGATTTTCGTTTTTTATTGTCTTGTGCAGGACGAAAATCAGTTTGTATGTGATATTTCAAAAACAATAATATTATATCATATTGCACTATAATATGTCAATATTTTTTATGTTTTTTTGTGAACTCAATTTTTCAATTTGCATTGACAGAATCAGAAATAAAAGTTATAATGTATATGTGAAAAAATATGTCGAAATTCCAATAAAGATTTCGGAACGGGAGAAGGACAGGGAACAATGCAAAAAAACTATCGCAAGTTGGCAATCATAATTGTTGCCTTTCTTCTTTGTTTCAGCTTTGTGGTAAATGTTCATTGTGTGATGCTTGTCGGCAGATATCGTGATGTTTACACGGCACCTCCGATGTGGGTAAATGACAGGGGAGAATATGTTGCATCCGCATCCATAACGAGTGATGAGGGGAACGAATCTTCGGAGAATCCTGCCGTTTCGGAGGATGTTGATCATTCGGAAGACAAAACAGAATTCCAAGATTCCGAAAAATCCGAAAAATCGGAAGAGGCAAAAGAGCAAACACAGAATGACGTTGAGAAAACAGGAAATATTGTTTATCTGACTAATTCGGGAACCAAATTTCACAGAGATGGTTGCAGTTCTCTTTCCAAATCGAAAATTTCGATTTCCTATGAGGACGCTTTGGCAAGAGGATTTGAACCTTGCGGAAGATGTAAACCCTAGCCGACATCAATTGACATATCAGTAGATTATATAACAGAGACAGAAAAGCAAAGGCTCATAACGAGCTTATTAAGGAGGAGCATTATGGCTAACAAAGAACAAATCATCTGCGCGATTAACCAAGCGGACGAACGTCTTTCGGAACTGTACGGAAAAGAAAATGTTGCAATTCAGAAAGCACGTTACATTGAGGCGGTTGAAACATTTTGTGAATTATACGGAGAACGGGATAATCTTGTGATTTTTTCCGCACCCGGCAGAACAGAAATCGGCGGAAATCATACCGACCATAACTTAGGAAAGGTATTGGCAGGAAGTGTTAATTTAGACGTGATTGCCGTTGCTTCCAAAAATGACAGCGGCACCATTCGTTTAAAATCCAAAGGACACGATGAATCTGTTGTGATGATTGATGATTTGGCAATCCGTGATGAAGAAGCAGAGCAGTCTGTTTCTTTAGTGCGCGGTATGGCAGCTCGTTTTTCTCAGTTAGGATACAAGATTGGCGGTTTTGATGCATATTCCACCTCCGAGGTGTTAAGAGGTTCCGGACTTTCTTCTTCTGCTGCTTTTGAAGTGCTTGTGGGAACCATTTTGAATGGACTTTATAACGACGGCTCCGTTTCCGCGGTAGAAATTGCAAAAATGTCGCAGTATGCGGAAAATGAATATTTCAAAAAACCCTGCGGTCTGATGGACCAGATGGCATCCTCCGTGGGCGGTATTATTACCATTGATTTTAAAGATAAAGAAAATCCCATTATTGAAAAAGTTAATTTTGATTTTTCCAAAAGCGGATACGCTCTTTGTATCGTGGATACCGGCGGAAACCACGCCGATTTAACCAACGAATATGCAAGTATTCCCGGTGAAATGAAAGCAGTGGCAGGCTATTTCGGCAAATCCGTGTTAAGAGAAGTGACCAAAGAAGAAATTCTTGCAAACATTGGTGTGTTAAGAGAACAGTTTGGTGACCGTGCGGTGCTTCGTTCCCTTCATTATTTAGATGATAACAAACGGGTAGAAAAAGAAGTTGCAGCATTAAATAACGGCGATTTTGAAACCTTCAAACAGACCATTATCGAATCGGGTAACTCTTCTTTCAGATTCTTGCAGAATGTGTATGCCAATGTGAATCCCAATGAACAGGGCTTATCCTTAGCGATTTACATCGCACAGAGCATTTTGGAAGGCAAAGGCGCATACCGTGTTCACGGCGGCGGCTTTGGCGGCACCACTCAGAATTTTGTGCCCGTTGAAATGGTGGCCGAATTTAAAGCTGCTGTGGAAAATGTGTTCGGAGAAGGCAAATGCCATATTCTCTTTATCAGAAATCACGGAGGCATTAAAGTATTATGATAAACAAATCCTTATCTGAATTGTTGGATTACGGTATCCAAAAGGGTATGATTACCGCGGAAGATGAAAGCTATGTGGCAAACCGCATCTTAAATCTGCTCGGCGAAGCTTCCTTTGAACGGGTGGATTATACTGCACATAACAGTTTGGAAGAACTGTTGGCATCTCTTTGTGATATTGCCGCAGAAAACGGAAAATTAGAGCAGAATACCACTACATATCGTGACATTTTGTCCGCAGAAATCATGGACTATTTTACTCCCACTCCGGGAAATCTCTCCCGTGAATTCTGGGCGGCGTATGAGAGCGACCCCAAAAAAGCCACCGACTTATTTTATGAGTTATCTCAAAATTCCAATTATATTATGACTGACCGTGTAAAACGGGATGTGAAATGGAAAACCAGTACCGCTTACGGGGAATTGGATATCACCATCAACTTATCCAAGCCCGAAAAAGACCCCAAGGAAATTGCGGCGGCAAAAACACAAAAGCAGACCGGCTATCCCAAATGCTTACTGTGTCCCGAAAATGTTGGTTACAGGGGTCATGCAAATCATCCGCCCAGAGCCAACCACAGAATTATTCCTATGGAACTCTGCGGTGAAAAATGGGCGCTTCAGTATTCTCCTTATGTGTATTACAATGAGCATTGCATTTTGTTAAACTGTGCACACACGCCGATGAAAATCAATCGTGCCACCTTCTCAAAACTATTGCATTTTGTGGAAAAGTTCCCCCATTATTTTGTGGGATCCAATGCGGACTTACCCATTGTTGGCGGTTCCATTTTAACCCACGACCATTTCCAGGGCGGAAACTACGAATTCCCCATGGCAAAATGCGGCAGCCGCTTTGATGTGGCATTTGAAGGCTATGCCAATGTGAAAGCTTATGTGGTAGACTGGGCATTATCCACCATTCGTTTGATTGGGGATTCTATTGACGAGCTCTGCGATTTGGGTGACAAAATCTTAACCACCTGGCGTGGCTATTCCGATGAATCCTGCGAGATCCTGGCACATACCGACGCACCGCATAACACCATCACTCCTATTGCACGCTTCCGTGACGGTCATTACGAGTTGGACTTAATTTTAAGAAATAACCGTACCACCGAAGAACATCCTCTCGGTATTTTCCATCCCCACAGTGAATATCACCATATCAAAAAGGAAAATATCGGTCTCATTGAAGCAATGGGCTTGGCGGTTCTTCCTGCCCGCTTAAAAACCGAGCTTGGCGAATTAACCGATGCCAAAAAAGAAGAAGTGGGACAGATTTTCTCTAAAATTTTGGAAAACTGCGGCGTATATAAAAATACCGAGGCAGGAAACGAAGGTATGAAAAAATTTGTTGCAGCGGTAAACGGATAATAAAAAATGGTGACGAAAGTTTTTTTGTTATCTCTTATTCCATTTCGGGAGCAATATCCCGATTATTCCAAGCGTCAGATTGAAAAAATGGCAGGGGACTATGCGATTCACAAGGTGTTTTCTGAGTTGTTCGGATTACAAGAATTTGAAATAATCCGTGAGGGAAAGCCGTATGTGAAAGGTATCAAAAAATGTCATTTTAATCTTTCTCATAGCGGCGATTGGTTACTGTTGGCGGTGGGGGATGCACCCGTGGGTGCAGATATTGAAAAAATCACCAAAATCCGCCCGAAAACCATGGAGCAATATTTCACCCAATCGGAACAAGACGAAGTAAAGAAACACGGTACCAAAGCATTTTTTGAGCTTTGGTGCCAAAAAGAAAGCTATGTAAAATACACCGGTGAGGGGTTGAAAGGCTTATCCAAAGAGTTGTCCTATCCCGACGATATCGCTTTCTTTAGCAAAACCTACGAAGATTATCAAATCTCCGTCTGCACCAAAAAAGAGCATCTGCCGCTAAAGGTAGAATTGTTACAATTATAAAAGAAATCCCGAATAGCAAGCTGAAATCGGCTTACTGATTCGGGATTTTTTATTGCTTGAAAGCCCTCCTTGTGTAAAGGAGGGGGTCATGCAAAGCGTGACGGGAGGATTGTTTTTCAGAAATTCCCCCCGATTTCTTGATTTTATAAAATGTTTGTGCTACAATATATTTTAGTATTTTATATTTATCATAAAAGAGGGGTATCAAATGAAAAAGAAAATGTTATTATCACTTTTCGTCATTCTGCTTGGGATTCTTGCTTTTGGTGCAATGAGCACCTCAGCGGAAACAAGCGGTACTTGTGGTGATAACCTTACTTGGGTTTTGAACGACGAGGGTACTCTTACCATTAGCGGACAAGGAGATATGGACAGTTGGTATTCTGCCTCGGCTGTACCTTGGTATTCTTCACAATCAAATATCACCAAGGTTGTGGTAGAAGACGGCGTAACGAGTATCGGTTATGATGCGTTTTGTGGTTGTACCAGCCTAATCGATATTACTATCCCCGATAGCGTAACAAGAATTGGAAATTACGCGTTTTCTGGTTGCAGTAGTTTAACAAGTGTGACAATCCATGATAGCGTAACACGTATCGACGCGTATGCGTTTTATGATTGTGCCAATCTTGAGGGTATTTATGTTGATGCAGATAACAAGAACTATTCTTCTTATGACGGCAATCTGTATAATAAAAAGAAAACTATATTGATTCAATATGCACCCGGAAAGACTGATACACATTTTGAAATCCCAATCGGTGTAACACGTATTGAGACATATGCGTTTTATAATTGTAGCAGTCTAATAAGTGTAGTGATTCCTGACAGTGTAACCAACATAGGTATATCTGCGTTTTATGGTACGGCATATTATAAAGATTTAAAAAACTGGGAAAACGGTGCCTTATATATTGGAAATCACTTAATAGCAGCAGATGAATCAATGAGCGGAAATTATACCATCAAAAAAGATACGATCACAATAGGTGATTCTGCATTTTCTGGTTGCAGTAGTTTAACAAGCGTAACCATTCCCGACGGTGTAACAAGCATCGGCGATTTTGCGTTTTCTGATTGCAGTAGCTTAACAAGCGTAACCATTCCCGACAGTGTAACAAGCATCGGAGTTTTTACATTTTCTGATTGCAGTAGCTTAACAAGTGTAATTATTCCTGATGGAGTAACCAGCATTGAAAATGCTGCGTTTGATAATTGTAGCAGTTTGAAAAGTATAACCATTCCCGATAGCGTAACCAGTATTATTGGTGGTGCATTTAAGGATTGTACCAGTTTAGAAAGTGTGACGATCGGTGACAACGTACAGATGATTGGCCATAGTGCATTTTCTGGATGCAGCAGTCTTTCAAATGTAACCATTCCAGATAGTGTAACGAGCATTGAACCTTGTGCGTTTAAAAATTGCATCAGTTTAGTAAGTGTAACGATTGGCGACAATATAACTAGCATCGGCGATTCTGCATTTTCTGGGTGTAGAAAATTATCAACAGTTTATTATAATGGTACCAAAAAGCAATGGAATTGCATTCAAATTGGGGGTAACAATGTTAAGCTGAAAAATGCGACTATACATTTTTCGGAAGATGAATATCACATTAACGACATTGTAGTGAAAGATATGTCGGGCAACAATGTGGAATCCATTCCTGATGGAATATTCCTTGCAACCGTATCCTTTACCAATGTGAGCGCAAGTGAGGATACCGTGATTGTGTTGGCACAATACACCGCCCAAAATGCTTTTCACGGTTTGATGTATGTAAGCACCAAGGATGTGCCTGTCGGGTCTACCATAGAATTAACTCTGCCGGTGGATAATTCCGACGGCGATGTGGCAAAATTGAAGGCCTTTTGCTGGGAATCCTTTGCAAGTATGAAGCCTATGGGAAATTCTGCGGAGCTTACAAAATAGTATTTTAAAATAATTCAAAAAAAAGAGAAAGTCTGATTTTAGAGAATGAAAAAATCAGACTTTCTTTTTTTGTTTCGTATATAAAAAAGCCTCCCTTGTGTAAAGGGAGGTGGGTTTGCATCGGCAAACTCGGAGGGATTGTAAATGTAAAATAAAAAGTAATACAAAACATATGAATTGAGAAACAATCCCTCAGCCTTGGCTTCGCCAATCCAGCCCCCTTTACACAAGGGAGCCGTTTATGTTGTCTATATCAACAGCATACAATCGCCAAAGGAGAAGAAACGGTAATCTTTTTCTTTGGCTTTTTCGTAGGCGTTTAGAATTTTTTCACGGTCGGATAAGGCGGAAACCAACATCAAAAGGGTGGATTTTGGCAGGTGGAAGTTGGTTAAAAGTCCGTCAATTACCCTAAATTCATAGCCGGGATAAATGAAAATTTCGGTTTCACCGGAGCAGGGGACGATACCGCCTTGTTCCTGCGCCATAGCTTCTAAGGTACGAAGGCTTGTGGTGCCCACCGAGATAATCCGTCTGCCTTCTTTTTTGGCAAGATTTAAAATGTCGGCGGTTTCTTTGGGAACCTGATACCATTCCTTATGCATCTTGTGGTTGTTCACATCCTCCACGCTGACGGGTCGGAAGGTGCCAAGACCAACGTGCAGGGTCACATAGCAGGTGATAACGCCTTTTTCTTCTAAGCGTTTGATGTATTCTTCGGTAAAGTGAAGACCTGCGGTAGGAGCCGCAGCGGAACCGTCAAATTTGGCATACACGGTCTGGTAACGGTTTTTATCCTCCAATTTTTCTTTGATGTAGGGAGGAAGCGGCATATTGCCCAATTTTTCTAAAATAGTTTCAAACACGCCGTCATAGGTGAATTTTACAATTCTGCCGCCGTCATCCAATTCTTCAATCACCTCGGCAACCAATTCACCGTTTCCGAAAATGATTCTGCCGTTTAACTTGATTCGTTTGGCAGGCTTCATTAAAACTTCCCATTCGTCTAAATTGCGGCGTTTTAAAAGAAGCACCTCGATATGAGCGGTGCCGCCTTCTTTCACGCCGTACAGACGGGCAGGGAGCACACGGGTGTTGTTAAACACCAGCACATCGCCAGGCTTTACATATTCAATTAAATGATAAAATCTGCTGTGCACAATGTTACCGGTTTCTTTATCAAGCACCATCATTTTGGAGGAGGTGCGGTCTTTTAGGGGAGTTTGTGCTATCATTTCTTCGGGTAGCACATAGTTAAAATCGTCGGTTCTCATAGGTTCTCCTTGTATTCTTCGGGTACGATTTCCAAAAGAGTGATTTCGGCAGGGGTTAGTTCTCTGTATTCACCAAGCTTTAAGGAATCGTCAAGCAAAAGACTTCCGATTTGCACCCGTTTTAAATAGGTTACGGTGGCACCAAGTGCTTCAAACATTCGCTTCACCTGATGGAATTTTCCTTCAAAAATGGTGAGGTGACAAGTATTCTCCGATAAAATTTCCAAAAAAGCACTCTTACACTCATAGCCATCGTCAATGGTGATTCCGCTTTTGAATTTTGCAATCCATTCGGGGTTCATCGGTTTATCAATTTGAACAAAATATTTTTTGTTGACGTGGTTTTTCGGCCCCGTTACCCGATGGGCAAGCTTGCCGTCGGTGGTTAAAAACACGAACCCTTCCGTATCTTTATCCAATCTTCCTGCGGGGAATAACTTGTTTTTGGGAAATTCATCATCGGGAAGTAAATCAAGCACCGTTTTTTCCCTCATATCCTCGGTGGCACAAATGTAACCGTCGGGCTTGTTCATCATCAGGTGAAAATGCTCCCGATAACAAACTAAAATACCATTTGCCACGATATCGGAATCCTCGGGATTCACTTTCGTTGCAGGGTCGGTTACTGTCTTATCATTCACCATCACGGCGCCCGAACGAATCAGTTTTACCACTTCTTTTCGGGAACCTATCATAGCATTTGCTAAAATTTTATCCAGTCGTTCCATGTTTTTCCTCTATTTTATCTGGAATTTATCGTTGTTTTCAATGGTTTCTTCTTGTTCGTTGTGGAAGTATTCTGCGATGACTTCTCTTGCGGCAGGTGCGATGGAGTTCCCGTGGGCACCGTGTTCCACCACAACAGAAATGGCAATCTGAGGATTATCATAAGGTGCAAAAGCAACAAACAAGCCGTTGTTGGTGCCGGGCACCTCTGCGGTACCGGTTTTTCCGCCCACAGCAATAGGGAAATCCTGGAACACGTTACTTGCGGTACCATCCTCGGTAACCGAACGCATTCCCTCCATAATCGCTTTGTAATTTTCGGGACGGATGGAAATGGTTTCTACGGCTTTTGGCTGCACTTCCATAATATTGCCCGAGGTATAGTCCTTAATTTTATAAAGCAAATGTGCTTCATAACGGGTACCGCCGTTGACCACGGTGGCAATATAGTTGGAAAGCTGCAGGGGAGTGAATAAGTTGTCCGACTGACCGATAGATGCCTGCAACACGTCACCGGGATACCAGGGTCTGTCAATTTTTTCACGGTAAGCGGGACCTGCAAGGATGCCTTTTTCTTCGCCTGCAATTTCAATGCCGGTGTATTCTCCGAGTCCCACTTTTTTGGCATATTCGTTGAGCTTTTCAATGCCGAGTTTTCGTCCTGTTTCGTAAAAATAATAGTTACAGGAAACTTTGATGGCGTCTGCCACATTAACATAGCCGTGATTACCGGGATATACGTGGCAATTAGGTTGATAGTCGTCGTAGTACATATATTTTCCCTGGTCGTAAATATAGTCTTCGGGAGAAGCAATGTTTTCTTCCAATACTGCCAGAGATGTTAAAATTTTAAAGGTGGAGCCGGGTGCATAGGTTCCTGAAATTGCACGATTCCAGAACGGTTTTAAGGGGTTTTTATAGTTCTTTTGATAGTCTTTCTGGAAGGTTTCGATATCATAGTCGGGATAGGATGCCATTGCTAAGATTTCTCCGGTATGCACATCCACCACGGTAATGGCACCGCCGCCGATATCGGGAATGGTTAACCCCAATTCACGGATTACATCTCCCAATGCTTCTTCCGCTTTTTTCTGCAAATCCAGGTCAATGGTCAGAATGACATCATTTCCCGGGACTGCATTTTTTAATACTTCGGTATCGGTGATTTTTCCAAATTCGTTTTGCTGAATTTTTAAAACTCCGTCATCACCTTTTAGTTCCAGGTCGTAAACTTTTTCGATGCCTTCTTTGCCGATAATATCGGTAAATCCGTAACCCAAATCTTTTAATTGTTCATATTCTTCTTTATAAATCAGTCCCACACGCCCCAACAGATGAGCTCCCACTTTTTCGGGATACATTCTGTCATAAGAAGTCATAATATTGACTCCGGGGTAGGTTCTGTCATTTTCTTTGATGATGGTAACCACATTCATATTCACATTTTTTGCAAATACAAAGGGGTTGTTCTGAGAAAAGTCCCGAAGCTCCATTTCTGCACGAACCGCAATCACTTTTTTGTGATATGCTTCGGGGATTTTGTTATCCACATCATAGCGCTTTGCAAGCTTCTCGATGCATTCCTCGGCAGATAAATCCTCCAAAAGATTCATATCCGAAAGATACTCTTTCACATCTTCCTCGGGCAGAGTATAAGTGTACGGAATTTCCGAAACGGGCAGATTTTCCATAAATTCCTGGTTTTCTTTTTCCATTAAAAGAATCAGGTTATAAATGGTTTCATTGACCCATTTTTTATCCTTTTTGTATTGGGAAATTTCTAAATTGTAGGTAATTTGGCTGGACACAATCACCCGACCGTAGCGGTCTAAAATCTCACCGCGGGGAGCTTTCAGCGGAACTGTTTTTACCGTGCGGTTAATAGAGGCACGTGCGTATTCCTCGCCATTGACAATTTGCAGAGAAAACAAGCGGAAAATCATTGCCAATAAGAACAATACCGCAATTACAATGATAACGGTCAAGCGTGAAGTCATATCTTTTTTCATAGATGAAACACGCTCCTGTGTTTTTTCAGATTCCTTTTCTGGATAAAGAGCATTCCCAGGAAAATGAAAAAGTTATAGATAAATTCAATGAGTGCAGTCCGATAAAACAACACCAGAAACTCGCCTTGAAACAGTGATGTGAAAAAGGCATAGCACAGAGAATACAAAAAACAGGTAATCAAAGCATAGATGGCTTCAATCACAAAGTTTTCGGAGAATGCACTGTGATAAAGTTCACGGATTCCAAAGGCGACCAAAGCAAAGAGTGCTGTGTAGGAACCAAAGAATCTGCCTGAAATACTGTCCAATAGAAATCCTAAAATAAAGGCAGAATAAAAAGAATAATCCGGTTCTCTTAAAAAAGAAAGTGCCAAAACAAATGCTAAAACAAAGTTGGGTGCCACGCCGAAGATACGCAATTTGTCAGCACAAATAAGCTGCAGTAAAAATACTGCGGCAGCCAACAGACTGCGTTTTAAAATGATGACCCATCTTTGTTGCAACATTTTTGAAGTCCTTTCTTAAAAGCTTTATTTTGCAGTAATGACCAACACTTCCTGAATATTGGAAAAGTCCACAATGGGAACGATGGTGGCATACTGAGAGTTTTCATTTTCGGAAATCTTAATTTCCTTGATTTTGCCGATGGGAATCCCTCTGGGATAAATTTCACCTAAGCCCGAGGTTTCCACAATATCTCCCTCCAAAATGGTAAATTGTTTGGAGATATAGAGCATTTTTAGCATACCGTCATTGATTAAAGAGTTATCGCCTTCAGCAACAGAAACATCCCCCGTGCGGGTAATGCGGCATCCTGCCGAGGTGGAAGGGTCTAAAATGGTTTGAATTTTTGACCAACCGTGACCGGCTTCAAATACCAGACCAACCAGTCCGTTCTGAGAAATAACCGCCTGGTTTACCTCGATTCCACTTTCGCTTCCTTTATCAATGGTGATAAATCTGCCGTAGTTTGCACCGTCTTTTGCAATCACGGAGGCGGCAGTTGTTTGGAATTCGGGATATTTTTCTTTGAGTTCCAGAAGGGTTCTTAAACGTTCATTTTCTGTTTCCAAGGAGGCAAGTGATGCATTTTTCTGTTCCAATAAATTGTTTTTATAGGTCAACTCATTAACGGATTCTACCAGACCTTGTTTACTTTCAAAATAGTTGAAGAAATCTCCCACAGAATTGGAGATGTTACCAAAAAAACGAGCAATGGGTTTTATGGTTACATTGGAAATGTTATCTAAAAAAGTGACGTTTTTGCGGTTTACTGCAGAAGTAATCAACAACACGGACACAACCACAACGAACACAAAAATCACGATAATCGGTTTTTTACGACTGCTTCTTCTCAAAAAATCACCTCCCGAAATCAGTTATGAGAAAAAAGGAGTATGCCCCGGATCGGGGGCATACTTTCACATGGTATCACAAGGAATCATTATCTGCGGTAATGCTTCATCTGGCGTCTGTCATTATTGAGCATTTTTAACACATCGATTTCTTCCAGTAAAAGACCTGCACCTAATGCTACACAGTCTAATGCGTTTTCTGCGGCTTTTACGGGAAGCATGGTTTCGTTGGTCAGAAGAGAATCAAGACCCCGTAAGAGTGCACCACCGCCGGTTAAGGTGATTCCTTTTTCCACAATGTCGGCAGCCAGTTCCGGAGGAGTGGTTTCCAACGTTTCTTTTACGGCATCCACAATGTTTCTGATGGGTTCTTCCAAAGCTTCTCTGACTTCCAATGCAGTAATTTCAATATTTCTGGGCAGACCGGAAATCAAATCACGGCCGCGCACGTCAATTGCATCTTCCAGTCCTGCACATTCATACACGGAACCGATACGGATTTTTACCGCTTCTGCGGTTCTGTCACCAATATGCAGATTGTGATTCTTTTTAATGTAGTTCGCAATGGCAGCGTCAAAGGCATCCCCTGCAACACGGACACTTTTTGCGGTAACAATAGCACCTAAGGAAATAACCGCAACTTCACTGGTACCGCCACCGATATCCAATACCATATTACCAAACGGGTCAATGATGGGAAGACCTGCCCCCACGGCGGATGCCATGGATTCTTCCACAATATACACTTCTTTTGCACCGGATTGAATCACAGCATCTTCCACGGCACGTTTTTCCACTTCGGTAACGCCGGCAGGCACACAGGCAACCACACGGGGTTTTGCAAAAATACCGCCTTTTAACACTTTCTTTAAGAAGAATTTAATCATTTTGTAGGTCATGGCAAAGTCGGAAATAACGCCTTCGCTTAAGGGACGAACCGCAATAATACTGTCGGGAGTTCTGCCCACCATTTCCTTTGCTTCGTTACCAACTGCCAACACTTCTTTGGTGTAGCGGTTGATTGCAACAACAGAGGGTTCTCTTAATACAATCCCTTTTCCTTTTACGTAAATTAAAGTGTTGGCGGTACCTAAGTCGATACCGATATCTCTTGCAAACATAGACATTTTTACATTTCTCCAATCCTTTAGAATTCTTTATATGTAAGATGAATTAAAATACAAACCGATAAAACAGGGAAGCAATCAGTAATCCGAGTAAAACGGCAATATTGATGTGAATGGCAAATCCCAGGGTGAATGAAATCACCGATAAATCCAAAACCAGAGGAGTCTGCAATCCAAAGGTGTAACCAATATTCAGCCAGTTTAATGCGGCAATATCACGGGTCAGATAGGTAATAATTTCTCCGAAGATGACGCCGATTACCAAAATCAGCACGATTGCCAATGCAGAAAATCGTTTGTTCATACTTTTTGCCATAGATTCTTTCTCCTTTATTGGTTCGTTGAAATAGATACAATACGGGATAGTCTTCTGATCATAAGCTCTGAAACCAGACCCATCAGAATCGAAGTGCCAAGGGTGATTGCCGCTGCAACGGGATATAACCCGAACACCGCAGAGGATTTTAACGCCAACATAGACATCAGATATTGCATAGTGATGTGCAAAAATCCGCCAACGGCACTAACTCCTGCCATAGAAATTTTTTCCTTTTTTCGTAAGGACATTAACATTGCCATCCCGATACAGGATGCAAGGCTTCCTGCCATGGTGAAAAGAAATGCAGAGAATCCCTGAAACCAAAAGGCAGAAATCAGGATTTTCAGAACGGTCATCAAAAGCGCTTCCGAAAAGCCAAAGAGAGCTAAAAATATCAGGATTACCAAATTGGAAAACCCGAATTTTACCCCCGGAACTCCGAGAGGTACCATCCATTCCAACCAGGAAAGCACAAACAGTGCGGCGAGGCAGAGTGCCCGTACGGTAAGTCGCATCGTTTTTTTGTTAGTAGGAGACGGCATCAACCGAATCGCCTCCTTCCAGCACCACCATCAGTTTATGGGGCAGGCAGACAAGAGTATCTCCTGCGTGAGAAATGGTTCCCATCTGCACACAATCTCTGCCGTGACAATTACTGTCAATGATTGTTACGGTATCGGACTGCAGTTTGATTTGATTATACCCGAAATCTGTGTTCACTGTAACAATTTTTTCACTATTGTCGGAAATGACATAGCTTGCATAGCGGGAAGAATCCACATAGATTGTTACGGTGCGGGCAGAAAGGGGAGTACGGTAGAATCCGATTGCAGAAACAACTATGACGGCTGCAATCAGAAAAAATATCAGAAAGTCTCCTTTTTTGAGGTTATTTTCCCAAAAACGTTTCGTTTCCATAATGCCCTCGGTTTTATGTTTGGAGGAAAGTTTTTCATAGCATTCCTCCGCATTCTACTCTATAACTATTTTACTATATCACAAAAAAGAATAATAGTCAATAAGACAAACTGCATTTTTTTGGAAAAAAACATCTTTTTTCAGGAGAAAATCCCTTTGGAAAAAACTTCCGCATAAAAATACCCAAATGGAAAATTTTTTGCATTGATTTTGAGTATATTCTGTGCTAAGATTGGTTTGTAACAAGAAAACAACCCTCCCCGATGCTTACATAACATAAATCTTTCCTCATTATGCTTACATATTAAGTTTTTGGCTCATTTGCCGAGATTCTTGGTATGTAAGCATTTTTTCATTTTATTAAAAACGGAGGAGAAAAGTATGACACAAAAGTCACAGATGATGAAGAAAACCTTAGCTATGCTTTTAGGCTTTGTTATGCTCATCGGTATGAGTACTACCGGTTTTGCGTACAATGTTTCTTCTGATTTGGCAGGTACCAAATACGAAGATGCAGGAGCGGTGCTTGGTGCACTTGGAATTATGGTGGGTGACCCCGACGGGAACTTCCGTCCCGATGACGGCATCAAACGTTCCGAGTTTGCCAAAATAGCCGTTCACGCAATGGGGCTTCAGGCGTCTGCCGAGGCAGCCCAGGGCACTACGAAATTTTTGGATGTGGCATCAGATTACTGGGCAAACGGCTATATCAATGTTGCTTCCAATCAACAACTGATTGTAGGTGATCCCGACGGAAATTTCCGCCCCGAAGACAGAATTTCCTATCAGGAAGCGGTTACGATTTTAACCCGTATGTTGGGATATGAACTGGCGGCAGAAGCCAAGGGCGGATACCCAAACGGCTATTTGCAGGTGGCAAATCAGTACGGTTTCACCAAAAATGCCGCAGGCAGCGGTCCTGAAGTTACCAAGCGTGGTATTGCAGCAATTTTAACCTACAATGCATTAACCATCGGTATGATGGAACAGACCGGTTTCGGCTCTAATTCCAACTTTGAAATTACCGATAAAACCGTGTTGAAAGAGTATCTGTCCACCGAGCGTTTTTCAGGACAGGTAACCGGGAACTATTACACCAAATTAACTGCTGCAAGCGGTTTGGAAGAACATCAGATTGAACTTGATTCCGTGGTATACGAAACTACCGACACCAATGCGGCAAACTACCTTGGCTATCGTGTAACTTACTATGTGCAAACCGATGACAACGGTGATAAAACCGTCATTTTAGTAAGACCCGAATCGGGCAGAAACAAAACCTTAACCATTGATGGTGACAACATTGAAACCGTGGAAGCGGGACGCATCAACTACTGGCAGAATAAAGATACCGACAAATCAACCAAATATGCCAAAATTTCTGCATCTGCCAAAATGATTTATAACGGCACCTTCGTTTCTTTTGACGAAGCAAAAATCAAAGAAAACGGCGCTCTGGCAGGAACTGTGGAACTGTTGGATTCGGATTCCGACGACACCTACGATGTGGTATTTGTCAATGAATACAAAAACTTAGTGGTTGACGGCATCAGTAACTTATCCTACACCGTTACCGATAAGTACGGCAACCCCTCGTTATCCTTTGACCCAGAAGAAACCGGCGTAAAATTCTCATTAACCGATAAAAACGGCAATCCTTTCAAATTTGAAGATTTAACAGAATGGATGGTTATTTCCTATCTGGAAAATGAAGCGCAGGATGTGTTAAAAGCAACCGTTATTACCGATAAAGCGGAAGGCACCGTGGTGGAGCTGGAAGATGATAAATATAAAATCGACGGCAAATTCTATCAGAAAGCAGACAACTACACCGGTGAAATTAAATTAGATGATGAAGGCATCTTCTTTTTGGATATCCGTGGAAGAATTGCGGCGGTAAACACCAATTCCGCATTGTCTGATAAATACGCCTACCTTTTAGATGCGGCGGAAGCAGACGGTATGAATGACCATATTGATTTAAAACTGTACGGAATGAACGGGGAAGTGATGATTCTTTCTTCCCACGATAAAATCTCCTTAAACGGAGGGTCGAAAGAAGCTGCAAAAACTGTGCTCGAAAAATTAAAAGCAGACGGCAAGGTTACCAAACAGTTAATCACTTATGAATTAAATTCCGACGGCAAACTCACCAAATTAAATACGGCAGAAGATATCTCCGGCAGCGGTGTTGCCATCAATAAAGATAAATTCGTGATGAACTATCAGGGAAGCAACACCGCTTATAAGAAAACATCTTCAAAATTAGGTTCCTATGTGATTACCGACTCCACCTTGGTGTTTGATATTCCCGAAACCGCCACCAATTCCGATGATTATGCCATCAAAAACAAATCCATGTTCGAAGACGGCGGTTTATATGATGTGGAAATTTATGATGCAGGGGAAGACCTTTCTGCAAAAGTGGTGATTGTGAAAAACGCCGGTGGTCTTACCAATGCAGAAAGTCCCATCGCCGTTATCAATAAAATTTCTCAGTCTCGAAACGAAAAAGGCGATATCGTGGACAAATTATATGCGGCATATAACGGTCAGATGATTGCTTTGGAAACCTCTGAAAAAGGTATCTTAGTGAACGAAGACGGCACTCAGTTAAAAGCAGGGGATGTGATTCAGTTTAGAACCAATGCCCAAGGGGTGATTGATAAAATTACCGTCCTCTTTGAGGTGGCAGACAAAGCAACCGAATTTGATAAAACCGACGGCGATATGCGCTTAATCTACGGCAAGGTAGATAGAAAGTTTGCATCTTCCATTAACGTCACCGTAAACGGCGGCAACGTGGAAAACTTCTCCTTGGAGGGAGTAAAGGTAGTGTCCGTTGATACCACCAAATCTTCCACTCAGGTCAAACTTGCAGATGCAGGCGACATTCAGAAATACGATGCAAAAAGTCCCCGACTTGTGCTGATTCGTGAGTATAAGGATCAGGTTCAGGAAATTGTCATCGTAAGATAAAATTCCGCTAAAAAAGGCAGTCAACCGACTGCCTTTTACATATTTATAAAAAATTGAAAAACATATTGACGAAATATAAAAATATGGTATAATAAAAATGTTAATCCATCTTGTTAACAAGGAGAAAATTTTATGAGTATTACATATTTTGAAAAAGAGCAGATTTTTCATTTGCAGACTCCCAACACCAGCTATGTGCTTGGCGTGTTGGACGGCAAACATTTGCTCCATTTGTATTACGGAAAACGAATTGACGAATATAGCTCTATTTTAGATAATTTCCCAATTGCGGGGGAATTGGCATTTTCGCCCATTGATGTGCCCGAGCATTTTATGAGCACCAATATGCTTCCTATGGAATACCCCTGCTACGGCAGTGCGGATTTTCGTTCTCCCGCATTTCATGCAGAATATGAAGACGGAAGCTCTGTTACCTGTTTTGAATACGAAAGCTATGAGATTTTTAAAGGCAAAAAGAAGCTGAGTGGTCTTCCTGCAACCTACGTGGAAGATGAAAGCGAAGCAGACACTCTGGAAATCACTCTTTGTGACCGCTTGACCGGTGTTCGTGCGGTATTATCCTATTCGGTGTTCAATACTGTGGATGCCATTGCAAAAAGCGTTTGTGTGAAGAATTTGGGCAACCAAACCATTCAGTTGAAAACTGCATTAAGCTCCACCGTTCATTTGTTTGATAAAAACTATGAATTTGTGCATCTGGAAGGTGCCTGGGCAAAAGAGAGAAGCATTCAAAAACGTCCTCTGTTAAACGGCAGTATGCAAATTGAAAGTAAGCGTGTGACATCAAGCCACCATCACAGTCCCTTTGTGGCGTTGGCTCGTCCTTATGCCACCGAAACTCAAGGCGATGTGTACGGCTTTAGCTTTGTGTATAGCGGAAACCACATCGAGCAGGTGGAAGTAAACGAATTTGACACCGCCAGAGTGAATGTGGGTATCAATCCGTTCGGCTTCTCCTGGCAGCTTACTCCTAATGCCGAATTTCAGACGCCGGAAGTGGTGTTAACCTATTCCGATTGCGGGTTCGGCAAAATGTCAAGAACTTATCATAAACTCTATCGCACCCGTCTGGTTCGTGGAAAATACAGAGACGAACAGCGCCCCGTGTTAATCAATAACTGGGAAGCAACCTATTTTGATTTCAACGAAGAAAAAATCTTAAAAATCGCATCCAAAGCACAGTCTGTGGGCATTGATTTAATGGTGCTTGACGATGGTTGGTTCGGCAAACGAAATTCCGATAACTGTTCTTTGGGTGATTGGGTGGTTGACAGAACTAAATTGCCCGACGGTATCGAAAGCTTAGCAACCAAAGTTAACGAAATGGGAATGAAGTTTGGTCTTTGGTTTGAACCCGAAATGATTTCCGAAGACAGCGATTTATACAGAGCCCATCCCGATTGGTGTATTCATGTGGAGGGCAGAAACAGAACCCCTGCAAGACAACAGTTGATGCTGGACTTAACCAGAGCAGAAATCCGTGATTACATCGTGGATTCGGTATGCTCTGTGTTAAAATCCGCACCTATTTCCTATGTGAAATGGGATATGAACCGAAATGCCACCGAGCTTGGTTCCAAATCCTTACCGCCCGAACGTCAGCAGGAGTTTGCACACCGTTATGTGCTGGGAATTTACGAAGTGATGGAACGAATCACCTCTCAGTTTCCCGATGTGTTATTTGAAGGTTGTTCCGGCGGCGGCGGACGTTTTGATGCCGGTATGCTTTATTATTATCCCCAGTACTGGACCAGCGACAATACCGATGGCGTGGAACGCTTATCCATCCAACACGGTACCGGTATGGTAATGCCTGCATCCACTATGGGTGCACACATTTCCGCCGTTCCCAATCATCAGGTGGGAAGAACCACACCTCTTACGTTCCGTGGTCATGTTGCTATGGCGGGGCAGTTTGGTTACGAATTGGATTTAAATACCTTATCCGATGAGGAAATCGAAATCGTAAAAGAACAGGTAAAACTCTATAAAGAGATTCGTGATGTGGTGCAAAAAGGGGAACTGTATCGTCTGGCAAGTCCCTTTGAAGGCAGAAACACTTCCTGGGAATATGTGTATGAAGACAGAGTAGTTCTGACCTATTACACCATTCGTGCAAGAAGTACTATGGGTAAAACTTGTATCAAACTTTGCGGTTTGGATGGGGACGCAAAATATACCGACACCGCAAGCGGCAAAACATACAGCGGTTCTTATTTAATGAATGTGGGCCTTTATTTTGAGGATAAAAAAGATTATTCTTCTCAGTTGTTTGTATTCCAAAAACAATAAAAAAGCGATATAAAATACAAAAAATGATGACCAAATCGGTCATCATTTTTTTGTCAATCATATTCTATTGGCTTCTCCTCTAAAGAGAAGCTGTCACTAAGTGACTGATGAGGTGGAATCGTAGGGAACAGCCTTTAGGATGTTCCGCGAAAGCAAAATTCGGTTCGTCGAAAATCGCCGAACCCTACAACAACTCAACTGTCACCTTTAGCATTTTTATTTTTCGCAATATCTTTAATCACTTCGCCGGCGATAATGAGCCCTGCCACCGAGGGAACAAAAGCAACGCTTCCGGGTGCTTTTCGTCCGGTGTTACCTTTTTCTTCGCTTTTTTCAGTTGCATCTTCATACATAGGAGCCAACGGCTCTTCTTTGGAATAGACCACTTTTAGGTGGTCTATTTTTCGTTTGCGAAGCTCCTGTCGCATCACACGGGCGAGGGGACAAACCGAGGTTTTGGAAATATCGGTCACTTCTAATTTGGTGGGGTCTAATTTGTTGCCCGTACCCATGGAAGAAATGATGGGAATATTTAATTGATTTGCGGTTTCAATCAAATGAAGCTTTGCGGTTACCGTATCAATGGCATCCACAATATAATCAATTCCCGAAAAATCAAATTCGGTTTCGGGCAGATAAAATTCGGTTTTTAAATGCACTTTAGCATCGGGATTGATGGATAAAATCCGTTTTTTTGATACTTCGGTTTTATACTGTCCCACAGTATCTTGAGTAGCAATTAACTGACGGTTTAAATTGGTAAGAGATACCGTATCATTATCCACCAATGTAAAGGTTCCCACACCGCTTCGGCATAACGCCTCCACCGTATATGAACCCACTCCGCCCAAGCCAAAGACCGCTACATGGGCATTTTTTAATTGTTCGACTCCTTCTTTCCCAAGAAGAAGTTCTGTACGGGAGAATTGATTCATTCTTTATTCCTCTGTTTTTTTAGTTGTTTTCCGTTAATTTCAGTACCTTTCGCATGCTCTTTTTCATATCATCATACCCGATTTTCCATACCGCTTTCATTTTCTCGGGATTCTTTTCAAATCGGCTTACGGGTAGGGGAGCATTGGGGGCAATCACAACGGCTTTTCCTTCTTGCTCCAGTTGTTTGATAAACGCCAGACTTTCGTTGTACTGCTCGTGGCGTCGGTCTAACGCCTCTATCATCAACGGGTATTCCTTATACATCCGTTTGTAAACGCTTCTGAATTTTTCGGGAGTTTTGATAAAACCGTGTTCTCTTGTTAATACCACAATCACCTTGTCGCAACCGTCTTCCAACGCTTTTTTCACAGGGATGGAATCTGCTACGCCGCCATCTAAATATTTACCGCCTTGGTACTCCACGATTGGAGCAAACACGGGGATGGATGAGGAAGCACGAAGCAGAATGTTTTTCGGTTCTACGTGGCTTTTATCGAAATATTTGGCACGACCTGTTACCACATCGGTTACACCCATCACAAATTCGCAGGGCGAGTTAAAAAATGCATCATAATCAAAAGGAATCAGCTTGTTGGGGATTTCATCAAACAAAAAGTCCATGCCGAACAAGGATTTGGTGGTCAGATAATTTTTCATTCCCAAATATCGGCTGTCGGCAATATATTCGGTATTGGTGCGATACGCTCTTCCTTTTTGGCCCGACACATAGGAAGAACCGTTGCAGGCGCCTGCGGAAACACCGATTACATAATCTGCCCGAAATTTTTCATCCATCAGGCAATCCAACACGCCGATTGTGTAGATTCCGCGCATTCCGCCGCCTTCTAACACAAGTCCGATTTTCATAAGGAAAATTCCTTTCTTTTAAAATTTGAATCGTCGCAAACGAATGGCATAAAACTGAATTGCCCGTTCCAACACAATGTCATAGAGCACCATTACCGCCATTAAGAGCACATAGAGTAACCACAGAGCATCCTCAAAGGGAGCAAACTGCACCATCATAAAATACGCCGCCACAGAAAGCAGACTTGCCCATAAAAGCTTGATAATCCATCGGATTGGCTTAGAGTATATCTTATGGTCAATGATATGTTTTACAATGGGATAATGCGTGATAATTGTGGCATAGCCAATCATCGTAACAAAATCTGTTACCAGCATAAATCCCAGAAGCGTAATCACCGCACAGGTAGCAATTCCGTAACGAACGCCGTATTCTTCGGTGGCAATATAGGTGAAAAAGGTGGAAAATAAGAAGAAAAATGCGGTTACTGTGGGTAGAATATTGGTAATCAGTAAGGAGAGAACACCTAGTGCCGAAAGCATGGCGCAAAAGGTGATTTTTTTCGTGAAAGATGTTTGTTTCATAGGCTATTTCCCTAACAGCAGGAAATCAGGTCACCACCCATCATTTCACAACAACAGTCTGCACACAACAGATTGCTGCAACAGTCACAGGTGCTCATACCGCCGCCATAACCGTAAGTGTTTCCCGTTTGCTGATAAGTCTGTTGACGGCGGGACACACTGTTTAACATGGTGCGGTATTCCATATTGGAAGGCTCCATATTAACCGCAGTCTGCAAATGTTGAATTCCTTCAAAATGCCATCCTTTGTTGATGTAAATTACACCAATCAGATAATGCCACTCTGCAGAACCGTCATTTTTACGGTTTAATTCTGCTTCCGCTTCCTGGAAACGGCGCATACGAATCAGATTTCGCACATTGGCAAAGCCTGAGCCGGAAGAATATCCCGAAGAATTTGTGTAACCGGAATAACTGCCGGATGAATAACCGGAATTACCGCGGGCTGCTCGTTCTTTGGTAATCGTGTCATAGGCACGGTTGATTTCCTGAAGTTTTTCTTTGGCCAGGTCTTCTAAGGGATTGTCTTTATATTTATCGGGATGATATTTTTTTACCAGTTCCCGATATGCTTTTTTGATGGTTTCATCATTGTCGGAGGGGGTTACTCCTAAAATTTCGTAGGGATTCATAAGGGATCTCCTTTTTCTGTCTGAAAATTAAAAAGATTCAACGGTTTTTCTAAGACCTAAGTAGATGATGTTGTCTAATAATTCTTTGTTTTTATAAATGGTTAAGAGTTCATAAGCGTTGGCAATTTCGCTTAATGTGTAAGTAAGGGAGGGGAGAAGTTCGTTTTTTAATTCTTCTTTTGTTATTTTTGTTACTTTTGTTACTTTTGTTACATTGTTTTCGCTTCTTGCCAAAAACGGATTGTAGTTATGCTTTTTTTGGTCGTGTTCCAAGTCCATATAGGCATCGGTAAAGTAGATAAAGCGACCGATGTGATATCCAACGGTTGCCAAAGCTAAATTATCATCGTTATTATCAAATATTGCTTGGGTTAACTTTCCGAAACAATCGGCAACTTCGTCGGGATTCTTGCAATTATCTTGTTCCAATCGGCTAAGTTTTTTTAAATTATCACGGATGGCTTTTGCCTGAACGGGATATTTTTTCTGCACTTTTTTCATGGGGAAATAATACCACAAGCGGGCAAAACTTTTGAGTGATTTTTCGTCTTCCCAGTCATCTTTCAATTTATAATAGGTGAGAAGGATTGACATATCCGCACTGTATCGGATTCCGTCGTCCTCACGGATTACAGGGCGTTTGGAAAAGGGGTGGGCAATGCAGGGTTGCTGCTTTAAGATGATTTCATCTTTTTGCAGAGAAGAAATCAGAATGGCGAGAAAGGTCATATCATAGCTTAACCCGAATCGGGTCAATTGATGAAACTGTTTGCCGAGCATTTTGCATAAACCGCAATAATAGCCTCGGAATACATTGTAATCACAGACTCTTAGTAAATCTTTATGCGCATTCACATATCCGAACATAGCAGACTCCCATAATATTGATTGGCATTTTATCCGCCAAATATCCATAAAAATCCATTTTATAAACAAATTATACCACACAATTGTGAACATTTCAAGAAGTTTCAAGTTTTTGTATCAGTTCAGGAGATTTTTAGCTTTTTTATTAAAGTGATAACTAAATGATTTCACTACCTGACAAACTGTAATATGCTTCCCAGATTGCGGAAAATGTTGCCATAGCACATACAATCGGAGCACTGTATTGCACGTTGATAACCTGCAGCGTCAAGGGCAGTAAAAATAAAAAGAATCCTGTGATTTTATTGGAAAGTGTGTGTTGTGTGATGAATTTTTTCTGCACGATAATTCCCAAAACAATACTGCCGATTTTCATAATTGCAATCATAGCACACCATATCCAAAGCCATCGGGGCAGGTGAACGGCAGGGAAAATTTTAAGGAAAGAGGTGAAAGCAAATATCAGGTCTGCTATCGTATCCAATTTTGCTCCGGATTGACTGATAGTATTTGTTTTTCGTGCAATCGTTCCGTCAATCATATCTGTGAATCCGCCAAGGATATAAAAGGTGTAAAAGCAGGTTGAAAAAACAGGACAGAACAAAAGCAAAATGCCGAAGATGATACGAAATAATGTAATCATATTTGCAATTTGATTTTTTATTATCATATAATATCACAAACTTTTTTATATTTTTTGTTATATTTTTGATGGAATGAATCCGCACACGCCACAAGGCGTATTCCACATTGCGAAGCAATATTTCACACCCGAAGGGTGTTTCACAAATCCTCGGAAGGATTTATTTAATTGAAAAAAGCACCTGCTTTCGCAAGTGCTTTTTTTCTGGTGGGAACAATAGGGCTCGAACCTATGACCCTCTGCTTGTAAGGCAGATGCTCTCCCAGCTGAGCTATGCTCCCATGTGGTAGCGGTAGACGGACTTGAACCATCGACACTGCGGGTATGAACCGCATGCTCTAGCCAGCTGAGCTATACCGCCACATAGTGGAATTGGCTTTTTATTTTGCCAACGGATGATATTATAGCAAACAAGAATCAAATTGTCAAGTATTTTTTGATAATTTTTTTAAAAAAATCAAAAAAAGTTCAAAAAGAATTTATTTTTCGGAAAAATGGGATATTTTGGAAATCCTTTTGCTGAAAAACCACAAAAAATGCCTTTGTTTTATTCAAAAAAACAAAGGCATTTCGGAGTATTATTTTTGTTGCTTTTGCTCTTTTTGTTTGTTTAAAAGCTGCTGCTCGGGTTGAGAAGCTTTTAAATAACGAATGGAAATATCGGAATAAGAAACCGTGTGTTCCGATTCGATTTGTTTCATTGCCGCAATTCCCACGGAAGATGCCTTTTGCAACACCAAATGAGCAGGAGCAATCACCGCTTTGTCTTTGAGTGCTTTTTGAATTACTTCACGGTAGTTAACGGCGCCGTCTCCCAAAAACAGAACTTTTCCCCGATGCTCTTTTAAAAATGCAAATAATTCGGTTAAGGGCAGGGGAGTATCTTCCATGATTTTTTTCCCATTTTTATAAACCGCCGCATACACTTCCTGCCGTCTTGCATCCAGAATCGGACAAACATATCCCGAAAAATGGGGAACATTTTCTGCCAGAGCATCTAAAGTAGATACTTCCACCAACGGTTTATCTACGGCGTGTGCCAAACCTTTTACGGTGGATACGCCGATTCTCAGTCCGGTAAAGGAACCGGGACCGTTGGTAATGGCAAAATAATCAATATCGGAAATGTCTTTGCCGGTTGCTTCAAGCATGGTTTCCACCAGAGGCAAAAAGCCTTCGGAATGGGTTAAGCCGATATTTTGGGTATATTCCGCAATCATCACTCCGTTTTCAAACAGAGCTGCCGTTGCAGTTTTGGCAGAGGTGTCTGCCGCCAGTAATCTATAATTCTTCAATGGTGATAATCCTCTCATCTTCTTGGTCGGTGTGGGAAATGACAAGGCGTGTTACAGGATAATCCTTTAAAATATCTGCCGCCACCTGAGGCCATTCGATAATATTCACTCTGCCGGATTCCAAATATTCCGTAAAGCCCATTTCATAAAGCTCATCTTCCGAAGAAATCCGATATAAATCAAAATGATTGATGGGCGGATTGGTGGGATATTCGTTCACCAATGTAAAGGTGGGACTGCATCCTCCCGACGAAAAGCCAAGTCCTGTAAGGAGACCGTTCACAAATGTGGTTTTTCCTGCACCCAAATCACCTTCTAACAGAATAATCTGATTTGGTTTTAACGATTTTGAAAATTCCGTTGCAAACCGAATGGTTTCTTCGTAAGAGTGAGTATAAACTTCCATAGTTTGATAAGTTCTCCTTTATAGAAGTGACGATTAAAATAAACCTGTGATATTGCCGCTTTCGTCCACATCAATCTTTTCGTACGCAGGAACTTTGGGTAAACCGGGCATAGTCATAATTTTACCGGTCAATACCACGATAAAGCCTGCACCTGCGGAGAGACGAACTTCGGAAATTGTTAAATCAAAACCGGAGGGAGCACCCAACTGAGTGGGGTCATCCGAGAAAGAGTACTGTGTTTTTGCCATACAAACAGGTAAATCTCCGTATCCGTTGTCTTTTAACATCTGAATCGCTTTTTCTGCCTGCTTGGTGATGATAATATCTTTCGCGCCGTAGATTTCTTTTGCGATGGTTCTGATTTTATCTTCTACGGATAAATCTAAATCATAAATGGGTTGGAAGTTGGATTCGCCTTCGCAGGTTTCGATAACGGCTTTTGCCAAATCAATACCGCCTTCGCCGCCTTTTGCGAACACTTCGCTGCGTACACATTTGGTGTCGTATTTTTTGCAGCATTCTTCAATAATTTCAAATTCCTTTTGGGTATCGGTATCAAAAGAGTTGATGGCAACCACGGTTTTTAAACCGAATTTTCTCATATTCACAATGTGGCGTTCCAGGTTTACAATACCTTTTTTCAAGGCTTCCAAATTTTCTGCTTTTAGGTCTGCTTTTGCCACGCCGCCATTATATTTTAAGGCACGAACAGTTGCCACAATTACCACACAATCGGGTTTTAAGCCTGCTTTTCTGCATTTGATATCCAAGAATTTTTCGGCACCTAAATCTGCACCGAAGCCTGCTTCGGTGATAGCATAGTCTGCCATCTTTAATGCAAGTTTGGTTGCAATTAAACTGTTGCAACCGTGTGCGATATTTGCAAAAGGTCCGCCGTGAATTAAGCAGGGGGAGTTTTCCAGAGTCTGCACTAAGTTGGGTTTGATTGCATCTTTTAACAGTGCGGTTAATGCACCTTCCACCTTCAAATCTTTTACCTTCACGGGTTGATTCTGATAGTTATATCCGATTACGATTTCGGAAAGTTTATTTTTTAAATCGGTGATATCTTCTGCCAAACAGAAAATCGCCATAATTTCGCTGGCAACGGTGATGGAGAAACCGTCTTCACGGGTCACGCCGTCCACTTCTCCGCCTAAACCGATGACGGTATTACGAAGAGCACGGTCATTCATATCAACCACACGTTTGATGAGAATTTTCTTGGGATGAATTCCCAGAGCATTTCCCTGATGCAAATGATTGTCCACCGCTGCACAAAGCAGGTTATTTGCCGCACCGATGGCGTGGAAATCACCTGTGAAATGCAGGTTAATATCTTCCATGGGAACAACCTGAGCATAGCCGCCGCCTGCAGCACCGCCTTTTACACCGAACACGGGACCTAAAGAGGGTTCACGCAGAGCAATGATTGCATTTTTTTCCAATCTTTTAAATGCCTGACCAAGACCAACGGAAGTGGTGGTTTTTCCTTCTCCTGCAGGAGTGGGGTTGATAGCGGTTACCAAAATCAGTTTTCCGTCTTTTTTTGTTTTTTGCTTTTCAATAAAATCAAAGGAAATTTTAGCTTTATATTTGCCGTAGCATTCCAAATCATCTTCCGAAATACCCAACTGTTTTGCGATTTCGGTAATAGGTTTCATTGTGGCTTTCTGAGCAATTTCAATATCTGTTAACATTTTGATATACCTTCCTGATTTTTCTGTTTGTTTACGGGACGAAGATGGCCGAATGTTAACAGGTCAAACCAAGCGAAGTAACGCCCATCGGACACAAATCCCATATTACATAATATTGTATCACTAAATCCCGGATTTTGTCAATATCTATTGGGGGAAATTATGAAGAAACCTCCAAATTTATCTTAAAAATAAAATGAAACTATTGATTTCGTGTATTTTCAGAAAGTAAGCTTTGCCAAGTATGTGACAGATTTGTATGTTTTTATTGCAATTTTGGGAAAACTATGCTATACTGAATGGGAATTTGATATTCCTTGATGAAAGGAGAAATAGTTATGCAAAAAATTTACAATTCGGTAGAAGAATTAGTGGGGAACACCCCTCTTTTACGACTGAAAAAAATAGAGAAGACCAAAGGACTTTCTTCGGCAGTTTATGCAAAACTGGAATCCTTTAACCCCGGCGGGAGCGCAAAAGACCGTGTGGCAAAGAAAATGATTGAAGATGCGGAGCAATCGGGAAAACTGAAACCGGGTTCGGTTATTATTGAACCCACCAGCGGCAATACCGGAATCGGTCTTTGTATGATTGCTTCTCAAAAAGGATATCGCACCATTATCGTAATGCCCGAAACTATGTCGGAAGAGCGCAAAATGCTGATGAAGGCTTACGGGGGAGAACTGGTGTTGACAGACGGAGCCCTTGGTATGAAAGGCTCCATTGCCAAAGCCAAAGAACTTGCAGAAGAAATCCCTATGAGTTTTATTCCCGACCAGTTTGCCAATCCCTCCAATCCCAAGGCACATTATGAAACCACGGGCCCCGAAATCTGGGAAGCTCTTGACGGCAAGGTGGATATCTTTGTGGCAGGTGTGGGAACCGGCGGTACCATCAGCGGAGCAGGGAAGTATCTGCGAGAAAAAAATCCCCATGTGAAAATTATTGCAGTAGAACCCGAAAAATCACCCGTTTTATCAAAGAATATGAGTGGTGCACATAAAATTCAGGGAATTGGTGCAGGCTTTGTTCCCGATGCATTGGATACCAAAATTTATGACGAAATTATCACGGTTTCCGACGAAAATGCTTATCAGTATGCGGCAGAACTGGGGAAAACCGAGGGAATACTTTCCGGGATTTCTTCCGGTGCAGCACTTTTTGGTGCCGTAGCGGTTGGTAAGCGGGAAGAAAACAAAGGAAAAAATATTGTGGTGCTTTTGCCGGACACGGGAGAACGGTATTTGTCTGCAGGCGTATTTTAGCAGATATTATGTCATATAATTAGCACATTTTCGGGTTGAAAAAACGCGAATAATATATTATACTATGTAATGGAAAATATGTCCTATCAGAGAACAGGGCAAAGAGAGGTACTTTTTATGGATAAAAAAGTTTTCGACAAAATTGCAAATGTCAAAAAGCAAAACCTCGGCACTACTTTGAAAGAAGAAGCGGTGCTGGATTTAATCGAACGTGTTACCGGCTCCAAAGCTTATCGGAACAATTTTGTAATCAAACAGATTGCAGAAGAAAAAACCGGTATGGACCAATATAAAATGTACGATCAGGACGGCAAGGTTGTGATTGAAGCAACTTCCGGTGTTGCAGCCGCAGTTGCTTTTAATACATACTTAAAAGAAAAATGTCACGTATTTTTCGGTCCTATCACCCAGGATGTGAAAGCGTTACCGAAAAAGCCGCCGAAAGTTGGCGAAGTGATTGAAAATAAATCGGTATTCTTATACCGTTACTTTATGAACTACTGTACCTATGTTTACACCTGCATTTACTGGAAATGGGAACAGTACGAAAAACTGATTGACTGGATGTTACTTGCAGGGATTAACCTGGTGTTAAACCAATTGGGTCACGAAATCGTGTGGAGAGATATGCTGATGGAAATCGGCTATACCGAAACAGAAGCCAACGATGATATCTGTGGCGCAGGTATGTTGCCCTGGCAGATTATGGGTAATATCAGCGAATTTGGCGGTGATATTCCTGCTTGGTGGTACGAAGACCAGAAAATGTTGGCAAACAAAATGACCGAACGTCTGCGTGAGTTCGGCGGTGATGTTATCCGTCCCGCATTCTACGGAAAAGTGCCCAACAATATCTGCGACAAATATCCCGAAGCGAAAATTTATGCACAGGGTACCTGGAATCTGGCACAGAAGGGTGACCGTCCTCCGCTCATCGACGTGAACGACCCCTTATATGACAGAATGGCAGAAATCTATTACAGAAAAACCAAAGAACATTTCGGCGAAATCCATTATTTCGGCGGCGACCCCTTCCACGAAGGCGGTATTACCGACGGCATTGATATTGAAGCATATTCCAAAACCAATATCGAAACCATGAAGAAATATTCCGACGGTAATGTTTGGTTCTATCAGGGTTGGGTTGGCAATCCCAGACAGGAACTTCTGGAAGTGTTGAACCACGAAGAAGTGTTAATCGGTCTGCTTTCCGGTGACCGTGTGGTAAACACCGCAAAAGAACTGTTTGGCGATTATCCCTATATGTATATGCAGATCGGTAACTTCGGCGGCGTTCAGCGTTTCAGCGCAAACATTCCCGAGTTTTTAAATCAGCCTTTCGAATTACTGGAACCCGGTTCCTTAAACGATATGTTGGTTGGTATCGGTATGGCAATGGAAGGGATCGAAACCGACGAAATTATCTACGATATCTTAGCATCCAATACTATCCGTGAAAAGCCCTTGAAACAGGACGATTTCGTGGAAAGATTCTTTAAAGCAAGATACGGCTACTATAACGAAAATATTAAACAAGCATATGATTTGGTTATCGAAAATATTTACACTTTGTGGAAAGGCTTTGCATACAATGCAAGTAAATCCTCCTCTCTGTGTACTTGCCCCAATCTGAATGTTCGTACCGTTGGTTGGTTTGAATCCCGTCACGGAAGCCCGTACCCCATCGAAATTCTGCAGACTGCAACCAAACTGATGCTCAAAGAATACGATAAATTAAAAGATAACGAATGCTATCGTTTCGACTTAATGGAACTGTGTCGTCAGGCAAATGCCGACTATGGTTGGGAAATCATTGAAGCAATGAAAACCACCTACAAAGCAGGCAAACGTGCTCAGTTTGAAAAAGAAGTGCGCCGCTTCTTAAAACTGTATGACATTCAGGAAGCTGTGGTTCGTACCAACGAACACACCTTACTGGGTGCTTGGATTCAGAGAGCAAGAGACTACGGCAGAAATGATACCGAAAAGAGACTCTTTGAATATAATGTGAAAAATATGATGACGCTGTGGTGCGGTAAACCCGGACGTTTCCGTTTAAGAGACTATGCATTCCGTGAATATGACGGTATGCTCTCCGGCTATTACAAACGCCGTTGGACTGCTTACTTCACTTGGCTGTCCTTACATTTCGGAAGAGAAAATCAGGGATTGGAACCCAATATCAGCTTTACCGAGCAGGATTATGTATTCACCCTGGCAACCGAAAATTATCGTACCAAGCCCTCCGGCGACCTTCGCAAGGCTTGTGAAGCTTCCATCAAATTCTGGAAGTAATTTCGACTTGATAAAAGAACTTAGAACGCAAAAAGCATGGAGTAAAATTCATGCTTTTTGTTTTATAAGGTGAAATTTCGTATGGTACGAAATTTGATTGAAAATGCTTTTTGCTCTGAATCAATTGTGCCTCTCGGTGTACCTTTGTACGCCTTCGGGTATTCCCTTACGGGCAAGATTGGTTCAGTCTAAGCCCTTTTCTCTGCGTTGAACGGACTTGATAAAGGGCGCATAACGAAAAAAGCTCGCCACTCGCCGTACACTCGGTGCGGCTTTGGGTACTATCAAGGCGCTTTTTGATTCGGTTTCTTTATTCTCTCGTTAAATGATAATATAAAAAAGACGAAATTCATTACGAATTTCGTCTTTTTTGTTGTTTATGGTGATGTTATCTGATATTAGATAGACACATCAATAGATTTTTTCTCGCTTGCAGACCGGAATGCTGCTTCCATCACATACATCACGCGAAGTGCCTGTTCGGGAGTGATGGTCAGTTTTGCTTTACCTTCGATGGCATCGGTAAACTGGTCATACACCACGGTTACATCATCGGTTACGCCTTCAGGCAGGCTTAACGGAATGGTTTCGGTGCAGTTGTCGTTACGAGGTGCCATAGTTTTGGTGGGACCTGCCATAGTATAGAAGATTTCTTCTTCCCATTGTACTTCAGTGTCGGTGCAACGAACGATTTTGCCGTCGCAGTCCCAACTGTCAATCTGCAGAGTTCCTTTTTCACCCATCACATACCATCGGGGGTGTGGGATATAGTGGTTTGTGCCCACTTCCACGATAGCGGTCAATCCGTCTTCAAAGGTCATCATCAAATGGAAATTGTCATCCACTTCAGGATACTGCACGCTTAACATTTTGCAGTAAATCTGAGTAACTTTTTGGGGAATCATATACATCAGCTGGTCGATGAGGTGAACACCCCAGTCCAGCATCATACCGCCACCAAGAGATTTTAAGGTTCTCCAACCGGAAGGCATACCACGGGAACCTTCCACACGGGATTCAATCACATAAGGTTGTCCGATTGCACCTTCTTCCACTTTTCTCTTCATCAGCACGAAATCACGGTTGGTACGACGGTTCTGGTCGATGGTGAACACCTTGCCGGTTTCTTTCACAACATCCATAATTTCGAGTAATTCTTCGGAAGAAATGGTAACAGGTTTTTCACAAATAACGTGTTTTCCTGCACGAAGAGCATCGATTACAACAGTTTTATGTGCATCGTTGGTGGTTGCCACTAAAATGATATCAATTTCTTTATCAGAAAGAATGGCTTCCTGTGAGGGATAAACCTCTAAGTTTCTTTCTTTGGCGTGGTCGCAGGCATTCTGGTCGGGGTCATAAATCCCTTTGATGGTAACACGGTCATAACCGATTAACATCTGGTAGTGTTGTCTTGCCATACTTCCGAAGCCGATAATGCCCATAGTATGTGTTACACCCACCACATTTCACCTGCGCTTTCGTAAATGATAACTTCTTTTAGGAAAGCAATTGCTTTTTTCAGACCTTCTAAGGGAGCCATCAAGCCGTCTTCGTGTTCGATGGAGATGGCACCGTCATATCCCACGGTTTTTAAAGCGCTGATAATATTATTCCACACTTCTTTGCCGTGTCCGTAACCAACTGTTCTGAAAATCCAGCTTCTTTCCGCCAATTGTGCGTAATCGTTGGTAGTATCCAATACACCGGTGGTTTTGGTGTTGGTTTCGTCAATTTTGGTATCTTTTGCGTGGAAATGATAAATGGCACCTTTTAACATCTTGATTGCTTCGCAGGGATCAATTCCTTGCCAAAACAGATGGCTGGGGTCCACGTTTGCACCAATGATATCACCAACCGCTTCTCTTAATTTTAAGAGGGTGGGGGGATTATATACCATAAAGCCGGGATGCATTTCAAATGCAATTTTCTTGATACCGATTTCTTCTGCCAGTTTTGCAGTTTCCTTCCAGTAGGGGATTAACACTTCATTCCACTGCCAGTTTAACATATCCAGATATTCCGGCGGCCACGCACAGGTAACCCAGTTGGGATACTGAGAGGTTTCGCAATCACCGGGACAGCCGGAAAAACCAATAATGGTATCCACGCCCAACTGAGCTGCAACCTTCATTGCATCCACAAAATCGTTGTGATATGCTAAAGCAATTTCTTTGTTGGGATGGATGGGATTTCCGTGGCAGGCAACTGCAGAAAGTTTCATATTATATTTTGCCAAAAGAGCCTTCAAATCTTCAATTTTCTGAGGATTTGCAAGATATTCTTTGGGATCTAAGTGCACTTTTCCGGGATAACCGCCGGCACCGATTTCCATACTATCTACGCCCAGTTCACTTAAGTAACGAATGGCATCTTCCAGGCTCATTGCGTTTAAAACAGGTGACATAACAGAAAGTTCCATAATAGTTCTGACCTTTCCGCCTGTATGATATCAGACACAGGCTAATGAATTTGTAATTATTGTTCCAAAGCTTCCTGATGAGGACAATCCAGTACAATATTTTTACGTAAGGGACAAGCCCATTTGACAGCATTTTTGATAATTTTCTGAATGTTTTCATTGTAGTATGCTGCATTGTCTTCGTGACCGGGCTGGAAGTAGAAAATTTTACCGTTTTCTCTGGTAAAGGTGCAACCGCTTCTGAACACTTCGCCACCTGCAAACCAACCTAAGAATAACACTTCATCAGGATTGGGGATACCAAACGGTTCACCGTACATTTCTTCTGCTTCCAATGCGAAAGTTTCGTCCACACCCTGAGCAATCGGATGGTTGGGAGCGATGGTCCATAAACGTTCTTTCACATTCATTCTCCATTTTAAGGTGCAGGAGGTACCCATCAGTTTTCTGAAAATTTTATTAAAGTGAGAGGAATGCAGGGCAATCAGACCCATACCGCCTAAAATGTGGTTCCAGACACGTTCCACGATAGGATCGGGAATTTTTTCATTACCGCCGTGAGACCAGATGATCAATACATCGGTTTCACGAAGCACTTCTTCGGTGAAGCCACAATCTTCATCGGATAATACTGCGGTGGTAACTTCGATATCATCACATTTTAAAAAGTTTGCGATGGTATTTCGAATTCCGTTGGGGTGCATATCAATTGCCGCCGGGTTGTTTAAGTAGGAATCATCATCCCATACAAGCACTTTCATTGTGTACTTCCTCCTATAATCTTACTTCAAATCCGGTTTCTGCGGATTCATACATTGCTTCTAAAATCTTAATCATATTCACGCCCTGAATGGGAGTAAAGTTGGGTTTTTCGCCATCTTTTAATACTTTAATAAAGTGGTTGATGTTGTCAATGTGAGCGTTGGGGCCATCGGACAGTTTGGGAAGAATATCTTCCAACACACCGTCTTTTTCGGTGAACACTTTGATGGTTTCGTCGGTCATTACAGCACCGGCTTTGGTACCACGCAGTTCCACGAAAACATTTTCCTGTTCAATGTTGGAAGCCCAGGAACATTCCACCTGCAGACAAGCACCGTTATCAAATTTGATAAAGCCCATTGCTAAGTCTTCCACGTCGAAAATACCATCTTCTTTTGCCACGCCGAAACCGGAATGAATGGAGTCGGAAACGTTGGAATCTGCAAATTTGCAATAGGTAGCACCGGAAACTGCCACGGGAGTGGGGTTACCCATCAGCCAGATTGCAAGGTCAATCATATGAACGCCCAAGTCGATTAACGGACCGCCGCCGGACTGTTCTTTGGTGGTGACCCAGCCGCCTTTACCGGGGATGCCACGACGTCTCTGCCAACCGCAGCGACCGCAGTAAACTTCGCCCATAGAGCCTTCTTCAATATAATTCTTTAAGTAAACAGATTTGGAACGATAACGGTTATTTCTCATAACCATCAGATGTTTTTCGTTCTTTTCTGCAGCTTCTTTCATACGAAGTGCTTCAGAAACAGAAATTGCATCCGGTTTTTCACAGAATACATTCACACCGCTATTTAATGCATCCACAGCAATGATGGAATGCAGGTAGTTGGGGGTAGCAATGTCAACATAGTCTAAGGTTTCATTTTTTAATAATTCTTTATAATCGGTGTATGTGTGAGCAGTATCGAGACCGTATCTGTTTTGCAGACGTTCGATTTTTTCGGGCAGAATATCGCAAATTGCTACAATTTCCACATCGTCATTGTCTTTGTATGCACGCATGTGGGTTTCTGTCATAATGCCGCCGAGGCCAATCAGACCTACTTTTAATTTTTTACTCATAATTTTCCTCCAAAAAAATTAATTTTTTGAATTTTTTTCAATTTTAGTATAGCATATTGAAAAATTATGTGATATAATAGATTTACCTGAAAATATCAATTTTTTACGATTTGAGGAAAAAGTTATGATAAATTCTTTCACAGAAAAGCCATTTATTATCAATGGCATGAAGAGTTGGATTCATTGTTTGGAGTGTAAGGTGGAAGGAGCAACCAAACAAATTCCGGATCTTCATCATTCTCACGACTATATTGAATTGTTATATGCGTTGGATACCGACGGCTATGTATGGCTCAATGGGGAACAATGTCCTTTTGTGACAGGGGATTTGATTATCGTGAATTCCAAGGTGTCTCACTCCTTGACATTCAACAGACACTCCACCCATATCTGTATCAAATTTTTACCCCAGATTTTATACGCTGATGAAAATTCTTTGTTTGAATTCAAATATGTTTTTCCTTTTCTGTCAGGCGATTCGCAACAGCAGGTGTTTCATAAGGATGTATTAAGCGACACCGATGTGCATCAGTTGGTGATGGAAATTATGGAAGAATGGGAGAGCAAGATTCCTGCGTTTGAACTGGTGATCCGTGCCAACATTTTAAAAATCTTTACAGGGATTTTTCGCTATTGGCACAACAGTAACGTGTTCTCCGGCGGGAATGTGATTCCTGATATTGTGAAAACTGCTGTGTTATATATGGATAATAATTTTGACACAGTAACAGAGGACGAAGTGGCGAAATATTGCAACGTAAGTTATCATTATTTTTCTTATATCTTCAAAAAAACAATGGGAAAATCCTTTAGTGAGTATATCAATATGTTAAGATTTCGGGAAGCGGAAAAGCTGTTGCTTTCCACCGATAAAAGCATCACGGAAATCGCATATACTTGTGGCTTTTCCACCTCCAGTTATTTTATTTCCAAATTTAAGAAGCATAAAAATATCACGCCCAAACAGTTTCGGGAAAACACCCGTCCCACCTCATATTAAAACAAAAAAAGAAAGTCTTTACAAACACTTTGGATTGTGATAAAATAAGAAAGTAAAAAATGAAAGCAAAGGGGAACTATCCTATGAAACACATGAAAAACTTGGTTTGTATTTTGTTGTGCTTATTCGTGTTGACATCTTGTAGTACACCCAAAGAAGAAAATACGTACTTAAAAAATATCAGAGAGCAGGTTCAGGGCGCCGATAAACTGCTTGGCGTGGCTTATTTAGGCGATGTGGAGGGGGATTTTCAGACGATTGGGGAATACTTAGATTCTCAGGAATATATTAAGGTGTATCCCTTCATCAAAGAAATTAAGGAATCTCATTTCATCGAAAACGAAGGTGCGGAGCTTTACTGTGTGCTTCCTGCAGATAACAATGTTTCTGTAACCATTTATGAAACGGTATTGAATCAAGAAACCGCTCAGCCTGAGCAAGGGGAACAACTGTTCTTAAAAAAAGACGGAAAACCGATTCTTCTTCGGGGGAACATCAGTGATATTGTGCCGAATCTGATGATTGTTGCAAAAAAAGACGATTCCGAGGTTTCTTTCAGTCCGTCTCTTTCCTTAAAAAATGGCATGATGGATAATTCCCGACAGGAAATTTTCGAATTCACGCCCTATGAACTGATGCCTCAATTCAACGGCACGGATGCTTCGGTGCAATGGGAGTTTTGCGGTGACTGGACAGCTACCGTTACCGAATTTAACGGGGAAACTTACCAACTGAACTTCTCTGCCGCATCCGACAGTTGTGTTGAATTATCTTATGAATCCGAGACTGTGACAGGTTCTTACACGGGGAATTGGTTAATTTTATCTGACCAGAGACTTCGCCTGGAGCTTGGCGGAGAAGCTAAGGATTCCAAAATGCCGGATGCTCTTGGGCTTCATACCGATGTGGATGGTATTTATTATTGGGATATGCAGGACGGCAATTTGATTTTAACTTATATCAACGGCACTCCTTTTTATCCCGTGGCAACCGTAAAAGAATTTAGGTTTGTTCCTGTTAATTAAATAAAAAAAATAACTGTCTCCCGGAGACAGTTATTTTTTTATGCGATATTCAGATGATTATTGAACGCTTTCCATATCCACAACCCATTTTCCGTTTGCTTTCACAACGGTAATGGTTTCTTCTGTGGTTACGGTTGCCACATCGGATTCTTTCACGGTGTCACTCATTACGATGAACAGAGCGGGGAAGAGAATGTCGTAAATTTCTTCTTCAGACATATCTTCGGTGATGGTGCCGTCTGATAAAAGCTGAGTGGTTAATTCGTTAACGTCAATATTTGCCATCAAATCATTCATCATTGTTTCAATGTCAAATTTTTCGGTGTCAACTGTGGTGAATTCAACGGTTGCAACATAATTTTCGCCGTCTTCAGAAATATTTTTGATTTCATAATCGGTGTTTTCTTTCATCACATCAAACACAACTTCTGTAAAATCGGTGATGCTGTCTTCATATTTCAGAATGTTTTCAGGCATTGTTGCCACGGTTTTTTCCACTGCATCATCAATATTTTCGTAGGGGAAGTTTGCCATAGCTGCTTCGGGATCACCGGTGTAAAAAGATGCTGTTTTGAAATCAAATTCTGCCAAGGCATCCATATAATTGGAAACAGCAACCTGTGCGGAATCCTTTTCGTTGGCAACGGGTGCTTCCTGACAACCTGCCAGCATTGTCAACACCAGAGTAAGTGCCAACAGAAGGGAACATATTTTTTTCATAAAAAACTACCTCCAAGGGTTTTTTTCTCATTATAGCACCGCTTTTTTAAAAAGTCAACGGATTTTGGTAAAACTTGTCGAATAAAAAAATCATCTGTCCTATAGCCGGACAGATGATTTTTTTGGATTTAAATACTTATTTCTTTTCCAGGTCTTTATTCCTGATTTCCACACGGCGTACTTTACCGCTGATGGTTTTGGGCAATTCGTCCACAAAATCAACGATTCTGGGATATTTGTAAGGTGCGGTGTGTGTTTTTACGTATTCCTGGATTTCTTTTTTCAGTTCGTCGGTTCCCACAGTTCCTTTTACTAAAACGATGGTGGCTTTTACAATCTGACCTCTTACTTCATCGGGAACAGCGGTGATAGCACATTCCAGAACATAGGGGAGTTCCATGATAACGCTTTCGATTTCAAAAGGTCCGATTCTGTAACCGGAGGATTTGATAACATCGTCGATACGGCCAACATACCAAAGGTAACCGTCTTCGTCCATGGTTGCCTGGTCACCGGTATGATAATAACCGTCGTACCAAACATCCTTGGTTTTTTCTTCGTCCAGATAGTAACCGGTAAACAGACCGCAAGGCACATTTTCTTTGGTGCGGATACAGATTTCGCCGGTATCCCCGATGGCACATTCTTTTCCTTCACCATCTAAGAGAACCACATCATACAACGGACTGGGGCGACCCATAGAACCGATTTTGGGAGTGGAACCCACAAAGTTTGCGATAGACAGAGTGGTTTCGGTTTGACCAAAGCCTTCCATGATGGTTAAGCCGGTAGCTTTTTTAAACTGATTAAACACTTCGGGATTCAATGCTTCTCCTGCAGTTGTTGCATACTCGATAGAAGAAAGGTCATATTTGGACAAATCTTCTTTGATGAAGAAACGATACATAGTCGGAGGAGCACAGAAGGTGGTGATATTATATTTCTTAAATAAAGGTAAGATATCATCGGGATGGAAACGGTCAAAGTCATAGGTGAACACACCTGCTTCGCAGAGCCACTGACCGTATAATTTGCCCCACAGTGCTTTTCCCCAACCGGTATCGGAAATGGTGAAATGCAGACCGTCGGGATTCACATTATGCCAATGTTTTGCGGTGGGGTAGTGGCCTAATGCGTATTTATAAGAATGAGTTGCGATTCTGGGATAACCGGTGGTACCGGAGGTAAAGAGCATCAGCATGGGGTCATTACCGCAGGGAGTATCTTCTTTTCTGAAATAATGGGTGCTGAAACGTTCTGCTTCCACATTGAAATCGTGCCAACCTTCACGGCAACCGCCCACCATAATTTTGAGCATTCCGGGGAATTCTGCTGCCGCTTTTTCAGCTTCTAAGGAAACATCACCGTCTGCAGTACAAACGATTGCTTTCACTTTTGCCGCTTTGTAACGGTAGGTGAAGTCATGTTCTACCAGCTGATTGGTTGCAGGGATTGCGATTGCACCGATTTTATGCAGTGCAAGCATACTAAACCAGAACTGATAATGTCTTTTTAACACCAACATAACGGTGTCACCGCGTTTGATGCCTAAGGATTCAAAATAGTTTGCCACTTTTGCCGAATATTTTTTCATATCGGAGAAGGTGAATTTTCTGTCGGTTTTGTCATTTGCAACCCACATCATCGCCAACTTATCGGGATTCTTTTGGGCAATTGCATCCACACAGTCAAACGCAAAGTTAAATTTGTCGTCATTTTTAAAGGAAATACCGTTAAATACGCCGTTTTCATCGTAGGTGGATTCCACGAAATCATCAGCAACTGTCTTTTTGGCAGCTTCACTTGCTTTTGCAGCTTTTGCGGCAATAAAGGGTGCTTCGGGATATTCTTCGGAGAAATGACCGTCCTGAGGATTTAATACCACGGCGTGGAATTCACAACCGCCCTCGGAAACGGCAATCATTCCGTGGGGAATGATACTGTTGTAGAAGATAGAATCGCCTTCGTTTAAAATATCAACGTGATTGCCTACCTGAACTTTCAGGGAACCTTTCACGATAACGTCAAATTCCTGACCGTTGTGGGAATTTAATTTGATGGGAGCGTTCTGTTCTTCTGCAAGGTATGGGAATTTTACCAAGAACGGTTCTGCTAATTTTTCTTTGAATTTGGGGGCTAAGTTATTGTAAACAACACCTTGTTTTTTGATAATTTTTAAGCCTTCACCTTTTCTGGTGATGGCAAAGGAGGTGAGGGTAGTGGAGGTACCTTCCAGTAAGTCAACCACTTCAACACCGCAGGCTTTGGCACACTTGTAAATAAAAGTGAAAGAAAAGTCTGTTTCGCCCTGTTCCAACAGAATGTAGTCATCAACCGATACACCGGTCAGTTTTGCCAGTTCTTTGGGGGTGTAACCTTTTGCTTCGCGCAGGTCTTTGATTCTGCCTGCAACTTCTTTCAGATTGTAATCCATTGTTCTGTCTCCTCTCATTTCTGATTGAATTTTTTAAGAGATTTGAATAAAACAAAAAACCCGTCTCAAAAGAAACCTTTGAGACGAGTTACAATAACCCGCGGTACCACTCAAATTACGGAAAAATCCGTCACTCACCGGACTCTAACAAGCCCTTTGCCTTAACGCAGCAATACGGAAGGAGTCTACTAAGCATAGCTTTTCGGTCCTTCGACTCAGAGGTGATAAGTCATTGGAAAGCATCCCCATTGCCTCGCACCAACCGGCAACTCTCTTTAAGTTTTGCAATCCGACCGTCCTCGTCACAGTCGTTTTTGTGATATTCAAATTTGAGTGCATTATACTACTTCCAAATTCGTTTGTCAATACTTTTTACCAAAAAAATCAAAAAAATGTATTTCATCGGTATTTTTGATTGTATGCCTGAAGTTGGGGCAGGTGCAAAAAACAGTAGATTTATATATATTATTATACTTTATATAATACAATGAGACATTTTGGATTAAAAGATGTCCTGAATTTTAATTGACACAATGTTACATAAATGTTACAATAACAATTGGAAGGAAGTATAACTTTTTATACAAAAGTTCCAAAATCCCAAATTGTAAAAAAAAATAAAATATACATCAAAAGGAGATGGCAACATGAAAATGAAAAAACTGTTAAGTTTCAGTTTGGCAATCGTTATGATGATCAGCTGCGTGCTGAGCCAGGCTGTTTTCGTAAGTGCAGAAGGCGATGTTGTTGATTATAACGACGCTCCTTATGCAGGTGTGTATCAGGTAACTGCTGATAAAGCAACTACCATTACCACCGAAATCGGTTCTGTTACCGAATTGGCAGCAGGCGAAACCGGTTATATGTACCTGGTAAAAGGTGCAAACGAAGTAGACATCACAAACGGTGCTGCTTTAACCATTACCGACTTAGAAGACAATGGTTTGTCCTACTTAGGTCAGGTAAACATTCCCGAAGAACGCATCACCCCCGGGGATGGCAACAACGTGGCAAGCAATCTGGGTGTAACCTTACAGCCCGGCGATAGCTACGAATTAACCTTCAACACCGAAGATTTCGGTGGCTGGAACGGTCTGGTATATCCCTATATTTACTTAGCTGACGGCAACTATGTAAATGTTAGAGTATCTACCGACACCGGTTTCTATGCAGACATTTACAAACCCGGCTACCAGGGTATGTTAGCTTGGGCAGATGCTGCAAGAGCAGACTTTGAAACTCTGTATGTAAGAAAAGGTGTGAACACCATTACCGTTACCAATACCGGTGATGTTTACACCACTCTCTACACCTTAAACTTAAACAGTACCGAAGCAATTATGCCCAATGCCGGCTTAGCTGCTCAGACCGGTGTTGCTCACTTAAAACCCATGACCTGGGCAATGCTAAATCCCGAACCGACTCCGGAACCGACTCCCGAGCCCACTCCGGAACCGACTCCCGAACCGACTCCTGAACTTCCTTCTATCTATGTAGATACCTTTACCTACAGAGCAGAAGAAGCAGGTGTTTACGAAGTAACCGCTGATGCAGATGTTGTGATTGAAAACGAAACCGGTTCTAAAGTTGCTTTAGCAGCAGGCGAAACCGGCTACATCTACTTAGTAAGAGGCGCAAACAAAGTTCAGACTACCGATGCTTCTGTTGACGTAACCTTCACCGCTTTGGAAAACAACGGCTTAGATTACGTTGCAGAAATCACCGATACCGGCGCAGCAGTAATTTCCGGTCAGGAAGATGCTATCTACACCAACTTAGGCTATGAACTGGCTCCCGGTGCAAAATATACCTTCTCTTACAAACCCACTCAGGGCAAAGCAGGTCTGGTATATCCCTACATGAGCTTTGCCGGTGCAGATGCAACCACCATCCGTGTAATTGCTGATACCGGCTTCTATGCAGACATCTACAGAGGCGCTGGCTCCACCAACCATATGGCTTGGTCAGATGCGGCTCAGACTGACTTAGAAATGCTGTATGTAAGAAACGGCTCCAACGTTATTACTTTAGAAAATATCGGTGAAGGCACCGTTTCTATCACCAACATCAAATTACACAGTGTTGGCGAATTAAAAAACCATGCAACCTGGGGTACCGCTCTGAAACTGGAAAACTTAAACGTATATAACGGCGAATACGAAACCGTTGACTATGGTTATTTCCCCGAAGGTTGGGACGGTACCATTGAAAACCATCCCGATTACAACACCGATGCAGACACTATCGAAATGATGTTCGTTGATGCATCCTCCGACGAAGGTACCGAATTACTGGGTACTGACTGGGGTTACGAAGATGAAACCGGCGACGTGTTGACCAAAGGCACCGATGGTATCTTCTTACCTGCAGGCTCCTATGCAACCTACACTGTAAACAACATTCCTTACACCGGTGCATATGTGTACTCTGTTCGTTATGGTCAGGATAGCTACGCTTCCGCAGCATTACAGGTTATCACCAATGTTGACGGCGTAGATTACTACGGTCAGCTGAATCTTGCTCCTCGCGGCACCTGGAATCAGGAATGGTCTTACAACACCAAAGGTGACGACTTTATTTACCTGGCAGAAGGCGAAAACGAAATCACTGTTTACAATGCAGGCCCCGGAGGCGTTTTATTCTATCAGTTTGACATTATTCCTTTGGAAAACAACGATAGCTACCTCCCGCATTTAGGTACTGCTGAAAATCCCGAAGGTACCAATCCTGAAGGATGGGAAGGTACCTATGCAGGCTGGCCCGATTGGGATAAAGAATTAAATCCCTGGACCTACGGCGTAACCTCCTCTAAAACTTATACCTATCTGGAATATACTCTGCCTTACACCGAAAACGGTGGCGTAAGACTGGCAGATGATATCTGGGCAAACTACACTGTATATGCTCCCGAAGCAGGTATGTACCTGGTAGCAGCAGACTACACCGGTAATGTGCATTTAGAAACCGCTATCGGCGACTATGCAGACTTTACTTCCACCGGCGCAGCTGTTCAGTATATCTACTTAGAAGAAGGAGATAACGTAATTACCGTAACCGGTAAAGACGGCTCCGAATTCATCAGTGCATATATCTATCAGTTAAACAACTCTGAAGAATATGAATCTCAGAGATTAAACAGCACCTTTGCTCCTACCGAGGCTTATGATATCATGATTAACCCCATGGAAGATATGGTATCTGCTGAAGGTTACTGGTATCAGTATGAATACGATCCTGAAGATGCAACCATCGTTCAGGGTGGCGGTTCTGTGGTATCTTACGATGTAAACATTCTGTTCCCCGGTATCTACAGAGTACATGCAAGAATCGGCGGTACCATTGGTGGCACCGAAGGTGGCAGCGAATATCCCACCATTACCATTGATACCGACGGCGACGACGGTTACCGTGCTCAGATTTTAGCATCTCATGCTCCTTCTCCGGTTTGGATGGGTACCGATGAAAACGGTGCAACTCAGTACGTATACTTAAAAGAAGGTATCAACCACGTTGAAGTTGCTGCAGGTTCCACTCACCACGAACTGTGGGCACTGGCATTCTGTCTGTTAACCGAGGAAGAACAGGCTACCATCACTATCGATGATTGTAAGCAGACTCCTCCCAGACCGATTACCATCAATCCTTATACCGATACTTTAACCGAAAATGGTATGGGACATGACTTCCATTTCTACAGCACTACCACTCCTCCCATCGGTGAAGGTCACGGTACTCAGTTGCTGGAAGGCGAATGGCAGAGATTTGAAGTAAATGCAAAAGTTGCAGGTACTTATCAGATCAGCACTATGGCTTATGTTACCGGCGATGACGGCGTTGTTGTTTCTGTAGAAACTATTGACTCCAAAGGAACCACCAAATATGACGCAGGCGCTGCATTCTATAAAGAAGCAGTTGGCGGATACATCACCTTAAAAGAAGGTGTAAACTCCGTTTGGGTTCGTTGTGACGGTCCGGGTTGGGTATTCCTGAAAAATGTTACCTTAACTTATGTGGAAGACACCACCGAAATCGCTCCCGGCGCATTTGTTCAGGGCTTTGACTATATCGGAAGAGCTGACAGCACTACCGCAATTCCTGAATACTCCGTAAGAAATAACTACCACGGTATCCATGTAGCAAACACCGCAGATGCCAATGCAAACACCATCACTTATCAGTACAATGTAACCATCCCCGCAGATGATTACTATGGTCTGGTTATGACCGGTACTGTTCCGTTGACTCCCACCGTTAAAATCACTTTAAACAACGGTGCTGAAGACATCGTTTTAGTAGATGGAGAACTGCCTTACTTCGGTAACGAAAACCAGTCTGCAAGTGTTACCCTGACTGAAGACAAAATGTTCTTAACCGCAGGTGAATACACCATGACCTTTGCATTAACCGAAAATGCAGATGCAGGCGATGTTGCAGGTATGATGACTCACGTTCATAGCTTTGAATTCACCACCTTAACTCGTCAGGATATGTTCTTGGCAGCTATGCAGGCTGCAATGTCCGTTGAAGACATCAAAGCAGCTTTAGCTGAATTCAGAGATGTATTAACTTCCGACATCACCGCAACTCCCGACACCGACTTCATCTATCCTGAATATGCATACAATGCACTGTTAAACTGTGCAATGCTGGAATCCGGTGCTTACGAAACCTACGAAGATGTAGTAACCGCATACGACTTTGCGAAAAATATGATTACCGCATCTGATGACGGCGCAGGTAACCTGGTTTACACCGTTCAGGTTGGTGACTGGAACGAAATCGGTACTACCGTATTAGTTGCAGTTTACGAAGGCGACGAAGCAGGCAACCCCACCAAATTATTCCAGATGGGCGAAGGCTATCTGGAATACGAAGAAGCTATGGGTACCTACGTTCCCGTAGAAGCAACCTTGTATGACTATATGCCTGAACCTACCGATATTATCAAAGTATTCATTTGGGATAACTTTGACGGCTTAAAACCCGTATTCTAATCTGAAATTTTTTGATTAGATTACCTTATAAAAATTGGCAGAGAATTTCGATTCTCTGCCTTTTTTTGGCTTGATAAATGGTGTGGAATCCGTGAATTTCACCGCTTGGCGTACCTTGTAGGGAATGCATTTATGCATTCCGAAATGTTATGAAAAAGCGGAACGGATGAATCCGTCCCTACAAATAATAAATAATAAATAATAAATAATAAAAAAGGTGGCAGGCAAAGCCTGCATAAAACAGCTCCCTTGCGTAAAGTGAGTCGGATATGTTACCATTTGATTTGCGAAATGACAAAAAATAATAAAAAAATTACCAAAAAGAATCAATCAAGACGAAAATATGATAAAAAAGTCCTGAAAAAGAATTGACAAAAACTGTTAGAAATGATAATATAACATTAGATAAATATCATTTAATGGAAAAGTCTAAATATTAGCACGGCAAAGGGGTACCCCTTTCGCGTTGTATTGATACAACACAAACAACCTCTTACCGCCCATATATAATAGTATATATTAATTTTGCAAAAAAAAAATAAAAATAAAAAACAAAAAAGAAAGGATGAAAGCAAAATGAAAAAGCTTTTAAGCCTCAGCTTAGCAATCATTATGTTGTTAAGCTGCGTACTGGTTCAGACTGTTGCTGTAAGTGCAGCTGAAGCAGTATCCTCCACCAATGCTCCTTATGCAGGTGTGTATCAGGTAACTTCTGACAAAGCTGTAACTCTGACCAACGAAACCGGTCATACCGTTACTTTAGCTGCAGGTGCTACTGATTACTTCTACCTGGTTAAAGGCGCAAACTCCATTACTTCCACCGATGCATCCGCAAACGTAACCTTTACCGCATTAGCAAACAACGGTATGGATTACATTGCAGAAGTTGACATCGACACCGTTCCCTTAACCGCTTCCAGCTCCGGTGACTTCTATGTAGGTGCTAACGTAATTTCCGGCGAAGGCAGCTACACTCCCGGTTCTACTTATCTGATTATGGATAAGAACGCTGTTGTTAACTTCAATGCAACCGTAGCAAATGCTGGTATCTACTACATCAGCTTACAGTTCGGTGACCAGAACATGAACAAAATTTATGTTGAAACCGAAACCGGTTACTATGGTTACATCCAGCAGTATCAGTATGGTTGGAACTATTTAGAAGAAGGTGCAGGCACTACTGACCTGTTAATGGTTTACTTACATGCAGGTACCAACGTAATCACCGTAAGAAATGATGGTACCGGTTATTCCACCATTCATTTTGCAAGCATGAAAAAATCTGCTGAATTAAACAATGCAGAAAAATTCCCCCAGTATGTTCCTCAGCTGAACTACGAAAGCTGTAAAGTTGTTCCCTATGAATTAGCAGATGCTCCCGAAGCTACTCCGGCTCCTACCGAAGAACCCGTTGTAACTCCGGCTCCTGAAACTGCTACCATCACTTACACCGCTCCCTTTGCAGGTGTATTTGAAGTAACTTCCGACAAAGCTGTAACTCTGACCAATGAAACCGGTCATTACGCTACTGTTGAAGCAGGCGCAACCGAATACTTCTACTTATTAAAAGGTGTTAACACCATTGCTACCACCGATGCTTCTGCAACCTTAACCTTCACCGCATTAGAAGGTCAGGGTATTGACAAAATCAACGAAGTTGCACACGGCGATTTCAAAATCGCTCAGGGACATGTATACTACGCTAGCGGAATCAATGTTCCTGCAAACTCTTCCGTAGAAATTACTGTTGAGTTAACCGAAAGCGGTATGTACTATCTGTCTCCCCAGGTTAACGCTAATGCAAGCAATAAGTCTATCAACATTATTGCAGATACCGGTTTATACGGTGCTCCCACTCACGACAGATATGGCTGGTGCCATTTCGACATCGCTGACGGTACTGTTGAATATGCTTATATGAGAGCAGGTACCAACACCGTTACTTTAGAAAACAACAATGATAGCGATTTCTATGTATCTCAGATCAGATTCTCCAAAACTTCTGACTATTCCGTAGGTTTAGCATGGGATGCTGTAAAAGTTTATGTTGAAGAAACCGAACCCGAAGCAACTCCCGAACCGACTCCTGAAGCAACTCCTGAAGTTCCTGCTGTAACTGTTACTGCAGAAGGCGCTTATGCAGGTGTTTACGAAGTAACTTCCGATAAAGATGTTACCATCACCAACTTCACCGGTCACACCGCAACCTTAACTGCAGGTGTAACCGAATACTTCTACTTAGTTAAAGGTGCTAACACTATTGCTACCACCGACGAAACTGCTACCTTAACCTTCACCGAATTAGAAGATAACGGTATGGAATTCTTAGCAGAAGTGGATGCAGGTGTTGCTCCCTTAGCAAGTGGCGAAGCTGAAATTGACGCAGCTTCTAACCTGCTGGATACTGAAGGCGAATATGGCACCGGTTCCGGTTATGTGCAGTTAGGTGTTGGCGGCGCTGCTAAAATCAAAATCAATGCTCCTGAAACCGGTATTTACTACCTGCAGATTCAGATGAACGACGGTTCTTACGGCGATACCATTTATATGGAAACCGATACCGGCTTCTGCGGTACTATGCTGCAGTATCAGTGGGGATGGCATTTCAGAACCAACGGTGCTTCCGATAACGACCTGACCATGGTATTCTTAAGAGAAGGCGAAGGCTGGTTATTACTGGAAAACCAGGGTCCTGCTGCTATCACCATCGGTAACATTGCATTATGTCAGTCTGCTGAATTAAATGATGCTGCTAAATTCCCCCAGTATGTTGAACAGCTGGATATGGAAAGCTGCGACGTTGTAATTCCCGTTCCCGATTCCTTCATCAACGATATCGTTGCTGCAACTGCTGAAGGTACCACCATCACCATGGGTGGTAGACTTGGCGCCGAATGGATGAACGAATTATACGGCGTTGAATTCTCTTCCAACAAAACCGGTACCAGAGCACAGAAATACTATGGTGCAAGACCCGGCGACATCGTTTCCGACGGTAACGACGGCACCACCGAATTCACCTTTGGTGAATGGGATGGTTCCTTCGAAATCATCTTAGAAGGCGTTTCTGCAGGCGTGAAAGAATACAAATTCTTCGTTGGCACCAACTACACCGATGCTGCTACTGTTGAAGTAGCTGCTGCAGAATAATTTTAAAGGAGGATAACCAGATATGAAAAAATATACTTGCCCTTCTTTAGAAGTTATTTCTTTGGAAGCTAACCAAGCAATCGCTTACGAAAATCCGTTAGAAACTGCTGTTGTAACCACTTCCGGTGGCAAAATCACCACCACTTACAACATGGCTCTGTTGGCAGAAGGCTCTCAGATCTAGTTTCTGTTACGGCTTGTAAAAGCACGAAAGATCGCAAAAGGCGTGGGAATTTTTATGATTCCCGCGCCTTTTTTTATGGTTTGAAAAACAACGCAGAATGAATGAACCTCATCGCTCGGCGTACCTTGTAGGGAATGCATTGATGCATTCCAAAATTTTATGAAAAAGCGGAACGGATTTATCCGTTTCGTTATTACCAAATATATCAAAACAATCCTTATTTTTATTTATTCATAATTTATTTATAAATTTTCAAATATGACTTGACAAATCCTCGGGAAAGTGTTAAAATGATGAAAAATGAAGAAAATATGAGGGTAACTCCTATGAACTTGGCTCTTTTCAAAGCAAGTGAATATTTATTTAGCTTTAGCGTAGTCTTTTATTTTGGCTATGCCTTTTTTGCGATGAAAAAGTTACTTGTGAGATGCCCGAGCAGTTTTTAATCAGTTTTTATACAATACTGTTTAAGATGTTTAAAACCTCATTTGTAACCAACACAAGTGAGGTTTTTGTTATTTTTGTTATTTTTGGTTATTTTTGTTATTTCAGAAAGGAAGAACGGTTATGTCCAATCAATTAGAGCAGGCAAGACAAATCATCAATGAAGTGGATGAAAAAATGGCAGAGCTTTTCGTCAAAAGAATGAAAGCTGCGGAACTTGTTTTTATGCATAAAAAAGAATTCGGTCTTCCTATTTTGGATGAAAAAAGGGAAGCCTTGGTTGTGGAAAAAAACTCCGCATACATCGAGGAACCCGTCTTCAAAGAATATTATATTGATTTTATTAAGCATTTAATGAGCTTGTCCCGTTCCTATCAGGGAAGATTGCAAAGCGGATTAAAGGTGGCATATAGCGGTGTGGAAGGTGCCTTTGCTCACATTGCGGCAGGCAGAATTTTCCCCCAAAGCAATTTGCTTTCCTGCCCTGATTTTAAAGCCGCTTATGACAGCGTGGTAAATGGGGAAGCGGATGTGGCGGTATTACCCATTGAAAACAGTTATGCAGGAGAAGTGGGGCAGACCATTGATTTGATTTTTTCGGGAAACCTTTCGGTAAATGGGATTTATGAACTGGAAATTCATCAGAATCTTTTGGGTGTGCCCGGTGCAACTGCTTCCGATATCAAGACGGTTATCAGTCATCCGCAGGCGTTATCCCAATGTCACGACTATCTTAAAATGAAAGGCTATCTTACCGAAGAAGCCAACAATACCGCAGTTGCGGCAAAAACGGTTACCAATATGAATGATAAGTCTGTCGGTGCCATTGCCAGCGTGGAAACGGCGGAATTATGCGGACTTACCGTGTTGGAAGCAAATATCAATAAAAGCGGCGAAAATACTACCCGTTTTGCGGTGTTATCCAAAGTGCAGGCAAAAGAGTTTCCCAATTCCGTTTTGATGTTCACCGTGAAAAATGAGGCAGGTTCCCTGGCGAAGGCGGTCAGCATTATCGGAAAGTACGGTTATAATATGACGGCACTCCGAAGCCGTCCCCTAAAGAAACATTCCTGGCAATATTATTTCTATATTGAAATCGACGGCACCGTGGATAACGAAAACGGTCAGCAAATGATGGCGGATTTAAAAGAAGTCTGCGACCAATTAAAAATTGCGGGAACCTTTGCTCCCCACAGTGAAATCTGAGGTATTTGGTATGAATATTTCTATGAATTTGGCAGAAAACAGTTACGATATCGTAGTAGAAAGAGGCATCTTGGCGAAAGCAGGAGAGCATCTTGATTTATTAAGACGTGTTCTTGTGGTAACCGATTCGGGTGTGCCGGAAGCTTATGCAAAAACAGTTGCGGCACAATGCAAGGAGGCCATTATTTGCACCATCGAACAAGGAGAAGACTCCAAAAGTATGGAGGGGCTTTCCAAGCTTCTTCAAATGATGCTTACCAACAATTTTTCAAGACGGGATTGTGTGGTGGCAGTTGGCGGCGGCGTTGTGGGTGACCTTTCGGGCTTTACCGCATCCACCTATATGAGAGGGATTGATTTTTATAATATTCCCACCACATTATTATCGCAGATTGATTCTTCCATCGGCGGAAAAACGGCAATCAATTTCGGCGGCGTGAAAAACATTGTGGGTGCATTTTATCAGCCGAAAAAAGTGTTGATTGACCCCGGCCTTTTGGGTACACTGCCAAATCGCCAGATTTCAAACGGTCTTGCCGAAGCGATAAAAATGGCGTTGACCTCTGATAAAGATTTGTTTGAGATTTTTGAAACGAAAGATATCAAAGAAAACTTAGACGAAATTATTATCCGTTCCTTAACCATCAAAAAAAATGTGGTGGAGCAGGATGAAAAAGAAGCGGGACTTCGGAAAATTTTAAATTTCGGCCATACCATCGGCCACGGAATCGAAAGCAGTATGTTTGGGCAAATGTATCACGGAGAATGTGTGGCGTTGGGGATGATTCCCATGTGCGACGAAGCGATTCGCCCTCGGGTGATTGAGGTTTTAAAAAAATGCAATCTTTATCAACAAATTGATTTTAATTGGGATGAAATCCGAGAAGCGGCATTTCACGATAAAAAGGCAGACGGAGACTCGGTCAGTGTTACCACGGTATCCGAGATTGGCTCCTTTGTATTACAAAAAATGAAATGCGATGATGTCATTGAGCTTGCAAAAAAGAGTTTTTAGGAGTAAGGATATGAAAAATACATTTGGAACAAGCGTGGCGGTTACCCTATTTGGAGAAAGCCACGGCGCATATATCGGTGCGGTGTTGGACGGTCTGGCACCGGGGATCAAGGTGGATAAAGAATATATCCGTCATTTACTTACCTTACGCCGTCCTGACGGAAAAATTTCCACCCCCCGAAAAGAAGAAGATCATTTCAGTATTGTAAGCGGTGTGATAAACGGTAAAACCACAGGAACACCCGTCACCATTTTAATTCCCAATGAAAATGTGAAAAGCGGTGACTATACTGCAATGCAGACTGTTGCTCGTCCGTCTCACGCGGATTACACGGCGGATTGTAAGTATCACGGTTTTCAGGATGCAAGAGGCGGCGGACATTTCAGCGGCAGAATCACCGCAGCCTTGGTTGCGGCAGGTGCCATTTGTAAGTCTGCTTTGGAGCAAAAGGGAATTTATATCGGTACCCATGTGCAAAAATGCGCAGGGATTTCGGATAGAGAATTTGGTGATTTGTTAGAAGATATTCAGGCGTTAAACAAAAAAACATTTGCCGTGTTGGAAGATTCTTGCACCGAAACAATGGTAAATGCTATTTTACAAGCAGCAAAAGAGGGCGATAGCGTTGGCGGTGTGTTGGAAACTGCAGTTATCGGGATGCCCGTTGGAGTTGGGGAACCTTGGTTTGATTCCCTGGAAAGCCAAATTTCTCACATGATGTTTTCCATTCCCGCCGTAAAAGGAATCGAATTTGGAAAAGGATTTTCCATCTCTGATATGAGAGGCAGTGAAGCCAACGATGCTTTCGGTATCGAAAACGATAAAATTGTAACCCAAACAAACAATAACGGCGGCTTAAACGGCGGTATCACCAACGGAATGCCCATTATTTTTAAAACCGCTATCAAGCCCACTCCCACCATTTTTAAACCGCAAAACACGGTTGATTTCAGGGAAATTTGCGAAACTGTGCTAGAACCCAAAGGCAGACACGACCCCGCCATTGTGCACAGAGCAAGAATTGTGCAAGATGCGGCAACGGCAATTGTGTTATGCGATGCCTTGGCAATGCGATATGGAACAGATTGGTTAAAAGGATGAATTTGATGAAACAATATGGTTTAATCGGCAAAAAACTGACGCACAGTTTTTCCAAAGAGATTCACGAAAAACTTGCCGATTATCAATATCACTTAATAGAACTTTCGGAAGAAGGGGTAAAAGATTTCTTTACGAAAAAAGAATTTTCTGCAGTGAATGTGACCATTCCCTATAAGGAAACCGTAATTCCTTATTTGGATGAGATAAGCGAAATTGCCAAAAAAATCGGTGCGGTAAACACCGTGGTAAACCGAGACGGTAAGCTTTACGGTTACAATACCGATTATCACGGAATGAAAGCCTTAATCGAACGAATGAAGCTTGATTTTAACAATCAAAAAGTTCTGATTTTGGGAACAGGCGGTACTGCGAAAACCGCTCGTGTTGTTGCATCTGATTTGGGTGCCGGTGAAATTTTCACCGTTTCAAGAACCAAAAAAGAAGATTGCATTACTTATGAGGAAGCAATCACCAACCATCAGGATGCCAACATTATCATCAATACCACGCCGTCGGGAATGTATCCAAACTGTGAAGGAAAACCCCTTGACATTTCTTGCTTTTCTAAACTGGAAGGGGTAGTGGATGCGGTGTATAATCCCTTATGCACCAATTTAGTACTTGATGCTAGGAAACGAGGCATTAAAGCCGAAGGCGGCTTATATATGTTGCTCATACAAGCGGTGGTTGCCGTGGAAAAATTTACAGATACCACTATTGAAAAGGAACTTGCAGACAACGTGTTTTCCGAAGTGCTTTTGGCAAAAGAAAATATCGTGTTAACGGGGATGCCAGGCAGCGGAAAAAGCACGGTAGGGAAGTGTATCAAGTTAGATGGATTCACCTTTGTGGATACCGATTTAGAGATTGAAAAACGGTGCGGTTGCAATATTCGGGAACTGATTGCCCAAAAAGGAGAACCCTATTTCAGAGATTTGGAAACCCAGGTGATTTGTGATATTTCCAAAGAAACTGCTCAGATTATTTCCACGGGCGGCGGTGCGATTTTACGAGAAGAAAATGTGCACTATTTAAAGCAAAATGGCAAACTTTTCTTTTTGGACGCAGACCTTAATCGGGTGCAGGCAACCGACGACAGACCCTTATCCGATACCTTGGAAAAATTACAAAAACTGTATCGTGACAGAATCGGCATCTACCGGAGTACGGCAGATGTGATTGTTCCTGATATGGATACGCCCGAGGCAGAAGCTCAATATATTACGAAAAAAAGAATGGAGCTGATTGTGTGAAAAATATGAAAATTCTTGTGATAAACGGACCAAACTTAAATATGCTTGGTATCCGTGAACCCGACCATTACGGACGGGAAACTTATGCGGATTTATGCGAGAAAATCAAGCGATATTGTGACAGTAAACAGATCGAAGTAACCTTATATCAGTCCAACCACGAGGGAGACCTGGTGGACGAAATCCAAAAAGCATATGGCAAGATGGATGGAATCGTTATCAATCCCGGTGCCTATACTCATACCAGTATTGCAATTTTGGATGCGGTGAAATCCGTTGATATTCCCACGGTGGAAGTGCATATTTCCAAGGTGGAAGAACGGGAAGATTTCAGACAAATAAGTTATATTCGTCTTGCTTGCAAAAAGACCATCACCGGTCACGGCACCGACGGATATTTAGAAGCGATAGATTTTTTATCAGAAGGTAACTAATATGAATGCGAAAATAACGCCTTGTACCTTACAAGGAACGATTGATGCACCGCCATCCAAAAGTATGGCACACCGTTATTTAATCGGTGCCGCATTATCAGGAGAACGATGCACCTTATCCGGTGTGGATTACAGTGAGGATATCTTAGCAACCATTGATTGTTTAAACGCTTTGGGTGCAGAAATTCGCACCAATGCCAATGTGGTAAGCATTGATTCTAAAAATTTTATGAAAGTAGAAACCCCTGTTTTAGAATGTAGGGAAAGCGGAAGCACCTTGCGATTTTTTATTCCGCTTGCATTGTGTTTGGGCAGGGAAGTGACACTAAAGGGAAGCACCCGTCTGTTGGAACGCCCTCTTGGTGTTTATGAAGACCTTTGCAAAGAAAACGGATTTTTATTCCGAAAAAGTGCAGATTCGGTTACTGTCTGCGGCAGTTTAACAAGCGGAACCTATCAGGTGAAAGGGGATATCAGCAGTCAGTTTATCACGGGACTTTTATTGGCATTGGTGTATCGGAATGAAGCTTCAGAAATTAAAATCATTCCGCCCTTTGAAAGCCGTTCCTATGTGAATCTTACTCTTTCGGCTCTGCAATCCTTTGGTGCAGATGTTTCTTTCAAAGACGAATACACCTTAGCGGTGAAACCATCAAAATTACGCGGTTTTTCGGGCAGAATCGAGGGAGATTATTCCAATGCGGCATTTTTGGATGCCTTTAATCTCCTCGGTTCCGAAATTACTGTCAACAATCTGAAATCGGATAGCTTGCAGGGAGACAGAGTTTACAAAGATTATTTTGAGAAGTTAGAGCAAGCAACTCCCACCCTTGACATTTCCGATTGTCCTGATTTGGGGCCCGTTTTATTTGCCGTAGCGGCGTTAAAAAACGGTGCTGCTTTTACGGGGACAGACAGATTAAAAGCCAAGGAAAGTGACAGAGGAGCCGCAATGCACGAAGAACTTTTAAAGCTTGGCGGCGGACTTTTGTTTGGTGATAATACCATTACCGTGCCAAAGCAGACTCTTCAATATTGCGGAAGTGCTCTGGATTCTCATAATGACCATCGTATCGTGATGGCGCTTTCTGTGATATTATCGAAAATCGGCGGCGAAATTTCGGGAATTGAGGCAGTTAAGAAAAGCTATCCCAACTTTTTTTGCGATATTTTGACTCTCGGAGCAGAGGTGGAGATACAATGATAGTAGATGTGAGTAAAAACATATTGATTGTGGGACTTGGCCTTTTGGGCGGAAGCTATGCCCGAGTGTTAAAACGATTCGGCTTTCATATTGCCGCCATCACCAAAGAGCAAAGCTCCATAGATTTTGCCCTTGGAGAAGGCTTTCTTGATGAAGGCTCCACAGAGCTTGATGAAACAATCATCGGTGAAGCGGATTTGGTCATTTTTGCGCTCTATCCCCATACCTTTGTGGAATGGATTGAGAAGAATCAGCATCTGTTAAAAAGCGGTGCGATTCTTACCGACGTTACCGGGGTAAAGGGTAGCATCGTTTACCAAATTCAAAATATGCTTCGCCCGGACGTGGAATTTATTGCCGCGCATCCCATGGCAGGTCGTGAGGTTTCCGGCGTGGAAAACAGTACCGACAGAATGTTTACGGGTGCCAACTATATTGTAACACCCACCGAAAAAAACACGCCCGAAGCAATCAATACCTGTATGGAATTGGGCAGGCTTCTCGGCTTTTCCAATGTGACCACCTTATCACCGGAAGAGCACGACGAAATGATAGGATTTCTTTCTCAGCTCACCCATTGTATTGCAGTTACCTTAATGACTTGCAACGACAAGGAAAATATGGAAAAGTTTACGGGAGACTCCTTCCGTGACTTAACCAGAATTGCTAAAATTAACGACTTAATGTGGAGCGAACTCTTTGTGGCAAATAAAGAGGTGCTGCTTAGTCAGATGGATTTATTTATGAATCAATTTCAAAAGCTTAGAACAATGCTCTCTGAGGAGGATATCAACGGAATGAGGCAAATGATGCGTCATTCCACTGAGAGAAGAGCATTATTCGATAAAAAATAGCGATCTTGGAGGAGATAACAATGAACATGAATTTCAAACGCAAATTACCCATTCCTATGGAAATCAAGGAACAATATCCTTTATCATATCAGTTAGAACAATTAAAAGCCAAAAGAGATATAGAAATTAAATCCGTATTTGAAGGCAAAGACGACCGATTCATTTTAATCATCGGTCCTTGTTCTGCAGACCACGACGACAGCGTGATTGATTACATTTCCCGTCTTCGCACCGTGCAGGACAAAGTGGCGGACAAAATTTTAATTATCCCCAGAATCTATACTAATAAACCCAGAACCACGGGAGACGGTTATAAAGGAATGCTTCATCAGCCCGATCCCAACAAAGAATCCGATATGTTAAAAGGGGTAGTGGCAATCCGTAATCTTCATATCAGAGCTATTGCGGAAACAGGTTTCACCTGTGCGGATGAAATGCTTTATCCCGAAAATTACAGATATTTATCCGATTTGCTTTCTTATGTTGCCATCGGTGCACGTTCTGTAGAAAATCAGAAACATCGTCTTACTGCAAGCGGCCTTGATATTCCCGTGGGCATGAAAAACCCCACCGCAGGGGATATTTCCGTTATGATGAATTCCATCACCGCTGCACAACATTCTCACACCTTTATTTACAGAGGATGGGAAGTGGAAAGCAAAGGAAATCCCTTAGCACACGCTATTTTAAGAGGATATGTGAACAAACACGGTCAGTCAATGCCCAACTACCACTATGAAGATTTAATCAATCTCTGCGAAGTTTATGCAAAATCCAATTTGGAAAATCCTGCCGTGATTATTGACACCAACCACGCAAACTCCGGTAAAAAATGGGCAGAACAACCCAGAATCGCCAAAGAAATTCTGCATAGCTGCCGTCATAGCGATGATATCAAAAAGCTGGTAAAAGGTCTGATGATTGAAAGCTATATCGAAGACGGTGCCCAGAAGCCCGAAGACGGTGTTTACGGAAAATCCATCACCGACCCCTGCTTAGGTTGGGAAAAAACCGAAAAACTCATTTACGACTTAGCAGATATCCTGTAAGAAAAAAAGAGTTGAGCAACGCTCAACTCTTTTTTAATAAATGTATGTAAGAAAGAAATTGGGGGAGTTACGGAATCATAATTTCGGAAATTGCATCCAGCACTTTCTGGTAGCAACCGCCGCAACCGGTGGAGCAGTGGGTCACTTTCTGAACACCGTCAAACGCTTCTAAAACATCTTTAAAGTTTTTGTTCTGTTCCAAAGCGTCCATAATATCAAAATAGCTTACTTGTTTGCAGTTACAGATGGTATAATTCTCGGTCATTGGAGTGTACCTCACTTTCTATGTATTGGGGAGGGGATTAAGAGTTAGTAACCTTAATCCCCGTGGGAAAGTTAATTCTTATTTAAAATATCTTTTTAACAGACCTTCTAAGCCTTTACCGTGACGAGCTTCGTCTCTTGCCATTTCGTGAACGGTATCGTGGATTGCATCCAGGCCGTTTTTCTTAGCGCACAGAGCCAGGTCGAATTTACCCTGAGTTGCACCGTATTCACAGTCAACTCTCCATTTTAAGTTATCTTTGGTGGTAGCTTTCATATTGGGTTCTAAGTCTTCGCCTAAGAGTTCTGCAAATTTTGCAGCGTGTTCAGCTTCTTCGTAAGCTGCTTTTTCCCAGTATAAACCGATTTCAGGATAGCCTTCACGATGTGCGATTCTTGCCATGCACAGATACATACCAACTTCGGAGCATTCGCCGTTGAAGTTTGCCATTAACTGGTCAAAGATATATTTTTTGTCTTCGGGAGAGATATCGGGATTATTTTTTACGGTTTTTGCATATACGCCGTATTCGTGTTCGGCAGCCAACGCAGCGCCTTCTTCCATCACATTGAATTTTTCAGCGGGAACTTTACAGGTGGGGCAGTTAGCGGGAGCCGCTTCGCCTTCGTGAACATAACCGCAAACAGAACATACAAATTTTTTCATAATTTTTTCCTCCTATGAGCCTTTTTAGGCTTTTTTAATTTCTTATATTAGGTGTTTTTTTACTGATTTTAAAGGAGTGCTACGCTTCTTGTTCGCACTCGTGGCACACACCGTAAAAATAAACGGTGAAGGTTTCGATGGTGCCTAATTCTTCTACCCGGTCGGTAGCGATGTCTTCCTTGCCGCAATCGAAGATTTTTCCGCATTTTTTGCAAATGAAGTGATTGTGAGGGGAGCGGTTGCCGTCATAGTGGTCGGATTCAACCTGAAGTCCCATTTTTTCAATGATTCTGTCTTCTGATAATTGGGCAAGATTCCGATAAACCGTGCTGCGACTTAATTCGGGTTGCTGCTTCTTAAGTTCCTGATAGACACATTCTGCATCGGGATGATGTGTGGAGTGTTTCAGGTAATCTAAGATGGCAGCTTTTTGTTTGGTCATTCGACGGGGTGGTTTTGCCATTTTGATCACCTCGATTATTTCTTATTCGGAATTGTTACTAATAAGATAACATATCTTTTTTCATTTGTCAATACTTTTTTTGAAAAAATTTTAAAAAATTTAAAAAATACTGTTGGCAGAAATCATAAAAGAAAGTCGAAAAGAAATTTTGGTAAAAATTGCATTTTAACTTGACCTGCACCATTATAATATTGTATAATAAAAATAATGTAATTGAATCCGAGATTCGGAAAGGATGACAAACTTGAATAAAAAAAATAAAAACTTCGTAATCGGTGCTTTTATTATTGCAGTTTCTCACATTTTGGTAAAAGTGATAGGAGCACTTTATAAAATCCCGTTGGATACCTATGTGTTAAAAACAGAAGGGATGGGGATTTATAATTCTTCTTATACAATTTATAACTGGTTATTTGTGGTATCCACCGCAGGGCTTCCCGTTGCCATTTCCAAAATGGTGGCAGAGGCTTGTGCAAAAGGCAACTACAATGAAGCAAGAAAAATTTTCCGTATTTCCAAAGGCTTGCTTTTATGTGTGGGCGTGGTTGCGGCAGGAGCAATGTTTTTCTTTGCCCATCAGTTTTCCCAAATGATCAGCGCTCCCAGTGCGTATCTTACTATGCAATGTATGGCACCCAGCTTGTTCTTCGTGTCGTTGGCAAGCAGTTACCGAGGTTTTTATCAGGGGCAGCAGAATATGCTTCCCACCGCGGTTTCCGAAGTCATTGAAGCCTTTTCCAAACTTGCTTTGGGACTTACTTTGGCATACACGATGATGCAGATGTATTCCGAATATTATATCGGTTCGGCAGGGGCGATTACGGGTGTTACCATCGGTACGGCAATCAGTTGTTTGTATCTGATTCTCTATAATGCCGTAAACATCAGAAAATTCCCCAAGGAAAATGCTTCCCAAACGATTCCCTCTGCAAGAAATTTGCTTGGCAAACTAATCAGAATTGCCATTCCCGTTACTATTGGAGTTTCTGTATTTACCTTAACTTCCGTAATTGATACCGCAATGGTTATGAATCAGCTTCAGGGACTTGGTTATATTGAAGAACAGCGTCTCTCTATGTTCGGTTACTTAAACCGTGCCATTGCACTCTTCAATCTGCCGCCCACCATTATTGCGGCAATTGCCATTTCCATTGTGCCCACTATCGCAGCGGCATTAGCTTTAAAAAACAACAATACGGCTATCCGCAATGCAAAATCTGCACTTCGTATCACCATTTTATTTGCGGTGCCTTGTGCGGCGGGAATTTCTGCTCTGGCAAAACCTATCCTGCAGCTTTTATATCACGACGGCAACTATTCTTTTCTCTTAAATATTATGGGGATTGCGGTAGTGTTTGTGACGATGGTGCAGGTATGTAATGCTATTTTGCAGGCTTGGGGACACGTTTGGTTGCCCGTTAAAAATATGTTTATCGGTGGGGTGGTAAAAGTAGTAATCAATCTTTTATTGGTATCCCGTCCCGAAATCAATATCAACGGAGCACCCATCGGAACTCTTTTATGCTATATGACCGTAATGAGCTTAAATATTTATGATTTAAAACGAATCACCGGTATGAAATTTGAGTTTTCAAGCTTCGTTTTAAAACCGGTTATCACCGCAGTTGCCACCGCGGTTGGTGCCGTTTTGGGATATCGCTTCTTATCGGGATATACCGGTAGCAACATTGTGTTGGTTGCATTCTCCATTGTGACGGGCGGTGCTTGCTATTTGATTAGCTTATTTGCCGTAAAGGGGCTTCAGGAGGATGATATTGCATTGCTTCCCAAAGGAGATAAAATCGGAAAGATTTTAAAGAAATTTCATTTGATTTAATTTGTTTGTGAACATAAAAAAATAGTGTTGCAATCGCAACACTATTTTTTTGATTGTATGGTTTAATATGCTTTGCCCCAGTATAACATTTTTTTCGCAGGTTTTCCGCAACATACGCATTTGTCGGAAATTTCTTCCTGCTCGAAAGGAATACAACGGCTGGTAACGGTGGTTTCTTCTTTGATTTTGATTTCACATTCTTCATCACCGCACCACATAGCTTTGATAAAGCCGGGTTTATTCTGAGCAATATCTTTTAATTCGTCAAAATCTTTTGCCACGGAGGTGGTTTCTTCTCTGTGTGCCAAAGCTTTCTGGAACAGAGCATCCTGGATAATAGCCAACATTTCTTTTACTTCTTCTGCAATGTTATCCAAAGATACCACTTTCTTTTCACGGGTATCACGACGAACCAAAACTGCCTGATTGTTTTCAATATCCTTAGGACCGAGTTCAATTCTAAGCGGTACACCCTTCATTTCGTATTCCGCAAATTTCCATCCGGGAGATTTGTCGCTATCGTCAATCTTCACGGTGAAGTCGGAAAGCATTTCTTTCACTTCGCGGCATTTATCAAGTACGCCTTCTTTATGCTGAGCGATGGGAATTAAAGCAACCTGAATAGGTGCAATATTGGGAGGAAGAACCAGACCGGAATCATCTCCGTGCACCATAATAATTGCACCGATTAAACGGGTGGAAACACCCCAGGAGGTCTGATGAACGTTGGTTAACTTGTTATCTTTACCGGTAAATTCAATGCCGAACGCTTTTGCAAAACCGTCACCAAAGTTATGGGAAGTACCGCTTTGCAGAGCCTTACCGTCGTGCATTAAGCTTTCGATGGTGTAGGTTGCAACTGCACCTGCAAATTTCTCTTTATCGGTTTTCTGACCTTTTACCACGGGGATTGCTAAGTATTTTTCGCAGAAATCAGCATACACATTTAGCATACGGATGGTTTCTTCCTGAGCTTCTTCTGCGGTAGCGTGAGCGGTGTGACCTTCCTGCCATAAGAATTCGCAGGAACGAAGGAAAGGACGGGTGGTTTTTTCCCATCTTACCACGGAGCACCACTGATTATAAAGTTTGGGTAAATCTCTGTAAGATTCAATAATATTGGCATAGTGGTCGCAGAATAAGGTTTCGCTGGTGGGACGCACACACATACGTTCTGCCAGTTTTTCGTGACCGCCGTGAGTTACCCAAGCCACTTCGGGAGCAAAGCCTTCTACATGGTCTTTTTCCTTGTTTAACAGGCTTTCGGGAATAAACATGGGCATATACACGTTTTCGTGACCTGTTTCTTTGAATTTCTGATTTAATACTTTCTGAATATTTTCCCAGATCGCATAGCCGTAGGGACGGATAATCATACAACCTCTTACGGAGGAGTAATCAACCAAGTCCGCTTTTTTTACAATGTCGGTGTACCATTTTGCAAAGTCCACATCCATAGATGTGATTTCGGTAACTAATTTTTTGTCCTGCATCTTTTTATATTCCTTTCATAAAATTCATTTGTAATGATTGCCCGACTCAACCGTATGCCGAAAAACAACCGTACGAGAGGGGACAATGCGCTTTGAAAAGTCAATACACATACTTTAACTTATATAGTATAGCAGATTATTTTTTATTTGTCTATACTATTTTGAAAAGATTTTTTTAAATCAAAAAGAAAAAGCCAAATCTTTTTGTGATTTGGCTTTTTGAATCTTTTTTGGAGACTTACGCTTTGCCGCTGGAACCAAAGAGAATCATTTTTTCTCTTACCACTTCCTGAACGGATTTTTTTGCAACCTGCAATGCAATTTCAAAGTTGGTGTTTTCGTTGAATGCGAAGGTGTATGCTTTATGTGCAGCAAGACACATTTCGGTGCAGATATTTACTTTTCTGATACCGTTTTTGATGGTGTTTTTAAAGTCATCATCGCTTAAGCCGGAGCCGCCGTGTAATACCAACGGTTTATCTGCAATATCATAAATTTCTTTTAATCTGCCGATATCCAGCTTCGGTTTGGTTTTATACTGACCGTGAGCGGTACCGATTGCAACAGCCAATGCATCAATGTCTGCACGGCGAATGAAATCGTTTACCTGATCCACATTGGTGTACATTTCTTCGTGACCGTCATCAGCGCCGCCTTCCGCACCGCCAACATGACCTAATTCCGCTTCCACACTAACGCCCAAAGCATGCGCAATTTTGGAAATTTCTCTGGTGTTTGCAATGTTTTCTTCGTAGGGCAGAGCACTGCCGTCATACATAACGGAGGTGAAGCCGCCTTTCATAGCGGTTAAGATTTTTTTGTAGTTGGTACCGTGGTCAAAATGTAAGCAAACGGGAACGGTTGCTTCTCTTGCGATTTTATTCATAATATGGCAAGCATAATCAAAGGGAATCACGGGCAGATGAACTTCTGCAACACCCAGGATAATGGGGGATCGTTCTTCTTCTGCGGCATCAATGATACCTCTTGCCATTTCCAAGTTTAACATGTTGAACAAACCAACACCGTATTTCTTTTGTTCGGCGTCTTTTAAGATTTCTTCTAAGGTTACCAGCATTTTTTAGTATCTCCTATCTATATAATATGAAAAATAAACCATAGGATGTCCGACATTGTTTGCCAAAATTCGCCTGTTTATCATAAAGCATTTTTATTATAGCACACTCATTTTTAAAATGCAATAGGGAAACCAAAAAAAATCAAAAAAATCAAAAGAAAACAAAAATAATCAAAAATAAGCAAAAAACAGATTGGCAATGGAATATGAAAAAAGTTCCCTTCTTTCGGAAAGGGAACTTTTTATTGGAAAGCAATTATTGATTCAGTAAATCTTCGTAAGTCTGCTTATAAATCTTTGCGGAATTTTCCCAACTGAAGTCGGTATTCATTGCATTCTTACGAAGCTGACGCCAATGAGTTTTATCGTGATATAAATCCAGACCTCTCATAATGGCATCATACATATCCCAGGCATTGTAGGACTGGAAGGTGAGCCCATTTCCTTCTTTGCTTTCGGGATTGTAGGGAGTTACGCTGTCTTTTAAGCCACCCACGGTATGCACAATCGGAATGGTGCCGTAGCGCATGGAAATCATCTGTGCCAAGCCACAGGGTTCTGCGTGAGAGGGCATTAAGAACAAGTCTGCCGCCGAATAAATTTTGGAAGCAAGTTCTCCCGAGAATTTGATGATGGCACGAACTTTATCGTGGCAGATGTTTTCCCAATAGCGGAAGGTTTCTTCGTATTCGGGATAACCTGTTCCCAAAATCACAATCTGCACATCGTGTTTGGTCAGTTCGCTCATTGCTTCACGAACCAAATCCAAACCTTTTTGAGGAGTGAGACGGGTTACCATACCAATCATCGGTTTCTTCGCATCCACTTCTAAACCAAGCTCTTTTTGCAGAGCGGTTTTGTTCATGGATTTCATGCGGATGGAAGAATAGTCATAACGATAGGGAAGTGCTTTGTCGGTTTTGGGATTAAATACTTCGGTATCAATTCCGTTGATAATTCCTTTTAATTTATACTGACGGGGAATTAAAATGTTGTGTAAATCATGGGAGAAATAGGGATCCAAAATTTCCTTGGCATAGGTTTCGGAAACGGTGGTTACCAGATTTGCAGATTCAATCCCTGCTTTTAACACGTTTAAGCAACCGTCATACATCATAAGGTCACGGTAAGACACATCCAAGCCGAACACATTTCCCATAATTAACGGGTCATATTTGCCCTGGAATTCAATATTGTGGATGGACAACACGGTTTTAATAAACATATATTCGGGAATGTTTCTGTAAAAGGCGTTCAGATACAGAGGAACCATAGCGGTGTGCCAATCGTTGGCGTTAATCACATCGGGATAGAAGTCCACGTGGGGCAACGCTTCCAAAACGGCTTTGGAGAAAAACGCAAACCGTTCCGCATCGTCAAATTCTCCATACACGTTGTCTCGCTTGAAGAACAATTCGTTATCAATAAAATAGTATGTCACTTTGCCGATTTCTGCTTTAAAGATTCCGCAATAGCACATTCTCCAACCCAAAGGAATTCCGATTTCGGTGATAAATTCCAGTTGGTCGATGTATTTATCTTTAATTTTGGAATAAAGAGGCAAAATAACTCTGGCATCTACGCCAAGCTCGCAAAGAGCTTTTGGTAAACCGCCCATTACGTCTCCTAAACCGCCAACTTTAATAAAAGGAGTGGCTTCTGCTGCTGCATATAAAACTTTCATAGATGTTTGCTACCTTTCCGGGAATTAGATTTTGGTGTTCTTTGCAATAATGAAGGGGAAGGATTCGGACCCTGTTAAAACCACGCCTTCATTTAAGGTCATACCTTTATCGGCAATCACATTGGTAATCTTGCAGTTTTCCGAAATTTCTGCGCCCTGCATAATGATGGAATTTTTCACCACTGCACCTTTTTTGACGTGAACACCACGGAAAATCACGCAGTTTTCCACGGTACCGTCAATTTTGCAACCGTCTGCAATCAGGCTGTTTTTCACTTTGGAATTGGAGCCGTACATGGTGGGAACACTGTCTTTGATTTTGGTTAACACATTGGTGCCGGACTGGAAGATTTCACGGCGGATTTCGGGATTTAATAAATCCATACTTGCCTGATAATAATCGTTGATATTGCGAAGCACTTTGCAATAACCTTTTTGTTCCATAGCAAAAATGCGGTAATTGGAGAAATGCTTGGTAATAAAGTCACGGTTGAATTCTTCCCAACCGTAGGTGATACCGGTATCAATTAAGTTTAAGAGGAAGTCTTTTTTCATCACATAAACTTTTAACACAAAGTTATCCTGTTTACCGTTGGCAATTCCGTGATAACGGGAACCGGTTACCTGACCGTTTTCTGCAACTTCGATGCTGGTGCTTCCTTCGTAAACATCTCTTTTCTTATATAAACATACCACATCTGCATTGGTGTCTTTATGGAATTGCACCATTGCTTTAAAATCAATATTGCAGATAATATTGGTATCCGCCAGAATTGCATAATCGGGCAGATTGTGGCGGATATAGGTTTTTACGCTGTTTAAGGCTTCGAATTTATTTTTGGAGGAGGAGTTTCCCATATTGTTGGCAAAGGGAGTTAAGATTTTTAAGCCGCCGTTTTTACGGTCCAAATCCCAATCCTTACCGCTTCCCAAATGGTCCACCAAAGAACTGTAATTATTACGGGTAATAACGCCCACGTTGGGAACGTGTGCTTTTACCAGCGAGGAGAGCACAAAATCAATCAAACGGTATCTTCCGCCAAAGGGAACAGATGCCAGATTACGGTTTTTGGTCAGCTCGTCGATTCTGTCGTAATAAAAGGTATCTGAAAATAATATGCTGAATGCATTCATTGTTTATATCCTTCTTTCTTGCTTATCTTTTCGAAAATCTATACAATCTGCTTGGGCAGTACAACCTGACCGGATTTGATGACTGCACCCTGACCGATTACTGCGATGCCCCATTCGCCTTCTTTGCAGTCTCTGGGGTCTGCACCGATGATGGCACCATCTTCAATCACTGCATCGTCGGCAATAATTGCATATTGGATTTTGGCGTTTTTCCCGATTTTTACATTGGGCATAATCACCGAATATTCCAGGTCGGTGCCTTCACCCACGGTAGTGTTGGCAAAAATCACACTTTGGGAAACGTTGCCGTAGATTTCGCAGGCAGAGGAAATAATGGAGTCTGCCACAGTTGCTTTTTCATCAATATAATGGGGAGTGGTAGCATTGTGACGGCTGTAAATTCTCCATAAGGGGTCACTTAAATTTAAGGGGAGTTTGGGATTTAATAAATCCATATTTGCTTCCCACAGAGAATCAATGGTTCCAACATCTTTCCAGTAGCCTTCATAGGGATAAGCAAACAACTTGCAGTTGTCGTTTAACATTGCGGGAATCACGTCTTTGCCGAAGTCATTGGAGGATGCGGGATTTTCTTCGTCTTTTATTAAATATTCCTTTAATTTTTTATAGTTGAAAATGTAAATCCCCATAGAAGCGTTGGTGGATTTTGGTTTTTGGGGTTTTTCTTCAAATTCATATACCGATAAATCGGGATTGGTATTTAAGATACCGAATCTGGTTGCTTCTTCCATAGTAACATTTAAAACTGCAATGGTAAGGTCTGCATTTTTTTCTTTATGGAACTGCAGCATTTTTGCATAGTCCATTTTATAAATATGGTCCCCGGATAAAATGAGCACATATTCGGGATCAAACTGATCCATAAAATGCATATTCTGATAAATGGCATTTGCGGTACCTTTATACCAGTCTCCGGTTGCTCCCGCCAGGTAGGGAGGGAGAATGTGCACACCGCCATACATTCTGTCTAAATCCCAGGGCTGCCCGTTTCCGATGTAGGTGTTTAATTCCAACGGTTGATACTGAGTCAATACGCCCACGGTATCCACTCCGGAATTGACACAGTTGGAGATGGGGAAGTCGATGATTTTATATTTGCCTCCAAAAGGAACTGCCGGTTTAGCACGTTCTTTGGTGAGGACGTATAAACGGTTGCCGGCACCGCCTGCAAGTAACATTGCGACCATTTCTTTTTTTGCAATCATAAGAATTATCCTTTCTTGTTCTGTTGCATTTTATATGTTGAAAATTTAAAATACAGTTTGGTAAAGAAGCAAAAATGCCTCTCTGATAGTTATGCTTTTGCAATTGGTTTTATGTCTTTTTTGTTCGTTTCGGAGTTGCCTTTTTGTAAAAACATAACGCCGAGAACGGGGGGATGGTCAGTTCGATATACTGTTTCTGACCGTGCATTTCACCCGATTTTGATGTGAGCTTCTGAGCAGGAGTTCCGCTACCGCCGAATTCTTCTTGGTCGGTAGAGAATACCTCTGCATAATTTCCTCGGTTTAAAACACCCAATTTATAATTTTCATAGCGGTTGGAAGAAAAGTTAAACACGCTTAAGAGTTTGTTGCCTTTTTTATCTATTCGCCAAAAAGCGTACACGTTATTATCGCAATCATCTGCACTTGCCCATTGGAATCCTTCCCAACTGTCATCTTTTTCCCAAAGGGTAGGTTCCTTTTGATAAAAATGATTTAAAGCCTTCACAAATTCCCGATGCTTTTGATGTTCGGGATATTGCAATAATTCCCAGGATAGTTGCGTCTCTTCGTTGAATTCGCATTGTTGGGCAATATCGGCACCCATAAAGGTGAGCTTTTTGCCCGGGTGAGTATACATATAAGTGAGATATGCTCGCAGATTTGCAAATTTATCGTGAAGATAACCGGGCATTTTATTGAGTAAAGAACATTTTTCGTGAACCACTTCATCGTGAGATAAGGGAAGTACAAAATTTTCCGAAAATGCGTAGGTTAAGGAGAAGGTCATATTATTATGAACACCTTTTCGGAAAAATGGGTCGGTTGCCATATAGCGGAGCGAATCATTCATCCATCCCATATTCCATTTATAGTTGAATCCCAAGCCTCCGTCTTCCACCGGATAGGTAATCATGGGCCATGCTGTGGACTCTTCGGCAATCATCATAATGCCGGGAAAATCGGAAAAGACTCTGGTATTTAATTGTTTTAAGAACTCAACCGCTTCAATGTTTCCGTTACCGCCGTATTGATTCTGTTCCCATTCGCCGTCTTTTCTGCCATAGTCTAAATAAAGCATTGAGGCAACCGCATCCACACGAAGACCGTCAATATGATATTTGTCCAGCCAGAAGCAGGCATTGGAAATAAGGAAAGAAATAACTTCGTTTTTGCCGTAATCAAAGATGTGAGTACCCCAGTCTTTATGTTCTCTCTTGAAAGCACTTTCGTATTCATAACAAAAGCTGCCGTCAAATTTATATAACCCCTGGGCATCTTTGGGGAAATGAGCAGGTACCCAATCCAAAATGACACCTAAATTATTTTTGTGACATTCGTCAATAAAATACATAAAATCTTTGGGTTCTCCGTAACGGGAGGTGGGGGCATAGTAACCTGTTACCTGATATCCCCAGGATTTATCGTAGGGATATTCGCTCATCGGCATCAGCTCAATGTGGGTATATCCCATTTCTTTCACATAGGGAATCAATTCTTCCGCCATCTTCCGATAGGAGAAATTGTTGCCGTCTGCAAAGCGTTTCCAGGAGCCAAAATGAACTTCATAAATATTCATCGGCTTTTGATAGGGAGCTTCCCGTTTTGCCATCCAGGCTTTATCGTGCCAACGATAGCCGGACAGATTATATATCTTGGAAGCATCACCGGGACGGGTCTCTGAATGATACCCGTAGGGGTCTGCTTTCAGCAGAGTTTCTCCGGATTCGGTAATAATCACATATTTATAAGCATCAAATTCTTTCACATTGTCGATGATACATTCATATAAACCGCCGTCTGTAATTTTAGTGGCTTGATATGCATGGTAATCCCAATTACAAAAAGAACCTGTCACAAAGACCGCTTTTGCTTTTGGTGCCCAAGTGCGAAATACACATCGGTTGCCTTGAAGATGGGCGCCCAAAAATTCGTAGGCACGGCTATTGGTCCCTTGGTGAAACAGATATTCTGCCATTTGATTTGTGGATTGTTGCATGATAGTTTTGCCTCCTGATGTAAGCTTCAAAAACACGACAAAACCGGCGGTTTTTCTCCGCCGTTTTCGATTCTTCGGTTATTTGGAATTTAAAAAATTAAAAAAATCACCGTCGAATTGTGTAACTTTGTTATATTATAACATAAACAGATTGAAAAATAAAGTGTTTTTTGTAAAAAATATATAAAAAATCAAAAGACTGTGTTTCTTTACAAAATTTAGAAAGTTTCCTTGGTAAATATCCATAAAAATATAACCAAAACAGAGCAAAATACTAACTGTTCTGTCAGTTGACAAACAGATGAAAAAAAGGTATAATGTATTGGGCATTTTTATGTCCGTATATTTTAAAGGAGAAAAAGCAGTTGAACATTTATTTTAATTCTCGCGATATTCTCTGTAAAAATCCTTTCGGTGCCGTCAGGGTAAACCGTGAGGTTTTGTTTTGTATTTTTATCTTTAATGATATTTATGTGGAAAAAGTTTCCCTGGTAACCTCAAAAGGAAATCACTATGATTTTTCTTATGCAGGATGTCGGGAAAATTACAGTCAATATGAATTAAAGGTTTCGTTTTCCGATTCTGAAGCTTTGTTTTATGAATTTCAGATTCAAACCGAACACGGCACTTTTGTGGGCAGAAACCAAAACGGAAGACTGGTCCTTGATGAAAGCTTCCCAATGTTTCAGCAGACTGTTTACAAAGAAGGGTTTTCCACACCGGATTGGGCAAAAGGGAAGATTATGTATCAGATTTTTCCCGACCGTTTCAAACGAAGCGACAAGGTGAAATTGCCCGAAACCAAAAATAAACGGATTTTGCATGAAAACTGGGACGAAACACCCATCTTTTTACCAGAGCAAAATCCTTATCTTGCCAACGATTATTTCGGTGGAAATCTTCGGGGGATTACGGAACGCTTAGATGATTTAAAAGAGCTTGGCGTTGGCATTATTTATTTGAACCCTGTGTTTGAAAGCGGCGAAAATCATCGTTACAGTACGGCGGATTACAAAAATATCGACCCCTATCTGGGAAGCGAAAAAGATTTTACCGATTTTACCAAAGCGTGTAAAAAACGAGGCATTCGTGTGGTGTTGGACGGCGTGTTCAGCCATACGGGAGCCGACAGCGTTTATTTTAATAAATTCGGTCATTATGATTCCTTGGGAGCGTATCAAAGTACGGATTCCCCCTATTATCCCTGGTATTCCTTCGGGAAGCATCCCGATACCTACGAAAGTTGGTGGGGATTTAAAAATTTACCCAATGTTCGTGAGGATAACGAGTGCTATCTGGACTTCATCACCAATCCCGAAAACGGTGTGTTGAAATTCTGGCATGACCGCGGGGTGGACGGATGGCGACTGGATGTGGCAGACGAATTGCCCGATGTGTTTATCGACCGTTTGAGAAAAACCGTGAAAGAAATTAATCCCGACGGTTTTATTATCGGAGAAGTGTGGGAAGATGCCTCCAATAAGGAGAGCTACGGTGTAAAACGCCGTTATCTTCTGGGTGACCAGTTGGATAGTGTGATGAATTATCCCTTCCGCACCGCCATTATTGATTATGTGAAATATCACGATGCCGAAAAATTTGTAAATAGCGTGATGCCGATTTTAGAAAATTATCCGCCCGATGTGTTGGCGGTTCTGATGAATTCTCTCGGCACCCACGATACCAAAAGAATTCTTACCGAGCTTGGTGTTAACGAAGAAATCCCAAAAACCGAGCAGAAGCATTATCGGTTAGATGAAATCTCCTATCAAAAAGCAAAAGAAAACTTAAAAATTGCCACGGTGTTGCAATTTACGTTACCCGGAATCCCTTGTATTTATTACGGGGACGAGGTGGGAATGCAAGGCTTTGCAGACCCCTATTGCCGAGGCACCTATCCTTACGGAAAAGAGGATACGGAGCTTTTGGATTTCTATCAGAAAATTGCAAAATTCCATACCGATTATGAAGAAGTTTTCAAAACACCGCTCACCAACATTACTTATCAGGATGAAATCCTTTGTTTTAAACGGGGAAATCTTAAGGTGTTGGTGAATTCTAAAGATGAAACAACTCTTTTCCCTGAAGGCGTTTCCGGTGAATCGGTATTTACCCACGAAGGCGTGTTATATAACGAATATGGCGTGTTAATGCCACCAAAATCATATATGGTTCTTAAGGAGGACTAAATAAATGAGTACCAAAAAAGCAGAAACCAAAGTTGCTGCGGTGAAAGAAACTACCAAGGAAACTACTCAAAAAGCCGCAAAAGCAACTACCAAAACAACAGCAGAAAAGAAAACTCCCGCAAAAACAACTACTAAAGCGACTACTAAAGCGACTACTAAAAAAACTGCTCCGAAAAAAGAGAGCACAACCACCAAAAAAATGACCAAAGCAGAATTAAAAGAAGCTCTGATCAATAAACTGGAAGGCGTAAGACACGTATCCGTGGAAGATGCAACCGAGCGCGATATGTATTTCGCATTGGGAAATCTGGTAATGGAACTCATCGGGAAAGAATGGGTGAAAACCAAAAAGCATTACAAAGAAAACAATGTGAAACAGGTTTACTATTTCTCCCTGGAATTCTTAATGGGCAAAGCGCTCCGAAAAGATTTAAGAAGATTAAACATTTTAAATGATATGACCGCCATCTTAAAAGAGCTTGGCTTTGATATCACCCGTGTTACTCATATCGAACCCGATGCAGGGTTAGGAAACGGCGGCTTGGGAAGACTTGCTGCTTGTTTCCTGGATTCTCTGGCAGCTTGCGGTTACGCAGGTCACGGGAACGGTATCCGTTACAGACACGGTCTGTTCAAGCAGAAAATCGTGGACGGTTATCAGGTGGAAGAATCCGATAACTGGCTCAACACCGAGAATTTATACGAAGCACGCCGTTCTTCCAAAACCGTGGAAGTAAAATTCTACGGTGACGTGGTTTGCGAAGAAAGAAACGGCAAATGCTACTACTCTCAGGTAAACTATGACCCTGTTCTGGCAGTTCCTTATGACACTCCTATGGTGGGTTATGAAAATAATATTGTAAACACTCTCCGTCTGTGGAGTGCAGAACCCAAGGAAGACGAATTTGACTTTTCCAAATTCTCCCGTGGGGAATATTCCAGCGCGGTGGAATATCGTCAGTCTGTTCGTGCGATTTCCGACGTATTATATCCCGACGATTCCAACTATTCCAATAAATTGCTCCGTTTAAAACAGCAGTATTTCTTTGTATCTGCAGGCTTAACCTCTATTTTAAGAGATTATGTGGCATTGGGCAACGATATCTGGAAATTAGACCAATTCGTTTCCGTTCATATCAATGATACTCATCCTGCACTTTGCGTACCCGAACTGATGAGACTGTTGGTGGATGAATACGAAGTGCCGTGGGAAGATGCTTGGGGCATTACCACCAGAACTCTTTCCTACACCAACCACACCATTATGCCCGAAGCTTTGGAAAAATGGCCTATCCACATGTATCGTGAGCTTCTGCCCAGAATCTTTATGATTACCGAAGAAATCAACCGCCGTCTGTGTGAAGAGCTTTATCGGATTTATCCCGGTGATTCCGGCAAGGTTTCCTATATGGCAATCATTCAGAATGATGTGGTAAATATGGCAAATATGGCAATCGCAGGAAGCCACAGCGTCAACGGCGTTGCGGCAGTTCACAGTCAGATTTTAAAAGACGAACTCTTCCACGATTACTATATGACCACCCCCGAAAAATTCAATAACAAAACCAATGGTATCACTCACAGAAGATGGCTTGTGGATTCCAACCCCGAACTGACTGAACTGATTACCAAAAACATCGGTTCCGAGTTTATTAAAAAGCCCTTGCAGTTATCCAAAATCGTGGAAAAAGACTTGCATAAAGATTCCGCATTTTTAGAAGAACTTGGCAAAATCAAATACAGAAATAAAATCAAGCTTGCAAACTTTATTAAAGATAAACAAGACTTTTTATTGAATCCCGACAGTTTGTTTGACGTGCAGGTAAAACGTATTCACGCATACAAACGTCAGTTATTAAAAGCATTCCAGATTCTGGATATGTATTTTGATATCAAAGATAATCCCACCAAAGTTCGTCAGCCTATGACCTTCTTATTCGGCGGAAAAGCGGCTCCCGGTTACGCTTATGCGAAACTGGTGATCAAGTTTATCAACTCTGTTGCGAACTTGGTAAACAATGACCCCGATACCAAAGATATCTTAACCGTTCTGTTCCTGGAAAACTACAATGTTTCCTTTGCACAACACATTTTCCCCGCATCTGATTTATCCGAACAGATTTCCACCGCATCCAAAGAAGCAAGCGGTACCGGTAATATGAAATTTATGTTAAACGGTGCGTTAACCATGGGTACGATGGACGGTGCAAATATCGAAATTGCAGAAGCGGTAGGAGATGAAAATATCTTTACCTTCGGTATGTCTGTAAGCGAAGTGTTAAATCATTACAGAGACCACGATTATCATAGTATTAATATTTACGAATCCGATTACAAACTCCGCCGTATCTTAGATACCTTAAAAGGTGACTTCTTTAAAGATGCACATCCCGGTGAATTTATGCCTATCTTTGATTCTTTAATTCGTCAGAATGATGAATATTTTGTATTGGCAGACTTTGCATCCTATAAAGAAACCATGGAACGTGCAATGAATCTGTATCGCACTAATCAGCAACAATGGTTGTCCATGTCTGCATACAATATTGCAATGGCAGGCCGTTTCTCTTCCGATGAAACCATCCGCAACTATGCAAAAGAAATCTGGTTCTTAAAAGAAAACAAAATTAAATAATCTTTTCAGTATCAAAAAACCGCATCGTTTCGATGCGGTTTTTTGTATGGTTATTTAGTTGGTTTTTGATTTCATAAATCCCGTTTTGCAAATGAGTGCCGTTACCACGGTTGTGATAATGATTTCGGGAATCATGTAGGTACCGTTATAAATGAGGGAATAGGAAAGCACACTTTGTCCTTCTTCTGCATACACACCCCAGATTAAAATGCCCGACAGAATATGACACACATATCGCAGCGTGGTCACGATAGCGGCAGACACAGAAATTGCCCATCCTTTTTTATGAAATAATTTATGGAAAAATCCTGAAAGGCCAAGCACGCCGAAGGCAATCACATAATCCAGTAATACCACTAACACAAAGTACCAAAAGGTTTGGGTCGGTGGGGGATAGAAGCCGAAGAGCATCTGAATCACGGCATAAGAGACGGAGGCGCAAAGTCCCCATTTTGTGCCGAATAAAATCCCTGCAATCACAATGGGCACCATAGATGCTAAGGTAATGCTTCCGCCTTGCAGCCAGGGTGCGGGAATCAGCTTCGATACCCACATTAAAACTGTTGCCAAAGCGATGAGCAGGGCACAGGCGGTTAATTTTTTGGTTGTTGACATGTTTTTTATTACTCCTTTCAAATGGTGAAAAGAATAATACCAATAAAAAAGCCCGAATCAAAAACGATTCGGACAAAAAGAAAACACGTTATTTTCCCTACGTTGGCATTATCCAAATCAGGTTACGGGTCAAAGTGCAACACACTTACTCTCAGCCGACTTACGGTCAGCCCCCCAAAGTTTTTAATTTTTGGTATTTCGAAATACAACTGCATTATACAACCGGATATGTTATTTGTCAAGTATTTTGCTTATTTTACCGCAAAATATTTTATATCTTGCATTTTTCTGCAAATTGTGATATAATATTTATTTAGAATAACCCGAACGAAAAGATTGTTGAAAATTGCCAACAAACATAACTGTGATTCAGGATGGAGAAACTTATGAAAAACAAAAAACTCAAGAATTTTATGATGATGAATTTGGGATGCATACTCCTTTCTGCAGGAGTGTATTTCTTCAAAATTCCCAACGGATTTGCCACGGGCGGCGTAACCGGTATCGGTACCATTTTAGGCAAAATTTTTCCGATTACACCGGCAGTATGGATTTGGATTTTGAATATCGCACTGCTTCTTTTGGGTTTTTTGTTTTTAGGTTGGAAAAACAGTATTAAAACAATCTATTGCAGTATGTTTTATTCCGCTCTTACTTATGTGTTCGAGGTTTTTATACCTCTTTCCGCTCCGCTCACCAATCAACCGCTTTTGGAATTGGTGTATGCCATGTTGCTTACTGCCATTGGCTCGGCTATGATTTTCCACAGTGATGCTTCTTCGGGCGGAACCGATATTGCGGCTTTGATTCTTAAAAAGTTTACCAGTCTTGATGTTGGAAAAGCATTGTTGATTGTTGATTTTATCGTTGCCGCAAGCTCGTTTTTTGTGTTTAATATTCAGGCAGGTTTGTTTTCTTTGCTTGGATTGTTTTCCAAGGCGTTTTTGGTGGACAGCGTTATCGAAAGCTTAAACACCTGCAAATATTTTGTGGTAATCACAACCAAGCGAGAAGAAATCTCACAATATATTATTAACACCCTTCGTCACGGAGTTACCGTGGGTAATGTGGTTGGCGAGTTTACAAAGGATGAAAGGTCTATGATTCATACGGTTTGTAAACGAGTTGAGGCAGTAAAGCTTAAAAAGAAAATCAAAGAAATTGACCCGTCATCTTTTGTGATTGTTACCACCAGCAGTGAAATTATCGGACGGGGATTCAGAAGTGTGCGATAATCATTTCTGCGGTTAAACAGAAATTAGTATTTGGATAGCACAATTCTTACGGAAAAATCGAAATTTGGCAAAAGGAATGGTTTGATTTATGGTATGTGAACAGTTGTTTCAAACGATTGATAGAATGAAAGAGCAGTATTTGGATATGCTGGAAGATGTTTGTAATATTGAAAGTCCGACAAATTTTAAAAAAGGTGTGGACGAAGTAGGTGCATACTTTGTGGAAATTGCAAAGCAACACAATTGGGAAATTGATGTTTGTAAGCAAGAAATATCGGGGAATGCAGTTTGCCTGACCTTAAATTCCGATGCAAAAGGGGAACCTGTTTGTGTTTCTGCGCACATGGATACCGTTCATCCCATTGGCTCATTCGGAACACCGGCAGTCAAACGTGACTCCGAAAATATGTATGGGCCCGGTGTCATCGATTGTAAGGGCGGAATTGTTGCGGCCGTTATGGCAATGGATGCGTTGGAACAATGCGGATTTAATGCTCGTCCCGTTCATTTGCTGTTGCAGTCTGATGAAGAAAACGGAAGCGCAACCAGTAATAAAGAAACAATTCGGTATCTGTGCAAAAAAGCCGAAGATTCCATTGCCTTTTTGAATTTGGAAGGGCTTGAAGGAAATACTGCGGTTTTAGAGCGTAAAGGAATTTTAAGATATCGGTTTACTGTGTTCGGAAAAGCAATGCACTCTGCCCGTTGCGAAGGAGGAGCCAATGCTATTTGCGAAGCGGCATATAAGATTATTGAGCTTGAAAAAATGAAAGACCCCTCCGGCATTACCTGCAATTGCGGAGTTATCAAAGGGGGAACAACCCCGAATACCGTTGCGGACAACTGTGAATTTTATGCGGATATACGGTTTGTGTCACAAGCCCAATTGGAAGCCGTAAGAGAAAAAATCAGTGAAATTGCGGAGAAATCAACGGTGGCAGGTTGTTCTTGTAAATTGGAAGAAATGAGTTTTCGTCCTGCGATGGAGCTTAAGGAAAAAAATATCAAATTACTGGAACGAATGAATGAGATTTATAAAGAAAGCGGACTTCCGGTTTTAAGCGGTCGCTCTTGCTTAAGCGGTTCTGATGCAGCTTATATTACGGCACACGGAATACCGTGTGTGGATAATCTTGGTCCCGAAGGCGGATGTTATCATTCTGCTAATGAATATCTCCGATTGGATTCACTGGCTGAATCTGCCAAAAGAATTGCTGCTTTAATATACTGTATCTAATTTGATGGTGCCTTTCTCTTTGCGTGGAGCGGGAATTATCTGATGGTGAGGAATAATTTATGGAAATGAATAGCTTTAAAAGAACATTAAAAATGGGGATTTTATCCGGTGCCTGCAGTTATCTTTTATATGCGGCATTTGTGCTTTGCATCGGTTATATTACCAAATGGCAGAGCTTTTGGGTAATTGATGAGGTGAGCCAAACTGTCACGCTTCAGCCAAACGGGATTATTTCCTGGGAAATAACGATTATGATTGGCTTGATATTGGCATCGCTTGTGCCTGTTTTTCTGATGCGTTATGAAAAGGTAAAATGTGCTGTTTCTTATGTTGTTATCAGTCTTGTGGCATTTGTTTGGTTGTTTGGTGCAACTTTAAGCGGCTATTATATGATTGGTGATATGAAAAACACGGTACTGTTTTGTCCGTTTACCACCATCGATGCATTTTATTATCTGATTTTTGTGTTTCTGCTTGGTTCTGCCATCGGAACTTTGGCATCATTTGTGATTAATTTTATCAGAAATAAAGATTAATCCGTCAGAATGTGGAGGATTTGTTATGATTAAATTTGGCAATGACTGGGATATTGTGTTAAAAGGAGAATTTGATAAACCTTATTATCTGAAACTCCGTTCCTTTTTGGTGGAAGAATACTCTAATCACGTTGTTTATCCCGATATGTATGATATCTTTAACAGTTTAAAACTGACCCCGTATTCCAATGTAAAGGCAGTTATTATCGGTCAGGACCCCTATCACGGCAGAGGTCAGGCACACGGACTTTCTTTTTCTGTGAAAAAAGGGGTGGATATTCCGCCGTCTCTTCTGAATATCTATAAAGAACTGCATAACGATTTGGGATGCAAAATTCCCCGAAACGGCTTTTTGGAAAAATGGGCAAAACAGGGCGTACTTTTGTTAAACAATGTGCTCACGGTTCGTGAAAATCAACCAAATTCTCATAAAGGATGCGGTTGGGAAGACTTTACCGACCAGGTAATCAGAATGTTAAACGGCAGAGAAAAACCCGTTGTCTTTATTTTATGGGGAGCCAATGCCAAAGCAAAAGAAAAACTGATTACCGCACCCCATCATTTGATTTTAAAAGCGGCTCATCCCAGTCCGCTCTCTGCCTATAACGGATTCTGGGATTGTAAACATTTTTCCAAAACCAATCAGTTTCTGCAAATGACAGGGCAGGTGCCCATTGACTGGCAGATTGAAGATGATGCAGATCACCTGCCGGAATACTTAAAATAGTTTGTCTTAAAAAATCAGGTTCTTTTTATGATAAAAAAGGACCTGATTCTCTTTATTTTGACCTGATTTCAGCCTGTTTTTCAAAATATGAAAAAAATTTTAAAAAAATTAAAAAAATTTTAAAAAATATATTGACAAATCGAAAGTTATTTGTTATAATAGCTTTCGTTGGTTGGCTGCCGTAGCTCAGTAGGTAGAGCGCATCCT
>JAZQUU010000018.1:0-41169 GCA_045631485.1 Clostridia bacterium | reverse complement strand
TTACAGGCAGAAAGTGAAGTTGCGGCAATCAATATGGTATATGGTGCTGCAGCGGCAGGCGCAAGAGTTATGACCTCTTCCTCTAGCCCCGGAATCAGCTTAAAGCAGGAAGGTCTTTCCTATATTGCAGGTGCAGATCTTCCTTGTGTTATCATCAATATCGTTCGTGGCGGCCCCGGTTTAGGCGGTATTCAGCCTGCTCAGTCTGACTATTTCCAGGCTACCAAAGGCGGCGGTCACGGGGACTATAACTTAGTTGTTTTGGCTCCCTCCACCATTCAGGAATGTGTGGACTTAACTTACAAAGCATTTGATATCGCAGATAACTATCGTGTGCCCGTTATGATTATGGGGGATGGTATGCTTGGCCAGATGATGGAACCTGTTTCCTTCCCGGAACACGATGATTCCGTTTCCTTTGATAAATCCTGGGCTTGCGATACCACCGGTATGAAACGTAAGAAAAATATCGTAAACTCCTTATACATCAATCCCGACGAATTGGAAAATTTAGTTTGGGAACGTCAGAAACGTTACGACTTAATCACCGAAAATGAAACCCGTGCAGAATCTTTCTTCTGTGAGGATGCAGATATCGTGTTGGTTGCATACGGCACCATCGCCAGAGTGGCAATGAACGCTGTGAAAAAAGCAAGAGCAATGGGTATCAAAGCAGGGTTAATCCGCCCCATCACCTTATGGCCTTTCCCCGAAAAGGAAATTGCGGAAGTTGCTAAAACCGCAAAAAGCTTCTTAAGCGTGGAAATGAGCACCGGTCAGATGGTTTATGACGTAAAATTGGCAGTAAACGGCAAATGCCCCGTGGAATTTTACGGCAGAACCGGCGGCGTGGTACCCGTGCCTCAGGAAATTCTGGACAAAATCGTAGAAATGTCCAAAAAACTGTAAGAGGGAGGAAAGATTAAGATGAGTATTGTATTTGAAAAACCCCATGCACTCTCCGATGTGGGCTTCCATTATTGCCCCGGCTGTACTCACGGTATTGTGCACCGTTTGGTGGCAGAAGTGCTGGATGAATTAAAACTGGAAGGCGAAGCAGTAGGGATTGCATCCGTAGGTTGCTCCGTATTCTCCTATAACTATTTTGAATGTGATATGGTGCAGGCGGCGCACGGACGTGCACCTGCCGTTGCAACCGGCGTAAAAAGAGCACATCCCGACAAAGTGGTATTCACTTATCAGGGGGATGGTGACTTATTGGCAATCGGTACTGCAGAAACCATTCACGCGGCAACCCGTGGCGAAAATATCACCGTGGTATTTATCAATAACTGTATCTACGGTATGACCGGCGGTCAGATGGCTCCCACCTCTTTGGTTGGTCAGGTAACTCAGACCACTCCCTACGGCAGAAAAACCGAAACTCAGGGTTGGCCCATCAACGGTTGTGAACTGGTTTCTCAGCTGGAAGGTACTGCTTTAGCACAGAGAGTTGCAGTAAACAATGTGAAAAATATTCGTGAAGCAAAAGCGGCTATCAAAAAAGCATTCACCTATCAGACCGAGAAAAAAGGCTTCACCTTTGTGGAAGTGTTATCCACTTGTCCCACCAACTGGGGCTTATCTCCTCAGGAATCCTTAAAATGGATGGAAGAAAATATGATGCCTCAGTACCCCTTAGGCGTTTATAAAGACAAAGGTGCGAAAGGAGACGAATAATATGCAGAAAGAATTTATTATTTCCGGCTTTGGCGGTCAGGGAATTCTGTTTATCGGAAAACTTTTGGCATACACCGGTATGAAAAATGATTATCAGGTATCCTGGCTCCCGTCTTACGGCCCTGAAATGCGTGGCGGTACTGCAAGCTGTAACGTAATTATTTCCGATGATGCTATCGGTTCTCCCTTAGTAACCGAAGCAACCGAAGTGATCGCTATGAACGGCCCCTCCTTCGTAAAATTTGAAAAGAGCGTGGCAAAAGGCGGCACCTTATACTATGACAGTTCCTTGGTTTCTCCCACTCCCACCCGTGATGATATCAACTATGTTGGTGTGGAAGCAACCAAAATGGCAACCGAAATGGGTATGGGTAAGTTAGCCAATATGTTCTTGGTTGGTAAAGTATTAAAAGAATCCAAAGTGTTTGAATTAGACGTGGTTTTTGAAGCGTTAAAAGGTTTGGTTCCTGCAAAGAAACCCGAACTGTATGACTTAAATAAAAAAGCCATCGAAGCAGGCGCAAACTTATAATTTTACCAAAATTCTGATTCAGCGGAGGGAGTTTCCTTCCGCTGAATTTGTAACAAGCGAGGAAATTTTTCATGAATTTTGTTTCAGAGAATTTAGGAGTTAACAAGCAGGGACACCTTACCATCGGCGGGGTGGATGTGATGACTCTCAAAGAAAAATACGGCACCCCTCTTTATGTGATGGATGAGGATATGATTCGCTCTCACCTTCGCACCTATCGGGATGCGCTTGATACCTATTATAGCGGCAACGGACTTTGCCAGTTTGCTTCCAAAGCATTTTGCACCAAATATATGTGCAAAATCGTGGCAGAGGAAGGTCTTGGTTTGGATGTGGTATCGGGCGGTGAGCTTTATACTGCATTATCTGCAGACTTTCCTGCGGATAAAATCTGTTTTCACGGCAATAATAAAACAAAAGACGAGCTTACCTTTGCCATCGGTCACGATGTTGGCACCATTGTGGTGGATAATATTTATGAACTGGAGCAGATTGAAAAAATCGCAGGGGAAATGGGTAAAATTCAGAATGTGATTTTCAGAATCAAGCCCGGGATTGATGCTCATACCCACGATTTTATTATGACCGGTCAGATTGATTCCAAATTTGGCTTTGCTTTGGAAACCGGAGAAGCGTTGTCTGCGGTGAAAGTGGTGCAGGATAAGAAAAACATCTGCTACAAGGGTCTTCATTGTCATATCGGTTCCCAGATTTTTGATGTGCATCCCTTCCGTGAAGCTGCCAAGGTAATGATGGCGTTTATCAAAGAAATCAAAGATAAACTGGGTTTAGATACCGAAGAGTTGGATTTAGGCGGCGGGTTCGGTATTCGTTATGTGGAATCCGATGACCCCATTTCCTACGATTTATATATCAAAGCCGTATCCGAAGAGGTGAAAGCACAAGCCGAAGCTTTGGGAATCAATGTTCCCAAAATTTTAATGGAGCCGGGTCGTTCCATTGTGGCACCTGCAGGCATCACCGTATATGAAGTAGGTTGTGTGAAAGAAATTCCCGATATCCGCACCTATGTGTCGGTAGATGGCGGTATGGCAGATAATCCCCGTTATATTATGTATGGTGCAGAATATTCTGCCGTTTTGGCAAACAAAGCGGATAAAGAGGCAGATTGCACCTACACTGTGGCAGGAAAATGCTGCGAATCGGGTGATATCTTAATTGAACATGCCAAGCTTCCCAAGGTGGAAGTAGGGGATACCCTTTGCGTATTGGCAACGGGCGCTTATAACTATTCTATGGCGTCTAATTACAACCGTATTCCGAGACCTGCCGTGGTGATGGTATCAGACGGTGGGGACAAGCTCGTTGTGAAACGGGAAACCTACGAAGACTTAATGAAAAACGATTTATAATTTTTTGAAAGGAGATTTTTCATAATGGAACTTAAAAACTTTCAGGAAGATGTATTAAATCAGGAAATCCCCGTGTTGGTGGATTTCTTTGCAACCTGGTGCGGACCTTGCAAAATGCTCTCACCCGTGTTGGAAGAATTGGATAGTGAATATGGCAGCAGAGTAAAAATTGTGAAAATTGATATTGATAAACATATCGAGCTCGCTCGTCAATTCCGAGTAGCAACCGTTCCCACCATGATGATTTTTGAAAACGGGGAAGCAAAAGAAACCGTGATCGGCTATCATAGCAAAGAAGAACTGGTTGATTTATTAGGTTTATAAAAGCAAACGAAAAAATAGCCTACAAGGATATCCTTGTAGGCTATTTTTATGCGTTATTGTATCAGATTTGATAGTAGAATTACAAAGTGGTAAATGATGGGAGCATACAAAATGGCAGGCAGGTAATCTGCTACCTTAATTTTGGTAATTCCCATCAGATTGGTGCCAATCATCATAATCAAAATGGAGCCTACCGAGGTCATTTCGTTGATGGCACCTGCACCCATAAAGGGCGCAATCAGTCCTGAGAGCAGTACCAGCCCACCTTGAATCACAAGCACCGAAACTGCTGCCAACATCACGCCGATTCCAAGCGTGGATGCAAGCATCATAGAAGACACAAAATCAAGAGTTGCTTTGGTCAAAAGAATGGTGCAATCACCGCTCACTCCTGCATCAATGGAGCCTGTTACCGTCATAGAACCCACGCAAAAGAGCAAGGTTGCGGTGATAAGTCCTTCCGAAACGGATGCTTTTTTGCCGTTCTTTTTGAATCTTGCTTCTATATTCTCAGAAAATTTTGTGATGGCACCGTCAATATTGGCAAGAGTTCCCGTAATCACGCCAAGCACAATTGAGGCAATGATAATCAGCACATTTTCTCCGCATAAGCTTCCCGAAATACCGATATAAAGGGTGCAGGCACCCAAACCAATCATAGTGGCATCGCTCACTTTTTGGGGGATTGCTTTGCGAAATAACAGTCCGATACCGGAACCTAAGATGACCGTCAGCACATTTACAAGTACGCCTAACATTTAAAAAACCTCTGATTACAGTTTATTGATATCTTCTTCCGCAATCAATTGGAAGCCTGCATCGGTTAATGCAGTTTCCGCAACTTGATTGTTTTCCACTCTTAACACCACATAAGCGTGTTTTTCGGTGCGGGTCATAAATGCGTAAAGATATTCCACATTGATATCCGCTTTATCAAGCACGGTAAGTGCTTCGGTGAGTTTGCCGGGTTCATCCCCGATTTTAACCCCCACAACATCCACAACCTTAATCAGATACCCTTGTTCTTTTAACACGGTTTCTGCATTGGTTTCGTCATTCACAATCAGACGAAGGATGCCGAAATCTTCTGTTTCTGCAATAGAAAGGGCACGGATATTGATATTATTTTTGGAAAGTGCATCGGTAACATTCACGATACTTCCTTTTTGGTTGGGTACAAATACGGTTAACTGTTTGATAGCCATTGTTATCGTCTCCTTTGTTAAATCAGTTTACGTTTATCAATCACACGAACTGCTTTGCCTTCGCTTCTTGCGATGGTTTTGGGTGCCACCAAATGAACGGAGGGATTGATGCCCAGCATAGTTTTCATTGCACCTGCAAGTGCTTTTTCCATGGCAAGTACATCTCTCACTTTATCGGTAAACTGTTCTGCCGACATTTCCACATTCACTTCAAAGGTGTCGGTGTTGTTTGCTCTGTCCACAATAATCTGATAGTTGGGCTGATAGCCTTCGTTTAACAAAACAGTTTCAATCTGAGAGGGGAACACATTTACGCCGCGGATAATCAGCATATCGTCGGTTCTTCCCATGGGTTTTGCCATTTTGATAAGAGTTCTGCCGCAAGAACATTTTTTTCTGGAAAGCACGCAGATATCTCTGGTTCTGTATCTGAGTAAGGGGAACGCTTCCTTATCCAAAGAGGTGAAAACAAGTTCTCCTTTTTCGCCTTCGGGAAGCACTTCGCCTGTATCGGGGTCGATAATTTCTGCAAGGAAATGGTCTTCGTTGATGTGCATACCGGTTTGTTCTTCACATTCAAATGCAACACCGGGGCCGCTTGTTTCGGTCAGACCGTAAATATCATAAGCTTTAATGCCCAAAGTTTCCTGAATATTCTGGCGCATTTCTTTGGTCCAGGGTTCTGCTCCGAAGATTCCGGCTTTTAGGGGAATATCTTCCGGTTTGTAGCCTTGTTCTTTTAAGGTTTCGCCGATATATGCCGCATACGAGGGGGTGCAGCAGATAATGGTTGCGCCAAGGTCTGTCATAAACTGAATCTGACGCTCGGTGTTACCGGAGGACATGGGCAGGGTAAGACAACCCACCTTGTGAGAACCGCCGTTTAAACCTGGACCGCCTGTGAAAAGACCGTAGCCGTATGCAACCTGACAAACATCTTGTTTGGTGCCGCCCACCGCAACAATGGCACGGGCACAGCAATCTTCCCAAAGGTCAATATCCTTTTGGGTGTAGAATGCAACCACACGGCGACCGGTGGTGCCGGAGGTGGACTGAATACGAACGCAGTCTTCAAGCGGTTTTGCCAAAAGTCCGTAAGGATACGCCTCCCTTAAGTCTGCTTTGGTTAAAAAGGGAAGTTTATGTAAATCTTCAATGCCTTTGATGTCTTCGGGCTTTACGCCTTTTTCATCCATCAAATTGCGGTAATAGGGCACATTTTCATAAACGTGCTTTACCTGCTTTACCAGTTTTTCGGATTGGAGTTTTTTCATATCCTCAACCGGCATTGTTTCGATTTCTTTCTGATAGTAATTCTGAGCCATTTTTGTTCATCCTTCCTGATTAAAATTTTTTGGATTGCCGAAGTGCTTTTGCTTTGGCTCGCGTTTTACAAATAAAAAACGTCCTCTGCAATCCTTATCGGTTACAGAGGACGAAAATATCATTTCCGTGGTACCACCTCAGTTCGCCGCTATCTCACGGTAGCGACCTTATCAGGTACTATCATACCTTAGTTCTGTGACGGGAACCCCCGTTGCATCCTACTTAAGACTAAGCTTGTTCAGCGCACTGCTAACAGAAGGAATTCGAGAAGGACGCCCCATTTGCCTCGCACCAACCGGCAACTCTCTCCATGTTCTTTCCAACCTACTGGTTTCTGATCTTCGCATTTAACTTAACTTGCATTATAGCACTTTGAAATGCCAATGTCAAGAATTTTTATGCGAAAAAATTAATTTTTTTGCATTATTAGATTAGTTTTCCTGATAACAAATGAAAATTTCTTCAATTTTTTCGGTATCTTTATTCTTGGTGAATGCACTGATAAAGGGAACAATTACCAAAGAAACTGCCATTGCCGCAACACCCATTTCAGGAGATTTTGCCGCAGCGGCGGAGAAGCCTGATTGCAGTATTATCATAAGAAAAAAAGAGAGTTTCCTCTTATGAAGGTAACTTTCTTTTTTATTGGAGCTATTTTTCTTTTGGGGAGAAAATGAGGGAGAAAACAAGACCAAAGAAAATAGCGGCAGAAATTCCTGCGGCGCAGGCGGTCATACCGCCTGATAGCACTCCCAACAAGCCTTTTTCCGAAATTCCTTTTATCACGCCTTTTGCAAGAGCGTTTCCAAACCCCGTAAGGGGTACGGTAGCGCCGGCGCCAAACAGTTCCACCAATGGTTGATAAAGTCCCAAAAAGGTGAGAATCACTCCCGATACCACATATCCCACCAAAATTCTTGCGGGAGTGAGCTTGGTAAAATCAATGAGAATTTGGGCGATGATGCATAAAAAACCACCAAACACAAATGCTAAAAGGTAATTCATTAAAAAAACTCACTCCTTTTCCAACTGTATCAAATGGGCAATCGCGGGGATGGATTCTCCCTGCAAAGCACTGGTGGGGGACATCAGTGCTCCTGTTGCCATAAACAGAATTTTATGCCATTTTCCCTGGGATAACTGTTTTAAAATATAAGAATTAAATACCGAGGCACTGCATCCGCAACCGGAACCGCCCGAATGAGCATCCTGGTCTTCTTTAAAAATCAGGGAGCCGCAATCCTCTAAGTTGTTGGCGGCATAACCGTTTTGAAACAAGAGTTTTCGAAGCAACTCTTTTCCGATGTTGCCCAAGTCCCCCGTCACAATCAGGTCATAATGCCAGGGAGTGGTATCGGTATCCTCAAAAAAGGCGCAAAGGGTATCGCAAGCGGCAGGCGCCATTGCCGCACCCATATTATTTAAATCCTTGATGCCTGCATCAATCACTTTTCCGATGGCGGCACGGGTGATATAAAGGTTGCCTCTTTGTTCGGATAAAACGGTGGCACCGGAGCCCGTTACCGTCCATTGAGCAGATTGGGGGCGTTGTCCGCCGTATTCCAACGGAAAACGAAATTGTCGTTCTGCAGAACAGAAGTGGCTTGAAGTGGCACAAAGCACATTATTTGCAAATCCGCCATCCACACATATCGCACCTGCAAGCAAGCTTTCTGCCATCGTGGAGCAGGCACCGTACAACCCCAAAAAGGGAATGTCTAAGGTGCGAAGTGTATAGTTGGTGGCAATACATTGATTGAGTAAATCACCGCCCAAAAAGACGGAAATATCTTCGGGCTTTAAGTTTGCCATATCCATAGCACCTTTTGCGGATAATTCTATCAATTTGCTTTCTGCTTTTTCCCAACTGTTTTCCCCGATGTGACTTTCTCCAACGGTTAAATCAAACCACTTGCCCAAAGGGCCTTCCCATTCTTTTTTGCCCACCACCGAATAAAAGCCCGTGATGGCAGGCTTGGACGGAAACACTAATGTGGATGTTCCAAGTCGTTTTGTCATATCACACACCGCCTTTTAGAATGTAGTAAATCAATCCGCAAACAATGGAAGAGGAAATGCCATACACAATTACCGGTCCTGCAATCACAAACATTTTGGCACCAAGCCCCAACACATACCCTTCGGTTTTAAACTCCATGGCAGGAGAAATCACGGCATTGGCAAAGCCTGTGATGGGAACCAGGGTTCCTGCTCCCGCTCGTTTTGCCAGTTTATCAAACAGACCAAGACCTGTAAACAGTCCGCTTAAAAAAATCAGGGAGATGGATGCCACACATCCCGCATCTTCTTTCGGAACACCCGTATTGTAAGCAATATCCATAATCATTTGTCCTATCGTGCAAATGGCTCCGCCCACAATAAACGCCCAGACGATATTTTTAAGCCACGGACTTTTTCCCTGCTTTGCTACCATATTCTGATATTCGTTTTGGTTGATTTTTTTCATGGTTTCACTCCTTGATATGTTTATTTTCTGTAAAATCAAAATTGCTATTCTGTCACATTTTTCTAAAAAAGCAATAAAATGGAAACAGAAAAACATAAGGAGGGTATTTTATGAGATTCAAACGGCGTGGTTTTCGCAGAGGCACTTTTATATCGGCAAGAGAAAGGAAGGATGATAAAAAAACTCTTCCCCTAAGCTGGGAAGAGTTTTATGATGAGATTATACCCATGCTTCGTCCTGCTTGGACGGGAGATAAAAAGAGATTTTCAGAGTTATATCATGGGTTTCAAGAAGAAGACCAAAAAAAACTGACCCACAAACTTGCAGGTCAGATTCTTGATGCGCATCGTGATGTTGTTTCTGATGTTTTCAAACGATTATCGAAAATATCTTTGGATTTATCCCAACAAACAGAGGTGGAATACCGCCGCTTAAAGCTGGTTGATAAATTTTTCTGATTGGTTTCTAGTCTGCCAACATCACCTTTTTATAATAGGTAAGGGTTTTGGGATGAAAATCACTTTGGGTTAAAAAATATTTTTCGCAAACTCCCGAGAATTCTTCCCTGGCTTCACAAGATAAATCAAAGGATAAAAAGCTTTTGATGTCCGCATCCAAAATATAGTTGATGGCACAAAATGTGGGCATGGAAATTTTTAAAATGTTGCGCCCGGTATCAGGGCAACAGTCTTTACATAAAATTCCGCCGTTTAACACATCGAAATAGCAATAGGATGCTTCCTCCAACTCACAACCGCATTCCATACATTCAAAGGTGTGAGGAGTGAATCCTTCAATATCCGCCACCTTCAGTTCGTATGCTGCTTTAATCAGTGCGGAGTCCTTTTTCTTACTGTTTAGGGCGAATAAGGTGTTTAATGTTAAACGGAGCAGAGGCTCGTTTGGTTGATTATCCATTCCGATGTTTCCTAAAATATCCAATATGTAAAACCCAAGTGCCAAATCGGTCAGGTCGTTTTTGATATCTAAAAAGGAATGGAGCATATTGGCTTCCCGCAGATTTAAGGAATCACCTTTTTGGGAAAAGGTGAATTCGGAATACAAAAACGGTTTTGCTCCCGATAATTCTTTTCGCTTCAGACTTTTAATGCCTGATGCCTTAGCGTGAACCAATCCGTAGGAATCGGTCATAATGGTGAGCATTTTATCTGCTTCATTAAAATCGGTTTCCTTAACAATCAACCCTTTTGCAGTAATAAAATCCATTACTTTTCTTCTTTCTTTTTAAAGGAAATTTTGTTTTCGCTATGGTTCCATAAACGTTTTAAGTTTTCGTGGTGACGGATATACATGGAAACGGTTAAAATAACCAGTAACACCAGTTTTAAGGGACTTGGGTCAAAAAATGCAAAGAGGATAATGGAAGAGGTGCTTCCTGCTAAAGACCCAACGGATACATAGCGGGTAATAGCAATGGTTCCAACGCCGATTAACAACACAAAAAGACCTAAAAGAGGATTTAAGCAGAAGCAGGCACCCAGAGAGGTTGCCACACCTTTTCCGCCTTTAAATCCGAAAAATACGGGGAAATTATGCCCAACCACGGCAGTTGCCGCTCCAATGTAGGAGTAGGAGACATTTTTGGTGATGAGATAGACCAACCAATATGCAATTACCGCTTTAAAGGTGTCCAAAAGCAACACGAAAATGGCAGGCACTTTGCCTAAGGTTCGTAAGGTATTGGTAGTTCCTGCATTTTTGCTTCCGTGTTCTCTCACATCAACCTTATAGAACAATTTGCCGATAATGATGGAGAAGTTTAAGCTTCCCAATAAGTATCCCAAAACGGCAAATAATGCATAATAAACAAATTCAGGCATAGTGGTTCCTCCTTAGAGCTTCTTCTTTTCGTTACGTTCTCTGATATAGAATTTGATGGGAGTACCTGTAAAGTCAAAGGCGTTTCTCAACTGATTTTCCAGATATCTTTCATAAGAGAAGTGCATAAGGCGCGTATCGTTTACGAAAATAACAAACTGAGGGGGATTTGCGGCAGACTGCACCGCATATAAGATTTTTAATCTTCTTCCTTTATCCGTGGGCGGTTGAACACGAGCGGTTGCATCCGCAATCAAATCGTTTAACATACCGGTGGTAACACGGCGGTTTCTGTTTTCGTTCACGGTTTTTAACATGGGGAAGATGGTGTCAATTCTCTGACCTGTTTTTGCAGAAATAAAGAGGGCAGGGGCATACATCATATAGGAGAAGCCTTCCTTGATTTCAAGCTTCATTCTGTCCATGGTTTTATCGTCTTTGTCAATAATATCCCATTTGTTTACCACAAAGATGGAAGCTTTTCCTTCGTTGTGTGCATAGCCTGCGATTTTGGTATCCTGCTCGGTAACGCCCTCGGTGCCGTCTAACATAATGAGGCAAATATCGGCACGCTCAATGGCTGCATAGGAACGAAGCACCGAATATTTTTCCACGGATTCGTAAACCTTGCTCTTTTTACGGATTCCGGCGGTGTCGATAAACAGATATTTCTGTCCGTCTTTTTCCACATAAGTGTCAATCGCGTCACGGGTGGTGCCGGGCACATTGCTTACGATTAAGCGTTCTTCACCCAACAAACGGTTGATTAAGGAAGATTTTCCCGCATTGGGTTTTCCGATTACGGCAATTTTTAACACATCATCGTCTTCCTCGGTTTCTTCTTCTTTCGGGAATCCGTCTGCTACCTGATCCAAAAGGTCGCCGATACCCATTCCCTGAATAGCGGAAATAGCGATGGGATCACCCAACCCTAAATTGTAGAATTCATAGAATTCCATAGGAGGTTCCCCGGGAGTGTCACATTTGTTGCAAGCCAACACAATGGGCTTACCGGAACGCATCAGCATAGCGGCAACTTCTCTGTCGGTTGCGGTAACGCCTGCACGAACATCGGTTAAGAAGATTAACACATCTGCGGTTTCAATTGCCGCTTCCGCCTGACGTTTCATCATTGCGGTGATTTCGTCGGTGGAATCGGGTTCAATACCGCCGGTGTCGATTAACAAAAAGGTTTTGGAAAGCCATTCTGCATCGGAAATAATTCTGTCTCGTGTAACGCCGGGAGTATCTTCCACGATGGAGATTCTTTTCCCGGTGATACGGTTAAACAACTGGGATTTCCCAACATTGGGGCGTCCCACAATGGCAACAATCGGTTTTGACATAATGAATCGTACCTCCTTTTGGTAGGGTTACATACAAAGAGCGTCTAAGAAACACTTTCCGTCGTTTTCGTTTAAAATCACTTCGCAGGAAAGTGCTTTTTCAATATCTGCAATGGTTTTATCGTCTAAAGTTAAGTCACCTTCCGCTCTTAAGATTGCAGAGGGGAGTACCAAAAACTCCATTTTTTTATTTTGAAGCTGCTCGATGATATCGGTTGCGGTCATAAGACCTGCCACGGTGATTTTTTCGCCGAAGAAGTTGTTTTTGATGGCAACCACCTCGGTTTGGGTTCCGAATTTTTCATCAAAGCGTGCCACCAACTTGGATAAGGTGGGATATGCCGCTTCGGAAACTGCCACCGTTTTTTTGCGGACAGGCTTCGGCTTTCTGTTGGCAAAGGATAAATTAAACTCTTTCACAAAAGAGGATAACAACCCAACACCGTTTTCAATCTGAGGGAAATCATCATAATATGCCGCAGGGGGCAGAGCGATTTCACCCTTTACAAAGAATTCGTCTGCAGGATACACAAAACGGGTACCGATTTCCCGATAAGCACGGCTTGAGATTTTATGAATCTGCTTGATAATTGCCCTGCAATCTTCCTTGGTGAAGGGTTCAATTTGGGTTAACCCGTCACGGAATTTTGTCAGTCCGATGGGCACAACAGACACGCTGTTCACTTGGGCTTCATATAAATCGGTTAACGAATTGGTCAGTTCCGCACCGTCGTTGTGACCTTTGCAAAGCACAATTTGCGCATTCACGGTGATACCGTTTTCCACCAGATAGCAAATCTTTTCTAAAATACCGCCTGCGTTTTTGTTGTGCAGCATTTTTACTCTGAGCTCATCATTGGTGGTATGCACCGAAATATTCACGGGAGAAAGCCTCATTCGCACGATATTTTCGATTTCTTCTTCTTTCATATTGGTTAAGGTGACATAATTGCCCGTCAAAAAGGAAAGTCGGGAATCATCATCCTTAAAATACAGAGGTTTTCGCATTCCCTTGGGAAGCTGGTCAATAAAACAGAAAATGCACTTGTTGCGGCAGCTTTTGGGATTTTCAATAAAGGGTCTGTCATTTACGATGCCCAAATCCTCAAAATCATTTTCGATGGTGAATTTTTTGATTTCTCGATTTCTCACCAAAGAAATTTCCACACATTCGTTGCAGGTTAAAAAACCGTACATCAAGCCGTCGGTCACTTCTTCGCCGTTGATATGGGTAATCACATCACCGGGCAGGATGCCCGCTTTTTTGGCTAAGCTATTCTCTTTTACGCCATCTACGTAATACATAACATTTCCTCTGTTTTCTTTGGTTTACAAGAGATTTCTCACTCCGACAAAGTTTTTTAAAAACTTCATCGGAGCAGGAAATCACCTCTAAAATTTTAAAAAAAGCGGGGAGCAATTAAGCACCCCGCTTCTTAAGGCATAATTAATCCATTTTGATTACTTCTACACCTTTGTAGAAACCGCAAGATTTACATACTCTGTGCGGCAGTGTCAGTTCCTGACAGTTAGGGCATTTTACAAGACCCGGAGCGCTTAATTTCCAGTTTGCTCTTCTTTTGTTTTTTCTCGCATGAGAAACCTTTCTCTTCGGTACAGCCATTGTCTTAACACCTCCTGTAGAGTTTTACTCTATGATTGAATATTTTTACAAAATTTTGGGGTAACTGCGGATTACTTTAATAATTCCTTTAATTTCAGTAATCTGGGATCAATTTCCGTGTCATCACAGTCACAAGTTGTTTCGTTGCGGTTGCATCCGCAAACGGGGCAGAGACCTTTGCAATCTTTTCTACAAAGCTGTTGGTCCAAGGTTACGGCAAAAATGCATTTGTAAATTGCCTCGGTCAGTAGCACCATATTATGTTGGTAGGGGATAAACTCATCAGCTTCCAGCCCCGAGTCTTCCCGGGCGATGGTGTCTTCCATCAAAATTGCAAAATCTTTTGTGAAAGATTCCAAGCAACGGTCACAAAGAAAACTCGCTTTGAAGGAAAGTTCGCCTTGCAAGAATAAGTTGCCTGCGTGATTTGTGATTGTGCCCGTTAACGTAACTGGTGTTTGTAAGGACGGCATATCGCTGAATTCGGAAAACGCCTCAATGGGGTATTCCTTATTGACTTTAATTTCCATTCCCTCGGACTTCACAATAGAGGTTAAATCAATCAACAGTTCATTTTGTTCCATTATTGCACCTCCAATTTTCACGGCTTTTGACACCAAAAGACTGCCTAAAAAGTTGACAAATGTCAAAAAATGCATAACTTTCAGACAATCACATAATATAATACATAATCTATGCTAATTTGTCAAGTAGTTTTTTTAAAAAAATTCTAAAAAAATTTCTGAAAAATCGAAAAATATTTGGGAAATTATACTAATTTTTCGGTTTCCAACGCAATCATCAATTCTTCGTTGGTGGGGATGACCAAAGTCTTCACGGTTGCATCGTCTGCAGAGATGTCAACAGTGCCGCGAACAGCGTTTTTATCTTTGTTGATTTTGATGCCCATAAAGCCTAAGTTTTCGGTAATCTGTTCTCTTAAGGTTGCATCGTTTTCGCCGATACCTGCGGTGAATACCACAGCGTCAATACCGCCCATAGCAGCTGCATAGGTACCAATGTATTTCTGCACGCCGTATGCAAACATATCCAAAGCTGCGGTAGCTCTTTCGTTACCTTCGTTGGATGCAGCAGACAAGTCTCTGAAGTCGGAAGAAACGCCGGACACGCCGGTAACGCCGGATTCTTTATTTAAGATGCTGATTACTTCGCTTGCGGTTAAGTTTTCTTTGTTTGCAATGAATTCCACAATTGCAGGGTCAATGTCACCGGAACGGGTACCCATTAAGATACCTGCTAAGGGAGTGAAGCCCATGGAGGTATCCACGGATTTTCCGCCGTCCACTGCAGAAATGGAAGAACCGTTACCTAAGTGACAGGTTACGATTTTTAATTCTTCTGCGGGTTTTCCAAGGATTTCTGCCGCTTTCATGCTAACATACTTATGGCTGGTACCGTGGAAGCCGTATCTTCTGATTTTATACTGTTCATAGAATTTGTAGGGCAGAGCATACAGATATGCTTTTTTGGGCATGGTCTGATGGAATGCGGTGTCAAACACGCCAACCTGGGGAACATTCGGCATAATTTTTGCACAAGCTTCAATACCGGTGATGTTGGGAGGATTGTGCAGGGGAGCCAACTCGATGCATTCGTTTAATGCATTCATAACCGCTTCGGTGATTACTGCGGAGCCGGAGAATGCTTCACCTCCGTGTACCACACGGTGACCAACTGCGTTGATTTCGTCCATAGATGCGATAACGCCCATTTCTTTGTCGGTTAAGGAATCCAAAACCGCCTGAATTGCATCGCCGTGGTCTTTTAAGGTTAAATCTTTCTGGAATTTCTGATCCCCTTTGGAGTGAGTCAGTCTTCCGTCAATACCGATTCTTTCGCAAAGACCTTTTGCCATAACGGACTGGTCTTCCATATTGATTAACTGATATTTTAATGAGGAACTACCTGCATTGATAACTAAAATTTTCATTTTTTTCAATCCTTTCTCTTATTTCGCCTGCGCCTGAACGCTGGTGATTGCGATAACGCCTACGATATCTTCTGCACTGCATCCACGGGATAAGTCGTTAATGGGAGCCGCAATACCCTGGGTAACAGGGCCGTAAGCTTCTGCTTTTGCCAGTCTCTGAACCAGTTTGTAACCGATGTTACCTGCATCCAGGTCGGGGAAACAGAGCACGTTTGCTTTTCCTGCTACATCACTGTCGGGAGCTTTGGAAGAACCAACAGAGGGAACGATTGCGGCGTCTAACTGCAGTTCGCCATCCACTTTTAAATTGGGATTGTTTTCTTTGCAGATTCTGGTTGCTTCCACCACTTTGTCCACATCGGCGTGTTTTGCACTGCCTTTGGTGGAGTGAGAGAGCATTGCAACGATTGCTTCTTTTTCGCATAAGAGTTCAAAGGATTCTGCGGAGCAAGCTGCAATAGCTGCTAATTTTTCGGGGTCGGGATTCTGTTCTAAGCCGCTATCTGCAAAAATGAAGGTACCGTTTGCACCGTATTCACAGTTGGGAACTACCATTAAGAAGAATGCGGAAACCAGTTTCACGCCGGGTTTGGTTTTAATAATCTGTAAGCTGGGGCGTAAGGTGTTTGCGGTGGAGTGACAAGCACCGGAAACCACACCGTCTGCATCGCCTGCTTTTACCATTAAGCAAGCATAGTACATATAGTCGCCTAAAGCGGTTTTCTTTGCTTCTTCGTAGGTTAATCCTTTGGATTTACGAAGTTCTACGAATAAGTTAATATACTCTTCGGTTTTTTCATAGGTGAAGGGGTTAATGATGGTTGCTTTGGAAACATCTAAGCCTTTGCTGTTTGCTTGTACTTCTTCGGGAGTACCGATGATGATAATATCAGCAATATCTTCCGCCAAAACCTGCGCAGCCGCTTCCCAGGTTCTTCTGTCCATAGATTCGGGCAGAACGATTTTCTTTTTGTCGGCTCTTGCTCTTTCTTTGATTCTGTCAATAAATGCCATAGTGTTTGTCCTCCGTTTTTATGATAGGAAAATTTTAATCTTTTCGATTGGTTCTCCCGTCTCACACAAGAAAGGGAGAATTAACATTTTAAATTAACATTTTAACTATATTATTATATAGCAGTTGTTTCAAAAATTCAAGTGATTTTCTAAAAAATCTTGAAAAATTAAAGGAAAAATTAGCTTTTGATAAAAAAATGATTTTACATTTTTTCAAAAAATTGTAAAAATCCATAAAAATAAAAGAAAAATGCCAAAAAATGAAAAAAAGTTTTGACATTTTATTATATATATGTTATACTGTTATGAAAAGGTAAGGTGAATAAGTATGTCTATGAGTATGACAGGCTACGGCCGTCAGAAAGAAATTTATAAAGGTTACGATGTTACCGTGGAATTAAAATCGGTAAATCATCGTTATTTTGATGCCAATATCCGTGTTCCCAGAGGATTTTCCTTTTTGGAGGAGCCGGTTCGCAAATATTTATCCGAACGGATTAACCGAGGCAAGCTGGATGTGTATATCCACATGAACAATGTGGAAGAAGGGGACAAGGTTGTCACCCTGAACAAAAACGTGGCGGAAAACTACTTGAACGTATTAAAACAGTTGTCCGAAGAATATGATATGCCCTTTGATGTAACGGCGACTAAAATGTCCAGATTCCCCGACATTTTCGAGGTGGAATTTAAAGAGCACGAGGCAGAAGAAATTTTTGCCGTATTGGAGCCCGTTTTGGAAAAAGCGGTCAACGATTTTCTCACCATGAGAAAAACCGAGGGCAAACGTCTTGCCGACGATATGGTAAGCCGTATTGAAAAATTAAGAGGTATGGTGGCAAGAATTGAAGAACTGCTTCCCCAGTCTGTTGCGGAATACGAAAAGAAGCTTCGCGACAAAATGGAAGAATACTTAAACGGTGCCACCTATGATGAAACCCGTCTAATGACCGAGGTTGCCATCTTCTCCGATAAGGTTGCCACCTTTGAAGAAACCACAAGACTTCAGAGCCATTTTGAAGAATTTATGGGACTTATTTATCAGGATAAGCCCGTGGGCAAAAAGTTGGATTTCATCATTCAGGAAATGAACCGGGAAATCAACACCACCTGCTCCAAATGCAATTCCATTGAAATTTCCAAAATCGGCATTGATGCCAAAACGGAAATTGAGGCAATTCGTGAACAGGTGCAGAACGTGGAATAACCAAAAGAATAAAAAGAGGTTTTGTTATGAAACTGTTAAACATCGGCTTTGGCAATGCGGTTAGTATGGAGCGAATCATCGCCATTATCAGTCCCGATTCGGCACCGGTAAAGCGTATGATACAAGATGCCAAGGAGCGTGGGATTTTAATTGATGCCACCTACGGCAGAAAAACAAGAACCGTGGTGGTGACCGATAGCGGTCACATCATTTTGTCGGGCTTGCAGACCGACACCATCACCGGCAGAGCAGAAGCGTAAAGAGGATTAGAACATGATGAAAAAAGGCACATTGATGGTGGTTTCCGGTCCCGCAGGAGTGGGAAAGGGCACCGTGGTGAAGCGTGCGTGTGAGTTGGCAGAGGGGGGCATTCATTTATCCATTTCCGCAACCACAAGAGCACCCCGTCCCATTGATTGTGAGGGCGTCACCTATTATTTTAAAACCAAAGAAGAATTTCAGGAAATGATTGCCCAAAATCAAGTCCTGGAATGGGCAGAATATGTGGGCAATTACTACGGCACTCCCAGAAAGCCCGTGGAAGATGCCCTATCCCGTGGGCAGGACGTGATTTTGGAAATCGAAGTGCAGGGAGCAATGCAGATTAAAAAGAATTTCCCCGAAGCGGTGTTAACCTTTATTGCGCCGCCAAGCTATGAAGAATTGGAAAACCGTTTAAGAGGACGGGGCACCGAAACCGAGGAGCAGATTTTATCCCGTTTGGAAACGGCAAAAGGGGAACTTTCGATGATGAGCGAGTATGATTATATCATCGTCAATGACGAAATCGAGCAGGCAAGCCGTGATATTTTAACCGTGCTTCGTGCCGATAAATTAACGAAAAAAAGCCAAAAAATCATATTTTAAAAACGAGTAATCATTACATACAGTTTGTGTTACAATAAAAGGAGAGATTATTATGTTACAACCCGCAATCGGAAACTTAATGGAAAAAGCAGGCAGCAGATACGCTTTGGTTATCGCTGTGGCAAAAAGAGCAAGAGATTTAAGTGAGCAGGAAGATATCCGTACTTCTGCTGCAAAACCCGTTTCTATGGCAGTGCAGGAAATTGCCGACGGCGATATTGAAGTAATCCAGAACTAAAAAATGAACCGAATTTTATGCGCTAAAATAGCGGTTTCCAATCTGAATTTCTCTGTGGATAAGGAATTTTCCTATCTGATTCCCGCCAACCTTTCTCATTTGGTGGTGGAGGGAGTCCGTGTGGTGGTTCCTTTCGGCAGAGCCAATAAGAAGCGTGAAGGTATCGTTACCCAACTGTTTTACGATGAGGGTACGATACCTTTAAAGTCTGTGATGGAAGTGATTGATTATGAACCCGTCATCGACCAAAAAGGGTTGGAACTTGCCCGCTATATTGCCAAGCGCTACTATGCCACCTTGTATGATTCGGTCAGTTTATTGTTGCCCCCCGGCTCCAATTTAAAATTTTCGGAATATGTCCGTTTATTGGACGATTCCATGGAAGGTGTGGAGGACGATAACGGTCTTCGGGGCAAACTGATTGATTATCTGGTATCTAAGCGTGTTCCCGTTTCTTTGGAGGAATTGGAAAACTCCTTTTCCAACCGTGGCATCAAAAAAGTGGTGACTGCTCTGGCGAAACTCGGAAAAGTGGAGCTTTACGAAGAATCCAGGCAGGCACATCAACAAAAAAGCATTCAGATTGCAACCTTGCTCTTAGCGGATCACGAGTTGTATGACTATATGGAGATTTATCTCAAAAAAGCGGCGGCACAACGACGAGTGCTTGAAATGCTTCTCGATAACGGCAGAATGCCCGTGGTGGATTTGGTGGCGTTTTCGGGAGCAAGTCGTTCTTCCATTACCGCTTTGGAGAAAAAGGGAGTTTTGGAAATCACCGAAGAGGTGGTGGAGCAGGATCCTTTCGCCGAGGAGAAACAAATTGTCTCGGAAAAAGCACAGTTAAATGAAGAACAAACTCAAGTGGTCAACACCATTCTTTCGGCAAGAAATGAAGAGGGCTACCACGAGTTTCTCTTAAAAGGCGTCACGGGCTCGGGCAAAACCGAGGTGTATCTCGCCTTGGTGGAGCAGGTGATAGCAGAAGGCAAACAAGCGGTTATTTTAGTGCCTGAAATTGCCTTGACACCTCAGATTCGCAGTCGGTTTTTCCGTCGGTTCGGGGACCGCGTGGCGGTGCTTCATTCCGCATTATCCATTTCGGAGAGAAAAGACCAATGGAACAAAATCAGAAACGGTCAGGTTTCTGTGGCGGTTGGTGCCAGAAGTGCCGTGTTTGCACCCTTTGGCGATTTGGATTTGATTATCGTGGATGAAGAACACGAAACCACTTATAAATCCGAACATTCTCCCCGTTATCAGGCAAAAGATGTGGCAAGATTTTTAATGAATCAGCGTGGCGGTACGCTTCTTCTGGCGTCCGCAACACCTGCCGTGGAGGACTACTACCGCACCGAGCAGGGGAAAGCCACATTGCTTACTTTAACCAAACGATACAACAAACGCTCTCTGCCGCAGGTGGAAATTGTGGATATGAGAGAAGAATTAAAAAACGGAAACCATTCCGTGTTGTCCGAAAGCTTGAAAAAGCGTCTTTTGGAAGTGAAAGAAAAAGGCGAAAAAGCGATTATTTTATTAAACCGACGGGGTTATTCCACCTTTGTAAGCTGCAGAGATTGCGGTTATGTGGTGAAATGCAAAAAATGCGATGTGGCACTCACTTATCACAGTATTGAAGGAAAATTAAAGTGTCATTATTGCGGTTATACCGCCGATGCCGAAACTGTTTGTCCCGAATGTCACAGTACATCGGTGCGTTATTTCGGCAGCGGTACTCAAAAACTGGAAGAAGAAATTTATTCCATGTTTTCCGACACTCAGGTCATCCGTATGGATAATGATACCACCACCACAAAAATGTCTCACGAACGCTTATTAAAGCAATTTGCAAAACCCGGTTGTTCCATTTTGCTTGGGACTCAGATGATTGCAAAGGGACTTGATTTTAAAGAAGTTTCCTTGGTGGGAGTGATCGCCGCAGACAGTTCTCTGTTTGTGGGTGGCTACAACGGTGCGGAAAAGACTTTTTCCTTAATTACGCAGGTTTGCGGCAGAGCAGGGCGTGGCGAGATTCCGGGTCACGCGGTGGTGCAGACCTATCATCCTGAGCATTATGCAATCTTAGCGGCAAAAAGTCAGGATTATGACAGTTTTTATCAGAATGAAATTGTGTTCCGCAAAAATGTGAAATATCCGCCATTTTCCGAAATCGTCAATGTGATTTTCACAGGGGATGACGAAAAGAAAATCTTTGATATGGCAGACGGCATCAAGCAAATTATGACCGAAAAGGTGGACTTTTACGAAGAGAGAAAACAATACATCGCAATGTACGGCCCCACTCCTTGCGGGATTTCCAAAATCCGCAATCAGTACCGTTACCATATTTTAATCAAATGTACCTCGGCATCTGCCATTGAAACATCTTTTTCCGAATCAGTGAAAACGCTGATTTTAGCCAATAAGAAAAACGACATAACAGTTTCGGTAGATGTAAACCCCGTTAACTTCTTATGATAAAGTAGAATCCCTTATATAGAAAGGAGCAACATTATGGCAATCAGAAATATCGTGCCGGATACCGATGAGGTAATGCACAAAAAGTGTCGTCCGGTTGAAAAAATTGACGACAAAATTATCACTTTATTAGATGATATGATTGATACTTTGGCAAAAGCGGAAGGAGTAGGTCTTGCCGCACCGCAGGTGGGTGTGTTGAAGCGAATTTTTGTAATCGACACCATGGAAGACCCTCAGGAATTTATTGAATTTATCAATCCCGAAATCATTGAAACCTCCGGTACCCAGGAGGGCAGCGAAGGATGCTTAAGTATTCCCGGCTTTGAGGGACATTTAATTCGCCCGATGTATGTGAAAGTGAAAGCGTTAAACCGCTTTGGGGAAGAATTCATTTTCGAAGGGGAAGAGCTGATGGCTCGTTGCTGCTGCCACGAAAATGACCATTTGGACGGCAAAACCATTCGTGATACCTGCGAATATGAAGTGTTTCACGAAGAATAATTCTTTTTGAAAGAAAAGTGATGTGATCAAATGAAAATAATGTTTATGGGTACGCCTGATTTTGCGGCGTACAGTTTGGAAAAGTTAATCGAGAGCGGAGCAGAGGTTTGCTCCGTGGTAACCCGTGCAGATGCCAAGAAAGACCGTGGTCAGAAAATTAAATTTTCTCCCGTGAAGGAAGTGGCATTGGAAAACAATCTGCCCGTGTATCAACCCGTTAACTTAAAAGAAGAAAATTTTAAAGAAATTCTGGAAACCGAAAAGCCTGACCTGATTGTAGTTGTGGCTTACGGCAGAATTTTGCCGCCTTATGTTTTGGAATACCCCAAATTCGGTTGCATCAATGTGCACGCTTCCTTATTGCCGAAATACCGTGGTTCTGCACCCATTCAGTATGCGGTGGCTATGGGAGAAAAAGAAAGCGGCGTTACCATTATGCAGATGAACGAAGGCTTGGATACCGGCGATATGTTAACCAAGTGTGTGGTTCCTATTACCGATACCGAAACCGGAGGCAGTCTTCACGATAAACTGATGGTGGCAGGTGCCGAACTGTTGTTGGAAACCATTCCGAAACTGGGAACTATTAAGGGAGAAGTGCAGGATGATGCCTTATCCACCTATGCACCACCCATCAAAAAAGAAGAAACCATTATATCTTTTGAGAAGGAAGCCCAAGATATTGTAAATAAAATCCGTGGTTTTTATCCTTTCCCCGGAACAAGCTTCGTGCATAACGAAAAAGCCTATAAAATCCACGAGGCAGAGCTTTATTCCAAGGAAGATAAAAAGCCTTACGGCAGCATTTTGGAATTTTCCAAGAACCGTTTGTTAATTTCTGCAAAAAACGGTGTCATCAATATCACCGCTTTGCAACCTCCCGGCAAAAAGATGATGAAAATTGCCGATTTCTATAACGGAAATCGGGATAGCTTCTAAGGAGTGATTTTATGTATATTGATATGACTTACGTCATTTTTGTGTTACCTGCATTGTTGCTTGCGATGTGGGCACAAACGAAAGTTACCACCACCTTTAACCGATACAGCAAAATCAACACGCAGAACGGATTAACAGGTCACGATGCTGCCAGAAAAATTCTGGATGCCAATGGTTTGCAGTCTGTCAGAATTGAACGGATTGCAGGAAACTTAACCGACCATTATGACCCCAGAGCCAACGTGATTCGATTATCCGACAATGTGTATGGCGTAAATTCCGTGGGTGCGGTGGGTGTTGCGGCTCACGAAGCAGGTCACGCCGTTCAGCATAGCGAGGGCTATACTCCCATTAAAATCAGAAATTCCATCATTCCTGCGGCAAATATCGGCTCTTATCTGGCATTTCCTCTGGCGTTTCTGGGGATTTTATTTACCAGTGATTTGTTGGTCAATGCAGGGATTATTCTCTTTTCTGCGGTAGTGTTGTTTCAGTTGGTGACTTTGCCTGTGGAATTCAATGCGTCCAACCGTGCAGTTACCGTTTTAGGGGGAGACGCAATGCTTACCAATCAGGAAGTCCGCGGTGTGAAAAAAGTGCTTTCTGCAGCAGCGATGACTTATGTTGCGGCAGCGGCAACCGCAGTAATGAACCTGGTGAGACTTTTAGTTTTAACCAATCGTAACCGTGATAGATAATATAGTTTAAGGATATATTTATGGAACGAAGAAAAACGGCGCTTCTGATTCTGAATGAATACGAAGAACAACAAACTTTCTTGAATCTGGCATTAAAAAACGGCCTTTCCAAATTAGCGGAGGGCCGTGCTTTTGTGACGGAATTGGTTTACGGAGTTGTGCGTTACCGTCGTTTTTTGGATGAAATCATCAATCGTTTTTCCACCACCAAGGTGAAAAAATTGAGTATTCCCGTGAAAAACATCTTGCGCATGGGATTTTATCAGTATCATTTTATGGACAAAGTTCCCGATTTTGCCATCGTGAATGAAAGCGTGAAACTGACTGCCAAATTTGCTTATAAATCCAAAGGTCTTGTGAATGCCGTCTTACGAAAAGGCTTGGTTGAGCCGCCGAAAGATATGTCCGTAGCGGTGAGAGAATCCTTTCCCGATGAAGTTTATGAACTTTTATTGTCTCAATACGGAGAGAAAACAGAGCAGCTGCTTTGTGATTTAAACAGAAAAGTGCCTGCGGCACTCCGATATAATCACCAACGGTTTTCTTCCTTGGAGGAAGCAAAAAAACTGTTGCCTGATTGTGACACATACGGAGATGTATTGCTGCCGAACAAGGCAGACAACCTGTCCCAACTCATTGAAAACGGGGACTTCACGGTGCAGAGCGTTTCTTCTCAGTGGGCGGTGAAGGTGCTAGAGCCTCAAAGCGGTGAGCGGATATTGGATTGTTGTGCCGCCCCCGGCGGAAAAACCGCTTATATCGGAGAATTGATGCAAAACCGTGGAGAACTTGTTGCCACGGAACTGCATACTCATCGTTGCGAACTGATTGAAAAGAATTTAACAAGATGCGGTATTACCATTGGGGTGGTGGAGCAGGCAGACGCTTCCCAAAAGAAATTTTTAAAGCAATTTGACCGAGTATTAGCCGATGTTCCTTGTTCGGGACTTGGTGTGATCGGCGGGAAGCCTGATATCAAATGGCGGGATTTTGGGTTTAGTGACCTTGTTTGCTTGCAGAGAAATATCTTGCAGAATATGGCAGATGCCGTTAAATCAGGCGGTGTCCTGGTGTATTCCACCTGCACCGTCAATCTTGATGAAAACGAACGCCAGATTGCGTGGTTTTTAAAGGAACATCCCGAATTTTCATTAGAACCATTTCAAATGGAATTGGGAGATGCTACCTACGGAGAAAACGGCATGGCACAGATTTTGCCAAACGGAGTGACCATCGGTTTCTTTATTGCAAAACTGAGAAAGAATTAGAATATAGGATGTGTTTTGTTTGAAAAAAATGCCTTTATGGGATGAAAAGCAGGAAAGCACCTGCGCCTTTTGTGAGTACGCCAAAGTGCTTGCAGATTGCGAACAGGTGATTTGTAATAAACGCAAGAATTTGTATGCAGCATCCCACTCTTGCAAAAAATTTAAGTTTGACATTTTGAAAAAAGATGTCCGTCGTCAGCGTGTTCCCGAATTTTCAAAATTCAAAAAGGAACAGTTTGAGCTGTAAGATGTCCTGAAAAATGTTGAAAATACGGCAAAAACAGTAAAAACGAAGAAAAACAGAGAAAAACAGAGAATAATAAAGAAAAATAAAAGCATTTTGATATAATTCCGATTAAGCAACATTGAAAACAACCGTGCGGAGTGATATACTCGTTCAAGTACAAATGTTTTCGAGGTGTGGACAATGCTTAAAAATCATGAATACTATGTTGTGGATAAACTTGCCGTTCCCACGGTTTTATCGAAAACCTTAGCTGTGAAAAAGCTTCTGGAAAATAATCCTGATATGAAGGTTTCCGATGCGGTGAAACGAGAAGACTTATCCCGAAGTGCCTTTTATAAATATAAAGATATGATTTTTCCGTACAATTCCTTAAAGGCAACCCGTATGGTGACCTTTTTTATGGAACTTTCCGATGTGGCGGGGATTTTATCTCAGGTTTTAAAGGTGATTGCAAGTCACGGTGCAAATGTGTTGACAATCAATCAGAATATTCCGATGGACGGGAAAGCAACCCTTTCCATTTCCATCGACACCTCCGGTATGGAGAAAAAGCTGGAAGCTTTGGAAAATAAGCTTTCTGCGATTGAAGACATCAGTAAGTTTACTGTGATTATCAGTGAATAGAGTAAGAAATGAGGAACAAATCGTTATGTTGAAAGTAGCAGTATTGGGCTACGGCGTTGTGGGAAGCGGTGTGTGTGAAGTTATCCGCACCAATGCCAAGTCCTTGTCTGAAAAATTAGGGGACTCTGTGGAAGTCAAGTATGTGTTGGATATTAAAGAAGTGGATTCCTCCGACCCTGAAGCCGCAAAAATCACCAAAGATTTTTCTGCCATTGTAAATGACCCTGAAATTTCCGTGGTGGCAGAGGTTATGGGCGGTGCCACCTTTGCATATGATTATACGAAGCAGCTTCTTATGGCAGGGAAACACGTGGTAACTTCCAATAAAGAACTGGTAGCTACCAAAGGTACCGAGCTTTTAAAAATTGCAAAAGAAAAAAATGTGAACTATTTATTTGAAGCAAGTGTTGGCGGAGGGATTCCCATTATCCGACCCTTATACAGTTGTCTTGCTGCAAATGAAATCAATCGTATTACCGGTATTTTAAACGGTACCACCAACTATATTTTAACCAAAATGTTCCGGGAAGGTTCCGATTTTGAAACCGCACTCCGCGAGGCGCAGGAAAAAGGTTATGCAGAGCGTAATCCCTCTGCGGACGTGGACGGGATTGATGCTTGCCGTAAAATTGCAATTTTGGCTTCTTTGGTATTTGGCAAGGAAGTGGAATGCGATAAGGTGAAAACCGTTGGTATCACCGGTATCACCGAAACCGATGTTGCATACGCAGAAAAAATGGGTTCCGTGATTAAATTAATCGGTCAGGCGGAATTAAAAGACCAAAAGGTTTATGTTTCCGTGGAACCGAGAGTCATTAAAAAGGGAACTCCCTTAGCTTCCATTGATGATGTGTTCAACGGCATTATGGTAAACGGAAACGCCATCGGCGAAGTGGTGTTCTACGGTCCCGGTGCAGGAAAGCTGCCCACCGCAAGTGCAGTTGTGGCAGATATTATTGACTGCTTAAGAAATGACCGTAACCGTGAATATTTCTGGGTGCAGTCTGAAGATGACTTTGTGGCAGAAAGCAGCGAAAACTTTGGTTGTTACCTGGTAAGAACCAAAGAACCCGAAAAAATCACCGAAAAAATTGCAGTATCTGAAAAAATCTCTGTTATTGACGGTGAAATCGGTCTTGTAACTGAACAAATCCGTGAAAAAGAATTAGAAGAAATTCTTCCCTACGCGGTATCATATATGAAATTGGCATAAGCCTGCAGGAGGTATCAAACAGTGGGTATTATCGTACAGAAATTCGGCGGAAGCTCTGTTGCCAACGCTGAAAAAATCTTTAATGTGGCAGGTCGCATCCAGGATGCATACGACGAAGGAAATTCCGTGGTAGTTGTTGTGTCCGCTCAGGGTGACACCACCGACGACTTAATTGAAAAAGCGGCAGAAATCAATCAGAAACCGTCCAAGAGAGAAATGGATGTTCTGCTTTCCACCGGGGAACAGATTACCATCGCTCTTTTGGCAATGGCGCTGGAAAAAAACAAATATCCGGTTATTTCCTTAACCGGTTGGCAAACACCGATTAAAACCAATATGGTTTACGGTGCAGCCCGTATCGAAACCATCGACACTACCAGATTGACCAACGAACTGGATAAAGGCAGAATTGTAATTGTTGCAGGATTCCAGGGCGTGAATGCAGTCAATGACATTACCACTTTAGGAAGAGGCGGCTCCGACACCACCGCTGTTGCTTTAGCAGCAGCACTTCATGCAGATGTGTGTGAAATTTACACCGATGTGGATGGGGTATATACCTGTGACCCCAGAATTGTGCCGGACGCTAAAAAATTAAAAGATATTTCCTACGACGAAATGTTGGAATTGGCATCTTTGGGTGCCAATGTGCTCCACAATCGTTCTGTGGAAATGGCAAAGAAATACAACGTGGATTTAGAAGTAAAATCCAGTTTCCAAAAAATTGAAGGAACCAAAGTGAAGGAGGCAAGTACCGTGGAAAAATTATTAATCAGAGGCGTAGCTAGAGATAACGACGTGGCAAGAATTGCAGTTGTGGGGATTGATGATACTCCCGGTAAAGCATACAGCATTTTCTCTATGCTTGCAAAAAAAGGAATCAATGTAGACGTTATTCTGCAGTCTATCGGCAGAGATGATACCAAAGATATTTCCTTTACCGTTTCCAGAAGTCAGCTGGAAGACACCTTAAAAGTGTTATCCGATAATCAGGAATATTTAGGCGGCGTACAAATTACTCACGATGAAAAAATCTCCAAAGTTTCCATCGTTGGTTCCGGTATGCTCTCCAACCCCGGTGTTGCAGCAAAAATGTTTGAAGCATTATATGATGCAAACATCAACATCCGCATGATCTCCACCTCCGAAATCAAAGTTTCCGTACTGATTGACGAAGAGATGGCAGAGAAGGCAGTGCAGGCTATTCACAACAAATTCTTCAAAGATTAAGGTGTGGGCTTGAAAAAGAACATAGAACGCAAAAAGCATAGGGTTTCCCTATGTTTTTTGTTTTTCAAGGTGAAAATTTGTTAGCACAAATTTTAAATCATAATGCTTTTTGCTATTCGCAAACTTCACCTCTCGCTGTACTAATGTACAGCTTCGGGTAACCCTTTGGTTCAGTTTGCAAATTCTGTGTCCTTTTTCTGCACCTTGGGCAGAGTGTACCAACCTCACCACTCGGCAAACGCCTCCCTTGCCTAAAGGGAGGGGGACCACCGAAGGTGGTGGAGGGATTTTTTGGTACGCCTTCGGGCATTGTCAAAGCAGAGCTTTGATTCGGTTTCTCTGTTATGCATCGTTTTCTCATCGCCTTAGTTGGTATCAAAGAAAATAGTGTAAAAGGCATAGGATTTTTCCTATGCTTTTTTATATTTTGAAAAAAACTGTTGCAAAAACCCAAAGACTGTGATATAATTTATATACTTATATGCCGATGATTTTATAAGGAAGACAATCGGCAAGGAAAGGGGACCCATTATGAAACAAATGAAAAAACTTTTCAGCTTAGTTCTCGCAATGATGATGCTTGTTTCTATGCTCACCGTTGTAAGCTATGCTGAAGACACTACCCTCAGCAATTTACCCACCAACTTAACCTGGAGTTCCACCAAAAACGGTTACTTTGAATTTGTGATACCGGAACATATGACGGAATACTTCACGTTAAGAATCAATTTGTATAAGGATGATGTGTTGTTTGATACCGTACGGACATCTGTGCATCCTTCCACACTTGACAGCGATCGCATTTTCTCCCATTCTTTTCTGACAGAAGAGATTTTGGAAGGTGGCACCGGTAGCTATACCTACACAGTTACCGTTGGCAGTGAAACCTCGGAACACAGTACTCCGTTTGAGTTTGTGGAACCCGAACACATTCTGGATGTACCCACCAATGTAATTCTGGTTGAAGGTCAGGTTCGTTGGACACCTGTTGCAGACGAATATTGCGGCGGTTACTATGTGTATTACTATGTTGGATATCCCGATGGAACCATAGATCAGGTTTATGGCCAGGAAGAAAGAGGGGCAACCTCCGACTATCAGGATTATAGCAGAGACAATGATGTTCCTTACTATTTCAATCAGCAGGTAGATATTTATTATAATCGAGACCCTCAAAAATATCCCAAAGAAGCTGCCTTTTTAATGGCAGCGGTAAAATCCAATTCCAATGATATCTTCATGGCAAAAGATTCTGAAATTTCGGAACCTGTGGCAATGACTGAAGACACGGAAACCGAATTTCATTTCAATCTGCCAAATCAGACCATAACTGCCGGTTCCACCATGGAAGTGTTCGACATTTGCGAATATACGCCGGAAAGAATGCAGTTCGGATTGGTTTATGCATCTACCGAATATGAAGAATATATCAATACTCCTGCAACCGTAACCTTTACCGTAAACGGTACCGAAAGAACTGAAACTTTGGATTCCATTCCCTTGGTTTGCTATGGTTATATGAATTATGCGCTGGAATTACCAATTCCCCGAAATCTGACAGCCGGCACCTATCAGGCAGAGATTTGTCTTGCAATTGCAGAGGCAAAAGATGCTAATGATGTGAAACCCTATGTGATTACCATTCCCCAGTTGATTGTGGAACCGGTTTATGAAGCTGATTTCACCATTAACAATGGTGATGATATGGCAACCGACAAAAATCTGACCTTAACCTTCGATGTGGGTGGTTACACCAAATATAAAATCGGTGACGGAGCTTACACCAATCTACCCGCAAACAATACTGCAACCTATGCAGTATCTCCCGAAAGCGGCGAAAAAGAACTCACCATTACTTTTGCAAATGAGGATGAAACCAAAACCGCAACCGTAACCAAAACCATTCTGTTAAGCAACCGTCACACCATCACCTATTATGCAGGAGGTGAGGTGTTTGATTCTGTTGTATTGGATTGTGGTTCTCAGGTTCCTGCCTTAGAAAATATCCCCACCGCAGAAGGAAAAACCTTTGCCGGTTGGGATGCCGAAATTCCTGCAGTAATGCCTGATTCTGATTTAACCTTCAACGCATTGTTCTTAAATGAAGTGCAGTTGGATACTTCTGCTTTATTAACCGAAGAAGAAATCGCACAGGGCTTTGATGTGGCGGCAACCACCACCGTTGCAGTTGCAAACACTCAGATTACCGACACATTGGAAACTCAGTACAGTCAGTATGAAGTGGCTATGACCTTAGATATCACCTTGCAGAAGGTGAAAGAAGGGGATACCCCCACTGCAATCACCGAACCCGGTGTTCTGATTGCCTTTGAAATTGAAATTCCCGCATCTTTAACCGGAAAGGGTAACTATCTGATTCTCCGTGACCATAACGGCCAGGTAGATGCCATTACCGAAACTCCCAATGATGACGGCGAATATCTCACTGTTTCCGGTAATGTTATCACTTTATACGCAAAAAAATTCTCTCTGTATACCCTGGCAACCAGAGAAGCAACTCCTCCCGTAAGCAGTGGCGGCGGTGTGGTAAGCTATTCCGTCAACTTTAATTCCAATGGCGGAACCAAGGTGAAAGCAGTCAATGTGAGGGCAGGAAATACTGTTGTAAAACCTGAGGACCCCACCAAAGAGGGCTATACTTTCGAAGGCTGGTATCTGGATAAAGAATTCACTCAGGCTTATGACTTTAAAACACCCGTTAAAAAATCAATTTCCCTCTATGCAAAATGGGTAGAAAATGCACCCAAAACCGTAATGGTATTAACCATCGGTGAAAAGGATGCCGCTATCAACAACGAAACTGTTTCCAACGATGTGGCTCCTGTGATTGCAAACGACAGAACCATGCTTCCCATTCGTTTTGTGGCAGAAGCATTTGGCGCAACTGTTTCCTGGAATGATGAAACCAAAACGGTTGATATCACCTTAGCAGACACCAAAATCACTCTGGTTGTTGGTGAAACTGTGGCAATGGTAAACGGTGAAGCCAAAGAGTTAGACAGTGCTTCCTTCATCGAAAACGACAGAACCTATCTGCCCGTTCGTTTTGTGATGGAAAGTCTGGGAATGAAAGTGGAATGGAATGAAGCTACCCGTCAGGTAACTATTGCAAAATAAAGTTATCTTGTAACATAAAAAAGATGCAAAGCAATTTGCATCTTTTTTTATGCATATTTTTCTCGTTTGGTACATACTTATTTCAGTAGTGAAAATAAGAAAAACCGGAGGAAATTTTATGAACGTGTTACAAGATATTGCAAAACGAACCGGCGGTGACATCTATATCGGAGTGGTGGGGCCTGTCCGCACGGGGAAATCCACTTTTATCAAACGATTTATGGATTTGATGGTGTTGCCCAATATGACAAATCCCTATGAAAAAGAACGCTTAAACGATGAGCTTCCCCAATCGGCGCAAGGGAAAACCATTATGACCACCGAACCCAAATTTATTCCCAATGAGGCTGCTCGTATTGATTTTGGTGACAACGGAAGTGCAAAGGTAAAGCTTGTGGACTGTGTGGGGTATGTGATTCCCGATGCGTTGGGACACGAAGAAGAGGGGATTGCCCGTATGGTGATGACTCCCTGGAGTGAAGACGAAATTCCCTTTCGGGAAGCAGCAGAAATCGGCACTAAAAAGGTAATCTGTGAGCATTCCACCATTGGACTTCTGATAACCACAGACGGCACCGTTACAGAGATTGACCGTGAGAGTTATGTACAAGCGGAACGACGGGTGGTGCGGGAGCTTTCGGAGCTTCGTAAACCTTTTGTGGTGGTGTTAAACTCCCGAGAACCGAAAAGCGAAAAGGCGTGCCGTTTATGTGATGAATTGGCGGCAGAATACAGAGTTCCCGTGGTTTGTTGTGATTGTCAGCAAATGAACGAAGATGAGCTTGTTTCTCTCTTAAAAACCGTGCTGTATGAGTTTCCCGTTTCCGAAGTTGGTTTTTCATTCCCCGGTTGGATTCGTTCTCTGGATGTGAATCATCCTTTAAAACAATGTATCTACCAAAGTGTTCATTCTCTGATGGAGAGAACCTCCTCTTTGCGTGATGTGATTGACGGCGCAGAAGCTATGACGCCAAAAGGACCTGTCACCAAGACCGCGGTTTCTTCCGTTCTTCCCGGAAACGGTTCTGTCACCGTAAATCTTTCTGTGCCCGAATCCTTGTTTTACGAAGTGATATCAGACACCACGGGTTTGACCATTGATTCAGATGATGCATTGATGAAGGTGCTATGCGATTTATCGGATGCAAAGAATAAGTACGACAAAATAGAAGCCGCCCTAAATCAAGTGAAGGCAACCGGCTACGGAATCGTTTCCCCCTCAATTGAAGAATTGACCTTGGAGGAACCCGAAATTATCCGTCAAGGCAGTAAATACGGCGTTTGCCTCCGTGCCTCTGCACCGTCTATCCATATGATATGTAACAAAAAGAAGTTCTTAAAAACCGCATAAAATGAGCATTTTAAAAGAACGAGTTGTTTTACAACTCGTTCTTTACATAATAACAGATTTGTATCATTTTTGCTTATAATTGCGAAGTTGTGAAATCACTTGACGAAAATTAGATACTATGTTAGAATACAAGAGTAATGTATCTAATTGAATTATGAAGTGTTATGAGGAAAAGTTATGCAGCATTACACATGTGAAGCATGCAAATTTCAGTTTGTCAGACACGGGGAAGTGGAACGCTGTCCCGATTGTGGGAAAGCAGCGATCCGTTATTCTACCGAAGCTGAAATTGAGCAATTTAAGAAATTGCAGGAAGAATTAAAACAAGAACAAGTATAGTGGTTAGGTATAAAAAATAGCGTTAGGCATCAAATGTCTAACGCTATTTTTTCGTGTGGATAAAGGTAAGGTGAATAAATTTTATTTTTCTGTTTGTTTGTCGATATAAGCATCGATGGCCTTTCTGGCAATTTTCCAGTTACGACCAACTTTGAATCCTTTGAGTTCTCCGGAAGTGAGTAGTTTGTAGATAGAATTTCTACCGATATGTAATGTCTTCATTGCCTCCTCGGGAGAAAGGATTGTGTAGGGATTATTAGTCATTGCAATACCTCCTTAACAGTTATTATCCTTGATTGAAGAAGAATTATATGTACGGGAATAAATTGTTTGTGCAGGAATGGTAATCTCTTCGATTGCGGTATTGGCTTTTTTTGTTCGCTCCTTCAGTTTCTCTATGGTGAGATTAAGTTCATCCCTCATTCTATAAGATAAAATAAATATTATAAAATTCTTGAAAAATTTTCAAAAAACACTTGCATCGCCTATTGATGTACGGTGTATAATCATTATAATATGGTATATATAAAAATGCAATATGTTGTGGAAAATAAATTCGTCTCAACTGCATTTTGTGTAAAAAACAAGCACAAATCTTATAATTGAATGTGTAGAGAGAATGATGGGTTTGACATTGAAAGAGTTCTGTAAAAAAGAGAAAAAACAGTATTTGTTAGACGAATGGGATGATGAAAAAATCTGCCCTTCACACCTGATACTGTAAGTGCAAGCAGTTCTGTTCCCGTGTGGTGGAAATGTAAAAACGGTCATTCGTGGCAAACACAACTCAGGAGCCGATCAAAAACGCTCACAAGATGCCCTAAATGTCTTGAAGAGGAATTGGCTAAAAAAAGAGAGTTGCAGGTAAAACAGTTTGCTATGAATCTGAAAACACCGTAAATGTAAACTGCGTGTATTATCACACCATTTTTATATCATTGTAATCAAATAAAAATTTTATGGAAGGAAGGATGCACAAAATGAAAAGATTATTAAGTCTTTTGTTGGCGTTCAGCATAATACTTACCTTTGTTCCGACAACAGTATTTGCAGCGCCGACCACAAGTGAAGCATTAGAAATAACAAATCCCTTTACAGATGTAAAGGAAGGCGATTGGTTCTACGATGCTGTTCAGTATGCACGCATCAATAGGTTCTTTAACGGAACCTCAGAAACAACCTTTGCTCCAAGCGGTACAATGACAAGAGGAATGTTTGTTACCGTTCTTGGACGCATAGCAGGTGTTGATACTGCCGACTATGCGGGACAAACTCCTTTCAAGGATGTTCCTGCAAATATGTACTATGCACCGTATGTAGCTTGGGCTGCAAAACACGGTGTAACTTCGGGTATGGGTGACGGAACATTCTCACCTGACGGTCTTATCAATCGTGAACAGATAGCTACATTCTTTGTACGCTATTTTGAAAAGTTTGATATTGACTATTCAACCGGAGAAAACATTACAACAACTCCTGCGGATATAAATAAGGTTTCATCTTGGGCACAGGATGCAGTTAAGAACCTTTGGAAACAGGGACTTCTCAATGGTGACGGAACTACCTTTAATCCGAAAGATGATGCAACCCGTGCACAGACTGCCGCAATAGCACAGCGTACAGATGATGTTGTTGAAACTTGGTATAAGGAACCGGGCGTTCCGTCTGACAGAGTTAAAATCAATCCCGATACCGGACTTCCGTTTGAATCCGAGGAAGAGCCTTCTGCGAATCCCACGAAAAGTTCGTCTAAGAAAAGAAACTACACGGTTAAATTTGTAACCAACGGAGGCACGGAAATTAAAGATAAAACTGTCCGTAAGGGCACCTTGATCGACACTCTCGACAAGCCTTATCGGGCAGAGCATATTTTCCTTGGCTGGTACTATGATGCCGAATTGACACAGCCTGTCCAAAGTGTCGATAAGGTCAACAATGATATTACCCTTTACGCCGCTTACCTGCAAGAAGATCCCTTGAGCTTTGTTGAAACGAAAAACTTTGTGGGCGAAATGGACGTAAATCCTGATTTTACCATTACTGTTGTTTCTACAGATGCTACTATGAGCGCCCGGGAGGTTGCAGCCGCTATTTCTGCTGAGGATCTTACGGACCCTGAAAAAACGGATCACTTCTATGTAAGCGGTTCTAACGGTGAGTATATCATTCACGGTCAGAACGACAACGGCATCGACACGGTAGAAGGCTTTGCCAAGGGTTCTACCTACCGAATTACTTTAAATGACAGCAGACTTAGTTTTAAGAATCAGCCGGACACTGCTCGTGAATACAACTTTACAACTAAGCAGGACGAAGTAATGAATCTTCAACTGCGGGATGGTATTATCTACATCTCTGCTGAGGAACTGCAAAATATAACAAATGACGGTCAATCTGTCAGTAGCTTAAATATCGCCTTGTACGAAGTTAATCGCGAGGGTGAGATTTCTGCTGCAGATATGACCAGCGGTTCATTCCGGTATGACGGCGAGCTCAAAGTAGGCGACATTGTCAGCGTTTACGAAGGTCTTATCCCAACAGAGAGAACCTTAGAGACTCCGAAGGAACAAATGGGCGACCTTGCATACTTAGAGATTACCGCTGTTTCCGGCAATACCTACACTTATGTCAATGCTCAGGCAGAACAGATTATCTTTGAACCTGATGTGTTGCCGATTCCTGACGGTATTGATTTGGATAGTAGTAACGCAACAATTACCGTTGCAAACAAGTATTTGGATTTTTCTGCTGATGTTTACAGTATCATGGAACTGGATAGTCAAACTACTGTAGATGTGGGTGACTTCATTGCGTTCTATACCGGTACGGTTGGCGTGTCGGAAGGCGAGGAAACCAATGCCCTTACCGGTTATGGTAAGATTACCAAAGTCGAGGATAACGGCGATGGCACTACCACTATTACATATTTTTCTGTTACTTGGGAAGATGTGGAATCTTCTATGGATATTTATAGCGAAGATGAAGTATCCGCTGACGATTTGTTGGAAGGCGTGGACGTTGATGCCATGAATTCCGAGATTGTGCAGCAATCCATTGACAGCGGTTTTGCTGAAGAAGCTGCACAGTATATGGCCTCCATGGCTTTGGCAACTGATAACTTTAGTGAGCTTAGCGAAAATATTAACCTTGAAGATTATAAGGTTACGCTCAGTGACAGAACTCCCGTTTCTCCGGAAGAACTGCAACTTATGGCAAGCAATGTTGAAGTAGAAGTTGAGATGGCAGAGGGATATCCTAAAATTTCTATCAGTAAAAGACCTCAACACTTGGGCGACATTAAAGGCACAAGCGCTGATAAGAAAGGCATTTGTGTTACTTTGGAATTACAGGTTGTTGTTACCATTAGTAAGTCAGGCTCCGACAACCAGTTAGAAATCACTATTACCGGTGAATTTGTAGAAGAACTCGGAATTGATGTTGCGGCAAAGAGTAAAACCGAGTGGGATGTCGCAGGTATCTTCCCTTATATCTCTGCTTACAAGGTAAATGCAAATCTTGACCTCATCAACTACACCGCAGTCAGCTTCAACGCCATTATGGTTACAAAGGAAGACGATGGTGGAGATGAAGACGAGGAAGAAGAAACCAATATTGCAGATGAAATCAAGAACCTTCTTGAAAATATGTCGAATGGCAATGCGGGCGAAGATGTTGCCGGAGACGACCTGATTCGCCGCTATTCTGAGATGATTAAGGCAGAGTCTGATTGGATAACCATCGTGGAACAGAACCTTGTTGATGTTACAATAGGTCTTCCACCTCCGGTTCAAATCATTAAGCTTGGCTATGCGATTGACTTTGTAGTTGAACTGGATGCTGCTGTTTCTGTTGGTTTTGATTTTGAATATTTAGAAGGTAAGCGTTACACCTTTAATGTAAATGTTACAAAGGGAAAGGTGACCTCTGATGTTATTGTACTGCAAGAGGAAACCTATGAGTTTGCATTCTATGCTATGGGACGTTTAGGCATTAAGGCAGGATTGCAAATGGATTTCTATGTGGCATTGATTGACAAGGATGTGGCAAATGTAGGCTTTGAAGCAGCCGCAGGTCCGTATGCAAGACTTTGGGGTTATTTCTACTATGAACTGAAATACAGTGCTTCACAGGGAAAGAACCAGAAGTATAACGGTGCGCTACTGATTGAAATGGGAGCCTTCTTTGAACTCAATGTTAAAGCAGAAGCTATAGGTGGCAAACTTGCTACGGAAAAGAGTTTGGTAGATAAAGAATGGTCGCTGTGGGATGTAGGTGTCCGAAATAATGTACTGGACTTTACCACGGAACAAAGGAAGATGCCGGAAATAATCCTGAAACAACACGTGCGGTCGGCTATGATTGCTGATAGTAGCTTCTCTATGGATTATTTAGATTTGTGTGAAGGCACCGGCGGCTCTGCTATCTACTCGGATTGGTGTGATCCTAATCTGCCGGAAGACGATAGTAACAAGTCTTATTTCGTTATTAAAATGACGAATAACAAGTTTGCCTACGATCCGCAGACCAACACCATTACGGTTCACCCGGATGAAGAAGATAAGAAGTTGGAAGGCGAAATGATTATCACTTGGATTAGACAGCCGATGACATTCACTTCCAAGCCTATACAGAGAAAAATTTCTCTGTACTGGGATAATCTACGAGATGGTTATGTAATTGTTCCTGTGTCCAATGGTGGTACATACATTCCTCTCATTAACAAAAAGTTTGAAGCAGTCGTAACTGCGCCTGCAGATCCTGTAAAGCAAGGCTATGTATTTGCAGGTTGGTACAGTGATGAAGAACTGAACACAGTTTATACTTTCCCGGAGACAATGCCGGATACAGATGCTTACATTTACGCAAAATGGGCACCCGCTACCGATACGCCTTATACTGTAGAACATTATCAGGAGCAGTTCAGGTCCGGTGAATATGAACTGTTTGAAAGCGAAGCCTTTACCGGCACCACCGACAGTTATGTAACACCTGCGGTAAAGAATTACACAGGTTTCAATGCTCCGGTAAGACAGGAACTAAAAATTAAACCTGATGGCAGTGCAGTGCTCCGTTACTATTATAGTCTCCAGCGACATACTGTAACCTTTAAGTATGGTGAAGCAGATAGCGGAGAAGATGTTGCATATGAACTGAAATACGGTGCCGATGTATATGCTCCTAATTTCAATGCAAGTGGCTACAAGTTTATCGGTTGGTCTGCAAATGGTACAACTGCCGTTACACCGATTTCCGTAGTGGGCGATGAAGATGTCGTCTATACTGCACTTTGGGAGAAACTACCCGACACAGGCTATCGTGTAGAATATTATGAGCAGCAACCTGATGGCAGTTATCTCCTGAAGAATATGATAGAGGATGAAACCTTTACGGGTACAGTTCTTACAGAAACACAATTGCGTAATAAGGTTGTAGAGGGCGGAAAGACCGCAGACGAAACCTATATCATTGATGGTGCAATCATTGCAGCGAATATGACGGTCAAAGGTATTGCCTGCACCGAAGCCGTGGTTGATGGTAGTGGCAAGACTGTTATTAAGATCAATTACGACAGAGTACAATACAAACTGACATTTGATCCTGCATACAGTGGTGCACAGCCTATTGTTAAGGATGTATATTATGGAGCCGAGTTCGTCGCACCTCAGAATATGACTCGTCCCGGCTATGAATTTGTAGGTTGGGATAAGGCTCTTGCAACTGCGATGCCTGCAAATAATCTTACCTATCAGGCACAGTGGAAGCCAAATGATGCTACTGCCTATAAGGTAGCGCATTATAAGGAACAGCTTGACGGTTCTTATGCCTTGGCAGATACCGATAACCTTACAGGTACAACCGACAGTTCTGTAACTCCCGAAACCAAGACATATACCGGTTTTACTGCACCTGCTGCTAAGACCGAAACCATCAAGGGCGATGGAATGCTGGTAGTAGAGTATCAATACACCCGTAATCCATACACCATTACCTTTGATGCAGACGGTGGCAGCATAACACCTACAAGTATCACCGCAAAATACGGCGAGTCCATTACCTTGCCCACTCCTGAAAGAGAGGGATACGGCTTTAACGGTTGGTATAACGGCTCTGAACAGTTCACCGATGCGACAATGGGTGCCGAAAATATGACGGTTACTGCAAAGTGGACGGCAGGTGAATACGGCTATATTGTAAACCATTATCAGCAGAATGTTGACGGCAACGGTTATACACTCTTTAATACCGAAAACGGTACAGCTGATATGGATAGCACGGTTACTCCGGCACATCAAACCTATGAAGGTTTTACTGCCCCGGATAGTACAGCTACCATTACAATTAAAGCTATTGCAACTGATAATGTGGTAAACTACTATTATACCCGTAATCAGTATACCCTTACTTGGGAATTTGGTATTGGTAGTGCAAGCGGTCAAACCTATACAGAGGGTGAGGTTTACTATGGTGCAACCATAACTCCTCCTGTGCCTTCTTATATAGGTTATAGCTTCAGCTGGGATGAAACCCCGGCAACCACTATGCCTGCCGAAGACCTCTCTTATACCGCAAATTGGACAATAAATGAGTATACAGTAATATTCCATGCAAACAACGGTACAACAGAGGAAGTATCCAAAACGATGACGGTTGACGATGCCTTGATAGAAAACTCCTTCCAATATGCGAATTACATCTTTGTTGGTTGGACTGACGGTACTAACACCTATAGTGCAGGTACTTCTTTGAGGCAGTTAATCACAGAGGGTGTGAGCACGATACACTTAGATGCTTTGTGGCGGGAAAAACAATACGCCATCCATTATGAAAATATGGAAGGTGCTACAAATGCATCGGACAATCCCGAAAGCTTCAGTGTTACCAATAACACTTTTGTCCTCCATGATCCTGAAAAGACCGGTTATACATTCGGCGGATGGTACACGGATGCAGGACTTAACAATAAGGTAGAAGGTCAGATTACATTGGATTCTTACAATGAATGGACTTTCTATGCTAAATGGATTGCAAATCAGTATGTAGTTGTTTTTGATAGTTGCTTAGGCACAGAAATTCCTACAGAGTCTATGCTGATGACCTACGATGTCCCTGCAACTCTGACACTCTTTAGTGACATCACCATTTTCACCAATCCGGGCTACACCTTTAAGGGTTGGGCAACCACTCGTGACGGTGATGTAGTCTATGACGATGGTGAGCTTGTCACCAACCTTGGCACAGAACAAGGTGCTATGGTTACCTTGTATGCAGTTTGGGAAGTGAATGTGTTTAACATCACTTACGATTTAGGAACCGGAGCCACTTCCAACAATAGCGAAAATCCGGCAACATACACAATCGAAGATGGTGATGTAAAACTGGAAGCACCTACATCTAAGGAAGGTTATCAATTCATTGGTTGGTATAATGGCGACACATTGGTGACAGAGATTGTAAGAGGTACACAGGCAGATTTCTCACTTACTGCAAAGTGGGCACATGGCGGTACTTTCACTATTGCTTACACCAGTGCTAAGTCCAATGGCAGCGGACGTGATGTAACCTACACCGTTACAAGAACACTGCCGGCGGGTACGGTGGCTACTTCCAATCCTCAGATTGTTTATATCCGTACCGTAAACGGAACAGCTTACGGTAACACACCGGAGGCTGCAAGCGCAACCGGACAGGACAAGTACCACTTTATCCACGTTGATCCTGTCAAGGAAGGCAGCGGTATCCTCACCTTTGGTGAGAGTGACTTAACTAAGACTGTGGTTATCAAGGAAAAAGACGATTATCAGTCCGACGGAATTTATGCAAGCTTCCGTATTGGCGATACTGCCCGTTACTACAATGTAGAACTGTATAAGGTTCTCGACACTGTAGGCGGTTGCCAAGGTGAGCTTGGTAGTACCAAGTCTGTAAAACGTACAATGCCAAAACCGAGTTATGAGTTATTAGGTTCGTACTTTGGTTGGTATCAAAAGAACTATGTGGGTTCAACAGCCGTTACGGTTACAGACGATGGTTATGCAAGCCAGACCCGTTATAAGTATACTGCTTTTGAAGTGATTCAGAATAAGCTGGGCAGTGCGGATATTGCGTATATGAAGCACGTTGCTGATTCCGTAAATATGTACATTGAG
>JAZQUU010000017.1:0-55638 GCA_045631485.1 Clostridia bacterium | reverse complement strand
GACCCACGGGACCCATTTATGGGTAGTAAGTAGTAATTGCATGGCTGGCAGGCCAATAAAAAACGCACTTGTGCGTTGCCAGTAATATTAGGGCTATGCCCGAAAATGAAAAACCCCCCGTTACACGGGGGGATATTTATTTGCCTACGATTCGCTCACAACCACCGGGGCAGGAGGATTGGAAAGGAGTTTTGCAATCTGATAGCAATCAATCCAGATTTGGTTGTTGCCGTCTTTTTGCACTTCGTTAAAAATCAATTGAATCCCGAAATGAAGATGGGGCACCTGAATATTGTTTACGTTTTCTTTAAAACTGTATCCTGTCTGCCCCACATAGCCGATGGTCTGACCGGCTTTTACCGTATGTCCTTCCTCCAACCCTTTTGCGAAGGGATTATCTTTTCTGAAATGGGCATAATAGTAATATCGCATTCCGTCAAAACTGCGGATGCCGATTCTCCAACCGCCAAAGCGGTTCCAACCCATCACTTCTACCACCCCGTCTTCTACGGCGGCGACGGGTGTTCCTGCGGAAGCAAAAAAGTCGTGTCCAAGATGTTTTCTTTGAAATCCGTAGCTGCGGCTGTTGCCGAAATCATCCGAATCGGAATAATAGCCTTTCACGGGATGGCGGATGACAAGTCCGTATTTTAAAACGGGCTTCACCGTGCCGTCTTTCTCTTTTTGTTCTGTTTCGTATTCACCGACCCAACCGTTCATAATTGCACCGTAGGCATTCAGATAATAGGAGTATTGTTTTAAGTCGGTGGGGGAGTTTGTCTTTAAAAAATCTGCAGCTTTGGTTACATCGTTTTGGGCCACATTTTTAAAATTGCCTCCGTTTTTGGCGGCAAGATAACTGAGCACTTTGATAAAATCGACCCGTTGCTCTTCGTTGCGGCTTTGGATATCCAACTCAATAGCACGATATAAAATGGGAGAGGGGATTGAAAATTCCACCCATTTGATATAAGAAGTGTCACCTTTCACATGGAATGACCGGAACAAAAGTTCACCTGACAGGATGCATAGCAAACAGATGGATAATATGGTTAACGAAATGCGAAATTTCAAAAAGACGCCCCCTATATAATATATAATAGTATATATATGAAATCTTTGGTTTGGAAAGAACATCACTTCTTCTCCGAAAAATAAAAACAAAAAATTTCAAAAAAAACTTGACAAATGGAAATATTGTGTTATAATAACAAGGTAATTGATATAAGAAAGAAGAAGTTTCCGCTTCTCACCTTAGTCGGAAGAGTTCGGCAGGTTATGGAAAATATGCAAGAAATCTTGTGTATTTTGTGAGGGCGGATTTATCCGTCTTTTTTTATGTCAGAAACAAATTTCTAAAAAATAAAAGATAGGGGTGCTTTTCCATTAGCGTGAAAGAATTACCAATCAACGAGGAAATCCGCGAAAAAGAAGTCAGAGTAATCGGTGCACAGGGCGACCAGCTGGGTGTATTACCCATTAAGGATGCTATGGAAGCGGCGATTAAGGCAAACCTGGATTTAGTAATGATTTCTCCCAAGGCTGTTCCGCCGGTATGCAAAATCATGGATTACGGCAAATACCGTTTCGAGCAGACCAAGAAAGAAAAAGAAATCAAAAAGAATCAGAAGGTTGTTACCATTAAGGAAGTTCGTCTTTCCGTAAACATTGATACTCACGATTTCAACACCAAATTAAATCAGGCAATCAAATTCTTAAAATCCGGAGATAAGGTTAAAGTATCTGTTCGGTTCCGTGGCCGTGAAATGGCGCACACCAATTTAGGTGCAGACACCTTAAAGAGATTCGGGGAAGCGATTACCGAAGTTGGTACAGTTGATAAACCCGCAAAAATGGAAGGCAGAAGCATGGTTATGTTTCTTGGTCCCAAATAAGCCGTAATTTAGGTTTAGATTTTATATAATAAGAGAGGAGTAATTATCATGCCTAAAATTAAGACACACAGAGGTGCCGCTAAAAGATTTTCTTTAACCAAAGGTGGCAAAGTTAAAAGAGCGAAAGCCGGCAGAAGACACATTTTAAACAAAAAAACCACTAAGAGAAAAAGACACTTAAGAATGGGCGGCTACGCTTGCGAAGCAAACGCAGCAGTTATCAAAAAACTGATCCCCTACAAATAAGATCGGTTTTTCCTAAAAGATTTGAAATTATAGAAGTTGGAGGATACTAAGAACTATGGCAAGAATCAAAGGTGCTGTGACCACCAGAAGAAGACATAAAAAAATCTTAAAATTAGCAAAAGGCTACAGAGGTGCAAAAAGCAAACTGTTCAGAACTGCAAATGAAGCAGTTATGAAATCTCTGGTTTATGCATACATCGGCAGAAAACAGAAGAAGAGAGAATTCAGACAGTTATGGATTGCAAGAATCAATGCTGCTGCAAGAATGAACGGTATCAGCTATTCCAGACTGATGAACGGTCTGAAAAAAGCTAACATCGAAATCAACAGAAAGATGTTATCCGAAATTGCAATTGCAGATCCCGCAGGCTTCACCGCTTTAGTAGAAAAAGCAAAAGCTGCTCTGTAAGAGATACAAACAGGAAAGGCGACCAACAATGGTCGCCTTATTTTTTTAAAAATTTGCATGAAAAAAAGTAATACAAGAATGAAATGATTATAGAAAATATGTCAAAAATGGCTTAAAACAGCGAGTTTAGAAAAATTTGAAAAAAATTTAAAAAAATTTCAAAAAACACTTGCAATTTGACAAACAATCTGCTATAATATCAAAGGTTATGTTATGCGATGAAGTGGAAGGTGGCTTCCAAGCGGTATAAACCGGCTGTTTGGAAGGGAATTTCCACGGAGTATGTTTGGTTTGAAACCAGGCGGCTAAAAAACGGTAATTCATGATAACGACTTGGTGTACTTACATCATTACCTTTTGATGCCCGAAAATTTTTATGAGCGCTATAAAAATCTTCGGGATATTTTATGGAATAGATGTGAAACACGAGGATGAGTGTTAGAAAAAATGAACCGTGCAGCCGAAACAGAACACCGAAAAAAATTAGATTATTTAGGAGGAAACACGGTTATGGCAGCAATGAAAGAAAAAATCAGAATCAGATTGAAAGCGTACGATCACGTTATTTTGGATCAGTCCGCTGAAAAAGTAGTGGAAACCGCGAAAAGAACAGGCGCAGGAGTATCCGGCCCCATTCCGCTTCCCACCAAAAAAGAAATCGTTACTATCTTAAGAGCAGTACACAAGTACAAAGACTCCAGAGAACAGTTCGAAATGAGAACTCATAAGAGAATGATCGATATCTTAAACCCCACCGCAAAAACTGTTGATGCTCTGATGAAATTAGACCTGCCCGCAGGCGTTGAATTCGACATCAAACTGTAAGACGACTATTATTATACCATATATATAATAGTATGCGAGTTTTCTCTTACCTGTGTCAAAGAGAATTCGCATGGGCGAAAATCCGCCCGCCTGATACCTCAAAAACTTCTGAGGTACCAAGGTCATGTTGGGCAACCCCCAACCAATAACCATAGGAGGAAAACATTATGGAAAAAGCAATTCTGGGTAAAAAAGTCGGCATGACTCAGCTTTTCTCCGAAACCGGCAAATTTGTTCCGGTTACCGTGATTGAAGCAGGTCCTTGCGTTGTTACCCAAAAGAAAACCGTAGAAATCGACGGTTACAACTCAATTCAGGTTGGTTTTGTGGAAACCAAAGAAAAGAAATCCAACAAACCCTTAATGGGCCACTTCAAGAAAGCAGGCACCGCAATCATGAAATTCTTAAGAGAATTCAGATTGGATGATACCGCTTCTTACAATGTTGGTGATGAAATTAAAGCAGGCATCTTCGCTGAAGGCGATACCGTAGATGTAACCGGTATCTCCAAAGGTAAAGGATACCAGGGCACCATCAAAAGACATGGTCAGTCCAGAATCCCCATGAGCCACGGTGCAGGTCCTGTGCACAGAAGCGCAGGTTCTATGGGAGCTTGTTCTTCCCCGTCTCGTGTATTCAAAGGTAAAAAACTTCCCGGTCACATGGGTAATGTTCAGGTAACTGTTCAGAACTTAGAAATCGTGAAAGTTATGGAAGACAAAAACCTGATCCTTGTAAAAGGTGCGATTCCCGGTCCCAAAGGCGGATTGGTTACCGTTAAAAGCTCTGTGAAAGCTTCCAAATAATCACAGAAGTTGATATAGAAACTGCTTTTCACCCGCTTGGGTGACAAAACAATGATAATCAGCCTTTGGCTGGAAGGAGGAAATACGATGCCTAAAGTAGCATTATATAATATTGAAGGCAAAGAAGTCGGCGAAATCGAATTAAAAGATGAGATTTTTGCTGTTGAAATCAGCAACGCTGCTCTTCATATGACTGTGAAAAACTTCCTGGCAAATCAGAGACAGGGTACTCAGTCAACCAAAACCCGTACCGAAGTAAGCGGTGGCGGCGCAAAACCGTGGAAACAGAAAGGAACCGGTCGTGCAAGACAGGGCTCCATCCGTGCTCCCCAGTGGAAAGGTGGCGGCGTGGCTTTAGGTCCCAAACCGAGAGATTACAGCTACACCTTAAACAAAAAGACCAGAAGACTGGCATTAAAATCCGCTTTATCTGCAAAAGTTGCAGAAAACAACATTGTTGTTGTGGATAAGCTGGCTATGGACGAAATCAAAACCAAATCTTTTGTTAAGATTTTAGAAAACTTAAAAGTTGATACCAAAGCATTCGTGGTTACCGGTGCAAAAGAAGCTAACTTAATCGCTTCTGCAAACAACGTACCCGGTGTTAAAACTGCAGTAGTTGATACCATCAACACCTACGATGTTTTAAATCACACCAAATTAGTGATTGAAGCATCTGCAGTAGCTAAATTAGAGGAGGTGTACTGCTAATATGAACGCATATGATATCATTATTGCTCCGATCATTTCGGAAAAATCTATGACTATGCTGGCTGATCAGAAGTACACTTTCAAAGTGAACGCGAAAGCCAACAAAATCGAAATCAAAAAAGCCGTTGAAGAAATCTTCAAAGTTGAAGTAGAAAAAGTTACTACTTTAAACGTAATCGGCAAAAACAAAAGAGTCGGCGTACACGAAGGCAAAAAATCCGACTGGAAGAAAGCGATTGTCAAATTAAAAGGCACCAAAACAATCGAATTCTTTGAAAGTTTAAGATAAGGAGATGATTGATAATGGCAGTAAAAACTTATAAACCGACTACACCGTCAAGAAGATATATGACCGCACCTGACTTCTCCGTGTTGTCTGATGTAAAACCTGAAAAATCTCTTCTTGTTAAACTGAAAAAACACGCCGGCAGAAACTCCTACGGCAGAATCACCGTAAGACACAGAGGCGGCGGAAACAAATCCAAATACAGAATTATCGACTTCAAACGTGACAAAATGGATATGCCTGCAACTGTTCTGACCTTAGAATACGATCCGAACAGAACCGCATACATCGCATTAGTTCAGTATGAAGACGGTGAAAAGAGATATATCTTAGCTCCCAACGAATTAAAAGTTGGCCACAAAGTTATCTCTTCCGAAACCGCAGATATCAAACCCGGTAACACTCTTCCTTTAGCAAACATTCCTGTTGGTACCATTATCCACAACGTGGAAATCACCAAAAACAGAGGCGGTCAGTTAGTTCGTTCTGCAGGTAATGCAGCTCAGCTGATGGCTAAAGAAGGTGACTATGCTCAGGTAAGACTTCCCTCCGGCGAAGTTAGAAAAGTTCTGATCGAATGTAAAGCAACTATCGGTCAGGTAAGTAACTTAGAGCATGAAAACGTTACCATCGGTAAAGCAGGTAGAACCAGACATATGGGTATCAAACCTACCGTTCGTGGTGTTGTTATGAACCCCTGTGACCATCCCCATGGTGGTGGTGAAGGTAAATCACCCATCGGTCGTCCGGCTCCTGTTACTCCCTGGGGTAAACCGGCTCTGGGCTTAAAAACCAGAAAAAAAAAGAAAATCACTAACCGCCTGATCGTGAAGACCAGAAACGGTAAATAATCATCGACATACACCGTAATCCGACATCAGTCGGATGCGGTACCCCGATAAAACGCACAACTTGTGCGAAAAAATCTACAAGGAGGCAACAAAATGAGCCGTTCAATCAAAAAAGGGCCTTTCGTGGACCCCAAACTTTTGAAGAGAATCGAAGAAATGAATGACCAGGGCGAAAAAAGAGTTTTAAAAACTTGGTCCAGATCTTCTACTATTTTCCCTCAGTTCGTTGGACATACCGTTGCAGTATATGACGGTAAAAAACACGTTCCCGTGTATGTAACCGAAGATATGGTTGGTCACAAACTGGGTGAATTTGCTCCTACCAGAACCTACAAAGGTCATGCAGGTGCAAAAACTTCAAAATAATCCGGGTAATATTTGAAAGAACCCGACACATAAGTTTAAATTTTAGAACCACCTAAGGGTGAAAGAGGAGGAATAAAGATGGAGGCAAGAGCAACTCTCCGTTATGCTAGAATATCTCCCCGCAAGGTAAAGATAGTTATTGATTTAATCAGAAACAAACCCGTTGGTCAGGCTTTGGCTATTTTAAGACATACTCCCAAAGCTGCATCTCCGCTGGTTGAAAAACTGTTATTATCAGCTATCGCTAATGCGGAAAACAATCATAATATGGCAAAAGATGACCTGTACGTTTCCGAATGCTTCGCAAACGGCGGTCCCATTCTGAAAAGAATTCAGCCCAGAGCACAGGGTAGAGCATTCAGAATCGCAAAAAGAACCAGCCATATTACCGTGGTTGTAAAAGAAAAAGAATAGGAGGTATGAGTAATGGGTCAGAAAGTTAACCCGCATGGTTTAAGAGTCGGCGTTATTAAAGATTGGGACTCTAAATGGTACGCTCCGGATCACAAATTCGGCGATACTTTAGTAGAAGACCACAAAATCAGAGTATTCTTAAAGAAATCTCTGTTCCAGGCCGGCATTTCCAAAATTGAAATTGCTAGAAAAGCAAATAAAATCTTTATCAAAGTGTTCACTGCAAAACCCGGTATGTTAATCGGTAAAGGCGGTGCAGAATTAGAAAAAATCAGAGCTTCTGTTGTAAACTTACTGGGCGGTAACGCAAACGTTAACGTAAACATCGTTGAAGTAAAACCCGCTGAAATGGATGCAACTTTAGTAGCTGAAAACATCGCAGCTCAGCTGGAAAAACGTATTTCCTTCAGAAGAGCGATGAAACAGTCCATGCAGAGAACTATGAAGTTCGGTGCAAAAGGTATTAAAACTTCCGTTTCCGGCCGTGTTGGCGGAGCAGAAATTGCAAGAACTGAGCATTATCACGAAGGAACCATTCCGCTGCAGACCTTAAGAGCAGATATCGATTACGGTTTTGCAGAAGCGAATACCACCTACGGTAAGTTAGGCGTTAAAGTTTGGATTTACAAAGGTGAAATTCTTCCTGAAAGCAAAAATGCGAAAAAAAATACTCAAGAGGGAGGAAAATAAGCTATGTTAATGCCTAAAAGAGTAAAAAGAAGAAAACAATTCAGAGGCAGAATGACCGGTAAAGCTTTAAGAGGTAACAAAGTAACTTACGGCGATTACGGTATTCAGGCTACCGAACCCGGCTGGATCACCGGTAACCAGATCGAAGCTGCCCGTATTGCGATCAACCGTTACATCAAAAGAGGCGGTAAAGTTTGGATTAAAATTTTCCCCGATAAACCGGTAACCGAAAAACCTGCTGAAACTCGTATGGGTAGCGGTAAAGGTTCTCCCGAGTACTGGGTAGCAGTTGTAAAACCCGGCAGAGTATTATTTGAACTTTCCGGCGTTGATGAAGTAACTGCCAGAGAAGCTATGAGATTAGCGCAGCACAAACTGTCTGTTAAAACCAAGTTTGTTCTTCGCGAAAAAGAAGTGGAGGTAGAAAGCGATGAAGATTAAGAATATTAGAGATTTAGCTAATGCGGAGCTTAATCAGAAACTCGCTGAGCTGAAAATTGAGCTTTTTAACTTAAGATTTCAACATGCCACCAACCAGCTTGACAACCCCATGAGAATGAAAGAAGTTAAAAAAACAATTGCGAAAATTAAGACCGTATTAAAAGAAAGAGAACTGGGAATTAACGAATAATTTCCCGTGAGGTTTAGAATCGCCTTTCCCGAGTCGTTTGGCGAAGGGCGGAAATGGAGGAACTAAATCATGTCCGAAAGAGGCTTTAGAAAAGTTAGAATCGGCGAAGTTGTAAGCAACAAAATGGATAAAACCATCGTTGTTAAGATTGAAGATTCTGTAAAGCATCCGATTTACAAAAAAATCATCAAAAGAACCATTAAGTTCAAAGCTCATGATGAAAACAACGAATGTAACATCGGCGACAGAGTTGAAATCATGGAAACCAGACCTTTGTCCAAAGACAAGAGATGGAGACTTACAAAAATCGTTGAAAAAGCAAAATAAGATTGTTTCTGCGGTAGTAATACCGTTAATAAAAACGCTTGCGACTTATGTCAGTAAGCAGAGGAGGATTACAATGATTCAGCAAGAAAGCAGAATGAAAGTAGCTGATAATACCGGTGCAAAAGAACTGCTGGCAATCAGAGTTCTGGGCGGATCTAAGAAAAGATACGCTAACATCGGCGACGTGGTTGTAGCTACTGTCAAAAAAGCAACACCCGGCGGAGTTGTGAAAAAAGGCGATGTTGTTAAAGCTGTTATCGTTAGAAGTGTGAAAGGTGTTCGCCGTCAGGACGGAACCTACATCAGATTTGACGAAAACGCAGCTGTAATTATTAAAGATGACAAAAATCCGAGAGGAACTCGTATTTTTGGCCCTGTTGCAAGAGAGCTTCGTGACAAGGAATATTCCAAAATTTTATCCTTGGCTCCTGAAGTATTGTAAGGGAGGTAACGAAAATGTACAAAAAAGTTAATGTAAGAAAAGATGACCGCGTAGTGGTTATTTCCGGTAAAGACAAAGGCAAAAAAGGTAAGGTACTGGTAGTATCTCCCAAAGAAGGTAAAGTTATCGTTGAAGGCGTTAACATTGCTACCAAACACACCAAACCCAGAGCTCAGGGTCAGACCGGCGGTATTGTAAAACAGGAAAGCCCCATCTATGCTTCCAAAGTAATGCTCGTTTGCCCCAAATGCGGCAAAGCAGTAAGAACCGGTAAGAAAATCTTAGATAACGGCAAAAAAGTAAGATATTGCAAAAAATGTCTTGAAACTTTAGGCGAATAAGAAAGGGAGGTAAACGACGATTATGTCTAACTTAGCTAATTTATATAAAAACGAAGTTGCACCTGCCCTGATGAGCAAATTCGGATACAAATCTGTTATGCAGATTCCGAAAATCGACAAAGTTGTTGTAAACATCGGTGTTGGTGAAGCGAAAGACAATGCAAAAGCACTGGAAAGCGCTGCTGCAGACTTAACCTTAATCACCGGTCAGAAAGCAGTTCTGACCAAAGCAAAAAAATCCGTTTCTAACTTCAAATTAAGAGAAGGTATGAACATTGGATGTAAAGTTACCTTACGTGGCGAAAGAATGTATGAATTCATCGAAAGATTATTCTGCATCGCTCTTCCCCGTGTAAGAGACTTCAGAGGTATTAGCGCAAACTCCTTTGACGGCCGCGGCAACTATGCTTTCGGTATCAAAGAACAGCTGATTTTCCCGGAAATCGAATACGATAAAGTTGAAAAAATCAGAGGTATGGACATTGCATTCGTTACCACTGCAAAAACTGACGAAGAAGCAAAAGAATTACTGACTCTGATGGGCGCTCCCTTCATCAAAGCGTAAGACACGATTTCTGAAGATTCCCAAAACACAAGAGTAAAGTGAAAGGAAATGGAAACAAATGGCTAAAAAATCTATGATTAATAAGCAGCAGAAACCCCAGAAGTTCAGCACCAGAGAATACAACAGATGTAAAATCTGCGGCAGACCTCATGCTTATCTGAGAAAATATGGCATTTGCCGTATCTGCTTCAGAGAACTGGCTTACAAAGGTCAGATTCCCGGTGTGAAAAAAGCAAGCTGGTAAGATTGGTTTTTGCAGGCGAAAGACTGTAACTGCCCGAAAGGGCAGAAAAGTCCCCGCTTTGGGGAATGTAAAGAATTAAGAACAAGGTTTTAGGTAAGTCGTATCACCTCGGAGTGATAAACAATACCTTAAAAAAGGAGGCTATACAATGCAGATCACAGATCCTATTGCAGATATGCTTACAAGAATTAGAAATGCAGGTACAGCAAAACACGATACCGTGGATGTTCCCGCATCTAATATGAAAAAAGCAATTGCTGAGATTCTTTTAGAAGAAGGCTACATTAAGAATTTCCAGCTGATTGACAACAGCACTCAGGGCATCATCAGAATCACCCTGAAATACGGTGCAAACAAAACTAAAACAATTAATGGTTTGAGAAGAATTTCTAAACCGGGTCTCAGAGTTTACGCAAAAAGCGAAGAACTGCCGAAAGTATTAAAAGGCCTGGGTATCGCGTTAGTTTCCACCTCTAAAGGAATCATGACCGATAAAAAAGCAAGACAGGAAAATGTCGGCGGCGAAATTCTCGCTTATATTTGGTAATGGAGGGATAAAAGATGTCTAGAATTGGTAAACTGCCGATCTCCGTACCGAATGGAGTAACTGTAACTATCGGCGCTGAAAATTTAGTAACTGTAAAAGGTCCCTTAGGAACTTTAGAACAGAAATTCAATAAGGACATGGTCCTGAAATTGGAAAACAACGAATTGACCGTAACCAGACCCAGTGATGAAAAAACACATAGATCCTTACACGGTTTAACTCGTACTATCCTTTCCAATATGATTACCGGTGTTACCTCCGGTTTCTCTAAAGAACTGGAAATCAACGGTGTTGGTTACAGAGTTGCAAAACAGGGCAACAAAATCGTTATGAACTTAGGTTATTCCCATCAGGTGGAAATGGAAGAACGTGACGGTATCACCCTGGATTGCCCCACACCGAATAAAATCATCGTAAAAGGTCCCGACAAACAGAAAGTTGGTCAGTTCGCTGCCAACATCCGTGAAAAAAGACCTCCGGAACCCTATAAAGGCAAAGGTATCAAATACGTTGATGAAGTTATTATCAGAAAAGAAGGTAACACCGGCGCTAAGAAGAAATAATCGTTTGGTTATGTTCCTTAGCTGTTTTATCAGATTGTTTAAAGGAGTGAATAAACAGTGGTTAAAAAGCAAAACAGTAATGTTGCCAGAGTAAAAAGACATTACAGAATCAGAAATAATATTAAAGGTACTGCACAGAAACCGAGATTGAATGTGTTCAGAAGCTTAAATCACATTTATGCTCAGATTATTGATGACGTTGCAGGTGTTACCTTAGTTTCCGCTTCTACCTTAAGCCCTGAATTCGGCAAGAATCCGGGTGGAAACATTGAAGCAGCGAAAAAAGTTGGTTTATTGGTTGCAGAAAAAGCAAAAGCCAAAGGTATCGAAGTTGTAGTATTCGACCGTGGCGGCTATCTGTACCACGGACGTGTTGCCGCTTTGGCTGAAGGTGCCAGAGAAGGCGGACTGCAGTTCTAATTACACTTTAGTGATAAGGAGGAAATACAATCGTGAATCAAGCTAAATTTGATCCGGCTACGCTGGATATTAAAGAAAAAGTTGTTGCCTTAAACAGAGTTGCTAAAGTTGTAAAAGGTGGTAGAACCTTCCGTTTCTCAGCTTTGGTTGTAGTAGGCGATGAAAACGGCAGAGTAGGTTGCGGTATGGGTAAAGCAGCTGAAATTCCGGATGCAATCAGAAAAGGTATTGAGGATGCAAAGAAAAACATGGTGGAAATTCCCCTGTATAAAACTACTATTCCTCATGAAGTTATTGGTGAATTCGGTGCAGGCAGAGTGTTATTAAAACCCGCTGCTGAAGGTACCGGTGTTATCGCTGGTGGTCCTGCCAGAGCCGTTCTGGAATTAGCAGGTATCAGAGATATCAGAACCAAATGTTTAAGATCTAACAATCCCAGAAACGTAGTATCTGCTACTATCGAAGGATTAAAGAGCTTAATGAGTTTAAAAGAAGTGGCTGATAAAAGAGGTAAAACTCCCGCTGAAATCGTAAAATAATCACGGTTTTGCCGGAATCAGAACCAAATAAGATGAGTCCGAAAGAAAGGAAATGTGCCTAAAAGTTTTTAAGCACTTGGTATTTTAAAAATGGCTAAATTAAAAGTTACTTTAAAAAAGAGCCTGATCGGTCGTCTTGACAGCCATATTAAGACTGCAAACGCATTAGGCCTGAAAAAAATCAGAGACGAAAAAATCCATAATGATACACCTCAGATCAGAGGTATGGTAAACAAAGTATCTTATCTGGTAGACTGTGAAGAAGTCTAAAATTAAAAATCATTCGGAGGTGTAAAAATTATGAGATTAAATGAATTATCTCCGGCTCCGGGTTCCGTAAAAGAGCGTTACAGAAAAGGTAGAGGTCACGCTTCCGGTAACGGAAAACAAGCCGGCAAAGGTCATAAAGGTCAGAAAGCAAGATCCGGCGGCGGTGTAAGACCCGGCTTCGAAGGCGGTCAGATGCCGTTAGCAAGAAGACTCCCCAAAAGAGGCTTCCACAATTTCTTTGCTAAAAACTATACCGAAATTCATCTTTCCGATTTAGAAAGATTTGAAAACGGAACTGAAGTTACTGCTGAACTCTTAAAAGAAACCGGCGTAATTTCCAAAATCAATGACGGAATTGTTGTATTAAACAGAGGAGATCTTACCAAAAAGCTGACAGTGAAAGCTGCAAGATTCTCTAAGGCTGCTGCTGAAAAAATTACTGCTTTAGGTGGAAAGACTGAGGTGATTTAATATGTTTAGCATATTAAAAAATGCATGGAAAATTCCGGATCTGAGAAAAAAAATCCTGTACACTGTATTGTTACTGATTGTTTTCAGATTAGGATCGCATATCCCCGTTCCCTTTGTTGACAGAAATATCTTAACCCAGCTGTTCGGCGGTAGCAACAATACCCTGTTCGGTCTGGCAAACATTATTTCCGGTAATGCTTTAGAGCAAGCAACCATCTTTGCGATGAGCATCACCCCCTACATTAACTCTTCCATTATTATGCAGCTTTTAACAGTTGCAATTCCTGCTTTGGAAAGATTGTCCAAAGAAGGGGAAGAAGGCAGAAAGAAAATTGCCACAATGACCCGTGTGGTTACTGTAGTGTTAGCATTTATTCAGGCAGCTGGTTTATATCTGGCTGTGGCAGATGCTCAGTACAGAAACGTTGGAACTTTCTTTGTAGTAGTTCTGACCTTAACCGCAGGTACCGCATTCTTAATGTGGTTAGGTGAACAGATTAACGAAAAAGGCGTTGGTAATGGTATTTCCATGATCATCTTTGCCGGTATCGTTTCCGGTGCTCCCACCGGTATTTACGGTCTGGTTTCCGGTGCAACCGGAGCTGACTGGATTATCATCGCAGCAGTGCTGCTGGTAATCGTTGCTGTTATCGGTTTCATCGTTCTGATGAACAATGCAGAAAGAAGAATTCCCGTTCAGTATGCTAAAAAAGTTGTTGGCAGAAAAATGTATGGCGGCCAGAGCACTCACGTGCCGATTAAGGTTGCGATGGCAGGCGTAATGCCCATCATCTTTGCTGTATCTATCTTAGCATTCCCCGCAACCATCGCTCAGATGTTTGGCGGTGCAACCACCGGTTTCTGGGCAGGCGTTATCCGAGTTCTTTCTCCGGGTAGCATCTGGTATTCCCTCATTTACTTCATCCTGATTATCCTGTTTACTTTCTTCTACACTGAAATTCAGTTTAATCCGGTTGAAATTGCAAACAACATGAAGAACAATGGCGGTTTCGTTCCCGGTTTAAGACCCGGAAAACCCACCAGCGACTTCATTCGCATGGTATTAAACAGAATTACCATGATTGGTGCAATCTTTATTGCGTTGATTGCTGTATTACCCACTCTGCTTTCGCACATTAACTCTGCGTTCGCATTCGGTGGTTCTTCCTTAATCATCGTAGTAGGTGTTGCTATTGAAACCGTGAAACAGATTGAATCTCAGATGCTGATGAGACATTACAAAGGCTTCTTAGAATAAAATCTTTTCGGTAAGAAACAATGATCGTAACAATTTTAGGTGCGCCCGGTGCCGGAAAAGGCACTATGGCGAGACAGTTAGCAAAATTATTAGAAATTCCAACCATCTCAACCGGAGCATTGCTCCGGGATGAGATTGGGTGTGGCTCTCCCTTAGGAGAAGAAATCAACCGACTGATTTCCAAAGGAAACTTTGTGTCAGACGAAATGGTTTCCAAGCTTCTGGTAAAACGGCTTCAAGAGCCTGACTGCCAAAAGGGTTATATCTTGGATGGCTTCCCCAGAAATGTCTTCCAGGCAGAACATCTGGCTGAGCTTGGCATTCACCTGGATGTGGCGTTACTCTTAGATGTAACCAACGAGACCATCATTTCCCGTCTGGCAGGTCGCAGAGAATGTCCTAATTGCAGAGCTACCTATCATATCCGGTCGAATCCGCCGAAGCACGATGGTGTTTGTGATGAATGCGGTTCTTCTCTGAAAATCAGAGAGGATGACCAACCTGAGATTATTTCCAATCGTCTGGAAATTTATCACAAAGAAACCGAACCCCTGATTCAGTATTTCTCTGAAAAGAAATTATTGAAAACCGTTCAGGGATGTGATGGTGTGGAAGATACCGTGAACAATGCGTTACAGGCGCTGGGTGTAAAATTATGATTTATATTAAAAGTAAAGAAGAAATTACACTGATGAAAAAAGCCGGTCAGATTACCAAAGGTGCTTTGCAAAAAGCAATTGAGGCAGTGAGACCGGGAATCAAGACAATTGAGCTGGATAAGATTGCAGAAGAGTTTATCCGAAAATGCAATGCCACTCCTTCTTTTTACCGATACAACGGTTATCCGAAACATATCTGCGTTTCGGTGAACAATGAAGTGGTGCATGGCATTCCCGGTGAATATGTGATTCAGGAAGGCGATATTGTCAGCATTGATTGCGGCGCTTGTTACAAAGGATATCATGGCGACTGTGCCGATACTGCTTTTGCCGGAGCAGTTTCCGAAGAAGCAAAACTTCTTGTGGAAGCAACCCGAGAAAGTTTCTTTTTAGGAATGAAACAGGCTGTGGCAGGAAACAGAGTCGGTGATATTTCAGAAACTATTCAGACATTTATTGAAGGCAAAGGATTTTCCATCGTTCGGGATTTGGAAGGTCACGGCATCGGAGCAAATCTGCACGAGGGTCCGTCGGTCCCCAATTTCGGAAGAGCGGGAAAAGGTCCCAAGCTGATGCCGGGGATGACCATTGCCGTGGAGCCTATGGTGAATCTTGGCGGATATCCTGTTTACCAGGATGCCAAAGATAACTGGACCATTCGCACTGCGGACGGAAGTTTATCGGCTCATTACGAAAATACCATTCTTATCACAGACGGGGAACCCGTTATCTTAACCACTTTGTAGGAGGTCAAGGATGTTTCAAACAGCGGACTTGGTTTTATCTGTAAGCGGCAGAGATAAGAATCGCATTTTTATGGTGACGGAGGTTTTAGACTCCAACTATGTGTTAATTGCAGATGGGATGCTTCGAAAATTGGAAACACCCAAAAAGAAGAAAGTAAAACATCTTCATAAAACACAATTTGTTTTGAATGAACGTCTGCTTCAAAAAATCAGCGAAGGTAAGAAAATTACCAATGCAGAGCTTCGGAAATTCATTCGGGCTCTCACAGATGCTGAATCAGAAGATTAACAGTTGCACGGAGGTAAAAATTATGCCGAAAGATGATGTACTTGAATTAGAAGGAACCGTAATTGACGCGTTACCGAATGCTCAGTTTACGGTTGAATTAGAAAATGGGCACAAAATTTTAGCTCATATCTCAGGAAAATTAAGAATGCACTACATTAAAATTCTGCCGGGAGATAAAGTTACTTTGGAAATGTCTCCCTATGATTTAACCAGAGGCAGAATTGTATGGAGAGCGAAATAATAGGAGGTAAATACTCATGAAAGTAAGACCGTCTGTAAAAAAAATCTGCGAAAAATGTAAAGTTATCCGCAGAAAAGGAAATATCATGGTAATTTGCGAAAACCCCAAACACAAACAGAAACAGGGCTAATCGCTGATATTACAAACCGCCCGCTTTGTGGCAAATCCAAACTTTTTGTGAAAAAGGCGCGGCTGTACAGAGTTCCTCTGTATGCCTTTTTTGCAGGATGTTTGCTTCATATAGGAATAATGCTTGAATTATTCCAACCTGCTCTCACTGTGAGAGGGAAACGGTTTCACTAATCGTTTTCGCGGGAAACCGCCAACCAAACATACGAAATCAAACACGAAAAAATCAGGAGGTGTAGATTCAAATGGCAAGAATTGCTGGTATCGACTTACCCAGAGAAAAAAGAGTAGAAATCGGTTTGACCTATATCTACGGAATTGGTGTTTCTGCTTCCAGAAGAATTTTAAAAGAAACCGGAATCAATCCCGACACCAGAGTTAAAGATTTAACCGATGACGAAGTAGCAAAATTAAGAGATAATATCGACAAAAACCATGTAGTTGAAGGTGATCTTCGCCGTGACGTTGCAATGGACATCAAACGTTTGATTGAAATTGGATGTTACAGAGGAACCAGACACAGAAAAGGTCTGCCTTGCAGAGGTCAGAGAACCAAAACCAACGCAAGAACCAGAAAAGGTCCCAGAAAAACTATGGCAAACAAAAAGAAATAATCTTTTTGCTTGGGTTTCCCATACGGCAGGCAGGCTAAGAAGTCTGTTGCCTAGAAGAATCGAAGTGTAGAGATGCACTTTAACGAAAGGAATGAGAAAATCAAATGGCTAAAGCGGTTAAAAGAACAACCAGAAGAAGAAAAGAGAAGAAGCACATTGAGAAAGGTGCAGTTCATATTCAGTCTTCTTTCAACAATACAATCGTAACCATCACTGACGTTGCAGGTAATGCACTTTCTTGGGCATCCGCAGGTGGTCTGGGCTTCAGAGGCTCCAGAAAAAACACCCCGTTTGCTGCACAGATGGCTGCTGAAACTGCTGCAAAAGCTGCTATGGAACATGGCTTAAAAACTGTTGAAGTTTTCGTAAAAGGTCCCGGTTCCGGTAGAGAAGCTGCAATCAGAGCACTGCAGACCGCAGGTTTAGAAGTTACCATGATTAAAGACGTAACTCCTATTCCTCACAACGGTTGCAGACCTCCGAAGAGAAGAAGAGTATAATCTCTTTTGGAGAACATTATTATTTGAAATTTAGGATTTTGGCGATAAGCCAAAGAATACAAGTGGAGGTGCAAAACAAATGGCAAGATATACAGGTGCAGTGTGCCGTCTTTGCAGAAGAGAAAATCAGAAACTTTTCTTAAAAGGTACCAGATGTTTTTCTGAAAAATGTGCACTGTCTAAAAGAGCTTATGCTCCCGGACAGCACGGCCAGGCAAGAAAGAAAATGTCTGAATACGGCGTTCAGCTGCGTGAAAAACAGAAAACTAGAAGATATTATGGCGTATTAGAAGGTCAGTTTGCAAACTACTACGAAATGGCTGTTAAAAAAGCAGGCATCACCGGTGAAAACTTACTGATCATCTTAGAATCCAGACTGGATAACATCGTTTACAGATTAGGTTGGGCTACTTCCAGACCGGAAGCTAGACAGCTGGTTAGACACGGTCACTTTGAAGTAAACGGTCAGAAAGCTAACATTCCTTCCATCTTACTGAAGGCAGGAGATACCATCACCATTAAAGATAAGAGCCGCAGCTCTGAAAAGATTAAAGCTGTGTTAGAAACTACCGAATCCAAAGTAGTTCCCATGTGGTTATCTTTAGATAAAAACGCTTTAAGCGCTTCTATCGTAAGAATGCCCACCAGAGACGAAATCGATCTGGAAGTTGAAGAACACTTAATCGTTGAGTTGTACTCCAAATAAGATATTGACTTTGCTTTTATGCTTTCTCCGATCGTTTTTTGGTCGGAGGAGGCGGTTAAGTCACTATGGCTGACCCAAAGAGCGTAAAACTCCAACACGATAGAAAATAAGATTGAACACCAGTAGGTGAGGAGGGTCACAATATGATTTTAATTGAAAAACCCAATATCGAATTTTTAGACCGGTCACCCAGCGGTGATTATGCTAAATTTTCCTTAAGCCCGTTAAATCGGGGATATGGTACTACCCTTGGTAACAGCTTGAGAAGAATTCTGTTATCTTCTTTGGAAGGCGTTGCTCCCACCAGCGTGAAAATCGATGGTGTGGTACACGAATTCTCCACCATTCCCGGTGTGAAAGAAGACGTAACCGAAATTATTCTGAATGTTAAAAATATCGCTGCAAAACTGTTCTGCGACGGCCCCAAAACCGTGATTTTAGAAGCAGACGGCGAATGCGTTTTAACTGCCGGCGATATCAAACCGGATGCAGAAGTGGAAATTAAAAACCCCGAACTGCATATTGCAACTTTAAACAAAGACGCAAAATTCTATATGGAAATTGTGTTTGACCACGGTATCGGATATGTTCCTTCCGAACTTAACAAAACTCCGACTCTGCCTGTGGGTGCAATTCCGGTTGACTCCATTTATACTCCTGTTAAGAAGGTAAATGCAACTGTTGAAAACACCAGAGTAGGTAACAAAACCGACCATGACAAACTGACTTTGGAAGTTTGGACCAACGGCGTTTTAACTGCTGACGAAGCAGTGGGCTGGGCTGCAAAAATCATGTGCGAGCATCTGTCTTTATTCGTAGGTTTGTCCGAAGAAGCAAAGAACAGCGATATCATGGTGGAAAAAGAAGAAGACTACAAAGAAAAAGTTTTGGAAATGACTATCGAGGATTTAGACTTGTCTGTTCGTTCTTACAACTGTCTGAAACGTGCGGGTATCAACAATGTTGAAGACCTGTCCAAGAAGACTCAGGAAGAAATGATCAAGGTAAGAAACTTAGGTAGAAAATCCATGGAAGAAGTTATTGCCAAATTAGAAGCGTTAGGCTTGACTCTGGCGCAGGAAGAAGAATAAACCTGACCCGAAAGGGAATTGATTAAAAAGGGAGGCTATGTCAAAATGGCAGGAACCAGAAAATTAGGTCGTCCTACAGACCATAGAATTGCTATGCTTAAAAATCTTGTGACTGCTCTGTTAGAACACGGTAAAATGGAAACCACCGTTACCAGAGCAAAAGAAACCAGAGCATTAGCTGAAAAAATGATTACTCTTGCAAAAAAAGACACTTTACATGCAAGAAGACAGGCGCTGGCTTTTATCACCAAAGAAGATGTTGTGAAAAAGCTGTTTGAAGAAATCGCTCCGAAATATGCTGAAAGAAACGGTGGTTACACCAGAATCATCAAAACTTTCGAACGCCGTGGCGATGCAGCTTTAATGTCTGTAATCGAATTAGTATAAGGAGGTATTCACAATGAAACAGGGAATCCATCCGGATTACAAAAAAACCACTATCACCTGTGCTTGTGGCGCGGTTTATGAAACCGGCTCCAGCAAGGAAAACCTGCACGTGGAAATTTGTGCAAAATGCCATCCGTTCTATACCGGCAAACAGAAACTGGTAGACACCGGCGGACGTGTAGAAAAATTCAAAAAGAAATTCGGTTTATAAAAACAAGAAAATGGCTTACAGATTGCTCTGTAAGCCATTTTTTTAGTGTAGCAACTACTCAATAATCAGATAACTGCCAACCTTTAAATTGCGGTCGTTTTCAATATTGTTGACGGCTTTTAACCGTTCCACGGTGGTGGCATATTTTTTGGCGATTAAAAACAGAGTGTCTCCCGGTTTTATAATATAGGCAACAATGGGAGCACGGTCTGAATGAATAGGATTGTCACGGTCGGGGAGAATGGCTTCCACATACTCTTTTTCGGCAACATGATGAAGCATCATTTGTGCCGTCACACCCAGGCGAAGCTCCAGAGAATTTTGGTTTAAGATGTTATAGGAAAAATGATTGGGAATTATTTTGGCAGTTGCACTTTCACACAAAGTGGGAGTGGACAGATCGTGTATCAATTCAAAGGGAATCTGACGGGAGAGGGAATTCATTCCCGTGGGGGTCTGATATAAAACGGTGGTATCTAAATCCCCGGACATAATGATGCGGTTATCTTCTAATTTGGTTCCGCTTAGTTTGGGTGTGCAGGACACATCGGCAATACTTTCCAGCTGCACATCGGGAAGAGGCATCATTTCTTTTATGGAAACGGTTTCAGGCGGCAGAATTTTCAGTTGTTCAAAGGGCGCGTTTTTCTTTAGCAGTTTGACAGTGCATTTTGGACTGTATGCATCGGTGACAAGCGGAATTTCACAGGGATTGATTGCTTTCATTTGTAATTGCATTACTGCGGTGATATGAATTGTTTTTGCCTCGTTTTCTTCGTTTTGAGTCACTTTGATATCCTGCAAAAATGCAATAATATCGTACATCAAATCGGAGTCATCACCGGCACTTACATCTACAATCTCGGTAAACGGCGAAGAGAATTCTGCAGTTTCCAAAGTGGATATTGCAGAAGCATACAGAATTTTGACGGTGTAATCACCTTTTGCCACCACTTTGTTGGAAATGGGTTTAATATCCTGATTTTTTATGGAAAGTGTGGTTTCTAAAATTTCTGCCACAGGCGGTTTTCCCTGAGGTAGGGGAAAATTTAAGGAAACGGGAAATTCTTCCTCCGAAGTTTGCATCACGGTGTAGGCAGAAACGGTTTCCAGCAAGCATTCAATGTCCTCGTCCATGGTAATTTGGGGAAGGGATGCGTTTTCTTTTAAGCTGAGCGTCAGGTGAAGCCGTCCTCTGATTCCTGCTTTTCTGGAATTGATAAAGACGGGATTACTTTTGGTAATGGTAAACTGCACATCGGAAAAATCCCAAACCAAAGAGGTCGGGATTTCTTCTTTTACGAGAACGGTTTCCGAGTGGGTGATAGAACAAATCTGCACAGGTTCTGCACCTTCGGGCAGATACAACAGATTGGCACAAAGCTGCACTTTCGCAGTAAACAAGTTGTCCCGAACAGTATATTCCGATACATAGCCCGTAATTTTTTGTGAGAGGATTTTTAACATATCGCGTTTGGAATCTGATACGTTTAAGTCCCATTCAATGGGTTGGTTCACGGTTTTTGTCCAAACGGTTTTGGTCACATTTGTTTGGGTCATAGAAGGTTCTCCTTTTTTCATGATACTAAGAGCAGGCTCTTTTTTATTTTCATTTCACTATATGAATTTGTTTTGGAATTTATTCCTGAAATTTTCTTCCGAAAAAAAGAATCAGAACTTGAAAAAAAGAAAAAAATAGTCGGATTGTCTTGCATTTTTGCGTGTGCTATGCTATAATGAATCTGATATGTTAGGATAGGATATTCTTTTTTATCCGTAACATAAAAAAAACGTAAAACAAATCGGAAAGGAAGAGCAAAAAAATGCCGAAAGTTGCAGTCATTATGGGAAGCGATTCTGATTTTCCCCAGTTAAAAGGATGTATTAAAACCTTAAAAGATTACGGAGTGGATGTTGAGGTCAAAGTGATGTCTGCTCACAGAACTCCCGAAGATGCCGCACAGTTTTCCAAAAATGCGAAAACAAACGGCTTTGAAGTGATTATTGCGGCTGCAGGAAAGGCTGCTCATTTGGGTGGCGTTTTAGCAGCGTTTACCACTTTGCCCGTCATCGGTATTCCCATTAAGGCGTCTACCTTAGACGGCCTGGATGCGCTGTTATCCATTGTGCAGATGCCCAAAGGCATCCCCGTGGCAACCGTAGCGATTGACGGCGGCGACAATGCGGCAATTTTGGCTTTGCAGATTCTTTCCTTAAAATATAAAGATATTGAAAGTAAATTAGAGCAAATGAAAGAGAACATGGCAAACGAAGTTCGTGCCAAAGATAAAAAACTTCAGGACGAAGTTGCAAGTTTATAAGAAAGAGGGGCAAAAACTATGAATGAAGCATATAAACAGGCAGGGGTTGATATCCACGCAGGATATCGTTCCGTGGAACTGATTAAAGATAGCGTTAAGAAAACCTTTACCAACGGCGTTATGACCGATATCGGCGGTTTTGGCGGTTTGTTTGAATTATTTAAAACCGGAAACTATACCAATCCCGTGTTGGTATCCGGTACTGATGGTGTTGGCACCAAATTAAAAATCGCATTCTTAACCGACAAACACGATACCGTTGGTCAGGACTGTGTGGCAATGTGTGTAAACGATATTGTTTGCTCCGGTGCGAAGCCCTTATTCTTCTTAGACTACTTAGCAGTTGGTAAAAACGTGCCTGAGCGAATCGCTGAAATCGTAAAAGGTGTAAGTGATGGTTGTATTTTGGGTGAATGTGCCTTAGTGGGCGGTGAAACTGCAGAAATGCCCGGTTTCTATCCCGTGAACGAATACGACTTGGCAGGCTTCTCCGTGGGCGTTGTGGATAAAGACAAAATTATCGACGGCTCCACCGTGGCAGAAGGCGATGTGTTAATCGGTGTGGCATCCTCCGGTATCCATTCCAACGGCTATTCTCTGGTGAGAAAAGTGTTTGAATTAAACGGTCCCGAAGAAGAAGCAAAGAAAAACTTATCCGTATATTATGATGAATTGGGTATGACCTTAGGCGAAGCGTTAATCATCCCCACCAAAATTTATGTAAAAACCGTACTGGCTGTGTTATCTCAGTACAAAGTGAAAGCAATTTCTCACATCACCGGTGGCGGCTTCTATGAAAACATTCCGAGAATGTTGCCCGACGGAACTCAGGCGGTAATTAAAAAAGATTCCTTCCCCGTGCTTCCCATCTTCAAACTCTTGCAGGCAAAAGGCGGAATCTCCGAAGAAAATATGTACAACACCTATAACATGGGTATCGGTCTTTGCATGGCAGTGAATAAAGGCGATGCAGAAGGCGTTATCAAAATTATTGAATCCTTAGGCGAAAAAGCATACATTTTAGGTACTGTGGAAAACGGTGATGCAGGAGTGAAACTGATCTAATGAAAAAGATTGTTGTGTTAGTGTCCGGCGGCGGTACCAACCTGCAGGCGTTAATTGATGCCAAGGATGTGATTGTGTCGGGCAAAATCACCAAGGTGATTTCTTCAAAACCCGATGTGTATGCATTGGAGCGTGCAAAAAACGCAGGAATTCCCGGTGTGGTGGTGGCAAGAAAAAGCTTTTCGGATAACGAAAGCTATCAGAAGGCACTTCTTTCCGAATTGAAAGCGGAACAACCCGATTTAATCGTGTTGGCAGGCTTTTTATCCATCATCGGCGAAGAAATTATCAAAGAATTTCCCGAAAAAATTATCAATGTGCATCCCTCACTCATTCCTTCTTTCTGCGGGGACGGTTTCTATGGACTGAAGGTTCACGAAGCTGCTCTGGAAAAAGGGGTAAAGGTGACTGGTGCAACGGTGCATTTTGTAAATGAAATTACCGACGGCGGCAGAATCATTCTGCAAAAGCCCGTGATGGTGGAAGAGGGAGATACTCCCGAAGTGTTGCAAAAAAGAGTGATGGAGCAGGCAGAATGGAAAATTTTACCCCAGGCTTGCGAATTGGTTTTATCAGGCAAAGCGTAAGAAAGGAACAACAGAACATGAATCAGATTGCAGAATTACTGAATACAAACTCTTATCCCGGCAGAGGTATCATTGTTGGTAAATCCAAGGATGAAAAATTTGCCGTAACTGCATATTTTATTATGGGCAGAAGTGAGAACAGCCGTAACCGTGTGTTTGTGACCGAGGGAGAAGGCATCCGTACCGAAGCCTTTGACCCGTCCAAATTAAGCGACCCGTCCTTAATTATTTATGCCCCTGTTCGTGTGCTGGGTGATAAAACCGTGGTAACCAACGGTGACCAGACCGATACTGTGTATGATTTCTTAAAAGATGGCAAAACCTTTGAGGAAGCACTTCGTACCCGTGAGTTTGAGCCTGATGCTCCCAACTACACTCCCCGTATTTCTGCAGAGTTGACAGTAAATGACGGTTTCTCCTACAAAATGTCTATCTTAAAAAGTGCAATGGGCAATGGCAATTCCTGCCAGAGATTCTTCTATGAATATTCCCAGCCCGTAGCGGGAGAAGGTCATTTTATTCATACCTACAAATGTGACGGCAATCCCATTCCTTCTTTCTATGGGGAACCCGAACTGGTGGAAATTAACGAAGATATTGATTCCTTCACCAACACCTTATGGACAAACTTAAATGAAGACAACAAGGTTTCCTTGTTTGTGAGATATATTTCCTTAAAAGACGGTTCTTATGAAACCAGAATCATCAACAAGAACAAATAACAACGAAAAAAAGGAAAGGAACCGAAACGATGAAAGAATTAGAATTAAAATACGGTTGTAACCCCAATCAGAAACCCTCTCGAATTTTTACCGAGGAATATGACCTGCCGATCACCATTTTAAACGGCAGACCCGGTTATATTAACTTTCTGGATGCCTTCAACAGTTGGCAGCTGGTAAAAGAATTAAAAGAAGCAACAGGTCTTCCTGCGGCAGCATCTTTTAAACACGTGAGCCCTGCAGGTGCGGCAGTTGGGTTACCCCTTTCCGATTTAGAAAAGAAAATCAATTTTGTGGAAGAATTTGAGCTTTCTCCCATGGCTTGTGCTTATGCAAGAGCAAGAGGGGCAGACAGAATGTCTTCCTACGGCGATTTTATCGCATTATCCGATACCTGCGATAAAGAAACTGCGGCGATTATTGCCAAAGAAGTTTCCGATGGTATCATCGCTCCCGATTATACTCCCGAAGCACTTGAAATCTTAAAATCAAAAAGAAAAGGCGGCTACACCGTGATTCAGATTGATAAGGATTTCACTCCCAAGCCCATTGAACGCCGTGATGTGTTCGGCATCACTTTTGAGCAGGGCAGAAATGAATTGAAAATCGACGAAGGGATGCTCACCAATTTTGTGACCGATGCAAACTCCTTCCCTGAAAGCGCAAAAATTGACTTGATTATCGCATTAATCACTTTAAAATACACTCAGTCCAATTCCGTTTGCTATGCAAAAGGCGGACAGGTAATCGGCGTGGGTGCAGGTCAGCAGTCCAGAATTCATTGTACCAGATTGGCAGGCAATAAAGCAGATACCTGGTATTTAAGACAACACGAAAAAGTGTTGAACTTAAAATTTAAGCCCGATATCCGTCGTCCTGACCGTGATAACACCATTGACGTGTATATTTCCGATGAATATATGGACGTTTTGGAAGATGGCGTATGGGAACAGTTCTTCGTGGAAAAACCGCCCGTGTTAACCCGTGAAGAACGCTTAGAATGGCTCAAAACCCAGTCCGGCGTGTCTGTTGGTTCCGATGCATTCTTCCCCTTTGGCGATAATATTGAGCGTGCCAGAAAGAGCGGTGTGGAATTTATTGCACAGCCCGGCGGTTCTATCCGTGATGACCATGTAATCGATACTTGTAACAAATACGGAATTGCCATGGTGTTTACCGGCAACCGTTTGTTCCATCACTAAAATAGGAAAATGATAGGGAATTTTTATTAGAAAAGTTCCCTATTTGCTTATAAAAATCTGACAGGAGATTAAGAAACGATGAAGAATGAAATCAAAAAAATCTTAGTTGTTGGCGGTGGCGGAAGAGAACATGCTATCGTTAAATGTTTAAAACGGGATAATCCCGATCTTAATATCTATTGTGCACCCGGAAACGGCGGTATCGCACAGCTTGCAACCTTGGTGCCCATCAAAGCAACCGAAATTGAAAAACTGGTGGCGTATGCCAAAGAGGAACAGTTTGATATGGTGATGGTTGCGCCCGACGATCCGTTGGTGTTGGGATTGGTGGATGAACTGGAAAAAGCGGGCATCCGTGCATTCGGTCCCCGTAAAAATGCAGCGATTGTGGAGGGAAGCAAAGCGTTTTCCAAAGAGCTGATGAAAAAATACAACATTCCCACCGCAAAATATGAAACCTTTACCGATGCAGATTCTGCCATCGCATACTTAAAAGCAGAAAACACTTACCCCGCAGTTATCAAAGCAGACGGCTTGGCACTTGGAAAAGGGGTAATTATTGCTCAGAACGAAGAAGAAGCGGTAACCGCTATTAACGAAATGATGGTGGATAAGGTGTTTGGTGCGTCCGGCTCCACCGTGGTAATTGAAGAATTTTTAACCGGTCCCGAAATTTCCGTACTGGCATTTACCGACGGCAAAACCGTGGTTCCCATGGTTTCCGCTCAGGACCATAAACGCGCTTACGATAACGACGAAGGCTTAAACACCGGCGGTATGGGTACTTTCTCTCCCAGCCGTGTGTATAATAAGGATCTGGAAGAAGAATGTATGAAAAACATCTTCCTGCCCACCATTAACGGACTTCGGGCAGAAGGAAGACCTTTCAAAGGGGTTATCTACTTTGGCTTAATGGCAACCAAAAACGGCGTGAAAGTAATTGAATATAATGCCCGTTTCGGTGACCCGGAAACTCAGGTGGTGCTTCCTAGATTAAAAACCAATCTGCTCACCATCTTTGATGCAATCATTGATGAAAAATTAGACCAAATCAATATCGAATGGGAAGATAATGCTTGTGTATGTGTGATTATGGCATCCGGCGGCTATCCCAAAGCATACAAAACCGGCTATGAAATTATCGGTATGGATAAAGCCGAAGAAAAAGACAATATTTTTGTTTATCATGCAGGCACCAAAGCCGAAGACGGTAAATTCTTAACCGCAGGCGGCCGTGTGATCGGCGTTACCGCAACCGGTAAAAACTTAGATGATGCCATCCGTGAAGCTTATGATGCCGTAGCGAAAATTTCCTTTACCGATGCCCATTATCGTAAAGACATCGGTATCAAAAAGTACAACTAAGAGGCGATTTTTTTGAATAAACAAACCATTCAGAAGTTAACATTATTCGGAAGCGGCATTCTCTCCCGTTGGGAAGAGAATCAGGCACTGTTTATTGAGGTGTCGGGGCAGTATAAATCGGGTGCGGTGACTTATCCCTTCACCATTTCCTTTGATGGGGAATTATACACCCTGACCTTCCAAAAAGAAAGCACCAAAGGTGTTTTTTCGGAATTGTTTTCTGTGCTTATCAATCAAGCCAATCTTTATGATGAACTGGAGCTTACCTATGCCGACCGCACAGGGCGTTTGCTTCTTCGTGCAGATGCCAAAAATGTGACTACCAAAAGTGATAACAAGGTGGTGGAAGCTTCCAAAAACGAAGAAAAGCACTTGATTTCTCCCAAAGCGGCAAACAAGCTTTTAACCGTTCTGGATTTTGTGACGGAGCAGGGGAAACTGAAAAATACCCATGTTCGCAAGTTCACCCAGGCGGAGCATTTTATTGAGCTTTTGGTGCCCTATATCAAAAAGATTCCCAATGAGCGGGAAATCACGGTGTATGATTTGGCTTGCGGGAAATCCTATCTGTCCTTCTTTTTAAATTTCTATCTGTGCGATGTGTTAAAAAGAAGATGCCGTATTATCGGCGTGGATATTCGTGAAGATGTGGTGGAAGCCTCCAAAAAAATCCGTGATGAATTAAAATATTACAATATGGATTTTTATTGTGCGGATATTCTGGAGTTTACTCCACCCACCAATATGGATATTGCAATTTCTCTCCACGCCTGCGATGTGGCAACCGATTTTGCCATTGCGGCGGCGGTGAATAACGGGGCAAAAGTGTGTGCTATCGCACCTTGTTGCCATAAGGAATTTTTACCCACCATCAAAAACGATGAAATGCCTTATCTGTTTGAAAACGGAATTTTCAAAAAACGCTTTTCCGATTTGTTAACCGATATTTATCGGGTAAAAACCTTGGAAGAACACGGCTACAATGTGACTGCAACCGAGTTTGTGTCCCCTTTGGAAACCCCGAAAAATTTACTTATTTTAGCGGAGAAAACAAACGGTGCTTCTTCCAAAGAATCAACCAAAGAAATCAAACGAACCTTTGGTGTTGATCCCATTTTAGAAAAACTTATTTTTTAGCGAGGCGAATCCCCATGAAAATCATTGACTGTCATTGTCATATTTATCCCCAAAAGATTGCCGAAAAAGCGGTGAAAGCTATCGGCGATTTCTATGATATCCCTATGCATTGCGGCGGCACCTGTGAGGACCTTTTATCCCAGTGGAAAGAGTACGGCGTGGATAAAATGCTCATTCATTCCACCGCAACCCGTCCCGATCAGGTATCGGGAATCAACCAGTTTCTATTGGGAGAATTATCTAAAAATTCTGATTTTATCGGGTTTGGCACCTTGCATCCTCAGTATGAAGATAATGAGGGAGAAATTGAAACACTTTTGGAAAACGGTGTAAAAGGGATTAAATTTCATCCCGATTTCGGAAAGATTGATATTTTATCTCCCGAAATGTATCATATTTATGAAATGATGTCGGGTAAGTTAGCCATTATGTTTCATGTGGGGGACTATCGTTATGATTACTCTCATCCCACCAAAATCAAGCAGATTCTAAAGGATTTTCCCAATCTTACGGTGATTGGTGCTCATTTGGGCGGTTATTCTACCTGGGAGGATTCCATGGATATTTTATGCGGGGAGAACATTTATTTTGATACCTCCTCCACTCTGGAATTTATCTCTCCCGAGCTTGCGGTAAAAATCCTTAAAAAACACGATATGGATAAGATTTTATTTGGTACCGATTATCCGATGTGGCACATTAAAAAGGAAATCGAGAATATCGAAAAGCTTCCCTTATCCGATGACGAAAAGGAAAAGATTTTCTATAAAAATGCCGAAAATTTACTTGGATTACAATAAAAAAGTGCAGTAACAATTGTTACTGCACTTTTTGATTGTCGTTATATTGTTTGGTGGAAATTTACTGATGATGTTCGCCGTCCACAAAGAGAATCTCACCCTCTTTTAAGTAGTTTAAGTTTCCTCTTGCGATGGACTCAATGGTTTTCTGACTGCTTGCTTTTTCGTCCAGACGGTTCAATTCTTCCTGCCTTGCAAGTTCGTATTCAATTTTTTTCTGATACACGGTTTCATCCTGGCGGAGTGCTTCAAAATCCTGATAGGTTCTAAAATGCAGGAAAGAGAAATACACAAGCATTGCCGCCAAACCGAAAATCCACAGATTTTTCCGTTTGAAAAACTTCACAGTCTCAAATCCTTTTCATCAGTTTCCAATGATGTTTTAGCCTCTTAAGACGCTCTGATGTTGTCTTTTTGAAAAAATATATCACACATCCAAAGGGCTTACATAAAAATAAGACACCATTTTTTACTATTATACCAAAGAATTTTATGATTGTAAAGAGGAATCTGAAAAAAATCAGGAAAATATCCGCAATTTTCTCGGAGATTCCCTCAAAATATGCGGAAACACTCCAAAAATAAAAGAAAACCCCGACACACATTCCAAACAGTTCATAAAAGCGAAATTTCCGATCTCCCGTCAACAGAAATAACCAAATTCCAAAGATGAGAAAAAGTCCCCAGAAAAAAATGTCTGCCGCAGTTGAGATGACGGGCTTTTTTGTTTTTTGGCGGAAGGCTTTCAACAGGTCGTAGCACATTCCCAGAAGAATCCCCGCAAGAGCATCAAGTAGCAAAGTCACAACAAATTCTCCTTATCGGAAAATACTTTTTAAGAAGCTTTCTCTTGGGGGAGTTGCTTCTCTTTGGTAGGTAATGTTGTCAAACTTTCCTTTTGCCACGATTTCTCCCGTGTCTAAGGACAGTTTTTCCACCTTTAAATCGCTGCCTTTGATGCTAAGTTGCCCAAGCTCGGTGTCTAAGGTGATTTCCTCTTCGTCAAAGGTGAGAATATCCAACACCCCGGAAACAGAAAGCTTTTCTCTGCTTTCCAAAATGATGTTCTGAATCATATTTTTTTCGTTTATCATCAGGTTCATCCTTTCTTTACAGGTTGGTAAAATGATTGAAAAATAAGGGTTGCCGTCACCCCGATGCCGATATATCCGAATAGGGGATAAAGGGTTTCAATCAAGGGGGTAAATCCTAAAAAACTGCATCCGCAAAGCAGTAAACTGATTCCGACGGGATTCTTATTTTTTACCACGGCAAACAAACTGTTCACGGCGGTGGTGAGCACGGATAAATAAAGCATCACCGTGTATGGGATGATAAGTCCGCCGTGCAGATTGGAAATGATACTCAGTATGGGAATCGCACTTTGGTCAGATAGGGTGTGAAACCGTATCAGTAACAGTTTTAGCAAAATACCCACTGCGAGAACCAGGGAAAATCCCAAAAAAATTCCGCGGTAAGCATCTTTTTGGGTGACGGTGTCCGATAAGGCAGAAAGCACGGGCAACACCGACAGAAGATTGTATCCCGAATAGATGAGTAGGTTGATTTGGGGAGATTGTGATACTCCAAACATTCCTGCAGGAGATAGCAGTCCCGTAAGGGAGATTCCTGCCATACAGAATAAAAGCACGGGCGTGGCAATCAGATTGAAGCGATACACATTGGACGCTCCAAAGAAAACAATTCCCAAAGTGACCCCATAGGTAAGAATTGTGCCGACGGGACGGGAAAGTCCCGTGCTTTCTAAAAGAGCTTCACCGCCGCAGGCAAGCATTACTGTGTAACTGACCGCCGAAAACAACATAAAAATAAAGTTTACAACCGACGAATCTTTTGTTTGATGTTTTTTGAAATTTCTTTGGCTGATATACAGTATTGAAACTGCAATCATAATCAGAATGCAAATCAGAAGATACCAAAGGGAGGCGGGCGTATTTGGGAAGAAAAGCAGAAGTTCTTTTCCCGTGGCAAATCCCGCACCGATTACGGTGCCTGCCACGGTAAAGGCTAGTTTCAACCGTTTTGATGGCATAAGAATTCCTTTCGTGAATGTGTGGGAGCAGGATTTTTTCTATCCTAAATATATTTTACAAAAAATGAAATTATGACTTGATTTTTTGGAAAAATGTGATATAATAAAAAGTGATAAAAACTGATTGAAATTTGAAATAAAAGGAGAATAAAAAAATGCAGAAAATTACCAAAGATATGATTATTGCGGATGTGTTAAAGGTGGATGTGGAGCTGGCTCCCTTCTTCTTTGCAATCGGAATGCACTGCCTGGGATGCCCTTCCGCAGCAGGAGAAACCATCGAGGAAGCTTGTATGGTGCATAATACCGACTGCGATACTTTAATCGAAAAAATGAATAACTTTCTGGAAGCGAAAGCAAACGGACAGAACGCATAATCAAAATCTTGAAAGAACGACAAAATTGCCTAACGAATCCTCTTCGTTAGGCATTTCAACTGAATGGAAATAAAAAAGAAAGGGCTTGTTCGCCATTTTTTTGAACGAGCAACGGTGATTTACTTATGAGCGAACCTTTACTGTATAAAGGCAAAATGATTGCCAGAAAAGACAATATTATCTATTACGGAAACCCCGAAGACGATTATGTGATTATGATGAATATCACCGAATCCAATCCCGTTGGCGGCTATGATATCACCTCCAAGGTGACCGTATCTTTGCAGACCAACAAGGGCGGAAAAGAAAAAATTGTGAAAAAAGTGGAACGTGAAGGAATGTTCAAAGCGCTTGATATTGCAGAATACTGGTTGGCAGAAGCACTGGAAGAAGAATAAGCATTTTAACATTCTTCCCATTAATTGGAGTGAAAGAATTATATGGATAAAGGATTTTTAATTCTGTTTACCCTTGCGGTTGCATTTCTGTTTTCTTTTGCGGCTGTGCCGCTTGTGAGAGTTCTCGCTTTTAAATTTAAGGCGGTGGACGTTCCAAGAGACAGTCGCCGTATGCACACCAAACCCATTCCCAGAATGGGCGGACTTGCCATTTATCTTGGCTTTTTGGTGGCGTATATGTGCTTTGTGGGAACGGTGGAAAAAGAAACCCTGGGTATTTTAATCGGTGCAACCATTTTGGTGGTGCTCGGTATTTTAGACGACAGAAAGCCCATCCGTGCAATCGTGAAATTAGCGGTGCAGATTCTTGCAGCATTGATTCCCGTGATGATGGGGCTTCGGATTGAATTTATTTCCCGTATCAACCTGTTTTCCAACGGTGCCAACCACGTGTTGGGAGCGTTGGCAATTCCCGTTACCATAATCTGGATTGTTGGGTTAACCAACGCGTTAAATCTGATAGACGGTCTGGATGGATTAGCCGGCGGAATTACCACCATTTCGGCATTTTCTTTGATGTTTGTTTCCTTTGTGTTCGGGCGTTTTGAGTGTGCCGTTGCCATGGCTGCCATTGCAGGTGCAACTGCAGGATTTTTGCCTTATAACTTAAATCCCGCAAAAATCTTTATGGGAGACACGGGGGCACTGTTTTTGGGATATATGCTTGCCACCCTCTCGGTGGAAGGGTTCTTTAAAAGCTATGCTGCCATTACCTTTATTATCCCCTTGGTGGTTATGGGACTTCCCTTGTTTGATACCAGCTTTGCAATTTTCCGACGCATCTTAAAAGGGGAACCTATTATGCAGCCGGACCGTAAGCACATGCATCACCGCCTGATTGATGCGGGATTTTCTCAGCGTCAGGCAGTTGGTATCTTATGCACCGTCAGCGGACTTCTTTCTTTGACGATGATTGTGTTAATCACGGCAGGATTGCAGCGTACCTTGTTAATGTTGGCAGTATCTGCTGCATATTGCATCGGCGGTATTATTTTTATCAAAAACAGAAATTACGAACAAAAATTTTTGCAGGAACTGGCAGTAAAAGAAGGCGGCTCTGTTTCAATTGAAGAATCAAGAGACGGCGCTTCCGAAAAATAAAAGAAGGTTATATTATGAATAAACTGAAAGTAATGACGGTGTTTGGTACCCGTCCCGAAGCAATCAAAATGGCCCCTCTGGTAAAAGAACTGGAGCAACGAGAAGAAATCGAGTCCATCGTGGCGGTAACCGCTCAGCACCGTCAGATGCTGGACCAGGTATTGGAGATTTTTGATATTAAGCCTGATTACGATTTGGATATTATGAAAGAACGCCAGACCTTGGTGGATATCACCTCCAATGTGTTAAAAGGCTTATATCAGGTGATCGGAGAAGCAAAGCCTGATATCGTGTTGGTTCACGGTGACACCACCACCACCTTTGCAGGTGCATTGGCGGCATTTTATCAGCAGACCGCAGTAGGTCATATTGAAGCAGGACTTCGTACTTATGATAAATATTCTCCCTTCCCGGAAGAAATGAACAGAGTGCTGACCGGCTCCTTAACCGAGCTTCATTTTTCTCCCACCGTGCAGAATAAGGAAAATCTGTTGAAAGAGGGCAAGGATGAATCCAAAATCTTTATCACCGGTAATACTGTAACTGATGCATTAAAAACCACCGTAAGAAAAGATTATGAATTTTCCGATGAAACCCTAAAGAGCTTGGATTTCTCCAAGAAAATCATCGTGGTAACCGCGCACAGACGAGAAAACTTGGGAGAACCCTTGCAGAATATTTGCCGTGCGATTAAACGTTTGGCAGAGGAATTCAAAGACGAGGTGCAGGTGGTATATCCCGTGCACTTAAATCCTGCGGTAAGAGAAGTGGCATTCTCGGTGCTTGGGGATTTGGATAATGTGCATCTGATTGACCCTGTGGATGTTTGCGAATTGCATAATTTAATGGATCGTGCCTATATGATTATGACCGATTCCGGCGGATTGCAGGAAGAAGCTCCGTCTCTCGGAAAACCCGTGTTGGTGCTTCGTAACGAAACCGAACGCCCCGAAGCGGTGGCAGCAGGCACCGTAAAAATTGCAGGTGTTCACGAAGAAGATATCTATTCCATGGGTAGAACCTTGTTGACCGATACCGAAGAATACAACAAGATGGCACACGCCGTAAATCCCTATGGTGACGGTTTGGCTTCCAAACGAAGTGTGGATGCAATTTTGTATCACTTTGGAAGAACCTCCGAACGTCCCGCAGATTTAATCACCAAATAGGAAATTCCCAAAAAGAAAAGCGATTGTATGCTTCATACAATCGCTTTTTTGTGTTTTTTGTTGTTTTTTCTTATTCTTCGGGGTGAGAGAGTGCTTGGAGCCGCTCGTTGATTTCCTGCATTTTAAGGTCTGTTTTTGCAATCACATCGGCACAGTCGCTAAGCTCGGCAATCAGTTCCTCGGCATCGGGCATATCCTTTTTATATTTCATGCCGTGTTCCAGACTTGCCCAGAAGTCCATGGCGATGGTGCGAAATTGCACCTCCACTTTTACCGCTTGTTTTCTGTCTGCAAAGAAGACGGGAATTTCCACAATCATGTGATAGCTGCGGTAACCGTTTGGCTTGGGATGTTTGATATAGTCCTTTACTTCCAAAACGGAAACATCGTCCTGACGGGTAAACATTTCCGCCACCTTGTAAATATCATCCACAAAGGAGCAAATCACACGAACACCTGCCACATCGGATAAATTCTCCATCACAGAGGGAACTGAAAGCTCCAAATTTTTTCGTTTGAGCTTTTCTAAAATGCTTTGGGGTTTTTTGACCCTTGATTTAATCATTTCGATGGGGTTTCGGTGGTTGCGATAGGAAAGGTCATCATTTAAAATTTCAAATTTGGTGCGGATTTCCCGGATGGCACATTGATACATCATCAGCATATCCGAGAATTTTTTGGTGTTTTGGAAAAATACGTCCAATTGCTCCAAAGATAGGGAGGAATCCTGCCCTAAAAAATATTTTTGTAATTCGTTTTCCATGGTTTGATCCTTAGTCCAACTCTACGGAACCTGTGTAGAGCTGATAGTATTTTCCTTTTTCTTCCAACAACTTTTCGTGACTGCCTCGTTCAATGATTCTGCCGTGGTCCAACACCATAATCACATCGGAATTCTGAATGGTGGAGAGACGGTGAGCAATCACAAACACGGTTCTGCCTTTCATTAAGCTGTCCATACCCTTTTGCACAATGGCTTCGGTACGGGTGTCGATGGAGGAGGTTGCCTCATCCAAAATCATAACCGGCGGGTCTAATACTGCGGCTCTTGCAATGGCAATCAACTGACGCTGACCTTGCGATAAGCTTTCCCCGTTGTTGGTTAAGGGAGTGTCATAGCCTTGGGGCAGACGAGAGATAAAGCCGTGTGCATTTGCAAGTTTTGCCGCCGCAATAATTTCTTCGTCGGTGGCATCAGGCTTACCGTAGCGGATATTTTCTTTTACGGTGCCGGTGAATAAGTTGGTATCCTGAAGTACCATACCTAAAGAACGGCGCAGGTCGTTCTTTTTGATTTTGTTGATATTGATGCCGTCATAACGGACTTTGCCATCTGCCAGATCATAGAAACGGTTGATTAAGTTGGTGATGGTGGTTTTACCTGCCCCGGTTGCGCCCACAAAAGCAATTTTTTCGCCCGGATTTGCATATAAGCTCACATTATGAAGCACGATTTTTTCTTCGGTGTAGCCGAAATCCACATCGTCAAACACCACTTCACCTTTTAATTCGGTATAGGTGATGGTGCCGTCGGAATGAGGATGCTTCCACGCCCACAGACCGGTACGAGTTTCGGATTCGGTTAAGGCATCGTTTTCGTATTTGGCGTGAACTAAAGTCACATAGCCGTGGTCTTCTTCGGGGGCTTCGTCCAACAATTCAAAAATACGTTTGGCACCTGCCAATGCCATCACCACCATATTGATTTGCTGAGAAATCTGAGAGATGGGCATATTGAAGCTTTTAGAAAGCTGCAGGAAGGTGGCGATATTTCCCAAACTTAAACCGCCGAATCCCAAAATTGCCATACCGCCGCCCAAAATCGCCAAGAGGGCATACTGCAGATGACCTAGGTTGTTGTTGATGGGGCCAAGCACATTGGCAAACTTGTTGGCGTTGGTGGCGTTTTCGCAAAGTTCTTCGTTTCTTCTGTCAAACTCTTCTTTGGTTTCGTCTTCGTGGCAGAATACTTTAATAACCTTCTGCCCGTGAATCATTTCTTCCACGAAACCATTCACACTGCCAAGTGCCTGCTGCTGTTTTCCAAAGAATTTTCCGCTGTTTTTGGCAACGGCACCGGTTACTTTTAAAATCAGTCCCACAAACAGCAGGGTGAAAACAGTTAAATAGATATTGGTAACAATCATGGCACAGAGCACCGAAATAATGGTTACCAAAGAGGAAAACATCTGGGGTAAGCTCTGTGAAATCATCTGCCGTAAGGTGTCGGTATCGTTGGTGTAATAACTCATCACATCCCCGTGGGAATGGGTATCAAAATATTTGATGGGGAGCTTCTGCATGTGGGAGAACATATCGTTTCGGATATCCCGAAGCACTCCTTGGGCAATTTTTGCCATAATGCGGTTATACATCAAGGTGGAGAAAATACCGATTGCGTAAATCACAATCATTACACTGATGGCTTTAATAAGACCTGTAAACACGGGATTTGCCATTTTGGTTAAGGGGGTGATATAATCATCAATCAAAATCCCTAAAAACATAGCGCTGGAAACGCTGGCAACCGTGCTTAAAATAATTAGGATTACCACTAAAAAGAAGGAAAATTTGTAGTCTCTAAAAATATAACCCAATAATCGCTTGATGGTCTTTTTATCCGGCTTTTTCTGCGGAGCAAACCGAGCGGGGTCAAATTTTGGTGGTACTCTCGTTTGGTTATTTTGTGCCATCGGAAATTCCTCCTTTCGTTTGGGATTCATACACGTCACGGTAAATTTCATTGGATGAAAGCAGTTCTTCGTGGGTTCCGATTCCCGAAATTTTGCCGTCATCCATCACGATGATTTTATCTGCTTCCATAATGGAGGAAACACGCTGTGCAATAATAATTTTGGTGGTATCGGGAATTTCTTCTAAAAATGCTTTTCTGATTAGAGCATCGGTGTGAGTATCCACGGCGCTGGTGGAGTCATCCAAAATTAAAATTTTGGGTTTCTTGAGTAATGCTCTTGCAATACATAAACGCTGTTTCTGTCCGCCTGATACATTGGCGCCCCCTTGTTCGATGAAGGTGTCGTATCTGTCGGGAAATTCTTGGATAAAGCCGTCTGCCTGAGCAAGTCTGCAGGCGTGAATCATTTCTTCGTCGGTGGCATTTTCGTTGCCCCAACGCAAGTTTTCTTTAATGGTGCCGGAGAATAACACGTTTTTCTGCAGCACCATTGCAACTTCGTTTCGTAAGGTATCTAAATCATAATCTTTTACATTGACGCCGCCTACCAACAGTTCGCCGTCGGTTACATCATATAAACGAGGAATTAACTGCACCAGAGTGGTTTTAGAACTTCCCGTTCCGCCCAAAATACCAACTGTTTCCCCGGATTTGATTACCAAATTCACATCGGTCAGGCAGAGCTTTTCATGGTCGCCTGCATAACTGAAGTTTACGTTTTTGAAAATAATTTCGCCGTTTTGAACTTCCGCTACGGGATGTTCGGGATTGGTAATATCCGCAGTTTCGTTTAAGAGCTCGGTGGTTCGTTCTGCGGCGGTACGGGAGATGGTTACCATTACGAAAATCATGGAAAGCATCATTAAGCTTGATAAAATCTGCATCACATAAGTCATCACGCTCATCAGTTCCCCGGTGGTCATAGAATCTGCCACAATTAAGTTGGCACCCACCCAGGAAATAAAGAGCATACAACCGTACATACAAAATTGCATCAAGGGTGCATTCCAGGCAAGAAGCCGTTCTGCACGGACAAAGTCTGTGTGAATCGCGGTGGAAACATCACCGAATTTTTCTTCCTCATGTTTTTCACGAACAAATGCTTTTACAACACGAACTCCGCGAAGATTTTCCTGCACCACATTATTTAATTTATCGTAGGTTTTAAATACCCGTTCAAAAATGGGGTGAGCGTGTGTCATAATAAAGTAAAGCCCCAACGCCAACACGGGAACCGCCGCCAAGAAAATCATTGCTAAATCTGCCTTCACGGTGAATGCCATAACAAGTGAGAAAATGAGCATCATGGGAGAGCGCACCGCAATACGGATAATCATCTGATAAGCGTTTTGCAGATGGGTCACGTCGGTGGTCAAACGGGTCACAATCCCCGAGGTGGAGAATTTGTCAATATTGGAGAATGAAAAATTCTGCACATTATGAAACATATCTTTTCGTAAGTTTTTGGCAAAGCCCGCAGAAGCGGTTGCGGCGTGTTTTCCTGCCAGAACTCCTGCCCAAAGAGACAAAGCACAAAGCACAATCAGGGTAATCCCCACAATCACAATGTAGGTAAAATCACCTTGACCGTTGTTGCCGTTTACGCCCAAGTCCACTAATTTTGCCATTAAAAACGGAATCAGCACTTCCAAAAGCACCTCAAGCGTCACATACACGGGTGCCAAAATGGACGGTTTTTTATATTCTCTTACACATCCCAACAGTTTTTTAATCATAATGGTTCCTTCTCTCTGTGATGATTCGTTATTTTAGGGGATACCCCCGTAAATTCTACCTTTTATTATACTATTGATGGTATCATTTGTCAATGAATTCTCTGTGAACAATTGTTCTTTTTGCTTTGCCGACAAAGAAAAAGAACCAAAAAAAAATCGCCGCCTCGTATTTTTGCAATCCCAAACCTCCGTCTTCCGGAAACCTTGTGTAATTGCAAAAAATAATGGCGGATTTTTTAGGTTCGTCATTCGGTAAGGTGAAGAAGATGAGTGCACCTTGACTTTTTCCTTTTTTTATATTATAATAATTTGGTTGAGAGAAAAATTCAGAACACATACGGAGAAGATAATATGCATATGATAGTAGGGCTGGGAAATCCCGGCAAACAATATGAATTCACCCGCCATAATGCAGGTTTTTTGTGCCTGGATTATTTAGCGGCAAAATATAATATCAAGGTGAATAAAATTAAGTTTAAATCTTTGGTGGGAGAAGGGAACATCAACGGTGAAAAGGTGATTTTGTTAAAACCAACCACCTTTATGAACCTAAGCGGTGAAGCGGTTGTTCAGGCGGCTTCCTTTTATAAAATTGATGTTTCGGATATCATCGTGGTGTATGATGATATTTCTCTGCCCGTGGGCTCCTTAAGAATCCGTGAAAAAGGTTCTGCCGGCGGTCATAACGGAATGAAAAATATTATTTATCTGCTTGGGAAAGATAATTTTCCCAGAATCCGCTTGGGCGTTGGTTCCAACGGACAGCGTGACTTAGCGGATTATGTGCTTGGTAAATTTGCCAAAGAAGAAATGAGCGGCTTTTCCGCATCGGTGGAAAATGCGGTGGAAGCTATTTGCTATATGCTAAAAGGGGACACTCAGAAAGCCATGAACCTTTATAACAAAAAGGGAATTGGCGAAGGAACGGAGTAAGTATGAATAAAATCGCAGGCTTTTTTCCTCTGTTGGACGGCTATCGTCCTTACGAAGAATTAAAAGAAGCCATTCGAGCAACAAAACCGAATATCACTTCTGTGACCGGACTGACCGACGGTGCCAAAGCGCATATCATCACCGCTTTGATTCTTTCGGAAAAACGTCCGGCATTTTTGATGGTCAAAAACAGAAAAGAAGGGGAAAAATTAAAAAGCTTTGCGGAGTTTTATGAAATCCCCGTGTATTTTCTGCCCGATTACGAATTTTGTTATTATGAATTAGATGCTAAAGATACTGCCGACAAAAAGGAACGGTTGGAGTTTTTAAATGCCATTTCCCGAAAAGAGAAAGGGTTATATATTGTCACTCCAGGTGCGGCATTTGTGCCGGTGGTAAAGAAAGAATTGTTATCCGATTCCAATGTGACTTTAAAAATCGGTGACGAATATGAGCAGAAAAAACTGATTGCCAAATTGTCTTCCTATGAACGGGTGGACATTGTGGAAAGCCACGGTCAGTATTCGGTTCGAGGGGGAATTGTGGATGTGTTCCCTTATACCGAAAGTGTGCCGTATCGTATTGAATTTTTCGGGGACGAGGTGGATTCTATCCGTACCTTTGACCCTATTACCCGTCTGTCTTACGAAGTGATTACCGAGGCAACCGTCACTTCTGCCGATGATTTTTTAATTCCCGACCCCAAAGAACTGATTGCTCAGTTAAAAGAGGAACAACAAAAAGCACAGGGTGAGCTTTTGGGCGTGTTGTCCCGCGATATTGAACGCTTGGGAAACGACAAAAAACTAAAATCCTATGACCGCTATTTCCCGTTTTTAGAAAACTTCTTGGCGCCTTTGTTTTCTTATACCGATGAGGATTTTATCTTCCTTTTGGATGACCCTTGCGGTATTTTTGAAGCTCACGAATCACTTTATCGGGAGCATTACGAATATCTTTTGGAATTGTGCGAAAAAGGGTTGATTCATAAGGCGAACTTAAACTTTTTTAAAGACCCCAAAGAGCAGATGGAAACCTTTTATTCTCATAGCGTGTGCCATTTTTCGTTTATCAAAAATAATTATGGTGCCAAAAAGCCTCAAAAAGAAATTAATTTGCCTTCCAAATCGGTGCTTTCCGCAAGCGGAAGCATCGGCATTTTTGTGGAAGAATTAAAGGAATATTTAGACGAAGGGTATTCGGTTTTAATCCCGGGGAAAACCCGTTCCAAAGCGGAAAAACTCTCCTACACCTTATCCAATTATGAACTGAATGCTCCCGTCACGGAAAGCTACACCTTTATGCCGGGGGAAGTGCAGATTTTGCCTGTTCCCGGTTTTACCGAAGGCTTTTCTTACCCCGAACTCAAGTTTGTTTATTTTTCGGATATCTACACCGCCGACCGCAAAAAACGTCCACACAAAGCGGTGAAAAACGAAAATGCCATCACCAACTTCTCCGATTTAACGGTAGGAGATTTTGTGGTGCATCCCGTTCACGGTATCGGTGAATATCTGGGGATTACCCGCCTGAGCGTGGAGGGAGAAGGGAAAGATTTTATCAAAATCCGCTACCACGGCAGCGACTATCTGTATATCCCCGTGAATCAGCTCAACACCCTTTATAAATATGTGGGGAATGATTCCAAAGCGGTTCGCCTAAATAAGCTTGGCGGCACCGATTTTGACAAAGTAAAACAACGAGTTAAGAAAAGCTGTCAGGACCTGGCATTAAAACTGATGGACTTATATCAGAAGCGAGAAACTGCCGAGGGATTTGCATTTTCGGAAGATACAGATATGCAGATTCAGTTTGAGCGTACTTTTCCCTATGAAGAAACCGACGACCAGCTTACCTCCATTTATGATGTGAAAAAAGATATGGAAAGCCATCGTCCCATGGACCGCCTCTTATGCGGTGATGTTGGCTACGGCAAAACCGAGGTGGCGCTTCGTGCGGCATTTAAAGCGGTTTGCGACGGAAAACAGGTGGCATATCTGGCACCCACCACCGTGTTGGCACAACAGCATTACAATACTTTTGTGAATCGTATGAAAGATTTTCCCGTAAAGGTAGGGCTCTTATCAAGATTCCGCACCAAAAAACAGATTGACGGTGTGATTAAAGAATTAAAAAGCGGAATGTGTGATATTGCCATCGGGACCCACAGATTATTGTCCAATGATGTGCAGTTTAAAGATTTGGGACTTTTAATCGTGGACGAAGAACAACGCTTTGGAGTTGCCCACAAAGAAAAAATCAAGGAAATGAAAAATGGTGTGGACATTTTGACACTCTCTGCCACACCGATTCCCCGTACTTTAAATATGGCGATGGTGGGAATTCGTGATGTTTCCACCTTAAAAGAACCTCCTTGCGACCGTCACCCCGTGAGAACCTTTGTGCTGGAGTATCACGAAGCCATTATTTATGAGGCAATCGAAAAGGAGCTCCACCGAAACGGGCAGGTATTCTATTTATATAACCGCGTGGAAACCATTCACAGTGCAGCGGCAAAATTAAGAGAACGATTCCCCGAGGCGGTGGTGGAGGTGGCTCACGGAAAATTAAGCCGTGAGAAAATGGAAGAAATCTTCTATCGGATGTCTCTTGGCGAAATTGACATCCTGGTTTGCACCACCATTATTGAAACGGGTCTGGATTTGCCCAACGTGAATACTATGATTATTGAAAATGCAGACCATCTTGGTTTGGCGCAATTGTATCAGCTTCGGGGCAGGGTAGGTCGTTCCAATCGTCTGGCATATTGCTATCTGACCTACAAGCGTGATAAATCTATCACCGAGGTTTCGGAAAAACGCTTAAAAGCCATTAAAGAATTCACCGAGTTCGGCTCCGGCTTTAAGATTGCTCTTCGTGATTTGGAAATCCGTGGAGCAGGCAACATTTTAGGCGCCGAACAGCACGGTCACATGGATGCGGTTGGGTATGATATGTATCTCAAACTGTTGGACGAAGCAGTTCGGGAGCAAAAAGGCGAAACCGTGCAGGAAGAAGTGACCTGTCAGGTGGATTTAAAGGTGTCTGCCTTTATTGACGATTCCTATATTTGTGACCACGCCAGCAAGCTTGAAATCTATAAAAAGATTTCCTTGGTGAAAACCCGTGAAGATGTGGACGATATGATCGACGAGTTGACCGACCGTTTTTCCGATATTCCCTCGGAAACCATGAACTTAATTGAAATTTCCTATCTTCGTGCCATGTGTGAACGGTTGGGGATTTACGATGTGTCGGAAACTTCGGGCACCGTGACCTTCAGAATGAAAGCAATTTCTCAGGAAATGATTTCTGCGGTGTTGAATTTAGGCAGTGAGTATAAGGGGAAAGCACTCTTCGGCGCAGGCGCAAAGCCCTATTTTTCCATTCGCACCATTACCTTAAGAAAATCCCGGGAACTGACGAAAATTATGGAAAATATCATACAGCAACTTGAAAATTACGTCAAGTAAGAAAACGGCATCCTCTGATGCCGTTTTCTTATTGTTAAAAGCCTTGTAAACAAGAAAAGCTTTCCTTTTTATTTCTTGTAATATTTTTGTAAAAAAACCATAAAAAATTACCATTTTCTATTGACACCTTTGTTGTGATGTGATAATATTGTATTGTAATAAAATATCATTTCATCAAAAGGAGAAGACATTATGAGACTCAAAAAACTCTTGGCACTCTTGCTGTCTGTAATGATGATTTTATCTTCATTCACTGTTGCAGTGCAGGCAGCAACTCCCCAGATTAAGAACATCATTTTCATGATTCCCGATGGCGGATCTATGGTGCCTTTCTATCTGGCTGATGCCGTAAAACAAGCAGGCGGTATCAAATCTTCCGTAGCCCCCTATGCTACGAAGCAAACCGTAAATAAGATGTATATGAAAGACTATCTTATCGGTGCTCAGAAAACCTACTGTGCAGACAATGCAATTACTGACTCTGCAGCAGCAGGTACTGCATTGGCAGGCGGTTACAAAACCAATACTTATCACATCGGTTTGAAACCCGATATGACCCCCCGTGCAAACGTTTTGGAAGCAGCACAGTCTGTTGGAAAAAAAGTAGGTATGGTTGCCACTTTTGAATTTTCCAATGCAACTCCCGCTGCATTCTCCGCACACGAATCTCACCGTGACCATTATCCGTCCATTTCCCGTCAGATTGCATATCAGGGAATTGACGTTTTGTTAGGCGGCGGTTTCTCCAAATCCGAATGGAATGAGGCTCAGAGCACTGTTGCAAGCTTAGGTTACAACATTATTGATAACAGAGCTGAATTAAATGCAGTAAAACAGGGCGACAAAATCTGGGGTAACTTATTCTCCGGTCAGGCAGCTTCTGACCATCAGAACACCGCAAGCGACGTTACCTTAGCAGAAATGACCACTGCTGCAATCCGTGCATTGGAAAATGACAACGGTTTCTTCTTAATGGTGGAAGGTTCCAATGTTGACGGTGGCGGACACGACAACAACGGTCTGGAAATGGTTGGCGAATTCATCGCATTTGACGAAGCTTGTAAAATCGCTGTGGAATATGCAAAAGGCAGAAACGATACTTTGGTTATTATGATGCCTGACCATGACACCGGCGGTATGAACGTAATCAATCAGACAACTGCTGTTAACAACATTCAGAACGGCGTAATCCCCGGTACCTCTGCGTTAACCTGGGATTCCAAACAGCATACTGCAAGAAACGGTGGCGTATTTTTATATGCTCCCGCAGGCGTAGCTTATCCTGCAGGCTTGTCCACCAATCCCGGTGTGGCTTCTAACTTTGATAACTATGTGGTAGAAAACACTGTGTTTGCTCCTTACTTAGCAAACTTAATGGGCGTAGATTTAGATTATTTAACCAGTGAATTGTTTGTGGATGTTACCTCTTTAGGTATCTACGCTCCCTACACTGTTAACTACAGCCACAGAAACTTAGGTACTGCAATGTCCTCCAATGAACATACCGGTATCTTTACCTTCAAATCCGTGAATGCTTCTATCGAAAGAAACACTTCTATCTTAAAGTATAACGGTCAGTCTATCGACTTGGATGGTCAGGTTTCTGTATATGAAAACGGCAGATTCTATGTTCCTTATAAAGCGTTGGATATTCTGGGCTTAGAAGCTCCTGAAGGCAGCGGCTCCGGCTCCAGCATTCCTCACAATGTAATCACCACTGAATCTCTGTATTCTATGGGTACTGCAGGTTCTTTATGGGGTGATGTTAACGAGTACAACGGTGCAACCGGCAGCGGCAACAGCATTACCATCCAGCCCGGCGGTTATGTTACCTTCAAAGTGCCCGTTCCCAAAGCAGGTATTTACTACCTCCAGGTAAAATCTTCCGGTGGTAACACCACCTTAGAAGCTCAGATGAACTATCAGTATGTTGCAGAGCTTCCCGTATCTTCTGCTGATGCATATTACTATAAAAATGCAGAAGGCGGCTATGAATTCTTATATGGTGCAAGAGGCTCCAACAAAATGCAGCTGACCAACACCGGTTCCGAAGCGGTAACTCTTACCTCTGTGGAACTGATTGCATCTCAGGTGGCTGTGGATAACGGCGTTACTCCCACCATCGCAGATGTAAAAACCGTGAGCTATGATGTTGCGGTTGGCGACGCAGCTTATTCCACCAACGCTCCCTTTGCAGGTGTGTATCAGGTGAAATCCGACAAAGCGGTTACCATCACCAATGAAACCGGCCACACTGCTACTTTAGCAGCAAACTCTCCGTCTTATTTCTATCTGATTAAAGGCGCAAACAAAATCACCAAATCCGATCCTTCCGCAAAACTGACCTTTAATGTGTTGGCAAACAATGGTATGGACTATATCGGTCAGGTGAACGCAGGCACTGCTCCTTTAGCAACTGCTCATTCTGATCAGGTAGCTATCCCCGGTGGTACCAATATGGCAGTTGGAGCTGAATCTAAAGTTCTTTTAGAAGTTCCTGCTTCCGGTATTTACTATGTTTCCTTACAGTCTCCTGATAAAAAGGTATCCACCATTCATATCAAGAGTGACACCGGTTACTATGGCGAAATGACTCCCTACACCGGTAACTTACAGTATGCGGTAAACGAAGCAAATCCCAAAGAATTAATTACCATGTACTTAAGAGAAGGAACTACCACCTTAACTCTGAAAAACCAGGGTGCCGGTACTGCAAACCTGACCTCCATCCAGGTAAAACAGACTCAGGAATTAACCGGTATTGCTGCATATATTTCTCAGCTGAATATTGCACACTGTAAAGTAATTCCCATGGACGAAGTAACTCCGGATGTAACTCCTATTCCCACTCCCGTTCCCACTCCGGGTCCCGTGGTAACTCCCGGTCCTGACGGTTGGAACGAAGGCGACGTAGCAAGTGCTTCCGGCGCTCCTTACGCAGGTGTGTATAAAGTTTACTCCGATAAAGCGGTAACCATCACTAACGAAACCGGTCACACCGCAACCTTACAGCCCAATGTGGTTCAGTATTTCTACTTAATCAAAGGTGCAAACAACATCACCAAATCTGATGCTTCTGCAAATCTGACCTTCACCGTTCTGAAAAACAACGGTATGGACTATATCAACAATGTGAATGCGGGTACCGCTCCTACTCACAACTCCAATACCTACTTTGGTCCCTCTGCAAGTGCAAACGGTGCAACCACCTCTTCCTTTGTGGATTCCACCAGCGGAAGCGTTACCGCAAGCGGTGATACCATCACCTTAGCACCCGGTGCTTCCGTAACCTTCAAAGGTAATATTGCAACCGCAGGTCTGTACTACATTCAGGTACAGTTTACTGCAAACGGTACCAATAAGTTAGACTTAGAAACCAGCTCCGGTCACTATGCACAGATCAATCAGCACAGAACCGGTTGGAACTATTACTACGATATTTCAACCTACGATATGGATCCCGTTTATATGAGAAGCGGCGTGGAAACCTTAACCATTACCAACACCGGTTCCACCACCTGTTCCTTCACCGGTATCCGTTTCGCTCGTACTTCTTCTACCGATATCGCATATGCGATGAAGTTGGCGAACTGTAAAGTTGTTCCCGTAACTGTGGGCGATGCTCCTGCAAATCCCACTCCCATCCCGACTGCTACTCCTGTTCCGACCCCCGCAAACCAGGTTGCATACACTGCACCCTGTGCAGGTGTATTCTCGGTAAGTTCCGATAAAGCAGTAACTCTGACCAACGAAACCGGTCATAGCGTTACCTTAGCTGCAGGTGCTACCGGCAAATTGTATCTGGTAAAAGGTCAAAACACCATGACCTCCACCGATACTTCTGCAACCTTGACCTTCAGCGCATTGGATAACCAGGGTATTGATTATATTTCTTCCGTAACAATGGGAGATTTCAAAATTGCGGAAAATGATGTGTACTACACCACAACATTGAATGTTCCCGCAAACTCTTCCGTAAGCGTTTCTATGAATGTTCCCGCTTCCGGTATGTACTACTTATCTTACTACAAGTTAACCGGTGCCACCAACCAGGTTTACAACATTGAAACCGACACCGGTTTCTACGGTGCAGTGAAAAATACCACCGTTGGTTGGAACCACTTTGGCTTAGACGGTACCGTAGAATATGCTTACTTAAGAGCAGGTGACAACACCGTTACCGTTACCAATCCCACCAATGCGGCAATTACCATTGACCAGGTTAGATTATCTAAAACTTCTAACTACAGCCAGAACTTAGGTTGGGATAACGTGAAGATTATCATGGAAGAAGTGGTAGAACCTACTCCCACCGCAACTCCCACCCCGACCGTAGCTCCTACTCAGGCTCCTACCGCAACCCCGACACCTACCGAAGAGCCTGTGGTAACTCCGGCTCCCGGTCAGTTGACAGTAGGTACCGCAATCGATTATAGCGATGCTCCTTATGCAGGTGTTTATAAAGTAACCTCCGATAAAGCGGTTACCATCACCAACGAAACCGGTCACACCGCAACCTTAGCGGCAGGTGCAGAACAGTATTTCTATCTGGTGAAGGGTGCAAACAACATTACCAAATCCAATGCTTCTGCAACCTTAACCTTCACCGTTCTGAAAAACAACGGTATGGATTACATCTCTGAGGTAAATGCCGGCACCACTCCCATTGTGAATAATAACGTTTATATGGGCCCTGCAGGCAACTCCAACGGTCAGACTCCCGTAAACTTCTTAGTTTCCACCGAAGGTTCTGTTTCTACCACCTCCGACACCGTAGTAATCGGTGCAGGTGCTTCTGCAACCTTTAAGGCAACTAACACCTTAGCAGGTCTGTACTATGTTCAGCTGCAGGTAAACTCCGATGATAAAGCAAATCTGATTGTGGAAACCAATACCGGCCACTATGCAGAAATCAATCAGTATCAGTGGGGATGGAATGCTTACTGCGGCGATAGCTCCTTAAAAGATTACGAACCTGTTTACTTAAGAGAAGGGGAAGTGGTAATCACCATTACCAACACAAGCAACGTGGCGGCTCCCATCGGTGGTATCCGTATGTCCCGTTCTTCTTCTGTTTCCACCAGTCCTGAAGTTGTTTTAGCAAAATGTAAAGTAATTCCCGTGGAAGTAGCAGATGCTCCCGTTCTGGTTGACGAGTTTAAAGGCTTCACCTTAAATGGTGACACCGCAACCGTAAACTACACCAAAGCTACCAACACCGACCCCGAAGCAATTACTTTATATATTGCAGAATATGCAGGTAACAAATTGGTTCAGGTAAACTTAGTGGTGATTGACACTACCGATCAGGCAGTTGGCACCACCGAAGATTACTCCGTATCCTTATTGAGTGCTTCCTCCGGCAATGTGAAAGCAATGCTTTTGGATGCAAATTTAGTTCCTCTGTTCTAGAAGGATTCTAAAATAAGGAATCAAAAAATTCTCGCTGATATATAGAAAAAGGCGATATCGCAAGATATCGCCTTTTTTCTTTGTGATGATAGATTTGGTTATTTTGATGAAAAAAATGTCTTGTGAGGGGACTTTTGACAAAAAAAATAGTCCTGTACGAAAATTGACAGATAACCATATCAATGATACAATAACATTGTAACATCGGATGGATTCTCAGGAATCCTCCGATACGAAACAAGCTAATCCCTACTTTTCGTAGTGGAATAGAAGTCCTTTCGCGAGAAAACGAAGAAGCATGTCACACGGGGGTGGCATGCTTTTTCGTTATAAAAAAATACCTGAATCCAAATCGGATTCAGGTATTTTCTTTTTATTTCTTTTTACAGATTGTTCAGTAATTCTTTCATATTGGAGAGGGTAACGTCTCCGCCTTTGGCACTGCCAACCGCAAAGGTCACCATGCCTGCCGCTTTTCCTGCGATGATGCCTGCATCGGCGTCTTCCACGATAGCACAGTTGTCATAAGGCATTCCTAAGAAGTCTGCCGCTTTTAAGAATACTTCGGGATCGGGTTTGGAATTGGAAATGTTGTTCCCGTCAGACACTGTATCAAAGTAATCGGATAAGCCGATTTGTTTTAAGATGATGGGAGTGTTTTTGCTGGAGGAACCGATGGCAATTTTAATGCCTTTTGCTTTCAAGCCTTCCAAAGCTTCCATCACACCGGGTAAGATGTCAGCGGGAGTTAATGCCTGAATAAAGTCCACATAGTAACCGTTTTTACGGGTTGCCATTTCCACCTTTTCGTCTTCGGTATATTCTTTTTCGGCACGTTCTAAGATGATGTTTAAGCTTTCCATACGGCTTACGCCTCTTAAACGCTCGTTGATGGTGCGGTCAAAGTAAATACCTTCTTCGTCCGCCATTTTTTTCCAGCCTCTGTAATGGCAATCATCGGTGGAAACGATAACGCCGTCTAAGTCAAAAATAATTGCTTTGATTTCTTTATTATTTGAAAAATTAGTACTCAATTTCAATGCCCTCCGTGGTAATTTCATAAGCTTTGTCATAAATTTCAACAGTTACGGGTGCACCTTCCAACACTTTGAAGGTTGCTTTTCCTTTTACCACTTCCACCTTCAGAACACTTCCGCGAACCAAAATGGTGAATGCGTAACGATCCCATTTTTTGGGAATGTTGGGTTTAAAGGAAAGCATATCGCCGTCACTTCTCATACCGCCAAAGCCGTAAATCATATTCATCCAAGCCGCAGACATGGAAGTTACGTGCAAGCCCTGGTGTGCATTTCTGTTGTAGTCGTCAATATCCACACGGCTGCCGTATGCCATATATTCTTCCGCCATATCCAAATCGCCGATTTCCGCCGCCATAATGGAGTGGATTGCAGGAGATAAGGAGCTTTCGTGAGAACATCTGTGTTCGTAGAAATAGAAGTTTTCTCTCTTCTGTTCCAAGGTGAAGTCTTTGGAATAGAAGAACTGCATTAACACAACATCAGGCTGTTTTAACATATTCACACGGAAAATTCTGTCATACGCCCAGTATTTGTAAACGGGAACCTTATCGGGATCCATACCTTTTACGTCATATTCGGGGAAATCAAAGTAACCGTCGTGCTGTTCAAACAGTTTGGTTTTTTCGTCGTAGTTGATACGCATTTTATCAGCCATGTTCTGCCAGGTAGCCAGTTCTTCCTGGGGAACATCGTAGCCGTATTTTTTCACCATTTCAATGGTGTAGAGGAAGTTTTTCTTTACCATAAAGTTGGTGTAGGTATTGTTATGCACCATCATATGGAATTCGTCGGGCCCCATTACACCCCACAGACCGAATTCGCCGGTTTTCGGGCTCCAGTCACCACGGGATGCAAAGTAACGGGAGGTTTCTACCAACAGTTCCAAACCATAGTCTTTTAAGAATTCTTCGTCACCGGTGTTTCTCACATAATGCCACACGCCGTATGCAATTGCTGCAGTCACGTGAATTTCTAAGTTACCGTGCTGCCAAACACCGCAGCTTTCGGTACCGTCAATGGTAACCATGGGGTAGCAGGAACCTTTACAATCCTGTTCAATGGCTCTTTCTTTTGCCTGAGGCAGAGTGTTGTAACGATACATTAAAAGGTTCTTTGCAGCTTTGGGGTTATTGAACATATAGAAGGGCAGACAGTAGGTTTCACTATCCCAGAAAGTCCAACCGCTGTATTTTTCGCCGGTTAAGCCTTTTGCACCAACATTTAATCTGCCGTCATCACCGTGATAGGTCTGATGCATGTTGAAGATACAGAAACGGATACCCTGCTGATTTTCGTCATCTCCGTCAATTTCCACGTCGGAATGTTTCCAGATTTCTGCCCAACGAGCCACGTGTTCCGCTCTGTATTCATCGTAGGTTTTTGCTAAGTAGGAATCTGCTTTTGCCATATCAATGGCTAAATCTTTGTCTCGTTCCACAAAGTTATAAACCACTTTTTCAAACACTTTTTCGCCCTGCAAGGTGAAATCGTATTCCTGCATAATCATCTTGTCTTCGGATACAACTTTTCCTGCACCCAAGTTGGTTTTCATTTTGGAATAAATTCTCTGACCGCTGGTCTGAGTAGCACAGATGATGTAGTCGTCACCTTTGCCACATTCACTCCAGTAGTTTTTGCCTTCTTCCTCGTGAATGGGAGTAAAGTCAATACCGGAAACGATTTTCACATCGTGAGAGGTTTCACTTACCATAGTGATTTTCTGTCCGCCGATATAGTGATAGTTAATGCTTGTGAATCTTTCAAAGGTGAAAGTAATATCTTTGTATGTAAAACGTCTTAATACCAGACCTGTTTTCATATTCAGTTCACGATAGAAATTGGTGAAGGGAACCTTGGCTAAGTCAATTTCTTCGCCGTCCACAAAAATTCTGGTGTAAAGCCAGTTTTGCGCATTAATCATAAAGCAGCATCTTTTTGCCAGACCGTTGAAATATTCGGGGTAGGACAGCGGCTTTTCTTCATACACGCCGTTAAAATAGCATCCTACCAGCTTGTCGCCCGAATACATTTCATCAAAAATGCCTCGGATACCCATATATTCGTTGCCCATGGAGAAAATACTTTCGCCCACTCTGCCCTCATTGGGGCTAAAGCCTTCTTCAATGATTTTCCAGGGGTCAACCTTAAAATATTTTTTTGCTTCCTTTGCCATAAAAAAATCCTCCGTTATGACTAAAAAATAATCAGATAAACTAGTACAAGGTTGTCATATATCATTACATTATATATTATAGCACAACAAATACCAATGTCAAGGACATTTTTTTAGGAAACAACTCCCTTTTTCGCATATGACTGACAACTGTCCATAAAATGCAGTTGACATAGGAAAAAGGATGTGCTATGATTTGGGTAGGAATATTGTAATAAATGGGGAATTTTAATATAGACTAAAAAATGAGAATGGAGTGTGTGATGTTATGGTAAAAAGGATCATTTTATTTACTATACTATGTTTTTTTGTGCTGAATTTCATATGCACATCCTATGCTTTATCTCCACCATATATCAGTAGCGTTCAAATTGCGGATGAAGATTTGATAGAAATGAAAGTTGGCGATACGCTTACCTTAGAAGCTACGGCAATCACACATGGGGTGAATTATGCTTACCTGGCTTGGGGGACAGATATTGACGGTATCGTTGCAATCAGAGCATATGATGAAAAAGTGTCGCCGCCTACCGGAACGGTTACGATTACAGCACTAAATGCCGGAGTTGTTGAAATTATTGTTGGTGCGAATCTGGAATCGTATGCCCCGGAATATGATGTTGAGCTATGGGCTGATGTAACTGACAGAATCAAAATTACTGTGTTTGAAGATACTATTTTCCCAAAGAAATATGAAATATGGAACAATGGCGAATATTCAGGGATTTCTTCCTTGTTAACATATTACAATCCCGACAATTTGTATATCAATGTGAAGGATATCTCAAAACTTGGATTACTTGTGGAGGATATTAAGGGTGGAATTATAGTTTCAAACGATATCAAAAAGGTTAAAGTGATGTATGACGCAGAAGTTTTAGAATTGGATTCATACAAATTTGAAACTCCTGTGATAAGCCTAAGTGATGAGCATTTTTTGATGTTGGACATTATAGGGAAATGCTTTTCTGATACTTATCGTGGCACCAGAGTTGATGATGTTTGGCGAATTTACTTGGAAGTCAATTCGGTTTCAGCTACGAAACTTCCGTCAATAGAGGTTCAGTCAACGGTATTTAATTTTGATTATGGCTTTTATACCATTCAATTAAAGAATAACTCTAATTATGAAGCGGATAGTGTAAACATATATACTGCCTATTATTCAAAAAACGGCACATTGCTGGATACAACAATCAGTAATATATACACAATGAAAGCAAAAGATGAACTGGTAACCTTCATACCAATCAGCCACTTTATAAAAACGGCAGCAAAATGTAAAATCATGATTTGGAATGATGAGATGCAGTCTATCGGAAAAGTGGTATCCATAAAAAATCTTGTTTACGATAAAACCATAACAGTGCCGGACAATAAAGAAATTATTTTTGCAGATGTTCCGACTGATTATAAGTATTACGATGCGATTTATGTTATGAGCCAACAATTTGATATTGGTTCGTTTAATGGTTACGAGGGCGGAACTTACCGACCTTATGCATATATGCTAAAGTCAGAGTTTGCATATTCATTAACCAAGATGCTTGGGATGCAAGTCCAGGGAATCAATGTGGATTGTAATCTGAAGGATGTTCCCGCTTCCCATTGGTGTAAAAATGCAATTGGTTTTTTAGTGTCCAATAAAATCATGGAAGCTGATAATAAATATTTCTATCCTAATGATGAGATTACTCTTGATGAAGTATTGACAGCCTTGGTTAAAGTGTTGGGAGAAAGCGAAGTGAGTGGTGATACTGTTATGACATTAGCAGATCAATATAACCTCTTGACAAATGTAGCTACAGAGGAGTTGAAAATAACAAGAGGAAATTTTACACAAATAGCGTATAACTTTATGAACGAATATTGCAAATAAGATAGCAGAGAGATGTGTCTGTTGTTTCTGAGAGTTGACAACAGACCATTAGGAGGAAACTTTTTTCTATGGACAAGCTAAAAAACTGTACATTATGTCCAAGAAACTGCGGTGTTGACAGAACCAAAACCGTTGGCTTTTGCGGTGCAGGGGAACATATCAAAGCGGCAAGAGCGGCACTTCATTTTTGGGAGGAGCCTTGTATCAGCGGCACCAAAGGTTCGGGGACGGTGTTTTTTTCGGGCTGCAATCTTGCCTGTCGGTACTGTCAGAATTATGATATCAGCGTTGGCGGCTTCGGAAAAGAAATCACCATAAATCAGCTTGGCGATATTTTTCTGAAATTGCAGGACGAGGGCGCTCACAATATCAATCTGGTAACGCCCACACCCTATCTTCCGCAGATTCTTCGTGCAATTGATTTGGTTCGTGAGAAAATGAAGATTCCCTTTGTTGCCAATATGGGCGGCTACGAAAAGCCCAAAACCATTCAAATGCTTAAAGGGTATATTGATATTTTTCTCACCGATGTGAAATACCAATCCACCGATATCTCCCAAAAATACAGCCTTGCACCCGATTATTTTGAGTATGCTATGGATTCTCTTGCCGAAATGCTCTCTCTGTGCGGTGCACCCAAATTCAGCGAGGACGGAATTTTAAAGTCGGGTGTGATTGTGCGGCATTTGGTGTTGCCCGGTTGCCGTAAGGATTCCTTTGAGGTGTTAAAGGAATTGAAAAAACGGTTCGGAACAACTCAATTTATCCTAAGCTTAATGAGCCAGTTCACTCCCAACGGACATTTACAAAACTACCCCGAGTTAAACCGCAGAATTACCTCCCTGGAATATCATTCGGTGATTGACTTGGCATTAGAGCTTGGCTTTACCAATGCCTATATGCAACAAAAGTCCAGCGCCAAAGAAGAATATACCCCACATTTCGATTTAACAGGAGTCCGAGAAGATATATAATAAATAAGAAAGAATAAAAACGGTGGCACCCGATGGGTGCATCGTAGGGGCGATTCACGAATCGCCCATTGTGTGAATTAAAATAACCAATGTAGGGGACGGCGTCCTCGACGTCCCGTTGTATGGTTCCGCTTGCCTTACTAGAAAGAACTAACACAACAGAACCGTCCCCTTGTGTTTTAATGGAATAAAAATATTAAAAGAATTTGGAGTGATAGAATGAAAAAATATACAAAAGAAGAAATCATGAACCAATTTGAGTTAAGCTGTGATATAATATATCGTTCAAATGAAACGGGAGATTATAAGAGCGGAAACAAAGAACAACCCAAATTAATGAGAATTTTTAAACATTTTGAGGAAAACCAAGATTTTGCCATGGAATGTTTAAAAGAATTGTTGCAAAACGAAAGTGTTGTTATTAGTACAAAGGCCGCCGGCTGGTGTCTTGCATTAAATGAAAATGTTGATGAGGCAGTAAAAGTACTATGCGCCAACAGCGAGAAAAACGAAGCTGGAATATTTCGATTCAATGCGGAAATGACATTAAAGGTTTGGAAATCCCAAGGATATTTAATTATGTATCAAGGACAAGAGATAAGGAGACATCACCAATCTGAGTAGCAAGACAAAAATGAAAACAGGCCAAGACAGGGGACGGTTCTGTGTCTTGATGCAGTAACTTCATACACTTACGACGGTTACAATAATAGAATCGAAAAAACCGAAAATGGCATTTTGACTTCCTGTTTGTATGATAACAGAAACCGCCTCACACAAGGAAACGGTAATTGAGTGAATAGTGAAAAGTGAATAGTGAATAGGTAAACTGTAGGGGAGGAGGAAATATCAAAAAATTCCCCTCCCATTGTTATTTGTAAAAAGAAATTTTGATAAATCCATCCCCGAAAATGTGCTTTAAAAATTGCCAAAAACAGCTAAAAATCGGCGTTCTGTTGAAAAACTACCTATGTTTTTGTGAAAAACGTGGAAAAAAATGAAAATTTTTTTAAAAAAATGCTTGACAAATGAAAAAACCTGTGATAGAATAACGAAGCTGTCTCGGAAGACAGCAAATGAATCTTGAAAACTGAATAACATAATGGACCTTGAAAATTCTAGAGTTTTTATTTTAAGAACTACGAACGAAATCAAGTAAATCGAGGAAAAGAAAAAGCGAAGCGAAAAGCTAGCGAACTTAAATTGTTTATTTTTTTAATGGAAATATACGAGAGAGTTTGATCCTGGCTCAGGATGAACGCTAGCGGCGTGCCTA
>JAZQUU010000016.1:0-8907 GCA_045631485.1 Clostridia bacterium | reverse complement strand
ATGCCCACCATCGAGCAGATAGTATGTACCCGAAGATCGGTGTCGGTTAACAGATGCTTGGCTTTTTCTAAACGTAGGGTTAAGATGTAGTCGGCAACCGTCACATCAAAATGTTTTTTCCACAAAGCATACAGACGGTTTTTGGATACACCAAATTCCTCACAGATACCCGACACAGAAAGAGGATTTTCTAAATTTTCTTTCAGATATTCATCAATCTGATTGATTAAGGTGTGATCACCCATATCAATGGTTTTACTGATTAAAAGTTGCAGAGTAGCGTAATGCAAAATGTTGGCTGTGGATTCAATTGCCTGAGGCAGAAGCTTTTTGGTTTTTTGATATGCCGCTACCAGTGCTTCTTTGGGTAATGACAGTTTTTTTCCCAATTCCCGAAGCAAAGATTCAGATTCTTCTTCGGTTAAAGATCCGTCTTTGATTTGCCCAAACAGGATAAAGCCCAGGGGCTTGTCCTGATACATAATGGGCATTGCCGTGTCAACTAAACCTGCGTGGCATTTTGCCGTGATAGGCTTCAACTGACGATTGCACTCCACAATCAGCTTTTTATCACAAGTCAGACAAGCTTTCTTTCCCAAAGGAACTTGCTTGATCAGTTGACAAAAAGCTGGCATCTTTTGGGGCATAAAGGCAAGCTGATTCATTTCGGCATCCCAGAAGCTGACGGTTAAGCCCGTCATATTATGAAAATCAGTTAAAAACGCTTTGATTTTGTCCAAATCATATTTTAAAACCATAGATTACACCTGCTTTTTTTAGAATTTTTTTAGAATATCACTTTCATTATACAAAAACGAACAACACAAGTCAAGAAAAATGGGTAAAATTGTTTGATAAAACAAAACATTTTTACCATAAAAGGAGAATAACATTATGAGCTTAACTTATGCATTATATATCGGTAACCGCGGATTTTTCCCCGGTGAAGTTATTGCTTCTGCAAGAGAAGAAATGGTTGCTGCAATCAAAGCGGCAGGTTGCGACTGCATCTATCCCGATTTAGACAAAACCAGATACGGTGCAATCGAAACCATCGCAGAAGGTAAAATTTTTGCAGACTTCTTAAAAGAAAATGAAGGTAAATACAAAGGCGTTATCCTTTGCTTACCTAACTTTGGTGACGAAAACGGTGCGCTGGTTGCATTAAAAGACGTAAAAGTGCCGATTTTGGTTCAGGCATATCCCGATGAACTGGGTAAAATGGACTTTGCGCACAGACGTGATGCAATGTGCGGTAAATTCGCAATGTGCAACGCTCTGCGTCAGGCAGGTATCAAATTCACTCAGACCACCGATTTTGTGTGTGCTCCTTCTTCCGATTCCTTCAAAAAAGATTTGGATAAATTCGAAAGAATCTGTCGCGTTGTTGACGGTATGAAGAGTTTCAACATCGGTTGCATCGGTGCAAGAACTTCTGCATTCAAAACCGTTCGTGTGGACGAAATTGCTCTGCAGAATGCAGGTATCAATGTGGAAACCATCGACTTGAGCGAAGTGTTTGCAAGAATCAAAAAAGTGGATGAATCCAAACTTCCTGCGATGAAAGAAGAAATCCTTGCCGTTACCAACTTAGGTGAATGGGGCGACGATAAACTGACCGCTATGGCGAAACTGGAAATCGTTTTGGAAGATCTGGTAAAAGAACTGAACTTAGATGCTTTGGCAATCAGATGTTGGCCTGAATTCCAGACTGAAACTGCGATTGCTCCCTGTACCTGCTTGGGTATTTTAAATCATAAAGGTATTGCAACCGCTTGTGAAACCGACATCGTAAATGCGGCTATGATGAGAGCGTTATCCTTATCCGGCGGTTCTCCTGTTACCTTGCTGGACTTCAACAATAACTATGGTGATGCCAAAGATAAGGCAATTATGTTCCATTGCGGTCCCGTGCCGATTAATATGATGGAAGGCAAAGGGGAAACCATCGAACACTTAATGTTCAAGAAAACCTTTGGTCCCGGTACCGGTGCAGGGGTTAATAAAGCGAAAATCCGTTCAGGTGATATTACCTGGGGCAGCATCAGAACCGAAAACGGCAAAGTGTTGGCATTTGTGTCCGACGGTAAATTTACCGATGATCCTTTTGATGCCGAATTCTTCGGTTCCGGTAAAGTAGTGGAAAAAGAAGGTATCAACGATATCTGTAAATACATGGCAGATAACGGCTACAAACATCATGTTGCAATTTCTTTAAGCTCTTCCAAAGATGCAGTTGTGGAAGCGTTTGAAAAATACTTAAATATCGAAACTAAAGTATTCTAATTGCTTCAATAAGATTTCTAACAATACAAAACGAGGACTCAAGTGTTGTGCTTGGGTCCTTTTTTTTCAAAAAAACAAAAAGCAATTGAATTTTAGCATATTTCAAATCAGGAAAAATCAATTTATGGGTTTACAAATAGCAAATAATATGATAAAATGTACATTGGTGGCGAATATGCTTGTTCGCCATTATGCAAATTACACAAAAATGTGCGACATGATAACATACAGAAAGGAATCGTAAACTTATGAAAAAATTACTAACGCTTCTGTTGGTATGTTGTATGATTTTCAGTGCAATTCCCGTAGCAGCGGCAGCAGGCACCAAAACATACACCGCTCCTTATGCAGGGGTATATCACGTGAAAGCAACCCGAGCGGTTACTGTTACCACCGAGCTTGGAAGCCAGGCATCCTTATCCGCAGGAGGGGAAGGCTATGTGTACCTGATGCAGGGCACAAACAAGATTTCTGTGAGCAATACTGCCACAACTCTTACCTTCACCAAATTAAAAAATAACGGTCTGGATTATTTTGGTAAGGTTTCTACTCCCGCCGAACCGATTATTTCCGGGCAGGAGGATGCAGTTGCTTTAAACTTAAACAAATCCTTAGCACCCGGAGACATTTACACCTTTACATACACTCCGTCCAAAGGATTGGCAGGCCTTATCTATCCCTACATTTTATTTAGTGACGGTAACAAAGGGAACACCATCCGAGTATCTACCGATACCGGCTTTTATGCAGACTTGTATCCCAACGGGAATACCGGGTTAACCTGTGCCTGGGCAGATGCAGATTTAACCGATATCGAGCTTTTGTATGTAAGAAGCGGTGATAATACCATCACCATCGAAAACTTAGGTCCCAAAACCGCAACCATTAAAAACTTAAGAATGCACAGTGCAGGGGAACTTTTAGCAGAAGAATGGGCAGACCAGGTCAATGTTGCCAACTTAAAACCCATTTGCACCGAAAGCACCTTTAGTGAAATCACCTTAGATGCCGAAACCGCAACTGCAAGCGTTTCTTTTATTCAACGAGGAACCTCCGAAGATGAAATCGTGAATCTCGTCATTGCAGAATACGATGTAGAGACTGAAAAACTTTTGAATGTGAATATCAAACCTATTGATACCTCCTTGCAGGCTGTTGGCACCACCGAAGAATACAGCGTGAGCTTACCCGATATTACCGGAAACTTAAAAGCAATGCTTTTAAATGAAAATCTCACTCCTTATGCGAGCGTTGCGGAAGCGGAAAATCCCAATCTTTCCTTCTATGCGGAAATTTATGTGGCACCCGACGGCAATGATGCCAACGATGGTAGCAAAAACGCTCCCGTAAAAACTTTAGCAAGAGCCAATGAATTGGTAAAAGGCTTAACCGCAAATATGGATGACGATATTATCGTTCGTTTTGCAGGCGGTAATTACCCCGTTACCTCTATGATGACGATGGACGATTCCATTAGCGGTAAAAACGGCTACAAAGTTATCTATAAAGGAGAAGACCCCAACAATCCTCCTGTCTTTAATGCAGGTACCAAGGTAGAAGGTTGGACAAAACAGACCGATTCTCCCATCTGGGTTGCAGATGCTTCCGATATCAGTGCAACCAGAACTCTGTATGTAAATGATAATCCTGCGGTGTTGGCAAGAAGCCGATATCTGTATCAACCTACTGCTTTATATAATAAAACGGGCAGCTCTTATGCTTCCGACGGCTTTAAAATCTCCAATACCAACTTCCCGGATATTACTACCAATCCGGAAGATGTTATGATTTGTTGGCCGATTCTCTGGACCTTATCCAGAACTCCTGTTAACGATATTACCCGTGGACGTGTAACCACCGTGTTTGATATGCAGCAGCCTCAATGGGCAACTCATACCACCTTGGGTTATTCTCATTTAATCATTGGTACAAGCCGTCAGTTCTTTATTGAAAATGCACTGGAATTGTTGGACGAACCCGGTGAATTCTATTTCGATAAGACTGCGAAGAAAATGTATTATTATCCCTATGCCCAAGAGGATATGACCACCGCAGAAGTGTATGCGGGCACCACCGAAAAAATGCTCCGTATCCGCGGAAGCTCCGCAACCAAGAAGGTGTCGGATATTGAATTAAATAACTTAACCTTCAAGTATGGTGCTTTAAACGAAATCTCCAAAAACGGCGTGAAATTCAATCAGGCAGACAACGAATGGTATTGCAACACCTCCAACTCTGCAAGCTACACAGACAGAATGTTCCCGGCGCAGATTACCATAAACCGTGCAAAAAATATCACCATTAAAAATTGTGATTTTGCTTGTCTTGGCTCCAATGGTATCAATATGGATAACGCCGTTTCCGATGCGGTTGTGGAAGGAAATATCTTCCGTGAAATTTCCGGTACCGCTTTGGTGGTAGGGAACTTCCTCCACGGTAACTCCATGGTGTCCGGTCAGGAACGAGTAAAAAATGTGGAAGTGGCAAACAATGTGATTCGCAGAGTTGCCAACGAATACACCGGCTGTACCGCAATTTCTGTTTACTATGCAGGCAATATCAATGTTCATCACAATGATATTAAAGATATTCCCTATACCGGTATTTCTGTTGGTTGGGGATGGGGTGCCGATGTGGCAGATTGCCGAGACATTATGGTAACCCATAACAGAATCGAAAATGCTACCCAGAAAACTCCCGACGGCGCTCATGTTTACACCTTAAGCCGTATGGAAAACACTCATATTTCCAATAACTACTTAATCAATGCAGGAGACTACCGTGGCGGTATTTACCTGGACGAAGGTACCGAAGCCATCACTATGGAAAACAATGTGGTAACCGGCTCCGAAACGATGATTTATGCAAGAACCGGCGTAAATATCAGCGGTTGTGTGGCGAGAAATAACTATACCGACACCTTAAGCGATAACTGCGATGATTCGGTATGTTCCGAATCCGGCACCGTCAGAGTAACCGACGGAAACTGGCCCGCCAAAGCAAGAACCATTATGGAAGAAGCAGGCTTGGAACCTGCTTATCAGAAGCTTTTAAATAAAGTGGATGAACCTGACTGGAGAATTTTGGCGTACGACCGTTATCCCGAAATTGCATTTACCAGTAATGAAATTTTAGATATCAACCGTTGGATTATTGCAAAAGAATATGACAGATTCAATGAAATCAGTCATTCCAAACCGTCAGTATATCCCGGTGGGGAAGTGGGGGATACCCGTCCCGGCGAATGGTTGGAATTTGATTTCTATGTTCCCACCGCAGATACCTACACTCTGACCTTGCGTGCAAGCGACGGTAACACCTCCGGTGCTGCTTGTACCGCAAAATTAGATTTAGACGGCACAACGATTAAGAGCGCATATTCTATTCCCAGAACCGACTGGTCGCTGAAAGAGTATGAAATTGGCAACTATAAACTGACCAAAGGTAATCATACCTTCCGTATCACCGTGCAGGGATTAGACTGGATGATTGGCGGATTTAAGTTTGATAACGGCTCCGCATTGCCCGATTCCAAAGATTATGATGAAGGTACTGTAATCACCCAGGAGGTATTGTTGGATCGCTTCGGGAAATAAATAAAAGAATCAACACCGCAGAGATTAAGTCTTCTGCGGTGTTTTTGTGTCCTTGACAAATGGGAAAATATGTAATATAATAAAACTAAGGAGCTTCGGATTTTACAAGTTCGTTTTTGGACGTATTGCCTGCAGGGACTTATTTTAGGTCACGACATCTTGGTTATTTTCATCGGTCAGGGAATTCTCCTGTGTTAGTAGGTCATTGTGGCGCTTGCCCGACTCCTTTTTATAATTGAAATTTTCTTCTGTAATGTGCCTTGTAGCGTAATCTTTTTAAGATGAAACTGCCGCTATTTGCAGAAACCATATCGCTTGTAGATTGGCACAGTGGCAAAGTCTATTACGATGAAGCCACCGCCGGTCTAGGGCGGTATTTTATTTTGAAGTAAAAAAGAGATGTATTTTCATACATCTCTTTTTTGTTTTATGAAATTCTTTCAAAAATTAGCCCAAAAGAGCTTCTTTTCTGGAAAGGTTTACACGACCCTGTTTGTCGATTTCGATGATTTTAACCATGATTTCATCGCCTTCAGACACAATGTCTTCCACTTTTTCAACTCTCTTGGTATCCAGCTGAGAAATGTGAACCAAACCTTCTTTACCGGGCAGGTATTCCACGAATGCACCGAATGCCATCAGTTTGGTAACTTTACCCTGATATACAGCGCCAACTTCGGGTTCTGCTACGATACCTTCCACGATTGCCAATGCTTTTTTCGCTGCATCTGCATCCACTGCACAGATGAATACGGAACCGTCATCTTCGATATCAATTTTTGCTCCGGTATCAGCAACGATTTTCTGAATTACTTTACCGCCTGCACCAATAACTTCACGGATTTTATCCACGGGAACTTTGGTGGAGAACATTTTGGGAGCATATTTTGCAACTTCTGCTCTGGGAGCGGGGATTGCTTTTAACATAATATCATCTAAAATGTGGATTCTTGCTTTTCTGGTCATTTCGAATGCTTCTTCGATAATGTCATAAGTTAAGCCGTCCACTTTAATGTCAACCTGGATTGCGGTGATACCTTTGTGAGTACCGCCCACTTTAAAGTCCATATCGCCAAAGAAGTCTTCGATACCCTGGATATCCAAGAATACTTTTCTGCCGCCTTCGTAAGTTACCAGACCGGTGGAAATACCTGCAACGGGAGCTTTAATGGGAACACCTGCATCCATTAATGCTAAGGTAGAACCGCAGATACTGCCCTGAGAGGTGGAACCGTTGGAGCTTAATACTTCGGAAACCAGACGGAAAGAGTAGGGGAATTCTTCCACGGAGGGAATTACAGGAGCCAATGCTCTTTCAGCCAATGCACCGTGACCGATTTCACGACGTCCGGGACCTCTGGAGGGACGAGCGTCACCAACAGAGTAGGAGGGGAAGTTGTACTGATGCATATAACGTTTGGTGTCTTCTTCGTCAATACCGTCTAAGAACTGAGCTTCGTTTACTGCACCTAAGGTTGCAATGGTCATAACCTGAGTCTGACCTCTGGTGAATAAACCGGAACCGTGTACTCGGGGAAGCAGACCAACTTCTGCAGCTAAGGGACGGATTTCGTCCATTCTTCTTCCGTCAACACGTTTGCCTTCTACCAACCAACCGCGAACAATCATTTTCTGCAGTTTGTATAAGCATTCGCCTAAGATTGCGGGATCGATTTCATCCTGGAAGTGTTCGGTTACTTCTTTGCATACAGCGTCAACGCCGCCTTCTCTTACTTCTTTCTGGTCAGAGATGATAGCTTCTTTGATTTTGTCTTCTGCATAAGCTCTTACGGTTTCGTAAATATCTTTATCTAATTCAAAAGACTGGTAGCCGAATTTTTCTTTACCGATTTCTTTTGCGATATCGTTAATGAATTCGCACATTCTTTTGATTTCAACGTGACCTAATTTGATTGCATCCAGCATGGTTTTTTCGTCAACCTGGTTAGCACCTGCTTCAATCATAACGATTTTTTCCAAGGAACCTGCTACGGTTAAGTCTAAATCGGATGCTGCTCTCTGTTCGGAGTTGGGGCAAACAATCAGTTCACCGTCAACCAGACCAACGCCAACAGAAGCGATAGGACCATTGAAGGGAATATCGGAAATTGCCAGAGAAATTGCAGTACCTAAGAATGCTGCGATTTCAGGCTGGTTGTCCTGTTCAACAGATAACACGGTTGCCACAACCACAACGTCGTTTCTTAAATCTTTGGGGAATAAGGGACGGATGGGTCTGTCAATGGCACGGGATGCTAAAATTGCTTTTTCGGTGGGTTTGCCTTCTCTTTTTAAGAAGCCACCGGGGATTTTACCAACGGAATACAGTTTTTCTTCGTAGTCAACAGACAGAGGGAAGAAATCGATGCCTTCTCTGGGCTGTTTGGAAGCGGTGATGTTAACCATAACAACGGTTTCACCCCAACGAACTAAGCAAGAGCCGTTTGCTAACTGAGCCATTTTACCGGTTTCAACCACTAAAGGTCTGCCGGCGAAAGTAGTTTCAAAAGTTCTGAACATTTTTTTGATCTCCTTTTCTTTGTTAATGTTTTATGAAAGGGGAGCCTCGGCTTTAGCACTTGAAAAGATATTTTTGATCTTCGGACTTATACGGATTTTTTTCTTTCAATTTTTTTGCGATAAAAAGATTTTTTGAAAGCAGACATTCTTATCGATTAAAAAACCAAAAAAACCTTTTCAATTGCTATAACCTAAGCTTGTCCTCTCTTTTTTTATGATAAATATTTTATTTTTTGAAATGAAAAAACGGCAAGCTGACCACAATTATCAGCCTGCCGCTTAATTTTTAGAATGACTTTAAAAGTAATTCCGGCAAGCAAGAAACTAACCGAGAAAATTACTTTCTTAAACCTAATTTTTCGATGATTGCTCTGTAACGGTTGATGTCTTTTTTCATTAAATAAGCCAGTAAGCCTTTTCTTTTACCAACCATTTTCAACAGACCTCTTCTGGAATGATGGTCTTTGTGGTTTAATTTTAAGTGTTCGTTTAAGTGATTGATTCT
>JAZQUU010000015.1:0-14717 GCA_045631485.1 Clostridia bacterium | reverse complement strand
TGTACAACTGCATTAGGTTTTTGGAGGTGGCATTTATTTACGATTGCATTTACATGTATATTTATGTTTCTTGTTCTGAGTAATTTAGTTGGAGGTATCATAGCGAAGAATCATATTCAGATAATTACAATGATATTATTTGCGCTATTTTATTCTTTGCTCTGCATTTTTGGTACATGGATAGAAAGAAAAAATATGAAAAGAATCATTGAGCATTTAAGAATACTTGAAAATAGATAAATTAGTTTGCCGATTTATAATATTACATATACTATCGGATGCGAGAAAATCCAGTGTTCTCGCGGGTTCTAAAGAATTTTGTTCAGAAAAAAAGCAGTGAAAAAATAGGAAAAAGTTAGTAGGTCTTATTATTCACTGTTCTCCTGTCTTGACACGAACTTTTTGGGAAAGAATTATTGAAAATTTAGCGATATCAGAGGAAAAAGGAAAATGGAATTTGTAAAAAAACATGGAAAAAACACCATAAAATGGGTGCTTTTTAGTATCCTTTTGGGAATTTTGGGCGGACTTTTGGGTTCTTTGTTTCATATCAGCGTGGATTTTGTGACCGAACAGCGAGAGCATCATTTTTGGTTCCTTTATTTGTTGCCCATAGGCGGTTTGCTTATTGCGGCGATGCATCAATGCTTCCGCAATTTGGGAAATATTGATACCAAACGGGTGTTTCAGGCGGTGAAAGAGGGAAAGAATATTCCCTTGGTGATGATTCCTTTCATCTTTCTCGGCACCGTTATCACACACGCTTTTGGCGGCTCCGCAGGATATGAGGGGGGAGTTCTTCAGCTTGGCGGCAGTATGGGTTACAATGTGGGACAAGCCCTCGGGCAAAAGGAAGAAGAGAAAAAACAGATGGTAATGGCAGGGATGAGCAGTATGTTTTCCGCCCTGTTCGGAACCCCTTTTACTGCGGCGATTTTTTCGGTTGAGGTAACCCGTCAGGGAAAATGGAAATGGAACGGATTGCTCCCTTGCATGATTGCATCCCTGGTGGCTTTCTTTACGGCACAACTTTGCGGCGTGGCACCGGTACGGTTTTTAATGCCCGAATTTACATATCATTTTCATCTGATTTGGCAGGTGCTTTTGTTTTCGGTGCTTAGTGCAATTGTTTGTATTCTTTTTGCATTGGCACTTCATAAAACAGAGCACTATGGAAAAAAGCTTGTGAAAAATCCCCATCTTCGTGCACCTGTCGGCGGTCTTCTTATTATCGGGCTTACCTTGTTGGTCGGCACCACCGATTATAACGGGGCAGGGATGGGTGTTATCGAAACTGCCATTTCTGGAACTGCAAATTATGAAGCGTTTTTACTGAAAATTCTCTTTACGGCAATCACCGTTGCCGCAGGCTTTAAAGGCGGCGAAATTGTGCCAACCTTCTTTATCGGCGCAACCTTTGGTTGTGTGGCGGGAGCTCTTTTGGGACTGCCCGCAGGCGTGGGTGCCTGCCTTGGCTTTGTGGCATTATTCTCAGGAATGACCAAATGTCCTGTTGCCGCATTCTTATTGGCGATGGAAGTGTTTGACATCGGCGGAATTGTCTTGTTTGTTCCTGCTTTGGTCATCACTTGGCTGTTGTCCGGTAAGTTTGGATTATATAACGAATAGTGGCAAATGAAAAAGAGGTCAACTTGGTTGACCTCTTTTTTGTACGTTTTATTTTAATAATGCATATCCGTTCAGAGTGCAGTAATCTATTTCATCATTTTCCAGTTCTATATGGAAAGCTTCAAATCCTAAAGCTACATTTTCGTTGAGTTGATACAGTTCCATTTCATGCTGGTTTTCGCCATATTGGTTGTATAGTTCCTGTGCAATTTCTCTTACGTTGATATCGTATTGATGGTTGTTATGTTCTAAGGTGATGATATCATCTTTGTTGCCGGAAATTTGTATCATTTTATCATAACCCGTAATGTTAACCGACTCTTTTGTCCAAAAAGAATAATGTTTCCAGTTAGATTCATCTTCATATCGTTCAAATCCAAAGATTTCGATAAAGCTGTTGTCTCCTTCGGGAATGAAATCAGGCACCTGTTGAGCATTATATTTCAGATAGTGATATGCACTGTCAATGGTTTCGGCATCTTCTTTGTTGACATCGTTTTTAGGAACAACCATACCGTCTTTTATCATATCGTTTTTTAAGAGGGCGTTTTCCAAGATCGCGGTCTGGCTTGCAATGGGCATATCAATAACGTTAAAGGGTGTTATGGTAACTACCAGCACAATGATGCCTGCTACCAGCGCAATTTTATTGATATGTTTCGGCTTGATAATGGTGGCACCGATAAAGAGGATTCCGATTACAATCAGGACCAGAGAAATGGTTCTGGGAGTGGTCAGTCCGTATGCATTGATTCTTTCAAACACGGCAATTGCCTGCATAATGAGAACGGGAATCAAGCAATATCCGCCGTATTTCACAAACAATTTCGGCAGTTTTTCGGGATATTGCATCACACTTAACACAAAGAAAATAAAGAACAGGGAAGCAAAGGAAGCAAACCAGTTGATTTCTCCCACAGGCATATGCCAGGTGACTACGATTTTTGCCAAATATACCAGCAAAATAGCGATGAGCAATATGTATAAGGGTAAGCCTGCATATAACACAAAGGTTTTGAAGATTTTGGATTGGGATGCGGGCGTATCCTTTTTGGGGATAAAGGAGAGAAAAATATTGGGATATGCAATTGTCCACACAAATAAGAGAACAATGAAATATACCTTATGAATGTTATCAAAATTGAATAATAAGGCTTGGAATGCTCCGATACAGGTGGAAAGTCCTCCCGATAGTACACTACATACCGCAGATGAAAAAACAGAAGCTGCGATAAGCTTGGCAAACACACTTTCACGATGTTCGCCACGCATTAACACAAAGAAGATAAAGCAAACCAGGGCAATCATAACACCTGCGTATGCCATAGCCGTGTAGAGCAATTTGTAATATGTATGGATCAGAATGAAGCTAAGGATTGCGGTAAGGGTGCAGATAATGGCTTGAATTAAAATACTTAATTTTTCAAACAGATATTCCTGCACACTTTTTAAGAAAACCGAAAACAAAGCTGTCAAGCCGAATGCCATACATAAAGGAATGATGACGTCATCAGCACCGGTTTCCCATAAAATTTCAAACGATGCCGTAAGAAACAGCAGCACCGTGCAGATAAATGCAATGAAATAACGGGAGATTCCGTTTTTCACGCCTGCAAAAAAGTTTGAAAAGAATTCACGAAGTTTCACAAAAACACATCCTTTCTATGGCTTCATTATAGCACAAGGAAATATGTTTTGCAAGATGATTTATAAAAAAATCCCGTATGGAATTTCCATACGGGATTTTGGGACTTATGAACTTCTTAAAAATTAACCGTTGATTGCAGCATTGTATTTTTTTGCAACGCTGGATTTTTTTCTGGAAGCGGTGTTCTTTTTTAAGATACCTTTGGTGCAAGCCATATCGATGGTTTTCACAGTGTTCTGGAAAACTTCTGCTAAGTTATCTGCTTTGTTTTCGCAAGCAGCTTCAAAGGTTTTTAAAGTGGTTTTTAAGTTAGATTTGATCATCTGGTTCTGCAGAGTTTTGGTTGCAATAACTTTTACTCTTTTTTCAGCGGATTTGATGTTAGGCATTTCAAAAATACTCCTTTTCTTAAAATTAAGTTTTATAAGTATTATTTGAGTCAGAGGTTGCAGCCAAGAACGACTTGGCATTGCACTCAAATAGTATTACCAATTTAACCTTTAGTATTATAATGAATAAAATCCGAATTGTCAAGTCTTTTTTGCGAAAAAGTTCGTAAAAGTTCCAAAAAAAATTGAATCATCCAAGAAAAAGGGGCGAAAACTGCGTAAAACTTCTAAAAAACACTTGCATTTTTTTTTATAATAGTATATAATCAAAAATAGCGTATTATGTCCGAAAGGAGAGAATCATCTTGAAGATTTTGGGGCTTGTTATTTTAGCAATCGGAGCTTCCATCTGTTTTTTGGCAGAAAAACTTGCAGCGTGGCTTACTAAGCAAGAAGCAACCGATTCCAAAATTTTAACCAATAAGCTTTTGGGGTTACTGATAGCTTCTTTGGGGATGATTGTGCTCTTTGCTTTCTGATATGAGAATTTAACACGAAAGGTGATAATAATATGAGAAAAGAACTTTCCAAAACTTACGATCCTTCCTCTGTGGAAGACCGTATTTACAAAAACTGGGAGGAAAAGGGGTATTTCCATGCGGAACCCGATTCCAAAAAAGAGCCCTATACCATCGTGATTCCGCCTCCGAACGTAACCGGTCAGCTGCACATGGGTCACGCATTGGATGAAACCTTGCAGGATATTTTAATCCGTTATAAAAGAATGAAAGGTTTTTCCGCTCTGTGGCTCCCCGGCACCGACCATGCAGGGATTGCAACTCAGATTAAGGTAGAAGAAGCTCTGCGTGTGAACGAAGGGTTAACCCGTTATGATTTGGGCAGAGACGAGTTTATCAAACGCGTTTGGGATTGGAAAGAAAAATTCGGCGGCAGAATTATTCATCAGCTGAAAAAATTAGGTTCCTCCTGCGATTGGGAAAGAGAACGCTTCACCATGGACGAAGGTTGCTCCAAAGCGGTAAAAGAAGTGTTTGTAAACTTATATGAAAAAGGCTTGATTTATAAAGGCAACAGAATTATCAACTGGTGCCCCCATTGTATTACCGCGTTGTCCGATGCAGAAGTGGAATATACTGAGCAGCAGGGCCATTTCTGGCACATTAAGTATCCCGTGAAGGATTCCGACGAGTTTGTGATTATTGCAACCACCCGTCCCGAAACCTTACTTGGTGATACCGCCGTTGCCGTGCATCCCGAAGATGAAAGATATGCACATCTGGTTGGCAAAATGTTGGTTCTGCCTTTGGTTGGCAGAGAAATTCCCGTGATTGCCGATGAATACGTGGAAAAAGATTTCGGAACCGGCTGCGTAAAAATTACTCCTGCTCACGACCCCAACGACTTTGAAGTGGGTCAGCGCCATAATTTAGAAGTAATCAAAGTGATGAACGATGATGCAACCATCAATCATTTTGGCGGAAAATACGAAGGTATGGACCGTTACGAAGCAAGGAAAGCAATGATTGCAGACTTGCAGGAACAGGGTCTTTTAGTAAAAATTGAAGAACATAATCATAACGTGGGTCAGTGTTATCGTTGCGGTACCACCGTGGAACCCATTACCTCCAGTCAGTGGTTTGTGAAAATGGAACCCCTGGCAAAAGAAGCAATTCGCGTGGTAAAAGACGGCACTATTCAGTTTGTACCCGACCGTTTCTCCAAAACCTACTTAAACTGGATGGAAAATGTGCACGACTGGTGTATTTCCCGTCAGTTATGGTGGGGACACAGAATTCCTGCATACTACTGTGAAGCCTGCGGCGAAATGGTGGTATCAAAAGAAGATGTTTGCACCTGTCCCAAATGCGGCGGCAAAATGAAGCAGGAAGACGATGTTTTGGATACCTGGTTCTCCTCTGCATTGTGGCCTTTCTCCACCTTGGGATGGCCCGATAACACCGAGGAATTAAAATATTTCTATCCTACCAGCGTTTTGGTAACCGGTTATGATATTATTTTCTTCTGGGTTGCAAGAATGATTTTCTCCGGTATGGAACATATGGGACAAGCACCCTTTAAGCACGTGTTTATTCACGGTATCGTTCGTGACTCTCAGGGCAGAAAAATGTCCAAATCTTTAGGAAACGGTATTGACCCCTTGGAAATCATCGACCAGTACGGTGCCGATGCCTTAAGATTCACCTTGGCAACCGGGAACTCCCCCGGAAACGATATGCGTTTCTATACCGAACGTGTGGAAGCATCCCGTAACTTTGCAAATAAAATCTGGAATGCATCCCGTTTCGTTTTAATGAATCTGACCATTGATAAAATCGAGTTGGATTTAAACACCTTAGAACCCGAAGATAAATGGATTTTATCCAAGTTTAACGCTTTGGCAAAAGACGTGAACGAAAACTTAGATAAATTCGAGCTCGGTATGGCAGTTTCCAAACTCTATGACTTTATCTGGAATGTATATTGTGACTGGTATATCGAAATGGTGAAACCCCGCTTAATGGCAGGGGAAGACAAGGCTGCTCAGAATGTGTTATGCTATGTTATGAGCGGATTCTTAAAACTGTTACATCCCTTTATGCCCTTTATCACCGAGGAAATCTTCCAGGCACTTCCCGTGGAAGATGAAAGCATTATGATTGCTTCCTTCCCCGAATATCAGGCAGAACTTGATTTCTCCGATGAAGAAGCAAAAGTGGAAGCTTATATCGAATTAATCACTTCCGTAAGAAATGCAAGAAGCGAAATGAATGTTCCTCCCAAGAACAAAACCAAATTGTATGTGCTTTGCGAAGATAAAGATTTCGTTTCCTCTTGTTCTGAATTTTTAACCAAGCTGACCTATTCTTCCGAAATGATTTTGGTGGATTCCAAAGATGCATTAACCGAAAAATGCGTGAATGTGGTTGGTCAGGGCATCGAAGTGATGATTCCCTTAAACGAACTGATTGATAAAGAAAAAGAACTTGCCCGTTTAACCAAAGAAAAAGAATTCTTGGAAAAAGAACTGAACCTGGTAAGAAGCAAATTGTCCAACAAAGGCTTTGTGGACAAAGCTCCCGAAAAATTGGTTCAGGCTGAAAAAGAAAAAGAAAAATCCTTCTTGGAAAAACTGGCAAAAGTGGAAGAAAGCTTAAATGAATTATAAAATTCAAGATATTTTAGCCCAAAACGATTTGATTTTGGCACCGATGGCAGGCGTAACCGATTTGGCATACCGCGAAATTGCAAGGGAGCAAGGTGCTTTCCTTGCAGTTTCCGAAATGATTAGTGCCAAAGCCTTAACCTATCGGGATAAGCATACCTACGATTTGTTAAAAACCTCCCCCGAGGACACGCCGTTATCGGTGCAACTGTTTGGTCACGAACCCGAGGTGCTGTCCGAAGCGGTAAAACAAATCGAGGATATGGGATTTTCCATGATAGACTTAAACTCAGGTTGCCCTGCGCCGAAAATCGTGAAAAACGGTGATGGTTCTGCCTTGATGCAAAATCCCAAGTTGCTTTATGAGATTGTGTCCGCTATGCGAAAAGCAACCGATTTGCCTTTAAGCGTGAAGCTTCGTATCGGGTTTGACGGTGAGCATAAAAATGTGGTGGAATGTGCCAAGCTTTGCGAAGAAGCAGGTGCCGATTATCTAGCCGTTCACGGCAGAACCCGCGAAATGCAGTATTCGGGCGTGGCAGATTTATCCTATATTAAGGCGGTAAAAGATGCGGTTGCCATCCCCGTTATCGGAAACGGAGACGTGAGTGATAGGGATAGTTATCTTCGGATGAAGGAGCAAACCGGTTGTGACGGGGTGATGATTGGTCGTGCCGCTTTGGGAAATCCTTTTGTGTTTGATTTGGTGAAAAATCCCGACCGTGTGATTTCAAAAGAAGAAAAAATGGATGTTTTATATCGTCAAATCGAAAAAATGTGTGCCACCAAAAAGAATGCCATCAAAGAGGCAAGATGCCATATTCTGTGGTATTTAAAAGGATTTCACAATGCGAAAGCATATAAACTGAAAGTGGCAAACCTTTTGACACTTCCCGATGTGAGAGCCTATATCGACGAAATCTTAGCAGATGAAACCGTGTATTAAATGTATAAAAAATGGAAAAAACTGACAGTGTTTTACTGTCAGTTTTTTTATGCAAAAAAGCCGAAATTTGCATCTGTTTTTCTGTTTGCAAAAAGCCAAACTAAAGAAGAAAAACAAAAAATAAGGATGTGAAAGTTTCGTGTTTTTTAAAAATTTAAAACGAAAAAAAGAAACAAAAGAAACAAAAGAAATAAAAAAAGCAAAAGAAGCAAAAGAAATAAATAAAAAAATAAAAGTTTGGCGATACACCTTGGGGATGCTGGCGATTGCCTGCACGGTTTTTGCAACTGCAAACGGATTTTCCAATCCGGAAATTCCCGTTTCAAAAAGTGAAATAAACTGCAAACTGATTCCGTCGGGGCAGGCGGTTGGGATGCGGTTTAAAACCAAGGGAGTAATGGTAGTCGGCGTGGAATCGGGGAACCTGCCGGCACAAAAAGCAGGCGTAAAAATCGGAGACATTATTATAAAAGTAAACCAGGTTTCTCTGCAAAATACCCGTCATTTTGAAGAAATTCTTCACAGTATCGGAGAAAACACCGTCACCTTAACCATTCTTCGGGAGGATAAGCCTCTGCTTTTGGATATCACACCCCAAAGGAATCAGGCAAATCAGCTTGTTTTCGGAATGTGGCTTCGGGACAGTGCGGCAGGAATCGGCACCGTCACCTTTTTTACGGAGGATAAAAAGCAGTTTGCGGCGTTAGGACATCCCCTCAATGATTCGGATACCGAGAAAACCTATTCTGTCAGAAAAGGTCAGGTAGAGCTGGTGGAAATCAAAGGTGCCAAAAAAGCCGAAAAAGGTCGTGCAGGGGAGTTAATCGGGGTACTTTCCGATATTCCCGTCGGCATTATTTCCCAAAATACCCAAACGGGACTTTCGGGGACACTTGAAAATGAAGCCTTTATCCAACGGGAGGCTGTTTTTGCCGCATCAAAGCGAGAGGTAAAGTTGGGGAAAGCCACGATTTTATCCACCGTGTCAGAGACAGGAACCTGCGAATATGAAATTGAAATTGTGAAAATTTTAGAAGGAAAAGGGAATCGTGATTTTATTATTCGCATCACAGACGAGGACTTACTTTCCCAAACCGGCGGTATTGTGCAGGGAATGAGCGGCAGCCCTATTTTGCAAAACGGAAAAATTATCGGTGCCGTTACCCACGTTTTGGTCAATGATTCCACCAGAGGATACGGCATTTCTGTTGAAAGGATGCTTGCTAAAGCAGAGGAAATGAAATGAACAAAAACTCGGACTTACTACGTAAACGAGGTTAGTTTGATTTTTTTTTAAAAATGTATTGAAAAAACCTTTTACTTTCGGTATAATTAAAAGGTATTATTTTTTAATTTGCGAGGTTAGAAATATGAAAAAAATTGTAAGTATCATTTTGGCGGTTGCTATAATTAGTTCTTTGTTTCCGTCTGCTGTGTTGGCAGGTACAACAGATGCTTTTAAAGCAACTGCGATTTCAGCAGGATATTTACATACAGTAGCATTGAGAGAAAACGGCGAGGTGTGGGCGTGGGGTTCTAATGGCGACGGACAACTTGGAGATGGAACGGAAGACTATATACATGTGCCCGTAAAATCAAAAATAACTGGGGTCAAACAAATATCTGCAGGAGGTTTCATACAAAGTCATACTGTAGCCCTAAAAGAAAACGGCGAGGTGTGGACGTGGGGCAATAATGAATACGGGCAACTTGGCAACGGAACAGACACATCCCGGTCATTGCCTGTAAAAGTAAATATATCGGGAGTTAAACAAATATCCGCAGGAGGCAGACACACTGTAGCCCTAAAAGAAAACGGCGAAGTGTGGACATGGGGGCAAAAATGGAAAAGAAACGAAAATGGTCACGCAACAACAGAGGCTTGCTTAACACCTGTAAAAGTAGGCATAACAGATGTTAAACAAGTATCAGCAGGGCTTAATTTTACTGTGCTTCTTAAAGAAAACGGCGAGGTGTGGGCGTGGGGTGCTAATGGCGACGGACAACTTGGCGACGGAACAAAAACTCACCGTGTAACCCCAGTAAAAGTGAATATATCAGGAGTTAAACAAGTATCGGCAGGTGGGCATCATACAGTAGCTCTTAAAGAAAACGGTGAGGTTTGGGCGTGGGGGAATAATGATTACGGAAGGCTTGGAGACGGAACAAATATTGACCGTGCAGCCCCGGTAAAAGTAAATATATCAGGAGTTAAACAAATATCTGCCGGAGGTAGGCAAACAATAGCTTTGACAGAGAGTGGCACTGTGTGGGCTTGGGGCTACAATCACGAAGGACAGCTTGGAGACGGAACGGAAAAAACTCATTATGAGCCTGTAATAGTAGGAATATCCGGGGTTAAACAGGTGTCATCAGGACAATCACACACAATAGTCTTAAAAGAAAACGGAGAAATGTGGACATGGGGGCTTGATCAAGAGGGGGCTCTTGGAAATGGACCTGGTTCAGGGCATAGTGCAATACCTGTAAAAGTTGCAGATATTTTTGAAAAAGAAGTGACAGCAAAATACAGGAGTGATTTATTAGCGGATAACAAGGATTTAACTTTTTTTTATTCAGATTACTATTTTGTCGAAAATGACGGATATACATATAACCATGATTTAGCAAAGGCATCTCTTGCGTTGGAACTTTCAAGCTGGACAAAATGCAGATGTGATGAAAAGATGAGGAATATACAAGAACTGGACAAAGAACCGGAGTTTGATGAGTGTTCTGCCGATGAAAAAATGGAGAATATAAAAGAGGTGTACAAGGAACTGGGGTTTGATGAGGACAGCATTGAACAGTACAATTATGAGAAGCATCTTTCGGATAATTCCGATAAGGTTGCGTATTCATTTGCGAGCAAAAAAATATATGACGGAACAAATCTTATTGCAGTTGTGGTACGTGGTGGAGGCTACGGTGCCGAATGGAGAAGTAATTTTCATGTTGGGGACGGAACGAAACACACCGGCTTTAATACGGCGGCAGATGAAGTTTACAGGAATTTAGTAAACTATAGATCGGATAAAGGATTAAAAGGCAATAGAACAAAAATCTGGATAACAGGATATTCAAGAGGTGCGGCTGTTGCGAATCTCGTAGCAGGAAAAATAAATGAAAAAGTACCTATCCACCGTGAGGACTTGTATGTATATACCTTTGCAACGCCCAATGGTGTAGTAACTGCTAAGCATAATGCAAATAATGCGATGCATAATAACATTTATAACTTTGTTTTACCATACGACATTGTTCCTAATGTTGCACCTGAAAAATGGGGTTACGGAAAGTACGGAAAAACTCTTATGGTAAAAAATATAAATTCATCAAAAAAACTTGATAAAGCACACGAGAAAAAATTTAAAGAATTTACCGGTATGGATTATTCCATAGAAAAAGACCAGACCACTGCTGCCAAAAAGGCGATTGATGCATTGGCTTCTATGGCAAAAACTCCTTCAGAGTATAAGAGCAAATACGAAAATCTGTTTATGGATCTTGCGGAAGGGATGATGTATTACAAAGATTTGCCCAAGTTTGTGTCTGAGAGATACAAAAATCATATGTATATGCCTGCTGCCCGTGCATTTGCTAACGAAACCAGATTCAAAAACCTGGCAATTTCAAACCTTGTAGGGGAAGAAATATTTACATCTGTTGTAATACTGATGTATATAAACGGCATACGTGATTTTAAAACTGCGGGTAAAGAAATTTTAAAAGCCGTAGGTCTGTTGCAGAGCTCGGATTTGTTGCTTTCTTTAAATGCATACGGAGGAACATTTGAAGCTCACTATCCCGAATATTACATAGCATGGCTGTATGGGTATGATAATCAAAAAGATATATACGGGCCGTCAAATTACAAAAAAGTAACAATAACAAACATTTTTAATTTAAATGTTTATAATCAGGCGGGAGAATTGGTTGCAGGCATTTCGGACGGTGAAGTGACAGCAGAAAGCCTACCGATAGATGTGACAGGCGATTGTGCCGAAATTTATCTTGAGGACGGAGAAGACATAGGTGATTACACAATCGAATTTGAAGCTCGGAGTGATGGTGAGGTCAATTATTCAATAAGCGGATATTCGGATAACACCGTGGAATCATACAAGATAAATTACAGTGATATTCCTGTTACATCAGGCACAACGCTGTCAGGGAAATTGCCATACAATCAGGGGGGAGAAGCATATAATCTGACAATGACAAACGGTGAAACAGAAACTGTTGTTGGATACAATGATTATTTATTTGGAGATGGTGAACTGCAAAATCTCAACGTGAATGTAATTGTTGAGGGTGACGGGTATGCTGATGGTGTGAATCTTGCTACAAAAGGCGATTTAGTAACATTAGAAGCAGAGCCGTATTTTGATGCAGAGTTTATCGGCTGGTATAACGAAAACGGCGAGTTGTTATCAACTGATACAAAATATAATTTTATAATATCACAAACGATGGAAATTATTGCAAAATTTTCGCAGAGTACAGCAAAAATAAAACATATTGAATTGCCGCAGGTGATAGATGGTATTTTGACAATAACAGGCGATGTTTCTGTAAGAAAAGACATTGAGGGGAAATGTTATGTGGCGGTATATTCAAAGGAAGGAAAACTGCTTCACATAAAAGGAAAGGATGTGTCCTCAGAAGAAGACGGATTTTTTGAAATAAACGAAACTTTTGATGTTTCGAGTTGGGAAGAAACGCCGGGATATATCAATGTATTTTTGTGGGATAATTTAAGTCCGTTTGCACTGAAGAGTTCGGTGCATATTATGACGGTACAGTAGTGTGCTATTTGAAGTAGAGAAGATTAAATAGTGCGAAAACTACTTGAATTTTTCAAAATTGTGTGCTATGATTTTCTAAAAAAGGATAACAGATCCTTTTTTAGAAAAAAGTGAATGATGACCAAAGGAGTAACTGATGGAGAATTTAGGCTTTGAGAAGACTGCAATAAAAGACGGATTTTGGAAATTTTATGAAGAATTAAACCGCAATCAGGTGGTAAAAAGTGTGTATGACCGTTTTAAGGAAACGGGTCGTTTTGATGCTCTAAAATGCACCTGGAAAGAGGGAGATCCCAATCAACCGCACATCTTTTGGGATTCCGATGTGGCAAAATGGATTGAGGGCGTAGCCTATCTTCTGATGAAAGCTCCTGCTCCCGAATTGGAAGCATTGGTTGACGAGATGGTGGATGATATTGCCAAAAACCAAAGGGAAGACGGCTATTTTAATTCCTACTTTTTAACGGTAAAGCCTGATGAGATTTATCAGAATCGGGGGGATCACGAACTTTATTGCAGCGGTCACTTAATCGAAGCGGCAATCGCTTACCATAAAGCCACGGGAAAAGACAAGTTTTTAAACTGTATGTTAAAAAATGCAGATTGTATTTACCGTGCTTTTGTGGAAGAAAAAACTGCAAAATTCCAAACGCCGGGTCACGAAGAAATTGAGCTTGCGCTGTTAAAGCTTTATGCTTATCTGGGCAATGAAAAGCATCTTGAGCTTGCACGGTTTTTCCTAAATCAAAGAGGTGGAGAAACCTTAGAGCCGGGAGTGAACTACGGTCAGGATAATATCCCGGTAAGAGAATTAAAGGAAGCGGTGGGACATTCTGTTCGTGCAGGCTATCTTTACACCGCTATGGCAATGCTTGCAAAGGTTGATAGTGACAAAGAATTAAAAGCCGCTTGCGACAGATTATTTGAAAATATTACCACTAAAAAAATGAGCATCACCGGTGGGGTCGGTTCGGAGCGTGTGGATGAGCAATTTTCCTATAATTACGACCTTCCCAACGGGGATACCTATAACGAAACCTGTGCCGCAATTTCCATGGCATTATTTGCAGGAGAAATGCAACAAATAGAGGCAGATTCCAAATACGGCGACTTGATTGAGAGAGTGTATTTTAATAATCTGCTTTCGGGGGTTTCTTTAAAGGGGGACAGATTCTTTTATATGAATCCTTTGGAGCTTGATTTGAAAAAATATCAGAGAAGCACCTTCCAGGGGGCTTGCGAGCGTGCCAAGGTGTTTGAATGCTCCTGCTGCCCGCCCAATATTTTAAGAATGTTGGCATCCATTCCCCGTTATGCGTATACGGTGGATGGAGAAGATATTTATTGTAATCAGTTTATTCCGGGAGAAACCAAGATAAACGGCGCAACCATTCGTTTGGAAACCAATTATCCCCTGGATGGCGTGTTAAAATACACTTACCATGGTGACCCTGCAAAGCTTCATATCAGAATCCCGTTCTGGTGCGAAGAATATGAGGGCGAAACCGAAAACGGCTTTGCCGTTTACTCCGTAAAAGACGGTGACGAGCTTGTAATCAATCTGCCTATGAACATTCATTTTATGGAAGCAAATCCCCATGTTCAGGACAATGCAGGCAGATACGCCCTGATGCGCGGCCCCATTGTGTATTGTATGGAGGGCGTGGATAACGGCGAAAATCTTCGTGATATTACCCTTTTGGAACACGGAACTGTCCGTATCGAAACGGAGGAAGGAATTCCCGCACCTGTTTTGTATATAGATGCTGAGAGAAGAAATTCGTCGGACAAGTTGTATCAGATGAAATCATCCGAGCGAAAAAAATTCACCGCAAGATTGATTCCGTATTTTGCCTTTGCCAATCGGGAAGCAACCGACTTGTTGGTCTGGACAATGGTGAAATAATATACCATTTTAGAAGAAGAGTAGTGAGAACTGCTCTTCTTTTTTTGAAAAAATGCTTTTTCATTTCACCAAAATCTGCCGAAGATGAAAAAATAGTCTTTCATATAGCGGAATCGCTTGAATTTTTTTAAAAAGTGTGGTATGATGAATTCATATAGTGAATTCATCAGCGATACAAATCTCCACGAGATTTGTATTATATCGAGTTTTGTAGGGAAGGGGCTTGCTCCTTCTGAAAAAATATATCGAGCAAACGAAGTTTGCATA
>JAZQUU010000014.1:0-52407 GCA_045631485.1 Clostridia bacterium | reverse complement strand
AAACCTTGGAAAAATATATCATCAACGGCGGAAAACCCTTATCCGGCGAAGTAATCATCAGCGGTGCCAAAAATGTGGCAGTTGCAATGATTCCTGCTGCACTGTTATCAGACACTCCTTGTGTGTTGGAAAATGTGCCTGATATTTCTGACGTTCGCATTATGATTGATATTTTAAAGAAAATGAACGTGGAAGTTTATTACAAACAACCCGGCGTTCTCTATATTGATTCCACCAAAATGGATACCACCAAAGTGCCCTACGAATTGGCAACCAAAATGCGTGCCTCTTATTACTTTTTAGGTGCACTGCTCGGAAAATACAACGAGGCAGAAGTTGCCCTCCCCGGCGGATGCCATCTGGGCAACCGACCCATCGACCAGCACTTAAAAGGATTTGAAGCGTTAGGTGTGCAAACCGAAGTAAAAGCAGGTGCCATCGTGGCAAAATCTGTTGCTTTAACAGGTGCTCCCGTATTCTTTGACCAGGTTTCCGTGGGTGCCACCATCAATGTGATGCTTTGTGCCTGCAAAGCAAAAGGAACCACCACCATTGAAAACGTTGCCAAGGAACCCCATATTGTTGACGTGGCAAACTTTTTAAACTCTATGGGTGCCAAAATCAAAGGCGCAGGTACCGACACCATTAAAATCGTGGGTGTGAAAGAATTAAAAGGCTCCACCTACTCCATTATTCCCGACCAGATTGAAGCAGGTACATATATGGCAATGGCAGCAGCTACCAAAGGGGATGTTCTGATTAAAAACGTGATTCCCCGCCATTTGGAATGTATGAGTGCCAAATTAAACGAAATGGGCGTTGGTTTGGAAGAGGGCGACGATTCGATTCGTGTGTTCTATAAAAAACGTCCCAAAAAGACGATGGTAAAAACCTTGCCCTATCCCGGTTTCCCCACCGATATGCAACCCTTAATTGCCACCTTACTGTGTGTGTCCGAGGGTACCAGTACCGTAACCGAAACCATTTGGGATTCCCGCTTTAAATACACCGAAGAATTAAAGAAAATGGGTGCAGATATCAAAGTAAGCGGTAATATGGCAATGATTACCGGTGTGGACGAGCTCTCCCCCGCTCCCTTAAAAGCAACCGACCTTCGTGCCGGTGCCGCAATGGTGATTGCAGGTCTGATGGCAAGAGGAACCACCGAAATTTATGATATTTTCCATGTAGAACGCGGTTACGAAAATATTGTTGAAAAAATCAAAGGAATTGGCGGAGACATCAAGAAAGTGAAAATCGAAGATTAACCCGCCGTCAAAAAAATACAGAAGCTATGAATCAGTTGAAATTTTGTCCGTTATTTTCAGGAAGTAACGGAAACTCTATTTTCATATCGTATAAAGGCACCCGCATCCTGGTGGACTGCGGGTGCAGTTTTAAACGCATCCGTGAGTCAATGGAATCCATCGGGGAAGACATTGGGAAATTGGATGCCGTTTTTTTAACGCACGCTCACACCGACCACACCTCTGCACTGCCGATGATAATGAAGCATCTGGATGTGAAAGTGTGCGGCACCAAAGGCACATTAATTGAGCTATATCCGAAAATCTGCGATTATTCCGACCGTATTTTTCAGATTGAGAGAAATCAGAGCGTGGGTGTATTGGACTTGCGGATTGAATCCTTCCCCGTGCCTCACGATGCCTGTCACACCGTGGGATACAATCTGTTTGCCGATGACAAAACCATCAGTATTCTGACAGATGTGGGGCATCTTGCAGACAATTTATATACCGACGTGAAAGGAAAAGAACTGGTGTTCTTAGAATCCAATCACGATTTAAACGCTTTGGAAAATTGTTCTTATCCGTTCCATTTAAAACAGAGAATTCGTGGGGATGAGGGCCATTTATCCAACGAAAACGCAGGAAAATTTGCCACTTATTTGGTAAACGGCGGAACGAAAAAAATTATTCTGGGTCATTTAAGCGGCGAGGCAAACACCTCGGAACTTGCCCTCCACACCGTTACGGATGTGCTGAAAGAAAACAAAATCGAAGTAAATAAAGATATGGAGTTATCCGTGTCTCACAGAGGATGCTTGGGCGAGGTGGTGCAATTATGATAAAAACCACTATTATCACCGTGGGAAAAATCAAGGAAGAAGCAACCAAAAGCCTTATTTCAGAATATGAAAAAAGACTTAAAAAATATACTGATTTTACCCATATTGAAGTCCCCGATTTACCCTTAAGCGACCGCCCGAACGACAAGGAAATTGAGTCTGTGCTAAAAAAAGAAGGAATGCAAATTCTAAAAAGCATTCCCAAAAATATGGTCACGGTTGCCATGGCAATTAACGGCAAGCAATATTCCTCCGAGGAATTTGCCGACCTCATTGACCAAAAAGCAATCCAAGGCGGAATGTGCTTTATTATCGGAAGCTCTCACGGGCTTCATCCCGATGTGCTTGCCGCCTGCCAACTAAAAATTTCCATGTCTAAAATGACCTTCCCTCACAATCTTGCCCGCCTGTTTTTAACCGAGCAGATTTACCGCGGCTTTAAAATTTTAAACAACGAAAGCTATCATAAATAACAAACCTCCCTCATCAGAGGGAGCTTTTTGTTTTTCTGAAAATTACGGGAGGGGATGGCCCCCCTCCCCTACAAATAATGGTTTTAAAGCCACAAAAACAGAAACTATCACAAAAGTCATTTTTGATTCCAATAAAGACCACGGTGCAGAAAAATAGATGCAAAATGGGGAAAGTGAACACCGAAGGTGGTTACCCGAAGCCGTACGTGCTGTACGGCGAGTGGTGAGCTTAACCTGTTATGTGCAATTTTTCAAGCCGCTAAAAAAACATACAAAAAAGACCGTTATAACAACGGTCTTTTTCTTGTTCGCTTTTCAATTAGATAGCTCTGATAACTCTACCGGATTTTAAGCATTTGGAGCAAACGGTAATTTTTTTAGGAGCACCGTCAACAATTGCTCTTACTTTTTTGATGTTGGGTTTCCAGGTTCTGTTGGATCTTCTGTGAGAGTGAGAAACCTGAATACCGAAAGTGGTAGCTTTGCTGCAAATTTCACATTTTGCCATAGTCGATTGCACCTCCAAACAAATTAGATATAGTTTATATATCAGCGATTTTTTAACGGTTTTATAATGAATGGTGCCGGTGAAGGGACTTGAACCCCCACGGTTTCCCTCACGATTTTGAGTCGCGCGCGTCTGCCATTCCGCCACACCGGCATATAAACACATAAGCTGACTTGTAATAATATATCATAAACAATAGGATTTGTCAAGAGATTTCAAGAATTTTTTTCAATTTTTTCTTTGGAATCCGACAAGGTTTTCTCTACCGCAATTTTGTTTATTCGGTAACACGGGAGGAAACGGAACCCCTCCCCTGCAAATGATGGTTTTAACCATACAAAAAGACGAAACTCCGAGAAAGAATTTCGTCTTTTATCCGCATTATCTAAGGTGCAGTAAAAATTGATGCAGCATGGGGAAAGTGAACACCGAAGGTGGTTACCCGAAGCCGTACGTGCTGTACGGCGAGTGGTGAGCTTAACCCATTATGCGCAATTTTTCAAGCCGTAAACAAGAGGGGCAGAAAAAGGATTCAGAATTCGCAAACTGACCCCGAAGCTGTAGTACTGCGTACAGCATAACGGTACTGCGAGAGAGGAAGTTTGTTGATAGCAAAAGTCATTCTCCCTTTCAACAACACGGGAGGGAACGGAACCCCTCCCCTGCAAATGATGGGTTTCACCATACAAAAAGACGAAACTCCGAGAAAGAATTTCGTCTTTTATCATGTATATCTAAGGTGCAGTAAAAATTGATGCAGAATGGGGAAAGTGAACACCGAAGGTGGTTACCCGAAGCCGTACGTGCTGTACGGCGAGTGGTGAGCTTAACCCATTATGCGCAATTTTTCAAGCCAGATTACATACCGGAGGTTGCGATTGCGTCTACATAATCCATACCTTCGATTACTTTACCGAATGCTGCATAATCGCCGTCCAGATGGGGAGCGTCTGCGTGCATGATGAAGAACTGGCTGCCTGCAGAGTCGGGAGCCATAGCTCGTGCCATGGAGAGAACACCACGGGTGTGTTTTAAGTCGTTGGGTACACCGTTGGATGCGAATTCGCCTTTAATCTGGTAGCCGGGTCCGCCGGTACCGTTGCCCAGAGGACATCCGCCCTGAATAACAAAGCCGGGGATGTTTCTATGGAAGGTTAAGCCGTTATAAAAACCTTTTTCGATTAAGGAAACAAAGTTTTCTACGGTGATGGGTGCGATTTCGGGATAGAGTTCTGCTTTGATGATACCGCCGGATTCCATTTCGATGGTCACGATGGGTTTATTGGCATCGGTTTTATCCACGGTAACGGTTTTCATGGTAACAATTGCTCTCATTGCGTCAATTTCTCCTTGTGTTTCATTATTTTGGGTTTCTTCGTTTACTTGTGCAGTTGCAACGGGTGTGGACTGAGGTGCTTTGTCGGTTTCCCCGTCGGCAGTGGTTTGGGTATTATTCTGATTGTTTGCACAGCCGCTTAACATCAGAACAAGCGCCAACAGTAATAAACAAATTCTTTTCAAAATTGTTTGACTCCTTTTCTAATTTTTCTGTATTTTATCATAAGATTGTGAAATCTCTGTGATAATTCTTATTTTCCGGTGCTTCCAAAACCGCCGGTACGGTCACCTTTGGCATTATCATCGTCTGCTTTTAAAAATTTGGTGAAAATCCCCTGCCCGATTTTGTCACCTTTTTTAATGGTAATGGCAAAGGGCATAAAATTATAAAAAGCAAACATAATATGACCGTCGTTATCGGGATTGGAATAATAGTCGCTATCAATAATCCCAACGGAATTCGCTAAAATCAAACCTTTTTTTCCGGGATTGGAGGAACGGTTATAAATAGATAACACTTCATCTTCTCCCATATATGCTTTAATCCCCGTTTTCACCAGCGTGGGTTTGATGGGTTCTTTTGACACTACTTTTTCCAAAAGAAGACCGTAATAAGACGGAATCACGGTGTCTTCAATGGCAAAAAAATCGTAACCCGCACTGTTTTTGGTGGAACGCTCGGGCAATTTAATATCCTCAGTTAAAAAATCCTTGGCTACTTCAAAACCTCTTTGTTTCATAGGAATACTTCCTTTCTAAAAAAGATTTGGTCACACTTTTTCTATTATACCACATTTTTCCAAAAAATCAACTGATTTTTCAAAAAAACGTTCAATTTGTCGAACGATTTTTTGACGTTCCCGACAAATTACAACGGACTTTTTATCCCGCTTATGCTACAATCAAAAAAACAATTCTTTTATTTCTTTTTTTAAAAATGAGGAAACATTATGGAAATTCTCTTCGAAGAACAAAACCAAACTCTGATGATTCTGCTTCGGGGTGAGCTTGATCACCACAACAGTCTCTCCGCACGGGAACGGCTTACCCTGAGGTTAACTCAAAAAAATTATCGGCGGATTATCTTTCATCTGGAGGGACTGACTTTTATGGACAGTTCCGGCATCAGTCTGATTGCCCACGGTTACAAGCTGGCAGGGGTGTTTGGCACCGATACCTGTGTATATACCACCAACGAACGCTACCTTAAGATGCTATCCCTTGCCAATATGCGTGAAATCGTGACCATTTTATCCCACGGAAAGGAGCTTTGCAAATTATGGAAATTCTAAATGAAATGCGGCTCATGTTTTTATCCAAATCCGAAAACGAAAGCTTTGCCCGAGTAACTGCGGCGGCTTTTATCTCACCACTTGACCCCACCGTGTCGGAAATTGTGGAAGTAAAAACCGCAGTATCGGAAGCGGTATCCAATGCGGTGATTCACGGCTACGATAAAACAATCGGCGTTATCACGTTGGAAATGCGGCTCTTTTCCGATTACGGCGTGGAAATCACGGTGACAGACTCGGGCAAAGGAATTGCCGATATCGAAAAGGCAAGAGAACCGTTATTTACCACCAAAACCGAGGAGGAACGCTCGGGCATGGGATTTACCGTGATGGAATCCTTTATGGATTCGCTGGAGGTGGAATCCGAGCCCGGGAAAGGTACTCGGGTGTTTATGAGAAAACGCCTTCACCCCAATCATACATAAACCTTTCCAAGAAAACGAGGTGTGATAAGTTGTTTGATAAAAACAACGAACTGATAAAGTTGGCAAAAGCAGGCGATAAAACTGCGATGGAGCATTTATTTCATATCAATATGGGACTGGTGAAAAAGATTGCATTGCGATTCCTAAACCGTGGTATTGAGCCCGACGATGCCATCCAGATTGGATGCATCGGTCTGCAAAAAGCCATAGAAAAGTTTGATTTTTCGTATGATGTGCAGTTTTCCACCTATGCTGTTCCTATGATTATGGGCGAAATCAAGCGGTTTTTAAGAGACGACGGCACGGTGAAGGTGTCTCGCTATATTAAAGAAAACTCCTATAAAATCAACCGTTATCTGGAAGAATACAAAAACAAGTTTTTCCGAGAACCCAAAATCACGGAAATCGCCGAGGCGACGGGAATTTCCGAAGATGATGTGGTAACCGCCCTCTCCTACACGCCTACCTGCGAATCTCTCTATGCACCCATGGGAGACGACGGGTCCGTGATGCTGATGGACAAAATCCCCGGCGAAGAACATCAGGAAGAAAAAATCGTGGAATATATGGCGTTACACGAATTATTAAAAAAATTGCCCGAGCGGGAACAAACGGTAATCAGACTTCGCTATTTTGAAGATAAAACCCAAAACGAGGTGGCAAAACAATTAAATATTTCACAGGTGCAAGTCTCTAGAATTGAGAAGAAAATTATTGAGGGTTTACGAAAAAAACTTACGATTTCTTAAATAATAAAAAAGCGTGGATAATTCCACGCTTTTTTATTATTTAACTACAATATTAACCAATTTACCGGGAACAACAATGGTTTTTACCACAGTTTTTCCGTCAATCATCGCTTTTACCGCATCGGTTTCCATCACGGTTTTTTCGATTTCGTCTTTGGAAAGATTTGCGGCAATCACCAGTTTATCTTTGATTTTACCGTTTAACTGAATTACGATTTCACATTCGTTATCCACGGTTTTTGCCTCATCGTATTTGGGCCAGGAGGTCTGGTTGAGCATTCCTTCAAAGCCTAAAAGCACCCACATTTCCTCGGTTAAGTGAGGAGCAAAGGGATTTAACAAGGTGATGAAGATTTTTAATTCTTCTTTGGTTAAACCACGGTTGTCGTAGATAGCATTTAATAAGCTCATCAAGCTTGCGATACCGGTATTGAATTTTAAGGATTCAATATCGGCAGACACTTTTTTGATGGTCTTATGCAGTTCTTTTTCCAGTTTACCGGTGGAGGTTTCCTGAATCATATCCATTAAAGCGTGAACACGTTCTAAGAATCTTACGCAACCCTTGATGCCCTGCTGACTCCAGGGAGCCGCTTTTTCAAAGTCACCGATGAACATTTCGTATAAACGCATGGTGTCGGCACCGTAATCTCTTACGATATCGTCGGGGTTTACCACATTGCCTCTGGATTTGGACATTTTTTCGCCGTTTTCCCCTAAAATCATACCGTGGGAGGTACGTTTTGCATAGGGTTCCTTGGTGGGAACTACGCCGATATCATATAAGAATTTATGCCAGAAACGAGAGTAGAGCAAGTGCAAGGTGGTATGTTCCATACCGCCGTTGTACCAATCTACGGGACCCCAGTATTCCAACGCTTCTTTGGATGCTAATGCATTGTCGTTATGAGGATCCATATAACGCAGGAAGTACCAGGAGGAACCTGCCCACTGAGGCATGGTATCGGTTTCTCTTTTTGCGGGACCGCCACAGCAAGGACAAGTGGTGTTTACCCAATCGGTCATATTTGCTAAGGGGCTTTCGCCGTTATCGGTGGGTTCGTAGCTATCCACTTCGGGCAGAAGCAGAGGCAGCTCACTTTCGGGTAACGCTACCGCACCGCATTTTTCACAATGCACAATCGGAATGGGTTCGCCCCAGTAACGCTGACGGGAGAATACCCAGTCACGAAGTTTATAGTTGACTTTGGATTCGCCCAAGCCTTCTTTAGTTAAGTATTCGATGATTGCTTTTTTCGCTTCGGCAACGCTTAAGCCGTCTAAGAAGCCGGAGTTCACCATGGTGCCTTCTTCCACGTCGGTAAAAGCTGCATTCTGCACGTCACCACCTGCAACAACCTCAATGATGGGCAGATTGAATGCTTTGGCGAAATCCCAGTCACGCTCATCATGAGCAGGCACTGCCATAATGGCACCGGTGCCGTAAGACATTAAAACATAGTCAGACACAAAAATGGGAATTTCTTTTTGGTTTACCGGGTTGATGGCACGAATGCCTTTTAATTCAACGCCGGTTTTATCTTTAGCAAGTTCAGTTCTTTCAAAATCGGATTTTTTGGTAGCTTCCACCTGATAAGCTTTCACATCGTCGATGTTTTCCAGCTTGTCTGCCCATTTTTCAATGTTGGGATGTTCGGGAGAAATTACCATATAGGTTGCACCGAACAAGGTATCGGGACGGGTGGTATATACTCTTAATTTTTCCCCTGCGGTGGTGATGAAATCCACTTCCGCACCGGTGGAACGGCCGATCCAGTTTTTCTGCTGCGCTTTTACACGGTCGATGTAATCCACTTCGTCCAAGTCGTCAATCAGACGCTGCGCATATTGGGTGATTTTAAGCATCCACTGAGATTTTACTTTACGAACAACTTCGCTGCCGCAACGCTCACAAGCGCCCTGCACTACTTCTTCATTAGCCAACACAACCTTACAGGAAGTACACCAGTTTACTGCCATTTCCTTTTTGTATGCTAATCCTTTTTTAAATAACTGCAGGAAAATCCACTGAGTCCATTTGTAGTAATTGGGGTCGGTGGTGTCAATTTCACGGGACCAGTCAAAAGAGAAGCCCAGAGATTTTAACTGACGCTTAAAGTTTGCAATATTATTTTTGGTAACGGTTTTGGGATGAATTTTATTTTTGATTGCAAAGTTTTCGGTGGGCAGACCAAATGCGTCCCAACCCATGGGATAAAGCACATTATAGCCATCCAGACGTTTTTTGCGGGCAACGATATCCAATGCGGTGTAGGAACGGGGATGACCCACGTGAAGTCCCTGACCGGAGGGATAGGGGAATTCTACCAACGCCATAAATTTGGGCTTGGTAAAATCGTCGGTTGCTTTAAAAGTCTGGTTATCGTCCCAGATTTTTTGCCATTTTTGTTCAATTTCAGTAAAGTTATACACAGCTTACGCCTCCTCTTTCCAAGTAATCTGTTCGGCATCCTGCCACAGACGTTCTAAGCTATAAAACATTCTGGAATCTTTCTGGAAGATGTTTACATTGACATCATTATAATCCATCAGCACCCATTCCGCAGACACATAGCCTTCGATGTGAAGGGGAGCTTCGATGTCTTTCATTTTTTCTTCCACTTCCCCTGCCAACGCTTTGATATGGGTGTTGGAAGTACCTGATGCGATAACAAAATACTCCCAAACGGAAGAAGTTTCCGCCACCTTTAACACGGTAACGTCTTCTGCTTTTTTATCGTCTAAAATTTTTGCTAAGTGAATTGCTTTTTCTAATGCTTCCATAGTCAGCATCCTTTCCGCTCCCGCTCCAACAGGTCGTTTCGCACTTCCAAAAGCACGGGAGATATTTTTAAATGTTCTTCCACCAAGGATAAAATGGTGGTGTCAATTCCTTTGATAATTGCCGAATCAAGATTTGAAAAAGTGGCTTCTCTTAATTCTTCCACACCATCAAAATTGCGGCAAGGCTCAATGTAATCTGCCATGTAAATCAGCTTATCAAAGGTGGTCATATTTTTATGCCCCATGGTGTGATACCGAATGGCAGATAACAACTGTTTATCTTTAATTTTGTATTCCTTTTTCAAAAATCCTGCCCCTGCAGGAGCGTGCAGCATTTTGGGATATGCAATTTCATCGGGATGAAGCTCAATTTTTTTACAAAGCTCAAGCTGCTTCTCAAGCGGCATCCGCTTTGCAATATCGTGTAAAAGCCCTGCAAAATAAGCCAATTTCGGGTCTTCGCCATAACGGATTGCCATACGGTACGCCGTCACCGCAACGCCGATACTGTGAAGAAACCGTTTTTCTTCGATATAGTTTTTTAGATCTTCCTCGTAGGAATCATATTCCGAAACAGATGCACAGCCGTATAATCCTTTTCGGATGATATACTGATATACCAAGAAGGGGATTTTGTGAAAAATATAGGTTCCCTGCCCCAATTCTTCCCGAATTTCGGTGGAAGAAATATCCCAATTAAAGGGAATGAGAACAGGTGCCGCGCCAAAGAGTTCCGAAATGGCTTTGGCTCCTTCTTGGGTCTGCTCAAATCCTGCTCTGCCAAAGAACACCAATTTCGCTAAAGTACAAATCACTTCCGGATGCTTCCACTTGGGGAAATAGCTTAAATTATCCATCCCCATCAAGAAATAAATCTCATCATCGGGATGTTCCTTTTTAAAATCAGTCAGCGTTTCGTAGGTATAAGAATGCGTTTCTTTTCTGATTTCGTAATCGGAAATTTTCACTTTATCTATTTTGCTGAATGCAATTTTTACCATACTGAGACGGTCTTTACCGTCGGTTCTGTCCTCTTTATGAGGGGGATTGCCGTTTGGCATCACATAAAGCAAGTCCAATCCGAGTGCATCAATTGCCGTTTTGCAAAGCTCAATATGACCCTGATGGACAGGATCAAAGGTACCGCCAAATACCCCGATTTTCATAGAATCACTCTCTTATTTCAGTTCAATTTTCACGTTTTTCGGATTGGAAGAACGGCGGTAAATCACCACTTTGGAGCCAACTGCGGAAACGGCTTCGCAGCCTAATTCTTCGCATAATTCTGCCATTGCTTCTTTGGTGGTGTAAAAGGAATTTTTTAATACCGAAATTTTTACCAGTTCTTTTGCTTCCAAAGCTTCTTCCATCTGTGCTAAAAATTCTGCGGTAATTCCGTTTTTGCCAATCTGATAGAGTGCGGGCAAATCATTTGCCTGACTTCTTAGTTGTGCTCTTTGTTTGGTTGTAATCATACTGTTTGATTCCTTCTTCTAAAATCGTTTTGATATGGTTTAAATAGGTTATATCGTCTTTGGTAAAATCTGTCCGCAAAAACAAGTCTTCCCGTTTGGCTAGGGTTGCCATCAGACTTTGTTCTCTGCGGTATTTTTGGATGTTTTTATGGTGACCCGACAATAACACATCGGGCACTTTTCCGTACTTGGTTTCGGAGGGACGGGTATATTGGGGATATTCCAAAAGTTCTCCCTGATGGGTTTCCTGCAGGGATGAATCATCCTCTGCCAACACCCCGGGAACCAACCGCAAAATCGCATCGGACATCACTGCTGCTGCTAATTCTCCTCCGGTTAACACAAAGTCGCCCAAGGATAATTCCAAATCACAAATGGTTTCATTGACCCTCTCGTCAATCCCCTCATAGTGACCGCAAATAATGCAGATATTCTCTTTTTTTGCCAGTTCATTGGCAACCTTTTGGGTAAAAGGAACCCCTTTTGGCGACATCATAATGCAGAAGGGTTTTTCTTCCCCGTCTTTTGTTAAACTGTCGTAAGCACGGATAATGGGTTCATGCTTAAAGAGCATTCCCAAATCTCCGCCAAAAGGATAATCATCCACACGGTTATGCTTATCCTCCGAAAAATCCCGGATGTTTACCGCACGAACGTCAATGATGCCTTTATCTCTGGCACGCTTAATGATGCTTTCCCCCAAAAAGTTTTCAATCATTTCGGGAAAAATGGTTAAAATACTCAACTTCATCTTGAATACCCAACCTCTATAACAGCCCGTCAATGGGCGTAATGGTCATTTTCTTATCGGTGACGGAAATGAAAGGAATAAACTCTTTCACACGGGGAATCATTACTTCTCCGCCGTCTTCTGTTTTCAACACAAAAATATCGGTGGGGCCGTTTTGAAGCACGTCCTTCACTTCTCCCACATAGGTGCCGTCTTCCAGATATGCCTTCACGCCGATTAAATCAGCAATGTAAAACACACCTTCGGGTAAGGGCGGCAGGCTTTCTTTTTCGGCATAAACTTTTTGATTTTTTAAGGTTTCTGCCATTTCAACGGTATCAATACCCGCCAGTTTTAAAATCACCTGGTCTTTATAGTATTTGATACTTTCGATTTCATATTCGGTGTTTTTAATCAGTACCGAATCCAGTTCTTCAAAAAATTCTTTGTAGTCGCAATAATGGATTACCTTGATTTCGCCCCGTAATCCTCTCACATTATTCACATAGCCGAGTTCCATTAAAGTACCCATTATTCACACCTCTTATCTGTTTGGAAAATGGCAAGTATTCCAAAAGGAACACTTGCCACCCTAATTGTTTTTTCCAAAAAGTATTACACAATATCCACGATGGTTTTTTTACGGTCTCTGGGAGTTGCCGCTTTTGCAATACTTCTGATGGACTGAGCAATTCTGCCCTGTTTGCCGATTACTCTGCCCATATCTTCGGGAGCAACGCTGATTTTATAGATAAATGCGTTTTCTCCTTCGGTTTCTTCGATAACAACCGCATCTTCGTTTTCCACGATAGATTTTACAAGAAAGGTCAATAAATCTTTCATTCCTAGCTATCCTTCCTCGAACCGTTATTATTTAATTACGTCGATTTTTTTCAGCAATACTTTTACGGTATCGGTGGGCTGAGCGCCGTTTGCTAACCATTTTTTAGCTAAGTCTGCATCAATGTTGATGGTGTTGGGGTTGGTCATAGGATTGTAGGTACCGATTTCTTCGATGAATCTACCATCTCTGGGGTATCTGGAATCTGCAACTACAACTCTGTAGAAGGGTGCTCTTTTTGCGCCAAGTCTTTTTAATCTGATTTTTACTGCCATTTTTTTCTCCTCTTTTGCCCGATTTCGGGCATCTTTCTATAAAAATAATTTTTTTAAACTTTTTTGATATCCGAGCTTTGCTCTTTTTTAGTATCGCAAGCCACGCTTGCTTTTTAGTATCCGAGCTATGCCTCGTTGATGCGGAATAATTACTCGTGAAGCCCCATATTCCCCATCATGCCCTTCATTTTGCGGGCAAACTTTTTGTTGTTTTTGAACTCTTTCATCATTTTGTTCATCATTTCAAGCTCTTTGATTAACGCATTGATGTCCTGAATGGTGGTGCCGCTTCCTGCCGCAATACGTTTCTTTCTGGAGAAGGACATAATCTTCGGTTTTGCCCGTTCTTCCTCGGTCATTGACTGAATAATTGCTTTGGAACGCACAAATTTTCGCTCATCAATATTGGCTTCATCAATTGCTTTTTTATTGATGCCGGGTAAGAATCCGAGCAGGTCCTTAATGGAACCCATTTTCTGAATCTGTTCTAACTGCATCAGATAATCCGAGTAATCCATACCCTTATTTTCTTTCAGCTTTTCTTCCAGCTCCAGTGCTTTTTTCTCGTCAACTTCCTGGGTTACTTTCTCAATTAAGGAAAGCACATCTCCCATCCCTAAGATTCTGGAAACCATACGTTCGGGATAGAAGGGCTCCAAGTCGGTGGGCTTTTCCCCTACCGCTGCAAATTTGACAGGTTTTCCCACAACCGCTCTGACAGACAACGCTGCACCGCCACGGGAATCACCATCTAACTTAGTTAAAATCAAACCGTCAATCGCCAACGCTTCGTCAAATGCTTTTGCGGAATTTACCGCATCCTGACCGGACAAAGCATCAATCACCAACAGAATTTCGGTGGGATTAACCGCAGCGCTGATTCGCTTGATTTCATCCATCATATCATCATCGATATGCAGACGACCTGCAGTATCCACAATTACAATATCATTTAAGTTGCGAACTGCAAAATCCAAAGAGTCTTTTGCAATTTTTACCGCATCTTTGGAACCGTCTATGGTGAAGACGGGAATATTTAACCCTGCACCCAGGGTTTTTAACTGGTCAATCGCTGCGGGACGATAAATGTCACAAGCGGTTAACAAAGGCTTTTTGCCTTGTTTTCTTAAATGAAGTGCCAGCTTTGCGGCGGTGGTGGTTTTCCCTGCCCCCTGCAAACCTGCAAGCAGAATTACCGTTGGCGGACGGTCGGCAATTTTAATTTTTTCGTTGCCGCTTCCCATCAGCTCAATCAGTTCTTCATTTACGATTTTAATTACCATCTGCGCAGGAGTTAAGGATTCTAAAACCTCGGTGCCAACGGCACGTTCGGTGATTTTTGCCACCAAATCCTTTACCACCTTGAAGTTTACGTCTGCTTCCAATAAGGAGAGACGAACCTGACGCATGGCAAGTTTAACATCATCCTGAGTAAGTTTTCCTTTTCCTCGGAGAGCTTTGAAAACGCCGTCCAGCTTATCTCGTAAGGAATCAAACATACGGCAGTTCTCCTTTCATTTACAATCTGTCTATCAGTTTAGAAATATCATTCAAAGTGTTACTGTCGGCACCGGAAAGTTTTTCTAAAATGCTTTCCTTCACAGCTTCTTTTTGCATTTCCTTTTCGTACAAGCCAAGCACCCGTTCGTATTCTTCCAGATGCTCACATCCCTTTTTGATGCATTCGTGAACGCCCTGGCGGGAAATGCTTAAATGTTCGCCGATTTCCAGGAGAGAATAGTCTTCGTTATAGTATAAATCCAAGGCACCACGCTGCTTTTCGGTGAGTAATTCCCCATAAAAATCAAGCAGGACACCGTATTTAATTTCTTTCATCAGAACATTTCTCCCTAGCTTAGTGTAAAGTAAAAATACTTGACATACGGTATTGTACTATAAAAGTGTCCGTTTGTCAAGTGCTTTTTTAATAAAAATGCAGATTTTTTCATTGATTTTACTGGATTTTCTCAATAAACATATTTTTTAAATCTTTTGCACAGAAAAAAGTTGAGAATAGTGAAAGAGAACACCGAAGATGGTTACCCGAAGCCGTATGTGCTGTACGGCGAGTGGTGAACAGCATTTGTCTCCACTCTTCATCCAAAATCCGTTGTGCGGAAAAATGAGAATAGAATTTGGAAATTGAATCAAAGCAACGCCTTGACAACGCCCGAGGCTGTACCGGGTGTACGCCGAGAGTGAAATTAACGAATTCTAACTCATTTTTCAAGCAAACAAAAAAATGGGGTCACCGTGTTTATACCCACACAATGACCCCACAATTCCAAATTTTTTGGACTGAAATTATTTCAGTTCAACAGTTGCGCCAGCGCCTTCTAATTTGGTTTTGATTTCTTCAGCATCTTCTTTGGAAGCGCCTTCTTTAATTTTAGAGGGAACGCCTTCTACCATGTCTTTCGCTTCTTTTAAGCCTAAGCCGGTGATTTCTCTAACAACTTTGATAACGTCTAATTTTTTGTCGCCGAAAGAGGTCATAACAACGTCAAATTCGGTTTTTTCTTCAGCAGCAGCGCCGCCTGCAGCAGCACCAGCAGCAACTACTACAGCACCTGCAGCAGCGCTTACGCCAAATTCTTCTTCTAATGCGGAAACTAAATCAGACAGTTCCAGCACGGTTAATTCTTTAACTTCTTCGATTAATTTAGTAATTTTTTCGCTCATTTTTAATTCCTCCATTTTCTGTGCGATTTCGCACCTATTTTGAGATAGAAATCAGGCAACAATTAAGCGCCCTGTTCTTCTTTTTGTTCTTTGATCTGATTGATAACTCTTGCAAATGCAGTGATAGGAGCTTTTAAGCCGCCGAATGCTCTTGCAAGTAAGGTTTCTTTGGAAGGTAACTTCGCGATTTTTTCGATTTCTGCCTGTTCCAGCATTTTTCCTTCGAAGAAACCGGTTTTGATTTCCAATTTTTTGTTCTTTTCGATGAATTCGCTAACGATACGGATCGGAGCGATAGGATCATCAATACCGATTGCTAAAGCGGTGGGGCCTTCTAAGTAGGGGCACAGACCTGCTAATTCGGTATCTTTTACAGCAAAGTTTAATAAGGTGTTTTTCACAACGCTGTATTCAACGTTTGCTTCTCTCATCTGTTTACGCAGAGCAGTATCTTCTTCTACGGTAATACCGCAGTAGTTTACTAAAACACCGGAGTTTGCTTTTGCCATTTTTTCAGACAATTCAACAACAACCTGCTGTTTTGCTTTTAACACTTTGTTACTTGGCATTTTACATACACCTCCATCTACCAAAAAAATAACTGTCCTCACAAAGACAAAATGAGGACAGTTAGGATAAATATCATTATAAATATAACAAATTTTATCGTCTTCCTCGATAGGCAAATTTTAAGGTTGGAACGCCAACCGCCTATTGTCTTTGGAACAAACCTCAACAAGTATATCATAAAGATAATTATTTGTCAAGGGATTTTTTTATTTTTTTACACAAAATTAGTCAGTTAATTTGGACTGGTTGATTTTGATACCGGGGCCCATGGTGGAAGCAACGGATACGCTTCTTAAATACTGACCTTTTGCAGCTGCCGGTTTTGCTTTGATTACAGCGCTCATTAAAGCGTTGAAGTTTTCCAGCAGTTTTTCTGCGCCGAAAGATACTTTACCAATCGGGCAGTGGATGATGTTGGTTTTATCCAGACGGTATTCAATTTTACCGCTCTTGATATCAGCGATTGCTTTTGCAACATCCATGGTAACGGTGCCGGCTTTGGGGTTGGGCATTAAGCCTTTGGGACCTAATACTTTACCTAATCTACCAACAACGCCCATCATGTCGGGAGTTGCAACAACAACGTCGAATTCAAACCAGTTTTCACCCTGGATTTTGGTAACCAGTTCTTCTGCGCCAACGTAATCAGCACCTGCAGCTTCTGCTTCTGCTAATTTATCGCCTTTAGCAAATACTAAAACTCTAACGGTTTTACCGGTACCATGGGGCAGAATAACAGCACCTCTAACCTGCTGGTCAGCGTGTCTGGAGTCTACACCCAGTTTAACGTGCAGTTCAACGGTTTCGTCGAACTTTGCTTTTGCTGCTTTGCAAACCAATTCCATAGCTTCCTGAGAATCATAGAGTTTGGTTCTTTCAATCAGTTTCGCAGCGTCCTGATATTTTTTTCCTCTAAACATAATTAATCCTCCTGTGGTTATTTGAAAGTCCGGATTTTAGAAAAATCCGATTTGCGAGATTAAAAAATCTCTCCCACGTCTTTGTATGAATCCCCGAGATTATTCTTCTACGGTGATACCCATACTGCGGGCAGTACCTGCGATCATGCTCATTGCTGCTTCAACGGAGCCTGCATTTAAGTCGGGCATTTTCTGTTCAGCAATTTTCTGTAAATCAGCTTTGGAAACGGTAGCAACCTTGGTTTTGTTGGGAACCCCGGAACCGCTTTCGATTTTACAAGCTTTTTTCAACAGTACTGCTGCCGGCGGAGTTTTGGTAATGAAAGAGAAAGAACGGTCAGCGTAAACGGTAATAACTACCGGGATAACTAACCCCATATCGTTCTTAGTTCTTTCGTTGAACTCTTTGGTAAATTGCATAATGTTAACACCGTGCTGACCCAGTGCAGGACCAACCGGCGGGGCGGGTGTTGCTTTACCTGCTTCGATCTGAAGTTTAATAAAGCCTACAACCTTCTGTGCCATAAGAACACCTCCTATTAAGAAAAAATGTGGTAATGATGCGGGATCCGAAAAACCAAAATCGGTTTTTCAACCCTCCCACGCAAAGCAAACCCTTGCCTTGCTGTTATCTAAGTGCATAAAATGCGCTTATTCTGATGTTAATCGACCTTTTCGGCCTGTCCGAATTCAAATTCCACCGGTGTTTCACGGCCGAGCATAGATACCAGTACGGTAAATTTCTCTTCTGCCATGTTGATGGACTGAACCACTCCGATAAAGCCCTCGAAGGAACCTTCGGTAATGCGAACGTCGTCTCCAACCTCGAAATCCAATTCGATGACTCTCTTTTCCAGCTCCATACTGATGATTTCTTCTTCAGTAAGCGGAACAGGCTTGGACCCCGGACCAACGAAACCGGTAACACCTCTAGTGTTTCTTACGATATACCAGGTATCGTTATCCATGGTCATCTTTAAGAATAAGTAACCGGGAAATTTCTTTCTCTTAATTACTTTCTTCTGATCATCTTTTATTTCAACTACTTCTTCTTCCGGCAGTTTGATTTCCACAATGTTATTCTGAAGGCCACGGTTTTCCACCATTTTCTCCAGATTGGTTTTTACCTTGTTTTCATAGCCGGAAAAGGTGTGAACGACATACCATTTTGCAGTTTCCATAAAACAGCAGTCGCCTCCCTTACTTAATAATTGCTTTTAATACATTGGAGAAAGCGTAATCCAATACAAAGATAAACAAACCTACAACAATAACAGAAACGATAACAGTAGTGGTATTGTTGAGAATCTGCTTGAAAGAAGGCCATGTAACTTTTTTGAATTCAGATTTAACGCCTTTGAAATATTTTACAATTCCGTTTTGTTTCTTTTCAGCCATTATCATTCATTCCTTTCCAAAAGCATCCCGTAAGATACTCTTTCTTACAGAAGTTCATGCCTCAATTTTACACTTATATATATAAATGTAAAATCAAACATACTCCGACTGCAAAAATGCAGCCGGCAAAGAACCAAACAAAATTATTTGGTTTCTTTATGCAGAGTATGTTTTCTGCAGAATCTGCAATATTTGTTCATTTCCAATCTTTCAGGATCGTTTTTCTTGTTCTTCATAGTGTCGTAGTTTCTCTGTTTACATTCGGTACAAGCTAAAGTAATTTTTACTCTCATCTTTAAACACCTCCGCCAATTTATAGTATTTTAATTTACTGATTGAATGTGCCCGTTGCCGCCAAAACAGCTTCGTTTCGGCTATTTTTCTGCCTGAAAAAACTATATTTTTTTGCACAAAAAAATAACGCCTAAACTAAGGGCATTACTTAATATAGCATATTCCATTTTATTTGTCAATACTTTTTTCCAACTTTTTTCACATTTCTTCATGGTGAAAAAAATCAGCCCGACAAAAATATCGGGCTGAAAAAGTTTTCGCACTTTGCATAAAGCAACTTCCGAACCGAAGGATTCGGCTTTTTTGATGCCCTATTTCACGAATAAACCGAGTAAAACAGAGCTGATTAAGAATAACACAGCAACCCAACCGGTCAGTTTTTTCAGTTTTGCATCCATGGTTCTGCCTTTGTTTTTGCCGAAGAAGGTTTCAGCGCCGCCTGCGATTGCGCCGGACAGACCCTGCTGGTTACCGCTCTGGAACAGAACAACAACGATTAAAATTAAAGATAAAATAATCTGAACGATTAAAGCTGCGATTACTAACGGACTCATACTTAGCTATCTCCTCTATTACATTATAATATTATTTACGTTGCCACGGGAACGCCGTTGCAAATGGGCAGAATCCTACCCTTGATTTTTATGTCACTAAGAAATGATACCACACATTTTTAAAAAAATCAAGTAAATTCTGAAATTTTTTTAATTTTTTTTAAAAAAACTTGACACACACCACTTTTTTTGCTATAATCACTATTGTTCTTTTTGCAGAACATCAAAAAAATCCAAATAAGCAGCTGTGGCGGAATCGGCAGACGCGCTACTTTGAGGGGGTAGTGAGAACACTCTCGTATGGGTTCAAGTCCCATCAGCTGCACCAAATAAAAAACTATCCATTCTTGGGTAGTTTTTTTATATTCTGATGGGACTTGAAGCCTAAGAGCGCACGAGTCGCTAGGCAGAACAAGCTTTTATCATACCAAACATCTTCACCATCCTGGCATCATTCTTAATTTTCAGAATTTTCATCATTTGAAGTATTGGCAAACAGCACATACGCTGCCACAATATAAGGACCAAAAAATATAGCAAAGGGAATCAGCGTACCATCTCCTTTGTTATTAACATAACTATATATCATAAAATAGAGTCCAAAAAACACAATAAATGAAACAATGCTTAAAAGAAGCTTTATATCGGATTTTTCAAAAAATGCATAGTGCAATATCCCTGTCACTGCAAATGCCACAATACCACTGGTGAGAAGGGCATGAATTCCCTCACTAATTAACAATATGACAAAGCTAGCAACAATGCCTACGATAGCACTTAACCCCCATTTGATTAACTCTTTCATTTCTTTTTCTCCCACAATAAATCAAATTACATTCACTAATGAAATATTACCCACATTATACCATATTATTTTCGAATGTCAAGCAGAATATTAGGTGGAATGTTACCGTACCATTTTCATCCGAAGCGTTTTAACAGTACTGTCTTTTCTCAAGTCCAAAGTTCAAGTGTGATACTTGTTTACTCAACTCCGCTCACTTTCTTTTATAAAAACTCCACTTAGATTTTCCGGAAGGAAAAATTGCGGTTATTTTACCAAACCGAAATCCCGACAAAACAAACAATCCTCCAAAAAAATGATTGCATTTTAAAAAAAGAAGTGTTATAATATCAATATTCAACGAAAAAGGAGGGATTCTATGCAAAAAAATCAGTCAACGACAGAGAAAAAAGCTAACCGCAATCACAAAATGCGGACAACATATTTTTTTCTTGCTCCCCTGATTCTTTTATGCTCTCTGGAAGTGATGCATTTATTATTTCCGAGTGGTGCATGGGCATTCTTCCAATCGAATTTCTGGTGGCTTAAACTAATCGTCAGTTACTTGTTTTTACTGAGCTGGCAACTTTTTTTCCGAGCGGTGACACAAAACTCCTTTGTGGCAAATCTTTGCAACACCGTGTTGATGTTTATGATTGCCTACACCAGCGAGGTGATGGGACGCGTCAACGGAAATCCCCTTCTCCCCTGCGATTTGCTTTTAATGAAAAATGCGGGAGAAATTGCTTCTTTTGTCCGCATTCCCTTCTTTATCGGCTCTGTGATTGCACTTCTGATTAACTTAATCTCTCTTTGGGGACATTTTTTGATTTTAAAAAAGAACCCCGTGAAGCGGCCGTGGTATCAACGATTGATTTTGTTTGCTTCGGCAATCGCACTGTTTGTGGGAGCCAACAATCTGCTCTGCTATGACAAAGACTTCCGCTATCACACCCTTGCCAAAATCGGAGTGAACATCTCCGCATTCAATCCCATTGAGGATTATCAGGCAAATGGTATGGTATTGACCTTTTTCCCGAGAATCGGAGATTTGGTAGTTCCCAAGCCGTCGGAATATAAGGAAGCTTCCATCAAATCCTTCCGTCCGATTTACGAGCAGAAAATCCCCGAGCTTTCTCCCACGAAAGCAAATGTGATTATCATTCAGAACGAAGCCTGGTGGGACCCCTCTTTAATGCCTGAGGTTTCTTACAGTACCGATTTAATCGGCGGTATCCGTTCCCTTTCCAAAAATACGCTGAAAGGGACCTTTCTCTCCCCTGTGTTTTCAGGAGGAACCTGTATGCCCGAATTTGAGGTCATCACCGGTATTCCCACCTATCTGCTCCCTGCGGCAACCTACCCTTATTCCCAATATATCACAGACCACACCGCATCCATTGTGTCTGCCTACAAAAATCAGGGATATCAGACCATCGCTCTGCACCCCTACAAAACAAACTTCTACAACCGCTCCGCCGCCTATCCCCTGCTTGGTTTTGATACCTTTAAGGGGCTTGATGATTTTCTTTATCAAGACAAATCCGGTGCCTACGTGGATGATATGGCGTGTGTCAAACAGATTATTCACGAGTTTGAAAACAAAACCTCAGACTACATTTTTGAATTTGTGGTAACCATGGAAAATCACGGTGCTTATAAGCTTCCCAGATATCTGAATTTTGATTTTGATATGGAAGCACCCACACTGAGTTCGGAAGATTATGAGGATTTGTTACGCTATTCTCAAGGGGTTTACAATGCAGACAAGGCATTTATGGCGTTGGTGGATTATTTTAAACAGGTGAAAGAGCCCGTGATTTTGGTGATGTACGGCGACCATCTTCCATTGCTTGGAACCAACGGAAGCACCTATATGGATGCAGGCTTTGTGGAACAATCCGAAACCTTTACCCCGAGTGATTATCCCCAACTGTATGAAACTCCCTATGTGGTATGGACAAACTATCCCATTCCCGATTTTGAACTTCAACCGAAAGTCAGCGGCAATACCCTGGGACTTAAGATTTTCTTAAAAAGCGGAAATGAAACTCCCTGGTATCTGATGGCGCTGGACGAATTTTCCGACCGTTACCCCGCTACCGTAAATACGGGGATTTATACCGAAGAAATGGAAAAAACAGACAGTATCCGTCCCGCAGACAAGTCGCTTCTGGAAAATGTGGAGCTTCTGATTTACGATATTCTCCACGGAGAACAATACAGCACACGATAAACAAAAAAGGAACAGTTGTTTTTTTACAACTGTTCCTTTTTCATTTATCATGTTATCCTTCTAACTGACGGTACATCAAAGATGCATCGTCTTTTTTTACCACTTCTTTTACTTCAAGCACTTCCACGGTAACCGTTCTCGCACCGAACTGAAGCGAAAGCACATCTCCCACCTTTACTTCGGAGGAGGACTTTGCCACCTTGCCGTTGATGGTTACCTTTCCGCCTTCGCAGGCTTCCTGGGCAACGGTGCGGCGTTTGATAATTCGGGATACTTTTAAATATTTATCAATTCTCATTTTTTTGGTACCTTTTTCTTAGTCTTTCAATCCGTTTTGGCAGATAGCCGCAGTGACGGTATTTTTCATCAACATAGCGATGGTCATGGGGCCAACACCGCCGGGAACGGGAGTGATGGCAGATGCCACTTTGGACACTTCGGCAAAGTCCACATCACCGCACAGAGTTTTATCGGGCAGACGGTTAATGCCAACGTCGATTACCACCGCACCCTCTTTTACCATATCGGCGGTTACAAAATTTGGTTTCCCGATTGCCGCAACCAAAATGTCTGCACGCTTGGTTACTTCTTTTAAGTTTTGGGTACGGGAATGACAAACGGTTACGGTGCCGTTCTGATGGAGCAGCAACATTGCCTGAGGTTTGCCCACGATGTTGCTTCTTCCCAATACCACACATTCTTTTCCGCTAACATCAATACCGCTTTCTTTAATCAGTTCCATAACTCCTGCAGGCGTGCAAGGTAGGAAATCGTAGTTCCCAATCATAATTTTGCCCACATTCTGCGGATGGAATGCATCCACATCTTTTTTGGGGTCGATGGTGTTGATTACGGTTTCTTCGTTAATATGTTTGGGCAAGGGCAACTGCACTAAAATACCGTTTACACTTTCGTCTTGATTCAGTTTTTTAACCAGTTCCAAAAGTTCTTCTTCGGTGGTATCGGCAGGTAAGGCAAATTCCTGAGAATTGATACCCAGTGCCTCACAAGCTTTCTTTTTGGAATTTACATATACACGGGAAGCAGGATCATCGCCCACGATGATTACGGTTAGTCCCACGCTTACCCCCTTGGTTTTTAACTCTGCCACCTTTTGTGCCATTTCGTCCTTGATTCGTTGAGATACCAGTTTTCCGTCTAAAATCATTTGTTTTTATCTCCTTATCTGTATGTTTATGATAGGGCAATAACTGTCCGATTAAATGCTCCATTCCCGCTTCTTTCAATGCTTTTTTCACCGTTTCCCGATTCTCGGACTTGTAGGTTTGAAGCATCGCTCTTTGCATTGTTTTTTCCTGATAGGATTTTGCCACATACACACTTTTTCCCGTGCGGGGATCTAATTCGGTGTAATACATAGCGGTGGATAAGGTTCCCGGAGTGGGATAAAAATCCTGCACCTGCTCGGGCACCATTTTATGTTTCTTTAAAAAGAGGGCAAGTTCCACGGCGTCCTGCACCCGACTTCCCGGATGAGAAGACATCAGATAGGGCACCAGATACTGCTCCTTGCCAACCTTTTTGGTCAGTTGATAGAACTTCTTCATAAATCCTTCAAACACTTCAATATTGGGTTTTCCCATATATCGAAGCACATTGTTGGAAGAATGCTCGGGTGCCACTTTTAACTGCCCCGAAACGTGGTGTTCCACCAATTCTTTGAAGAAAGTGTCGTTTTTGTCTGCCATCAGATAATCAAAACGAATGCCCGAGCGGACAAACACTTTTTTCACTTTCGGCAAACTTCTTAGTTTTCGTAATAATTCCAAATAGTCCCGATGGTCTGCTTTTAAATTTTTGCAGGGTGTGGGGAACAAGCATTGTTTCTGCTTGCAGGCTCCCACCTTCATCTGATTGTCGCAAGCGGGAAACCGAAAATTTGCGGTAGGTCCGCCCACATCGTGAATATAGCCTTTAAAATCAGGTTCTTGGATAATCTTTTTAGCTTCCTCCAAAATGGATTTATGGCTTCTTGCGGTAACGATTCTGCCCTGATGAAAAGCCAACGAACAGAAATTACATCCGCCGAAACAACCACGCTGAGAAATAATAGAAAATTTCACTTCGCTGATAGCAGGCACCCCACCCTCTTTTTCATAGATAGGATGATAGGTTCGCATAAAAGGCAGACTGTAAACTTTGTCCAATTCTTCTCCCGATAAGGGTTTGCAGGGAGGATTTTGGACTACATAACGGTCAATGTGATGTTGAATTAAAGTTTTCCCGATAAAGGGATTCTGCTCTCCAAAGCTTTCTTTGGTAAACTTGGCATACTGTTTTTTATCTTCTCTCACCTGCTCAAAGGTGGGTAAGATGACCGCATTTTCAATATGGTCGATATGTTTGGTTTGATATACAATACCGGGGAGCTTTTTGATTTCATCAGGCGTACCGTTTTTTAAGTGTTCGGCAACCTTACGGATAGTGATTTCCCCCATCCCGAAGATTAAATAATCTGCTTTGGCATCCACCAAAATACTGCGGCGAACCTTATCGCTCCAGTAATCGTAATGCGCCAACCGGCGTAGGGATGCTTCCAATCCCCCAATCACCACGGGAATCTGCCCGTAGGCTTCACGGATACGATTGGTATACACAATCACCGCACGATCGGGGCGGTTGCCCGTTTTTCCGCCGGGAGAAAAAGCATCGGTGCTTCTTGGTTTTTTATTCACAGTATAATGATTCACCATAGAATCTAAGTTACCGCTATTCACCAAAAAGCCAAGTTTGGGTTTTCCAAACCGCATAAAATCGGTTTTGGTTTTATAATCGGGTTGAGCTAAAATTGCCACACGGTACCCTTCCGATTCCAACACACGGGAAATGATGGCAGTACCAAAAGAGGGATGGTCCACATAGGCATCCCCTGTTACTAAGACGAAATCCACTTCGCCCCCGTATCGCTTATTCACTTCCTCCATTGTGATGGGTAAAAACTGATTCATAGCTTATTCCTTTTTTATTGATTCATAGAGTTCCCGATTGCCCAAGGCATTTTCTAAAATACGCCATCTGACCTGTTTAGCACATAACCAGGTGCCCTCATACTGTTCCCGCTCTGTTTGGAACCAATTGGAATCTCCCCAATAAATTTCTCCATCTTCCCAAAACATAGAAACATCCAAAATTTCACAGGTGTAATTTTCGTCGTTAGGTTGCAAATTCATTTTCATCAATCCTGAAAATTCCAATTCCAGAACAGAATTGCTTTCGCTTTGTCTTTGCAACAAAAGATAAAGCTTTCTTTGGTCATTTACAGGATGCATCCAAAGATTTTCCTGCACATATGCTCCGCTGACATATCGTAATTCTTTTAAACAACAATCATGAAAACCACCATAAGTTTCCAAAAATTTGTTTAAATCCGCTTCGGTATGAATATCACTCCAATTTGTCATCACTGGACTCTCCTGAAAACAATTTCATAATTTCATTGTTGGTCTGCTGATACATTTCTTCAATATGTTCCTGAAAAAATTGGCACACACGGACAGCATGGTCACGGGTGGGCACCAACACATTGATGGAAAACTGCTCCTGGTCGTTTTCTAAAATTTTAATTCCTGCCAAGAACTCGCCGCCCTCGGGAGTAAAGTCTGCAATCACCGCAGTTTTGGGAGCATCGCTCTTTTTCTTTTCCAAAATGGCATCATCTAATTTTTTGCGGATGAGCATAGGAATTTTAGACTGAAAAAAGCCTGCGGTTTCCTTACCTTCCTCGGTTAGCTCATAATAATGCTTTCCGCTATCGGTAAACACCCGAAGATGTTCCATTTTTACCAATTCATAAATATTGTACTGCAGATTAAAATAGTCCACTTCCTGACCATCCATAATAAACTTGGTCAGTTCCGGATTGGTAATAGAATCCCCATATTCTCTGCACACATATAAAATAATCAGACGCAGGATAAAATCGTCCTGCAACATTTTTTCAAACGGCATTTTTTCACTCCTTTTGCTTCTTTCTAATATGTTCTGTCAAACTGAATAATGCAGTTATTCTCTTTTCCCGCCTCACGCTTAATCATTTCTTCCAATTTTTTCTCGGAATAGGGAAACTCAAACGGCACTTCCACATCAAAAATCAGATTATTGTGAGATGCTAAAAACACCACACGAAAATCGTGAATATGAAGCTTGGGAGAAATATCCGCCACCACGGCACGCAGCTTTTCACGAAGCTCGGTTACTTTCGGATTGTCGGTTTCCACAGGATCTAAATGAATTACCATTTGTATTCCGTGTTCTCTCATAAAATGCACTTCAATCTGATCCACAATATCGTGACTGGTAAGAATACTCTGGGAGGCAGGCACTTCCACGTGCACCGACACAAACAACTGCCCTGCGCCGTATTCGTGCACCATCAAATCGTGAATCCCGATGATGGATTCGTGAAACTCTAAAATTTCGGTCTTAATTTCGTTTACAAGCTCCGGCTTTGGTGCTTCCCCCAATAACTGGCTCATGGTGTTTCTCACAAGTTCCCAACCGCTATATAAAATCAGCAACGAAACAAGGGCACCCACATAACCGTCCAACGGCAGATGAAATATCTTGCTCAAAACAAAAGAAATCAGAACTCCACCGGTGGAAAACGCATCATTTAAGCTATCCTTTGCAGTTGCTAAAACGGCAATGGAATCCAGTTTTTCCCCAATTCCCCGATAAAAGAAATACATCCACAGTTTTACCACCACTGCACCTGCCATAATCCAGATGGCAGCTATATGAAACACGGTTTCACGAGGTGAAATAATGTCCTTAATTGCATCCTTTAGCAGGGTCAATCCCAACATCAAAATCAAGAAAGACACCAATAGCCCCGTGATATACTCATATCGGGCGTGACCGTAGGGATGGTCTTTATCCGCAGGCTTTCCTGCCAGGTGAAATCCGATAAATGTTACCAGAGAATTCCCCATATCGGATAAATTGTTGGCACCGTCTGCAATTAACGCCACGGAATGAAATAAATATCCCGAAACAAGCTTTGCTGCCGATAAAATAAGGTTGGCAACAATCCCCACAATTCCCACCAATTTTCCGTAGCTTTGGCGGACACGAAGGGATTCGATGTCATGATGATTTTTAATAAATAGTTTTATCAGAAACTCAGTCATCCTACTGAAAGTTCCTCCCATTTTTCATATAATTCGTTTAAAATGGCTTCCTTTTCTTCCAAAAGGTCACATTTTTCTTTTAATTTGGTGAAATCGGACGCAATATCGGGAGATGCAATTTCTTCCTGCAAGGCTGCAATTTCGCCCTCAATCTCCTCGATTTTTGACTCGGTTTTTCTAAGGTCGTTTTTTCGTTTGGTTTCTTCTGCACGGTCTTTTTTGGAGCGGTAAAACTCGTTGGCTTTTTCACTCTTTTTTTCTGCGGGTGCAGGAGCATCCTCTTTATGCTTTTCTAAATAATAGTCATATTTTCCGTCATAAATGACCATTTCGCCAGGTTTCATTTCCACAATTTTGGTGGGAACCTTATTTAAAAGATAACGATCGTGAGACACCATAATCACGGTGCCTTCATATTCGGCTAACGCCTTATCCAGCACTTCCTTGGAGGATAAGTCCAAGTGGTTGGTGGGTTCGTCCAAGATAAGCACATTTCCTTCTTCCAGCATCATAATGGCAAATTTCACCTTTGCCTTTTCGCCGCCGGATAACACACCCACTTTTTTATACACATCTTCTCCCGACAGAAGCATTCCGCCAAGGAGTTTTCTTAGCTCCTGCTCATATTTTTGGGGAAAACGATCCCAAAGTTCATTTAAAGCAGTTTTTTCGGGATGAAGCTTGTTGGTTTCTTGTTCAAAATAAGATTTTTTCACACCGCCGCCCCAAAGGATTTCACCTTTGGAATAGGGGAATTCTCCTAAAATTGCCTTTAGTAAACTGGTTTTTCCAACACCGTTGGTTCCCACAATGGCAATTTTATCGTTTTTTCGAACGTGTAAGTTCACGCTCGGGTTCAATAATTTGTCTTTTACTTTTAATTCCAAATCCGATACCCGAAGCACATCTTTGACGGGTTCGGTTTTAAAGGTAAATTTTAGATGAATGGATTTTAAATAATCGGAAGGCTTTTCCAAAACCTCCATATTATCCAAAATATGCTGACGGCTTTTTGCACTCTTTGCCGTGGATGCACGAACCTGATTTCGTGCCACATAGTCCTTTAAGGAAGCAATTTCTTCCTGCTGCTTGTCATATTCTTTTTGCAGATATTCCATTTCCTGTGCCTTTTGCACCACAAATTTGGAATAATTGCCACGATATCGTTTTAATTTTCCCTTGTAGATTTCGCAAATATCGGTGACGCATCGGTCTAAAAAATAACGGTCATGGGATACTAAAATAATGGCACCGCGATAGGTGGTTAAATATTCTTCCAACCATTCCAGGGTTTTAAAATCAAGATGGTTGGTAGGCTCGTCCAAAATTAAAAGGTCGGGTTCGGACAGCAACAGTTTTGCCAGAGCAAGTCTTGTTTTTTCACCGCCTGACAATCTATCTACAATCGTAGACAAATCCCGTCCTAAAAAACCCATCCCGTTTAGGACGGTGTTGATTTTGATATCAATATGATAGCCGTCTTTTTGCTCATAAAGAGTTTGCAAACGGGCATATTCTCTGTGATTTTCTTCGGTATTCCCCTCGGGAGCGGAAAGCTTTTGATAAAGGTCTTCCAATTTTTCTCCCATACGAATCACATCGGAAAACACACTTCTCATTTCTTCCAAAATGGAATTGCCACCCGAAAGTCCTGCATTCTGATGAAGATAGCCGATGCGTTTTTTCTGAAAAATAATTTCTCCCTCGGTTGCCTCAGACTCGCCCGAAAGCATATTTAACAAAGTGGATTTTCCGGCACCGTTGGCACCGATTAATCCAATTCGGTCATTATCTTCAATTTTTAAGGTGATGTCTGTGAGAATTTCTTCTGCTCCGAAGAATTTTGACACCTTATCTAACGCTACTATCATACTCTTACCTATGTTACAACAGCCACGGGAGGTGCTCCCCCCATGGCTGGTTTTTGTTTTTTAAAAATTGTTCTTAAGCTTTCTTTGCCAAAGCAGCTTTTAATTCCTCTGCTTTATTGGTCTGTTCCCATAATACGCCCAAGTCTTCTCTGCCCATATGTCCGTAAGCAGCAAGTTTCTTGTAGATGGGTTTTCTTAAATCCAATGCAGAAATAATTGCTGCAGGACGCAGATCAAACACTTCGTTTACCACTTCTGCAATCACATCATCGGATACCACGCCGGTGCCAAATGTATCCACCATAACGGATACCGGTTTTGCCACACCGATAGCATAGGCCAACTGAATTTCGCAACGTTTTGCCAAGCCGGCTGCAACAATGTTTTTAGCAACCCAACGGGAAGCATACGCAGCACTTCTGTCCACTTTTGTGGGGTCTTTTCCGGAGAACGCACCGCCACCGTGACGGGCATAACCGCCGTAGGTATCCACGATGATTTTTCTGCCGGTTAAACCGCTATCCCCCTGAGGTCCGCCCACAACAAATCTGCCTGTGGGATTTACATAAATTTTGGTATTTTCATCCATCATGGAAGCATCGATAATGGGAGCAATCACGTATTTTTTCATATCTTCACGAATGGTGGAAAGCTCCACATCGGCGGAGTGCTGGGTGGAAATGACGATGGTATCAATTCGTTTGGGAATATCGTTTTCATATTCCACGGTTACCTGAGTTTTGCCATCGGGACGAAGATAAGATAAGGTGCCGTCTTTTCTTACGTCGGTTAAGCGTTTGGCTAATTTATGTGCCAAAGAGATGGGTAAAGGCATCAATTCTTTGGTTTCATCACAAGCGTAACCAAACATCATACCCTGGTCCCCTGCACCGGTGGATTTATCATCTTCGGATACATCAACCCCCTGAGCAATATCGGGAGACTGTTCGTCAATAGAGGTGATAACCGCACAGGTGGTGCCGTCAAAACCGTATTTTGCACGGTCATAACCGATTTCCAACACGGTTTCTCTTGCAATTTTGGGAATATCCACATAGCCTGTGGTGGTGATTTCGCCCATTACGGATACCATACCGGTGGTACAAGTGGTTTCACAAGCCACACGAGCGGTAGGGTCCTGCTTTAAAATTTCATCTAAGATGGCATCGGAAATCTGGTCGCAGATTTTATCGGGATGCCCTTCTGTTACGGATTCTGAAGTAAATAATTTTCTCATATCTATTCTCCTCTCTCTTACTTTCTCTTCAATTCTTTTTGTTTATCGCGAAGAAATTCTGCCAATCCTTCGGGAAAGTTCTCTTTTACCAATATATATCCTCCGTTATTTCCTATCATCAGATAAAAACGGGTTTTTGTCTCGATAATTTTATATAATTGATGATATTCTGTTTTAGAATGTCCTGCATCGGATTCTTTGGTAAAGTAATCGTTATAAAAGCGGAATTGTATCCGTACATTTTGTGCCGATTGGTTGGATTGATAAATTTTCTTTAGCATGATGGTTTTAGCAACATATTCAATCAAAGGAATCAATATCACATAAACAACCATAAGCACCAGGTTAAACGGAGTACCACTCATATAAAACCCTGTATACATCATAAGCAGTCCAATCCACACCACCATTACAGTAATAATGGAACGAGTGCGATACAAGGTCCAGAACTGTTTTTTGAATTCTTGTAAAGTTAATATTGCATAGGTTTCAAATAAAGCATCCATCAAAAACCTCCTTATTTGGTTGCAAGACGCAAAAGCATCTCTAAGTCTTCTTTGGAAAAGTGATATTTTTTATTGCAATAGTGGCAGGAAACCTCGGTGGTGTCTTCCTCCTCTATCATTTTACAAAGTTCGGTTTTTCCTAAACTGATTAAAGCCGTTTCCACACGGTAACGACTGCAATCACAGCGGTAAGACGGTTCTTTTTTGGATAAAATCTGATAATCAAAGCCGTTAAGCAGCATTCCTAAAATTTCGGTGGCGTTTTTGCCGTCTGCAATCAGGGCGGAAATGGATTTGGGAAGCGCTTTTACATTTGCTTCCACCTTGTCCACAATACTGTCGGGAGCACCGGGTAATAACTGAATCATAAAGCCCCCTGCAGACAAAATGGCAAAATTCTGTGCAACCAACACCCCAAGTCCCAACACGGTGGGAATCTGTTCCGACTGCATATAGTAATAGGAAATATCTTCTGCAATTTCCCCGGAAATCAGTTCCACGGTGCCCACATAAGGTTCCTTCATACCGATGTCACGAACGATGGTTAAGCTTCCTTTATGCCCCAACGCACCGCCAACATCCAGTTTGCCGTCCTCTCTTAAAGGAAGCACCACATCAGGATTTGACACAAAGCCTTTTACCTGATTTTGTCCGTTAGCTTCGGCAACCACATTGCCGATGGGGCCTTCGCTGCGAAACTGCACAGACACACGGTCGGTTTCGTTTTTCATATCATTTGCCAAAATGAGTGCGGCAGTCAACGCTCTGCCAAGTGCCGCAGATGCCACCTTTCCCGTCTGATGCAGGCCTTGTGCATCACGGATGGTTTCGGTGGAATTGATTACGTATGCTTTTAAGTATCCGTCAGAGGTGATGGCTCTGATAATTTCATCCATAGTTGTTCCTCGCTTTTTATTCGGTTTGATTTGCCGTTTCAACAGTTTCCGACAACTCTTCGGTGTTTATTTCTTCCGTTTGTTCCTCACTGTGCGTTTGGAAACTTTTTTCCACAGGCAATGTGATAATAATTTCGGTACCCTCGTTGAGTTTGGAATTTAAGGTGATGTCCCCTGCGTGAGCATTGATAATTTCCTTGGCAATGGCAAGGCCGAGACCTGTGCCGCCCTGCTCACGGGAACGTGCTTTGTCCACACGGTAGAATCGCTCGAAAATCCGCTTCACATCCTTTTCGGGAATCCCCATCCCATTATCCACAATACGGATAATGGCGTTATCAGACACATAGCTGGAATAGATTTTCACGGCACCGTAATTGGAGGTGTATTTAATCGCATTGGACACAATGTTGATAATCACCTGCTGCATTCTGTCATAATCCAAGGCAAGAGTCGGAATTTCGTTAATCATGGTGTAGGTAAGAACCTGATGCTTTTTCTTAGCCTCAAACTGCATCTTTTCCGCCACATCCCGAAGGATTGGTTCAATATGCATGTGGGTAAGATTCAATTTCACCCCGTTATCCAGACGGGATAAAATCAGAAGGTCGGAAACCAGTCTGGTCATACGGTCGGTTTCTCTGTGAATGGTATCTAAGAATTTTTCCTGCATTTCACCATCCACCGCACCGCTTTCCAAGGTTTCGATATATGCTTTCACGGTGGTTAAGGGAGTTCTTAACTCGTGGGACACATTGGCAACAAACTCACGGCGGGACAGTTCCAACTTTCTGGATTCCGTCATATTCTGCACATCCACAATCACGCCACCGATGTTATCATCGGAATAGCGGAAGCTTCCAAAATAAAACCGCAGATAATGATTGTTGTAATCTGCCTCTTTGATAATTTGTTTATCGGGATTTAAGTATAAAAAGTTTCCTAAGGAAATATCTGAAAAAATCGGAGTGAAAAATTCGTCAAACCGAACGGAGTCCCCATCTTTGATGCAGAGATACTTTCTTGCGGAGGGGTTAATATGCAAAAGCTCCCCTTCCGTGTCGAACGCTACAATCCCGTCGGTGGAATATTCCATAATTTTTTCCAGCTTGGTGTTCTGAGATGCAACCTCCTGCACCGTTTCCTGCAACCGCACACCCATGGTTCTGAAGGTGTTGGTCAAAACACCGATTTCATCCTTGGAGGGTGATTCTTCTCCGATTTCAAACTCCCCGTCTGCAATTTTTTCCGCACGGGAAGTGAGGTTCTTAATGGGAGTGGTAATGGTTTTGGATAACAGATATCCCAACACCACCGAAATGAGCAGTGCCACCAAAAGCGCCTGCAGAATTACCAAAAACATACTTTTGGAAAAACTGTTTAACTCTTCCTTGGTTTCGTAGATATAAATCACATAGGCGGGAGCATCCTCTACCGTGACGGGGTAGGCATATTCCATATAGGTGCCGTTTTCTGCCACCGTGTCTCCCACTCTGCCCGTCATTGCCGCCAGGATATTATCAGAAATTTCCACTTGGGTCAACAGTTCATCGGAGCTTCCGAGCAAGGTGCCGTCCTTGGCGTCCAAAATGGCATAGTTTCTGTAAGAATCCACGCCGATACGACCTGCTGCCGCTTCCAAAAGTTCCGAAAGTCTGCTGTCTGCATCCTCAGAGCTTGCGGCTTCGGTTAACTGAGGAACAAATTCTTCGGTAAATACTGCCGTACTGATTTGAGACATAAAGTCAGTATAATAAAACCGTGTCACATTGGTAATGATGAAGGTGCCCACCGTCAACATTACCGATAAGATAACAAGGATAAATAACAGTACCAGTTTTGTTTGAATACTTTTAAACATATCGTTCCTCAGTGTGTTTGTTTTTACTTACAATTTTTGTTGAAATAATATCCGATACCGCGTTTGGTTACCACAAAATCGGGTTCGCCCGGATTGTCTTCCAATTTTTCACGAAGACGACGAACCGTTACGTCAACGGTTCTTAAATCCCCGTAATACTCATATTTCCAAACTTTTTCCAACAGCTTTTCACGGGAGAAAATTTTATCCGGCTGAGATGCTAAGAATTTGAGCAATTCAAATTCACGAACGGTGATTTCCACGGGTTTTCCGTCTTTTTGCACTTCAAAACGCTCGGTATCAATGGTCAGTCTGCCAAAGGTCATCACATCCGCATTGTCGGTTGCGGTAATGGGTTGCGTTTTTTTGGTACGGCGCAGGTTTGCTTTGATTCTTGCCAAAAGCTCTCTCACGCTGTACGGCTTGGTGATATAATCGTCTGCACCCAGTTCCAGACCCAACACCTTATCCACCTCTTCTTCACGGGCGGTTAAGAGAATGATGGGCACCTGAGATTTCACACGGATTTCCTTACAAACGGTAAAGCCGTCCATTTCGGGAAGCATAACATCCAGTAAAATCAAATCGGGATTTTTTTCCATCGCCAGCTGAAGACCGGTTGCCCCGTCATACGCTTCGATGGTTTCAAAGCCCTCTTTCTGCAAATTGAATTTTAAAATATCCACGATAGGTTTTTCGTCATCTACAATGAGAATCAGTCGTTCTGCCATAATGGCCACGCCCCTTTCTAGAGCTTTATTCTTGTGACGGGCTCTCCCGTCTGGTATCCAAATATATCAGAAGCACCGAAATATCCGCAGGAGAAACCCCCGAAATTCGGGATGCCTGCCCGATAGATTCGGGACGGAATTTGGAAAGCTTCTGACGGGCTTCAATCCGAAGACCGTATATATCGTCATAATTGATGTCTTGAGGCAATTTCTTCTGTTCCAGCTTTTTAAACTGGTTCACCTGAGACATCTGACGTTTAATATAACCGGAATATTTGATGGTCACGGTGACTTCTTCCTCAATATCACGGGGAAGTGTGTGCACCTTATCGGAAATTTCCATCAGCATTTTGTAGGTAATTTCCGGTCTGCGGAGTAAATCGGTTAAGCGGATTCCCGTTTTGATGGGAGTGCTTTCGTATTTCTCCAGGGTGGCAACCACGTGCTCCGAGGGAGGCACAATCACCGATTCTAAGTACTTGATTTCTTCTTCCACCCACTTTTGCTTTGCCAGAAAATCCTGATAGCGTTCTTCCGAAATCAAGCCAATTTCGTATCCTAAGGGGGTTAAACGCTGATCTGCATTATCCTGACGCAGAAGCAATCTGTATTCACTGCGGGAGGTCATAATACGGTAAGGTTCGTTGGTTCCTTTGGTCACAATATCGTCAATCAACACGCCGATATAGGAATTATCACGGGTTAAATGGAATTCTTCCTTGCCTTCAATATATCGTGCGGCATTGATGCCTGCAATCAACCCTTGGGCGGCTGCTTCTTCGTAACCGGAAGTGCCATTGAACTGCCCTGCACCGTACAACCCTTTGATGTTTTTAAAGGCAAGACCCAAAGTCAACTCGGTGGGGTCCACACAATCATACTCAATGGCGTAAGCCGGACGCATCAGTTCTGCATTTTCCAAGCCGATTACCGAACGATACATCTGCACCTGAACCTCATACGGAAGAGAGGAAGACATCCCCTGCACATACATTTCCTTGGTATTCATTCCCATAGGTTCAATAAACAACTGATGGCGTTCTTTATCGGGGAAGCGCATGATTTTATCTTCAAAGGACGGGCAATATCGGGGACCGATCCCCTCAATCATCCCACTATATAAGGGAGAAAGATGAATATTGTCCAACACAATCTGCTTGGTTTTTTCGGTGGAATAGGTGAGATAACACTCTACCTTGTTGGTAAGCTCCCGTTTGGTGGTAAAGGAGAAGGGGGTAATTTCTTCGTCTCCGTACTGCACTTCCATTTTGGAAAAATCAATGGAATCCCGATGCACTCTGGCAGGAGTTCCCGTTTTAAAGCGCATCATACGGACGCCGTTTTCTTCCAAACTTTCGGAAAGCTTGTTTGCCGCAAACATTCCGTCGGGGCCGCCGGGTTCAAAATAAGTACCCACGATGATTTTTCCGCGAAGATAGGTTCCGGTGGCAATAATTGCCGCATCCACCTTGTAGTAGTTGCCTAAGGCATCCACCACACCTTTGACCTTTTGATCTTCAATATCCAATTTTACGATTTCTGCCTGCTTTAAGGAAAGATTGGGTTGATTTTCAATCCGCTTTTTCATTTCCTCCTGATAGGCACGGCGGTCTTCCTGCACACGAAGGGAATACACCGCAGGCCCTTTTCCCCGATTCAACACACGGGACTGCAAAAAGGTGTCGTCTGCGATTTTTCCCATTTCGCCGCCCAATGCATCAATCTCACGGACTAAGTGACCTTTCCCAGTCCCCCCGATACTGGGGTTACAGGGCATATTGGCAACTGCATCCAGATTGATGGAAAAAAGCACCGTTTTATGCCCCAGTCTTGCCGAGGCAAATGCCGCTTCGCAGCCTGCATGGCCTGCTCCGATTACAGCAACTTCAAATTTATCTTCAATAAAAGCCATAACAATCCTTACATGTCGTAATATTTTCTGCCTGCAACCGAGTTGGAATCATCGGTTAACAGATGCATCTGTTCCAATGCTTTGCCGGTGCCCAATGCCACACAGGTGGTGGGGTCATCCGCAATGGTAGCCTTAATGCCGGTATGCTCGGTAATCAGTTTGGGGAATCCGCCAAGCAACGCACCGCCGCCGGTCATAATAATGCCGGTGGAAGCAATATCCCCAACCAGTTCCGGAGGAGTTTTTTCCAAAGTCTGATGCACTGCATCCACAATCTGCATTGCAGTATCAATCAAAGCACCGTGAATCTCGGTGGAAGTAACGGTGAAGATTTTGGGAAGACCTGTCAACAGGTTTCTGCCTTTTACTTCGGTTACCAGCTCTTCATCGGGCAGATATGCACAACCAACATTGTATTTAATCTGCTCTGCGGTACGTTCCCCGATTAACACATTGTGTTCTTTTCGGATATATTTGATAATCGCATCATCAAACTTGTCCCCTGCCACTTTGATAGAAGTGGAAACAACCACACCCCCCAAAGAAATCACGGCAATATCGGTGGTACCGCCGCCGATATCCACAATCATGGTACCGTTGGGCTGAGAAATATCAATGCCCGTGCCGATGGCTGCGGCGATGGGTTCTTCAATGATGAAGGATTTTTTCGCACCTGCCTGGATGGCTGCATCCTTTACGGCACGCTCTTCCACATCGGTAACGCCGGAGGGAACGCAAATCATAATATTGGGTTTAAAAATCTTAGAAATATTGATTTTACTTAAGAAATGCTTGAGCATTTTTTCGGTAACATCATAATCGGAAATTACGCCGTCACGCAGGGGGCGAACTGCCACAATGTTACCGGGAGTTTTCCCGATCATACGCTGCGCTTCATAGCCCACCGCAAACAGTCTTCCCGTCAGCTTGTCCACAGCTGCCACAGAAGGCTCTTTTAACACAATTCCTTTGCCTTTCACATAAACGAGAACGGTTGCCGTTCCCAAATCCACACCCACGTCCTGACCAAATCCAAACATTGGGCACCATCCTTTCCTATTACGCAAACCAAAAGCGGTTCATTTTCGTTTATTTTAATGGCATTTCTGTCTTTTTTGCAATAGAAAGCCAAGATATTCCGATACATAATAATTATAGTACGAAATCGCAGATTTGTCAACCATATTTCACGATAATATCCATAATTTTAACCTTTTTTTCAAGCGGGAAACCATACACTTTTTTGTCGTCATTTTGAAAGCACAATCTGCCAAATTCTGAAATCTTATGAATTGCTCTTGCAAAAGGAAAAATTTTGTGCTAAGATAAGAATAGAAATTTGTTGATTTTGATAGATTTTATAAAAAATTGGAGGTATATCATGAAACATTTCCGATTACTTCTTTCGTTTCTTGCCTTGCTGATTTTAATATCTCAGGTGACGGTATCTGCCAAGAATATCAGCATCGGGCTAAAATTTGCATCCTCATCCCCCAAAGAAATCACCGTGAAAAACGAAAGCGGTTTTTGTGTAAATGCGGGAGAGGAAACCGTAACCCAACTGGCAGAGCAAACCATATTGGTTGTTTCTTCGGAGGAGGAAACCATTCAACTGATAAATCCCACGGACGATGCCCTGCTTTACACACACGAAAATATCGACCTTCCCCTCACCTTAACCCCCTCGGATAACGGCACGGTGTTTATCGGTTCAACCGAGTATCGGGGTTCCGCTCGTTTTTTGCGAACCGAGGCAGGATTAACCGTAATCAACTGTGTGGATATTGAAGACTACTTAAAAGGTGTGGTTCCGGGAGAAATGCCTTCCTCCTGGCCGGAAGAAGCCTTAAAAGCACAGGCTGTTTGTGCCAGAAACTATGCCATCACCAACTGGAATAAATTCCAAAAATACGGTTTCAACTTGGATGACACCACCCAATCTCAGGTTTATGCGGGAGTCAGAGCAGAAACACCCAGTACCAATCAGGCCGTGGAAGAAACCGAAGGCATTTACTTAAAATACAATGACCAATACGCCAACACCCTTTTCTTTTCTTCCTCCGGCGGACACACCGAAAGCAGCGAGTACGCATGGGGTGGAAAATATCCCTATCTTGTGGGAGTGGAAGACCCTTATGACACCTCCAGAGAATGGACAGTTCCCTACACACCCGATGAAATCAAAGAAAAGCTTGACGGCATTGGCGTGAACATCGGGGATATTGTTGATTTGGAAGTGTTGCAAACCTCACCGTCGGGAAGAATCATTGATTTAAAAATTGTGGGTACCGACGGAGATTATCATTTAAAACTGGAAAAATCAAGAAGTCTTTTCAATCTGCGCAGTAATCTTTTCACCATCACCAAAAAAGGAGACGAACCGAAACCGATTCTGGTTGTTACCTCAAAAGGCCTTGAGGAAAGAAGTATTTCCCAACCTGTTCTGACCGCAACCGAACTGATTCCCGTGGATGTGGGAACCCCCACCGAATATATTATGAAGGGCACAGGCTTCGGTCACGGCGTTGGAATGAGTCAGTACGGCGCCAAGGGAATGGCAGAAGAAGGCTACAATTACGAACAGATTTTAAAACATTATTTCACGGGAACCACCTTGGTGGAAGAAACCGAATCTGCCGAGGCTGAACAGTTACAGCTCCAATAATAGCATAAAAAAGAGAAAAACCTCACAAATACCAAAGTATTTGTGAGGTTTTTTGTTGTCTTATTTTTCGGCGTTTACCGTCTTTTTTTGATATTTGGTGACCATAGCGGTTACCAATTGAATCAACAATATCAAAGCGATTCCGAAAACAATTCCCTGCAGGTCTCGGTCAATATCTGACCACTGCGCCGTTCGTCCGGGCACAAGGGTCTGATGAAATTCATCTCCAATAGCACAAAGAAAGCCGAACACCAAGGTCAAGGATGCACGCACATACCAACGCAGAGGAAACGTGCCAAAAAACAACAGCACCAAAACTCCCAACGTGAAAAACAAAATCACATGAGCGCCTTGCCTCAAATATCGCTGTGTATGATTATGAAGCAAGTTTCTTTCTCCTTGGTTCTTGGTTTCGTAATCGGGTGTTTTCACTTCAATCCGACGGGAAATCGCATTACTCACCGCAGAAGATTGGGTTCCGTTCTGATGAGAAAAACAAAAGATTGTTGCCAAATTCAAAATGATGAACAAAAGCAATATCAACCGCTTTTTCACAATAAATCCAACTCCTTCAGAAGCTCCATACGAGGCTGAACCTTTTCTCCCACAACCGTCTTTTTCCCGAAGATTTTTTTTAAGATTCTCACAATCCAGATAAACGGCAACAACCATCCCTGTTTTAACAAAACGGGATACTCCTGATAAAGCGCAGTTTTGGGCGGAAACAATCTCCCCAAAGCTTCCCGACGAGTTAAGTTCGCCCTGTATTCACCGTAATTTTTGTTGTGATATGCCTCATAACGGATTTTAGAATAGGTTCTGTAAGCAGAAAGCTCATTCTCATTATATCCGTTTTCTGCACAAAACTGCAAATCTTGCAGCAGTTTTTCTGCCAATTTATCATACTGCTCCGAGGATTTCAAATCGGAAAATCCAAAATAAGTAACCCCGATTCGCTTGATGGTTTCATACACAGAGGTATAACCAAGCTGCGCCATCACGGCATCCACACGGGCAAAATCAATCTCTTTGGCATAATGAGAAAGATACAAAATGGCATCGCCAAGCATTTTCAAATGTGCAATTCCGCTGATTAAATGTTTTAACACATGAAGCACCATATTGATGGCACCATCTGTAATACCAAGCGCCCTCACCGTGTGGCCGTTTCGCAGAGTAACCAAGCGTTTTTCTTCTCCGCCAAAATCCAGATTATCGTACCACACTTCATGCACTTCTTTGGTATCCAAGGAAATATGAATTTCAAATTTGCCTGCTTTGGGATGCACGCAAACAGCTTGATTGTTGTTTTCACCGCGGGGCATAAATGCACCACCCGCTTCGGTAAAAGCGGAAAGCACCGCCTTTTCATCTTTCGGGTCAATCAAAAGGTCTGTATCCCCCGACATACGAAGCTCCGGATTGGCATATAAATCGGAAATCAAATCCCCTTTCAAGGTAATGGGGTTGGAAAAAGAAAGCTTCTCCTCCACAAAAGCATACATCGCTTCCTGACGAAGTGTATATTCCATCACCTTCAGATTGATTTCCATCTGCCATTTGGGAAGAGTTGTCACATCAGGAGCCAGCCTGCCTGCCTCCTGCAGTTTTTTGACCGCAGCAAACACAACCGTCCAAACGCCTTGCATCCGTGCGGTTTTTTCAATGCTTTGCACTTCTTCTTTCGAATAAACACGGTCTCCCGCGGGGAGAGTCCCTTTCATTCCCGAAGCATATAATTCAATTGTGTCAAAATATGCCTTCTCTAACATTGCAAGCTCCAATTTCCATATTTCTAAAACCTACTGATTTCGTATCTTATTTAAAACCTCTGTTAATATGGTAGAAGATACCCCTTTGGTATAAGGAAAGTAACAAATTTCCACCCCTACTTCACGAAAATCCTTTTCCAACTGCTGAAACATGGCATCCGTCTTCCAATCGTCACCGACAAACATTTTATCAAAGCCATGCTCCTTCCATGCCTGCATTTTATCACGATTGATTTGCGGAACCACCTTGTCCACATACTTAATAGATTCCACGATTGCTCTGCGTTCCTGATAGGGAATCACAGGCGTATTATTTTTATATTTCTGCACTAATTCATCTGTGCTCACTCCTACAATCAGGTAATCACAGTGTTGTTTAGCTGCCTTCAAGATGTTTAAATGCCCAATATGAAACAAATCAAAAACACCGGTTGTATAACCCACAACTTTTTTTTCAGACACGCTATCATCTCCCTCCTACAACTTGCATTCTACTACTCCATGAGCCATTATTCTCTTCTCTTCAGGCGGCAATTGCATATAATCGCCATAACGCTCCCTTAAGAATAAATCATAATCCCTCGGAATATAAAATTCCTTTCCGCAAAACGGATGTCGAATCACATCCTCATACAGAGAGCGAGGATAAACAGGCTTCATTTTTCCAGGATGGCAAAATTTATAAACCTCAGAACTGTGCTTTTTATTTCCCATCGTCATAAGAGCTTTTGCCCAACGATCCAGAGCCTTCTTGGGAATCAAACAAAAGGGGAATAAAAAGATGCGTTTTTTCTTTTTATACAATTTCATTTTCGTGAATTTCACAATATGAATGAACGACAGAAGAGATAATTGGAATTTCATTTTCTTTCGGTCAACGTTATCAATGGGGAATATATCAATGAAAATCCCTTGTTCCACATCTAAACTGGCAAAGCGCCGTTCCTTGTACACAGTCCCTTTTTTCCGTAGTTTGGTAAAATTCAAGGGATGTTTGATTTCCAGTTCTGCAGAATGCCAAATGAATTTGTCAGACAGCTCTGTCTTGCACACTTCCATCAATTTTTCATAATCATCACGGAGCATAGCAATATCCAAATCATCATCCCAGGGGATAAAGCCATTGTGACGAACTGCACCTATCATAGTTCCCCCGTCGAGTATGTATTTGATATTATGCTTAACACAAATCCTATCAATTTCAGATAAAATTTCCAACATAACAGCTTGAATTTCCGTGATATCATATTCCCCGATTTTATATTCACTCATAATAATCCCCCTATTTTCTGATATAGACTACCTATTTACCGTCAAAGAAGCTTAGTTCCTTTGTTTCTTTTTGATTTTTGCAACTGAACAAAACATGGATACAAACAGATTTTTTTCATACTGATTCCACCCGATCAGCCACATAATCAGTACATAGAATGAGGCAAGCAAAGCCACCTGAATAAAGAAGGTGAGCCAACCTGATGCAACCACCACAAACCTGGAAATCAAAAAACCAAGTACTAATGTCAACAGTAATCCGGGTGCCATTTTTAAATGGCAATCCTTAAAGAATTTGAACACATTGATATTAAGTTGCTTCAAAAACACAGTATTCATCAGCACTGTGCGAATCAGATACACCGCACAAATGGAAACCGCGCATCCGATTTCTCCCCAGAAGCGCCCTAATAAAAAGGAAAGTATAATGTTGATAACAGCTGCAATTACAAACACAATTCCCTGACTTTTTACTTTGTTTAGCACCACAATCGCCGTGTTAGCAATTTGCTGGGGCACATAAAAAATACCCGGAAAAATCAAAAGCACGGTGCAATAATACACAGAAGTATAGTCAGGTCCAAGCCACAGACCGATAAAGCGTTGCCCCAATGTGATGAAGCCAACCGTGATAATCCCAATTACCGTCAACACAATTCTGCCCACCTTAATCATCAGAGGAAGAACTGCTTCTCCGCTACTTTTCTCCACGGTCGCACGGGAAATTTTTGGCATAAACATCCCATTAATCGCTTCGGAAAACTTATAAACATAGCCCTCAAGAGTGCTTGCCAGAGAAAACATGGCAATACTTGCAGAGCCACTCACGATCCCTAAAACAGTTGGCATTATGGTGAAAATAAATCGCTGAGCGATGCTTTTCACAGTAGTCCAAACGGAAAAGCCGGTAATTTCCTTGAGCATAGCTCCGCTGTAATACCGAAAATTCACCTTTACCCTGGTTTTTTTTCTGACAACCAGCAGCTTGATTCCTACAGTCAGAAGATTCATCACAGCGTGCACTGCTACCAGAGAAAACAGTCCCATTCCGCACCACAGCGCAACCACAATGAAAAATACCGAAGCCACCTTGTTAAGCAAATCTGCAAAACGAAGGTACACAAATTTCTCGTGTGCTACCAAAATCCCATTCAACGTGATGAAAGGGAAGCAAAGCACAGTGGATAAACCGGAAATCATAAACACAATCCGTAAGGAATCCAATTCCGTTGGTGTCAACTTTACATAAATCTGCCCAATATTAAAGTATATGACAATCAGCATCACAGAAATGACGGCAGAAATCAAAATATAAATTTTATAGATTAAACCTAAAAAATTATTGATACTCTCCTGGTCACCTTTTGCACGATAATTGGACGTAAAACGGGATACCGCTGCACTCATTCCAAAATCCAGCATAAACATACCGATTAAGGTAACAGAAAGCGTGTATAAGCCGTAGTTAGCATCTCCGATTTTAGCAATCATCCAGGGAGTATACACCAACCCTGCAACCATATCAAAGGCTAAGGTGAGATAAGAAATCAGAGCACCTAATTTAATTTGTTTGGCACTGTGTGCCTCTAAAGATTTGCTCAAAGGAGCACCTCCAGACTCATTTTTGAAACAAAGAGACTCAGGTTATTGCTCATTCAATTTTGCAATAGCAGCCTGCAATTTGGTGGAGGAGGTGTTTTGGGTATATTCAAAATACTCAATATTCACTCCGACACTGCAAAGTTTTTCCTCAATTTCATTATAAAGGCTGGAGTTTTTCCAGTCGTTTCCGTGGAACATCACATCAAACTGCAATTCCTCCCATGCCTTGAATTTATCCATGGAGGTCTGGGGAACCACCTTGTCCACATATTTGATGGCTTCCACAATCGCCACACGCTCCGAATACGGAATCATAGGTGTTTTCTTCTTATATTCCTGCACCAATTCGTCTGTGGATACCCCAACAATCAGATAATCACACAGCTCCTTGGATTTTTTCAGGATGTTTAAGTGACCGATATGAAACAGGACAAACACCCCCGTGGTATAACCGATTTTATACTTTTTTTCCATCTTTTCCACCTTATTCTACAATCATTTTCACCGCATCGGAGAGCACCTCGTATGTTACTCCCTGATAAACGGCTTTCTTTTTCAAATATATATGGCATACGCCTTTTTTTATTGCACAAACCTGACCTTTGGATACCGAAATCACTGCTTCGTTTTCCAAAATTCCGATTTCATCTGCCACGGTTTCTTGAGAAATTGCACAACCTTCCAGCACAGCGGAAGGAGTGATGCACTCTCCAATCCTTAAATGGATTTCTTGGTCAGCTTTCAGGCTATATGCAAACTCCCTGGCAAGATTCACATCTGTGACCAAAAGTTCGATTCCTGAAAACAAATCATTCTTCACTTTTTCTGCGGTGTTTTGCATCAACTTAATAATAATGTGTCCACGAAGCTGAAGCTGCTTTAAAAGGCCGCTATGAAATTTTCTGTATTTTGCGCACCAGGGAATATTTCTCTGATGCAAGGCAGTATTTAACGAAAGCAGGGTTTCTTTTTTTGCATTTTCCGGTGCAATCACATCATTTATGTAGTTTCTGACAGGAAGATAAGGAAGCTGTTTTTTTAGTTCTGCATACCCGAATCTTCCGTTTTTGCATTTAATCATCAGCTTGTCCTGCATCACGGGATAAGCATCCAGAATTGCCTTTAATTTTTCTACTGATTCCACAATGTCCCCACCGATTTCGCAGGTGAACATCAGCTTCTTTCCGGAGAATTCTTCCAGCATCCTCTTAAAAAATTCTTCCAATGGAAGCACCTTTTCTTCCGGATTTAATCCATATCGGAATTTCATCTGCTGAAGCTCTTGCAAGGTGTAGGAGCGAACCTCTCCGGTTCCCTCTAGAATTCTGTCAATCGTCCAACCGTGAAAAGCAATCAGTCTGCCGTCTTTGGTCAGGCGGGTATCAATATCAATCACGTTGGCACCCAGTTTCACGCTTTCTATCGCAGTGCTCAATGTGTTTTCCATATATTTTTGATTGGAGGAAATTCCTCGATGCCCGATGATAACAGGAGGTGCAATCACCGCAGGGAGTTCCTTGTGCCTGCCCAATAATTCTGCCAACAGCTTCGGCTGCCCGGTAACAATACCGCGACACCCGCTGATGAACAGATGATGAAGTAGAACAGCACTGTTCTCTTTGGCAAATTGCCAAACCGAAATCAAGCGTTGCTTCAGATAAAATATCTGCTCACTGCACCATTCCTCACGGGTGCAAACCAAATTCACCTGATAAGAATGAGCAGTTTTCACAACGGCATCCGGTTCTGTATTCTCCGGCACGCACCAGACTCTTCCCACCTGAGGATATTCCTGATAGCAGGCAGTGATAATCTCCAAATCGTCAGACGCAATAAAGCAATCCGTTATCTGCTCTGTTTTTAAGCGAAACAAAAGCTCCACAGCGGTGGGATAATGCTTGGTGTAAAACACGGGCACAGCATTCCCTATTTTTTTGATAAAAGGCAGCAATCTGCTGTTCTCGTTATAATAGGCAGATAAAATGTGGGAATGTTTGTCCAAATCAATCCAGATAAACTGAGATTCTCCTCCCTTGGGGTAAATTCCGATAACAGCAGGGGGATTCACAATTTTTGTTTTAACAAAAGGCAGTGTCACCCCGTAGTTCTTACCAAATAAAGCGAGGCTTCGCTTGCTGTCTGCAAGCCGCACAGCCACCCCTCTCCACTTGCTTTGCAGTTGTTTTAACATCTCCACACCACCTTTATTGTTGCAGATACTCCCGATAACTTCTTGTCAGGTCAGAAATTTCGATATTGTGACGGACACCTCTTTTTTCCACGGGAGGCAGCTGCATATAATCACGATAAATTTTTATCAAAACAGCCTCATAATTTTTCGGGCAACGGTAGGATTTCTCGCCAAACGGAAGCGGCATAACCTCCTCATACACTTCCCTTGGAACATAAGTTTTCATTTTATAACCGGATAATAAGCTTCCAACCGTTTCGGACTTATCATAATCATATTTGGATAAAATTTTATCCAGCTTTCTCTGTAATTTCTGCTTGTTCGTGAACATAGATAAAACGCCCTTCACAAGCTTCCTGAGACCACTTTTCTCCACATAGGGAGTATCCCAAAAATAACGGATTAAAACACATTGAAATACAATTCTTTTATTGTGAAGATACTGCATTTTTAACCCTTTTGGAACTCCGTCATAAGGAAAAATATCCACATAAACACCATGATTCATCTTAAGATGCTTCACAGGATGTTCCACATGAGTGGTTTCGCTGTTTCGCACCTTGGCAAAATTCTGCATATATTCGGGATCGGTTTCATAAGTTTGCACAAACAAATGCTTAGGCAGCAAATCCCCTGCGATTTTCAAAAATTTATTATAATCACTTCTGGGCATACCAATATCAACATCATCATCCCAAGGAATAATATCCCGATGACGAACGGCACCCAGCAGGGTTCCGGCTACCAGGAAATACCTTAAATGATTCCGGTCACAAATATCCACAATTGCATCCAGAATATTCTTTTGCTCCTTTTGAAGTTCTTCTAAATTCTGATACATACTATCCCCTCTGTTTTCCACTTGTGTGAATTCTATAAACAATCCTACAGAATAACCGCCTGCACTTCTTTGATATCATATTCACCGATTTTATAGGTTTGCATCACACTCATCCTTTGTACCAATTATCTTTTATCATAGGAGCCAAACTCATCGGCCCGTCCTGGACTGTTAAAACAGTTCCTTCTGTTAAAAGCAGCTCAGCCGCCTTCAAAAAGCGATTTACCGCAACATCAACGTTCCATTCTAATCGCAGGGTTTCATAGGCTTGTTGTCCCATTTTCTCCCAATCTTCGGGATGCTCAAGCAGTCCTTTCACCTTCTGATAAAAATCCGCTGTACCTCTGTATAACAGTCCGTTTTTGCCGTTCTCCACCAGATACGGTGCCGCACCGATAACACTGTTTACCACACAAACACAACCACTGTTCATCGCTTCGTTTAGCACAGCACCCCACCCCTCACGTTTGTTGGAGGTGAAAAGGAAGATGTTGGCTTCCTCCATATAGTTACGCACCTTCTCAGGCGGCATTGCCCCCAAAAAGGTGACACAATGTTCCAATCTGTTTTTCACAACACAAGCCTTCAGCTTTTCCTCCAGCACACCTGTGCCAATGATATCCAGCTGAAATTGATAACCTTGCCTGCACAGCTTTTTGGCAACTTTTAAAGCATCCGCTGTGCGCTTCCAGTCAATCATTCTGCCAACCCAAAGAAGCTTGGGAATATCGTGCTTCTTTTTGGCAAAAAGCGCTTCCGCTTCATAAGTTAAAAATTCAGGGAAATATCCCCAACGGTAGCATTTTCCCAAAAAACAGTTTAACAAGCTCAAATCATAAGGAGTAAAGGCACTGGCAGATAGCATATAAAAGTTTGAATGATTGCCCGTCTGCTGATAGCGAATCTTCAAATTACGACGAATATCGGGACGAAGCAGAGAAAGTCTTCCTCGTTTAAACAAGCGTTCGGTATATAAAAAAGTCAGCTTATTTTGGGAAATGCGTTCCGCCAACAACTCCGGATGGGCTGAACCGAAAATCACCGTGTCGCTCTCAATGGCGAGCTGTTTTGCAAGCTGATAATGTTCGGGAGAGTGGCTCACGTTTATCAGATAGGGAATCTGCTCTCCTTCGTAGGTGGAATAACCCAGCTTTTTTCGTTCTTCTTTAATGTTTTTCATCACCACAAACCGAAAGTCGTCTCCCAGCCTCTGATACATTCTTTCGCAAAAGGGCTTTTGATGATGCGACATTACATTACTGAAAAAAGTTACCTTCATAAACGCTACCTCCTCTCTTTGTAAACTACTGCTTCAATACTTTTTGATAAATATCACAAAGCATTTTACCATAGTCGTGATTTTGATATTGTTCTTTGATCAATGCACTTGCGCGTTTTCCCATTTGTTCCGCAAATTGAGGCTCGTCAAACAGCTGTTTCACAAAATATGCCAGATGCTCATATTCTTCGTAGCGGTACAAAAGTCCGGTTTCCCCATGCACCACCACCTCATAAATGTCTCCCACAAAGGCAGAAACCACAGGCATTCCCATAGTCATTGCCTCTCTTAAGGTGGCAGACTCATTTTCGATGACAGAAGGCATAATAAAAACTTGGCTTTTCAGCATATATTCTGCCATCTGCTCGGAGGATAATGCGCCTAAAAATTCCACATTCTTTTCTAATCCGTATTTTTTGATTAGCTTTTTTAAATAAGTAATATATGTAGGTTCAAACAACCATTTGGGATTGCGAGAAGCAATACTTCCGGGAATTCGAAGTAAAATATCGGGATATTCTTCTTTTAATAATGCCACAGCTTCAACCGCCTGATGAAGTCCCTTGTAAGCGGTTCGTCCCGCTAAGCAAAACAAGCTATGCGGGGTTGCTTTATCAAGTTCCCAGATGTTTTCAAAGAAAACTTTTCGGATAGGAAGCTGATCATAATAAATGGGAAGCTCGGGGATTTTCATCCGGTACTGCATCAGTGCCCATTCATTATCGGAAAAAATGGCAGCAGAATTCGCAATCATCCGAAGCTCCAATTCTGCCTGCTTTTCCATAAAGATGGAATCCTTGATATATTTATTGGCTTTTAAGCCATCAAAAAAGGAAAGCTCCTTTTTCATTTTGCCAACAGATAAATTTCCGTTGGGATACTTGCTGATAGCGTTGATGGCACCCTGAATCCGATACACAATGGGAATGTTTTTGATTTTCTCTCCCAAATCGTACCCAATGGAATATTCGGTTCCCCAGATGTGAATCAAGTCGGGATTGATTCGCTCAATTTCTGAAATCCAGATGTTCAGCTTAGAGCCTTTAGTGCTCTTGCCCCGAGGACATCTGCCTGCATTTAAGCACACATATTCCACCCTGCCCTCAGTTTTTCTGCGGGTTTCTTTGATAGGTGCAGTGGTCAGAACCGTAAGCTTCGCAGCATCATCTGCATGCAGCAGAGAATGCATTGCTTCATCTATCCAGGTGCCACTTTGGGCACGGCTTAATTGCAAAACCTCGGAGATTCTCCCGATGGGAGAATTCAAAATCCAGATAACTTTCATCACAATTCTCCTTTACGAACCGTATACTTGCCAAAAGAAATAATAGGGAGAAATCCCCAAACTCATAGATTTAAAGAACATATAGCCCGGCAGAAGAATTGCAAACGCCGAAGCAATATAACGTGTGTTTCTGTCTTCGATATCGGTGATAATATTTCCCAATAAAATCACGTTAAAAATATAAAAATACTGATTCATTCGTCCTATCATATTGGAAGAAAGAGACAATACCTGAATGATAGCATAAGCGAATGAACCCGCATAACAAAGCGAGTAGAATCTTTCTTCCTTGTCATCTTTGATTTTTCTTCTTTCCCAGAAAAACAAACAGAACATAGGGATTAACAAGGCAACGGCAACCAACAACGGATTGACCTGATGCTTATCACTAACCAGTCCGTAAATTTCATATTTTTCAGGTAAGAAATATTCCAATATAGGAGTAAAAAATGAACGTAGGAATATGCAGGCAACCGAAATACCGGCAAAGATCCATCCGCTGATTTTTTTAATCTTGATGTAACGAGCGAAATAAAACACCAAAAAGAAAATTGCAGACTGATGGAAGGTGGATGCCAAAAGAACCATCAAGACAAATCGCCATGGCTTTTTCTCCAGGATGTAATCCATAGCCAACCAGCAGATACAACAGGCTATTGCTTGGCGCATCCCGGACATTGACATAGTAAAAAGACCGATGGTGGTGTTTAAATAAAATCCCCAAAACGGATTCTTGCTGTATTTATATACCAGCTTGGAGATACAAATAGCAATAAAAAGTCCATACAGCATCAAATAAATCGTATCCGAAACATGAAGGTCATACAGAAGTTTCCCAACCAAGGTAAAGCCGTATTCCTTTTCCAACCATAAATCCCAGTGAGTAAACATCTCCCAATCATAATAGGTGGATGCGTGATATCTGCTTAAATATCGAGGAGTATCAATCCCCACGTTATAATTTCGGAAGCCAATAATCACAAACAGCGTCATCCCGGAAAGCCAAACAAAGGCTTTTCTTCGCTTTTCCAAGCCTTCTTCCGAAATCCCTTCATTTTGGTACAGCAGGTAGTAAAACAGCACTACCCATACCAGAATCATAAATACATAAGGTGTCATACATTAACCTCTGTTACTAACATTTTTTAAAAAATTGAAATCATTACAAATTTTCACGGTACCAATCTACCGCCAATTCAATACCGCGGGCAAAATCATAATCGGGGTCATAGCCCAACAGTTTTCTTGCTTTGGTGATATCTGCATTGGAGTGCTTGATATCACCTGCTCTGTCGGGTCCGAAATTGGGTTCAATCTTCTTGCCCAACAGTTCGCAAAGCTTATAATACAAATCAATCAGATATTCCTGACCTCCGTATGCCACATTGAACGCTTCTCCTGCGGCTTCAGGCCCTGACAGCATTCCTTTTAAATTGGCTTCAATCACGTTTTCGATATAAGTGAAATCACGAGACTGTTTGCCGTCTCCATTGATGGTAGGAGCTTCATCGTTTAACAGCGCCTTCACAAATTTTGGAATCACCGCTGCATAGTAGCCGTGAGGGTCCTGACGCCGTCCGAACACGTTAAAATAACGAAAGCCAACTGTTTGCAGACCATACAGTTTGGTATAAAGTCTGCCGTATTCTTCATTGGTTTTCTTAGTGAGGGCATAGGGAGAAAGTACCTTTCCCACACGGTCTTCTGTTTTGGGAAGATTCGGCTCATCCCCGTACACAGAGGAGCTGGAAGCATACACAAATTTTTTCACATTGTTCTGTCTTGCCGCTTCCATCATATTGAGCGTTCCGCCAATATTGATATCTTCATACAGCAAAGGCATCTCAATGCTTCTGGGTACACTTCCCCAGGCTGCCTGGTGAGACACATAGTCAATCCCTTCGCAGGCTTTCATACAGGTGTCTAAATCACGGATATCCCCTTCTATCAATTCAAAATTGGGATTTTCTAAAAAGGGAGCAATATTTTCCCGTTTTCCCGTGGAAAAATCGTCCAGACAACGCACAAAAAATCCCATATTTAAAATGGCTTCACAGATGTTGGATCCAATAAATCCGGCTCCTCCTGTGACCAAAAAACGTGACCCTTCAGGAAACTTCAAATCTTTATAACCCATAATCTTATAATCTCCAATAGTTATAATCTAAGCCTTCTGCTTCTTTTCTGTTTAATACGCCTTTGATATCCACCAGCACTTTTTGATTGTTGGGAACATCTTTAAAGAATTTGTCAAAATCAGAAAGGCTCATTTTCATAAATTCTTCATGACCTACCGCAATAATCAAGCAATCCACATCCTTGATATCATCCAATGACGCAAATTCAATACCGTATTCGTGCAAAGCCTCACCCTTGTCTGCAACCGGGTCATACACCAACGGAACCACATCATATTCTGCCAGTTCGTTCATAATATCAATCACTCTGGTATTACGGGTGTCGGGACAGTTTTCTTTAAAGGTAAAGCCAAGCAGTGCCACTTTTGCGTGTTTAATGGAAATATCTGCCCGAATTAAATTTTTGATAATATTTTCTGCCACGTATTTACCCATATCATCGTTAATGGTTCTGCCTGACAGAATAATTTTACTGTGATAACCCAACTGTTCCGCCTTATAGGTCAGATAATAGGGATCCACGCCGATACAATGCCCGCCTACCAGACCGGGGAAGAATTTTAAGAAATTCCATTTGGTACCGGCAGCTTCCAAAACCGCTTTGGTATCAATGCCCATTTTGTTGAAAATAATGGAGAGCTCATTCATAAAAGCAATGTTGATATCTCGCTGAGAATTCTCTATGACTTTTGCTGCTTCTGCAACTTTTATGCTGGATGCCTTATATACGCCTGCCTTCACAACAATGCGATATACATTTGCAATCTTTTCCAAGGATTCT
>JAZQUU010000013.1:0-36110 GCA_045631485.1 Clostridia bacterium | reverse complement strand
GGGAGGGGATGGAACCCCTCCCCTACGGGATGATAAAATATAAGATATCTTGTAGGGAACGGATTGATCCGTTCCGTTTCAGTTCAGCAAAAAGTCAAGTGTTTTTTGATAAAATGATTCAATTTTGGAATAATCGGTTGCGGCTTTATAAAGTTCTTCCAGACGGTTATGATGTTCTCGTGCCTTAGAAAATGTCTGAATTGCAAGTTGCAGAATGCCATCAACCATAATTTCGGGAGTGCGACAAGGTCTGCGGTGGGCAACAAAGTCGGAAAAGCTTACAATTTCATCTGCACCGTGGCAGGTGTGATAGGTATTGGAGGTGACGAGTGCCAGATTGGCAGAGGGAAACAACAGATGTTCCGTCTTTTTGGGATTCATGGGGCAAGGGCAGATAATCATATCTGCATTGCGAAGACTGCACGCAGATTGCACCGCTTCCATCACCCGACAGGAGGCGTCTCCCACCTGAGTATCTAATGCTATAATGTGGTAGTCTTGGAGATTTTCTGCCAGATAATTGCGAAAGCCGTCTGCGGTGATGGCAGAGAGAAACACCGTTTTTCGGTAGCCGTCGGCAGAGGCAGACGAAATCCGTTTGGCAATATCGGAAGCAAACAAGCGTATTTCATCTTCCAATAAGACTTGCTCACTGCGGGCGTGCATCAGTTCCAGTAAGGCTTTGGCACTTTTTAAATAGCAGTAGCCTTCCGAAAAAGCGTTTTTTGCCAAGGCACTTTCGCTAAGAGCGGTTTCTTTGTCCGAAATGTCACCGATAAAATCGCAAAAGTTCAGCACAATGTCGCAGGCACCCGGGTATCGGGCATCTGTGATGTGGGGAGCGGTGCCGTCCATCACCAAAGAATTATATTGCGGAAGAAAGATGCCGTCCAAAGAGTCGGGGTCTGAAGAACAATGAAGACAGGTGACAAACTCCCCTTGCTTTTGCAAGGCTCTGCCCAGTTTCTTTAAAAAAGTGGACTTCCCCGTGCCGGGACCGCCTTTGATTACGGCTAATTTCCCCACCGAAGATTTCTCCAAAATCTCATGATAATAACTGTAAAAGCCTTCCGGCGTGTTGCCGCCCGGAAAATAATGAGTCAGATGTTGCATAGAATTTCCTCCCAAATCAGAAGTGATTACAATGGATTTATAACCATTCTATGCAAAAGGATTTCCCACGGTGAAGATTCTGTGTTACTTTGATTGTATCAACCCGTGGCGGTCTTTGTCAAGAGGTATTCGGATTTTCGTCAAATTTTGTCAGATTCTTCCTGCTTGGCACCAAATCAAAAAAAATGCAAAAAAATTAAAAAAAATGTTGACATCGCAAACATTATATATTATAATATCATTTGTGAATTTATGATACACAATCTATCCGGCGTAACTGATTGCGTTTACGGGAGGAGGGACAAACCAATGGCAGAAATCAGATTAAAAGATAACGAGTCTTTAGATAACGCATTAAAAAGATTTAAAAGACAGTGTGCAAAAGCAGGTGTTCTTTCTGAAATCAGAAAAAGAGAACATTATGTAAAACCCAGCGTTAAAAGAAAGAAAAAATCCGAAGAAGCAAGAAAAAGAAAATTCAAGTAAGAATTTTTCTCTTCTCATCCCTAATTCCACTAACCTTTTCGGAGTTTACTCCGCATGATGTACCATTCCTCGCAGATGGTCAGTGCGCTCTGATGATATCATAAATTGCAGGATAGTGAATTACCAAAAGCAGTTCCTTATGGGGAACTGCTTTTTTGTTTTTTTCGTTTCTTTTGTTTCTTTTGTTTCTTTTGTTTCTTTTTTCTCACTAAAAAACCGTGGAAAATATTCCACGGTTTTTTTTAATCCTTATGAAAATGGGCATATACTTCCCGTTTGGGCAAGTTTCTGTCCTGAGCGATTTGCTTAATCGCATCCTTTTGGGAAAGTCCGCTATTCAGATAAAACTCCAGATGTTCCTCCAATGACAGTTGATTTAAGCTGCTTTCTTCTTTGGTGCCGCCCTCTGCCACAATTACAAATTCCCCTTTCACGGGATTGGTTTCAAAATGGGTCAGCACTTCTTCCAAGGTGCCTCGAATGTGTTCTTCAAATTTTTTTGTGATTTCACGGGAAACCGATACCCGTCTTTCCTGCCCGAACACCTCTTTCATATCAGAAAGTGTTTTGAGCAAACGGTGGGGTGCTTCGTAGAAAATCAGGGTTTCTTCCCGATGTTTTACGCTTTCCAACTCTTTTTTGCGGTCGTTTTGCTTTGCCGACAAAAATCCGATAAAGCTAAACTGCTTGGTGGAAAATCCCGACACCGTTAATGCACACACAAAGGCACAGGGGCCGGGAATGGGATACACGGGAATATTTCGGCGAATGCATTCCTCCACAATGTCTTCCCCCGGGTCTGAAATGGCAGGGGTGCCTGCATCGGAGACAAGGGCGACAATTTCCCCGTCTTCTAAATGACGAAGAAGCAAGGAGCTTCGCATGGCGGCGTTATGCTCATAGTAGCTGACAAGTTTTTTCTCGATGCCAAGCTTTTTGAGCAACGCTCCCGTCACACGGGTATCCTCGGCGGCAACTAAGTCTGCCGATTCCAATATTTCTTTGGCACGGGGAGATAAGTCCCCCATATTGCCGATGGGGGTAGCAACAAGATATAAAGTTCCCATCATAGTTAAAACTCCTGCATCAGACGAAATTCCTCGGTCATTTCGCCGTTTTCGTGATAAAGAATCAAGGGTGGCAGGCAATCCAGCCAAACACCGCCGTTTTTCACAGCTTCCACCAAAAACAGATTGGCATCTTTTTTGGGGTTGCCGTAAACCAACCGAAGACGCTTGGGCTCCAGTCGGTTCGCCCGCAATTTTGCGAAGATTTCCGCTAAATTCTGCGCACGTTGAATCAAGAAAATTTTGCCGCCGTCCCGAAGAAGACGGTAGGCCTTTTCGAATAAAATATCGTGAGAAAACTGCTCCGTATGACGGGCAGTTTTTAAGTTTTCGTTCTGACTTACTTTGCCGCTTTTTTCAAAAAAATACGGCGGGTTCACGGTGATGGCATCCGCCATCATAGTGTTTGGAATCCCAAGGTCTTTGATATCCGTGCAATGAAAACGGCACTTTTGGTCGATACCGTTATGGATTGCGGTTTTATGAGATAACTCCGACATCACGGGGTCAATCTCCACAAAATGAATTTCTTTTGGTTCATAGAGCAAATGACAAAAGAATCCCACCGCTCCCGTTCCGGAGCAAATATCAAAGAGCACATCCTTTTTGCCCATTTTGGCAAATCGGGATAAAAGCACCGCATCGGTGCCGAATTTGAAAGAGTCTTCCCGTTGGAAAATAGTGAAATTTTCATTGATTTGGGATGCGATTTCCCGATTATGTTCCAACTTGCTCTCTCCTTAATATTTTTGTAAAATGGTTAAAATTTCCCGTTTGGCGGGAACAGACAAATTATCTCGCAGGTAATTTTCAATGAATTTCTGTTGGTCAACGGTTAAACCGTCGGTCACCAAAATCTTGCTCACCGTCATCATATCAGACATGGATACCGCCTGCTGACAAATGGAGATAATTCTGGTTTTATCCTGGGGAGAAATATTTTTTAATGCTCTTACCAGATGCACTCCTGTAAAATCCCCCATGGTGGTGTGCACCGTTTGAATTTCCGTGTTTGGCTTTTTTGTGGGATTGGGTGTTGATTTTGGCGAGTCTTTTTTGGAATCATCCGGCTCAATCGCTTCGGGAGCATCGGGTGCCCCCCCCTCTTCTTCCGGCAAGGGTGTTTCCTCGGGAGCCGTTGGCTCCGGAGCATCCACAGCTGCCTCCAGGGATTCTTCCAACTTTACAAACATATCTGCATTTCTGTCAACCAGATAGTCAAACAGAATCGGTGCAACATAGGGATACGCAAAATGATAAACCGCACATCCCACCAAAATCAAAATCACCAGCGTGATTACGATTCTTTTTGTAATTTTCAAAAATGATTTCAAAAAAACACGCCTTTCCTTGTTGTGTGTTAGCCTCGGGTAATCAGTTTGATAATGAAGATAAACACCATCACTACCAACATAATTACCAACAGAACGCTGACAATCAATCCTGTGTGACTTTCCTGCTGGTCTGTCAGAGTGATACGGGCATCCTGATATTCCGAAGGATTTTCGGTACGGGCAAGGTGTTCCAAGAGCGCCTGACCTTCGGAGCCGTATTCCGCTTCCACAGGTTGTTCCAGAAAAATATCGTAACCGAATTCTCCGGAGAACACACCGCTGGAAGATGCCAGGGAAATATAGTTATAGGTGTCTGTCAGATTCAGATTAACGCCATTATCCAGTTGGATTCCCATAACTCGCTTACCGGGTTCATTCTTAAAGTTAACCTGAGCGGTAAAGCCTGAAATCTGCGGAAATTCCGCTGTTGCGGTGGCGGGGTCGATGGTACCGTCATCACGCACCTTAATGTTATACAAACAACCCTCCAGGGCAGTTTTGAGCATTTTCGGAGTAACATTTTTCACCTGCACGGTGTACTGATTGGGAAGCACCGCAAGGATTGTTGCCTTGGTCACCTCTCCGGCGGGAATTCCCGAATCAATACCGCCTGCATTCACAATGGCAACGGTTGCCATTGTTTTCTTGCGGTATGCATCCGCCACAAAGTTTCCGAGAGGTTCGGACTGGTACTGCATAGAAAATTCATAGGGAATTGCCACTTCTGCTTTGGCAACATCTGTTCCTAAAAATTCTGCCTGACGCTCTGCAATACTATTTTCCAATGCCACAATTTCTTCATTGAGAGGAAGGTCCTTGATTGCCTCGTAGCTCCACAAAGAAGTGCTAAGATTTGTCAGTTTTTTATAGGCATCAAAAGTTAATTTTAGTTCAACCATCTGTTTGCCGTTGGCACCGGGATTTAAAATCAGAGTTTCACCAATCCATCTACCGCTTTCTTCCTGATGGTCGTGACCGTCTAAAATAAAGTCAATTCCGTTTACGAATGCCGCAATCTGATCCACATTGGTGTCACCCTCGCTACCGATATGGCTCAATGCAACCACGATGTCTGCACCGTCCGATTTTAAAGAGTTTACACATTTCTGAGCGGTTTTTGCAGCATCTTCCAGATAAATACCTTGCAAATTCTGCAGGCTGGCATCCAGACGCAAATCGGGATTTAACAAACTGAAGAACCCGATATTGATTCCGTTTATTTCCACAACCCTTGTGCTGCCGAGCAAGGGATAACGTTCCTTACTGTAAGTAATGTTGGAGGAAAGCATATGAAAAGCGGCTTTTGATTGCACCATCTGCAAGGTTTCCGCACTATTTTCCAAATCGGCTTCCCCAACCCCTGCCACGTGGTATCCCACGGCATTCATCAGAGACAATACATCATTGATGGTATCTTCCGTCATAAACATATTGGAGGTCAGATAATCGCCGCCATCCACCAGAATACTACCGGGAATGGAACTTTTAATTGCCTCAATTCCCGAATATCCCAATGTACCGTTGGCGTCATTTCTATGAAAATTACCGTGAATATCGGAGGTAAACAGAATTGTAACCTCGGTTCCCGTGGGGGGAATCACATAAGGAGTGGGTTCCGGCTTGGTATCGGATGCGACCGTTTCCGAAGTTGTAACCGGTTCCGCGGCTACTGCCTCAGAGGTTGCCGCAGGTTCTGCGAAAACACTCAAAATGCTTGAAACAGATAAACATATCACCAAACACAATATTAAAACTTTTTTCATAAGATTCTTTCCTTTCTGAAATCACGCAAATCAAACTGCTTATGGTAACTGCAGCACAGATGCAATTACCTTTGCCACTTCGGCACGGGTGGCAATTTTCAACGGTAAAAACTCACCGGTTTCATATCCGTTGACGCATCCTGCTTGCTGCAAACATTGAATGGGGTCGTATGCATAATTGGCAATCTGAGAAAAATCCAAGAATTCATATCTGGGATTCAATCGTGCCAAATCCGACTCGCTCCGACGGTATGCACGATAAATAATTGCACACATTTCCTGGCGGGTAACAAATTCATCCGCACCAAATTCACCTTCGTAAATCCATTGGAATAAGGAGAAATATTCTGCCGTCAACAAGGATTGGTAGAACCAGTCTTCCTCTCCCACATCGGGATAACGGCTGGTATTGTAATAATAGGCTTTCTCTAAAAAAGCTTTAGTTACCAAGGCACACAGTTCCCCACGGGTGATGGGATTATCCGGGCAGAAGCTTCCGTCGGGATACCCACTGATATATCCGTTTTCTTTCAGATAGGTTACCGGAGCGATTGCCCAGTCATATCCTGCCAGATCATAAAAAGGCGGTGTGGGAGTGGGGGTCGGTGTTGGGGTGGGAGTAGGTTCCGGTGTTTGTTCCGGTTCGCTGTCCCAATCGAAATCATCGGGGATATCCGTTGCGGGAGGCACATAAGCGATGTTATTGCCCATCACAGACAAAAAGAAAATCTCCATACTCTCGGGAACCCGTCCCGTTTCTGCAATATATGTTACTTCTTCCTGAAATGCCTGGTCAAAGGTTACCATCACGGGAAGATATTTTTCCTGCTGGAAGATATAGAGCAAAAGCAAGGAAAGAAAATAGTTTTCCAGGGTTTCACGATCCTCCGGCTTTTGCAGCTTGTCTGCCTCGTCATCCAACACGCCCATAAACGAACGAATCATCTCTTCCGAAAGGCCACCCTCTAAGAAGCGTTCAATCAGAACGGGATCCATATTCATCAAAACATCGTAGGTGGAAACTTCTCTGGCAAAGCAAACAGAACCCTGCATCAGAAGCATCACAAGCACCAAACAAAATGCAATGAAACGTTTTATCACTTTGCCCTCTCCTTTCAGAAAATTCAGTAGAAAAATCTATTTTCTCACATTTTATATTTTACTGTATTTTTCCCTTTTCGTCAAGGTTTTTTAGAAAATAATCCAAAAAAAGAATGTGAATTTCTTGTGTTTTTTCAGGCTTTTCTTCCAAAAAAGATTGACGGAGGCACCGATTCGTATTATAATGAGTTGATATCTTCGAAATCACCCCGAATCAAATCGAAAAACGAACCTTTTCTCTTCTGATTCGTCTAAGTGTTACCATCAGATGAAAGGAGCTATTATATTTTGCAACATTTTCCTTTGTTTTTCAGAATCATTACACTGATTCTTTGTCTGTTTACTTTTTTGACCATCGGTGCAACTGCAAATGATACATACTATCAGGAAACCACATACAGTCCCCTCTCGGGTGTTTGGGTAAAAACTGTATCCACCATTGAAAACGGCGGATTCTTTAATTATCAGGTGGTAACCTGCGATCTATCCAACCAACATCTGGAACTGGATCTTTTTTATCCGAGTGAAGGCGGAAACACGTTAAAACCTGCACTGAAAATCGGTGCGGAGCACGGTGCCGCGGTGGTGATGAATGCCGATTATTTCAACCGTTCCAACGAAGAGAAAAAAGGCTCCGCCGTCGGTTACAACCAAAAAGACGGAGAAATGCTCTCCAATGCACTGGAAGAACCCGTGTATTCCTTTGCCTACTCCGATGACCACGAGTATTCCTTTGATATATACTCCAACCAAATCAAAATCGGCTTTCGGGATGAAGTGTTTGAATTTGTGAAAACCTACAACAAATACTCCTCGTTGGAAGGCGTTGCCATCTTTGACCGTCATTGGGGAGAAGAATCCTTAGGCTCCAACGGAACTTTGGTGGAATTGGTCATCGAAGACAACATTTTAACCGAAATCCGAAAAGATATGCCTCCGGTGAAAATTCCCGAAAACGGCTTTGTTCTGGCGGGGCTTTCCGACCTGACCACCTTGTTTGAGCAGGTGCAGGTGGGAGACAGCGTTACTTTAGAAATTTCAACCACTCCCCAATTGGATTTTCTGCCCGATTTTACTGTGGGCGGAGGATCTCTTCTGGTGGAGCAAGGAGAAATTGTGGAGAAAATGTCTTATCCGAAAACCTCCTCTTCCTTCCCTGCCATTGCCATTTCCGAAGACGGAAAAACACTTTGGATGATTACCGTTGTGAATCAGAACGGGTTGACCTTACAAAGAATGGCAGAGCTATGCAAGGAGCAAGGCGCCTACTACGCCATGGCATTTGACGGCGGCGGTTCCACCCAATGTGCCGTGAAAAACAATGTAAGCGGTGAACTGGAATACATTCATCCTCTCGCATCAGGCTACGAACGACCCGTTGCGAATGCGGTGGGAATTGTCACCCAAAATCAAAAGCCGAAAGCATACGGCATTCACACAGAAGATGTGGTGGCATATCAAAATATTCCCAAAGAAATCACCTACACCGTCTATGACGAAAACGGTGCCCCTATGGAAGTGAACGAGTCTTTGGTAAAATTGTCGCTAAAGAACGAAAAAGGGCGTCTGGAAGACGGTTTTTACTATGGCGAAGATATCGGAAATGAAACTGTCTTAATTGAATACAAGGGTATTTCGGCAGAATGCAATGTAAAAATCGTGGCACCTGCAATCTATATTGCCAAACAGAAAGACGACACCTACCTTGCAACCAATGCAGACGGTTACCAAAGAACCATTACACAAGAAGAATACAAAAAAAGCAGAAATGTGTCTGAAACGGACACGCTTCCCACCATTGATTTGATGGCAGAAAACCGCGGGCTTTCGGAAACTCTTTCCATTTACGGCGGAAGAGCGCAGTATCAAACCCTCTGGGATAATCTGCTGAGCAAAAATGTGCTCCAAAAGACCAATCGGAGCATCTACCCGTTCCAAAGCGAACAGACAGAAAACGAGTACATTGAAATCGTAACACTGGACAATCTGGAAGGTCAGATTTTAAATAAACGAATGACCGAATGGAACCGTTTTACCCAAACTCTAAAAACACAAAAGAACAATATTATCATTTGTTTGGAAGACCCGATTTCCTTCTCCAGAAAGCAGGAAGAGGAACTCTTCTTCTCTCTGATTTCGGAAGCGGTACATCAAGGAAAAAATATCCTGGTGTTGCACCGTGGTGAAAAAACGGAACTTAAATCCTTAAAAGACGGGGTGAGAGTGCTTTCAGTTGCCTATGATAGTGCAACTCCCGAAACCTTTTTACAAACACCAACCGACTTTTTAAGAATTCATTACAGTAAAACCGATATGACCTACGAAATCGTGTCCGAACAAGTGTTTTATGAAAAATAATTTTTCCCTGGGAGTATGATTATGGACAAACGTCCTCTGCACCTGATTTATATCGGGATCGCTATCAATTTGTGTCTGTTCGGGGCAGCTTATCTTCTAAAGCTGCCCTTTTTGGCATACCACACAGGAACCGTTTATATTACCACCTTGCTTGGTGCCACCGGAGGCATTTTAACTGCTGCGGTGACCTTTTTGTGTCTGGCTTGCTTTGTGTTCGGCCCCTCATATGCATGGTTTTCGCTAAGCGGTATCTGCATCGCCATACTCATCGGAGAGCAACTAAAAAAAGAAACCCGCTCCAAGAGCTGGCTCCTGGTAACGGGTAAAATCTTCTTAATCGAGTCTTTTTGCCATATTCTGTTCACGATTTTATACTTGCGGTCTGTCCCCTTTGATATGCTTGGACAACCGATTTATTTTGCATTGGTTCCTTATATGAACCGTGTGTTTGCCGTGATGTTTGCAGGACTTACCGTATCCGTAGTTACTTCATTTTTAACGGTTGGATGCGCAACGTTACTGGTGCTTTGCACCCCGAAGCACTACTTGTTATCCAAGGAAGACGCCGAAGAACACAAACAACAAAAAACCAAGAAAAAACGCTTAAAAAAGAATCGCCTTCAACGCGAGAAGAATGAGGATTGAACCGCCGAACACTTCCGCTTTTTTACCTAGAAGTTCGCCGAATTTTTTCCCCAATAATACTGCAATCAAACTGCAAATAAAGGTAGTCACGCAGATAATAGCGGCAGAAAACCAAATAGAAACGCAGGTGGTGCAAAATGCAATTCCAACCGCAAATGCATCAATACTGGTAGCAATTGCCTGCACGAAGAGAACCCCGTATGTCATTACGGTAGGTTCTTTTTTTTCGATCTGCTCATGTGACAAGCCTTCTTTTAACATTTTGACTCCCAGAAATCCCAGAATCAAAAAGATAATCCAACCCGAATATTGGCTGATCCATTTGGCAAATAATCCGCCGGTAAAATACCCCAAAAGAGGCATTAACCCCTGAAAGATACCAAAAAACACAGGCATCATAATTTTTTTATCCTGCCCCATCCGATACACCATACCGTTGGTTAAGGATACCGCCACGGCATCCATACTAAGACCGATGCCAATCATAATAATGTCAACTAAATTCATATGTACATCCTTTATTCCACATCGGAAAGTCCGAAGGTGCGGATTTTATAAATGTTGTTTCGCCAATCACGGTTCACTTTGACCCAAAGCTCCAGATGAACTTTTTTGCCGTATTTCTTTTCCAATTCTTCTCTTGCCATAGTGCCGATTTTTTTAAGGAAAGAGCCTTCTTTTCCGATGATAATCCGCTTGTGACCATCACGCTCACAATAGATATTCACACCGCATTTTAAGAGGGTTTTCGTTTCCTGCATCTGAACGGTTTCCAAAGCCAATCCGTGAGGAATTTCTTCGTTTAACAATTTTAACAGTTTTTCACGGATGATTTCGCAAATCTGCATACGGGGGTCGGTATCGGTCTTCATGTCTTCAGGATAGAAGAAAGGCCCTTCAATCAGATGGTCTTTTAAAATGCTGATTAAAAGGTCGATGCCGTCACGCTTTAATGCAGAAACGGGAACCACTTCAATAAAATCATACAATTTGGAATATTCCAAAATCACGGGAAGCAGTTTTTCCTTGGGAATGGTGTCAATTTTATTTAATACCAAAATGGCAGGAATATTATTTTTCTTAAAATTTTCAATAATTTTCTTTTCAATATCACCGGGAAAACGGGGTTCTGCCACCAAAACGGTCAAATCGCAATCTGCCACCGCACCGTTTGCCGCAGACATCATTTCCTCACCCAAACGGGTTTTGGGCGTGTGAATGCCGGGAGTGTCTGTAAACACAATCTGGTCGTCCCCTTGGGTTAAAATCCCCACAATCCGATTACGGGTAGTCTGGGAACGGTAGGACACGATTGCCACTTTTTCTCCGATAATACTGTTTAATAAGGTGGATTTTCCCGTGTTGGGACGCCCCACCAAGGCAACGAAACCTGATCTTGTCATAGAGTTTTCCCTTCTCCGATTTTTCGGAAAATGTCTGTTTTACCAATTTTCTTTATCTGCTCCATTCAATCCCCTCTTCCAAGGTGCAGAGAAATGGATGCAGAATTTTATAAATCGATTTCCACTACTAAGGTGATGAAAAACTGATGCAGAATTTTCCAATCGAACCCGAAGCTGTATATATTATACTGCGAGCGGTGCGATTGGGAGATTATGCGCAGTTTTTCAAGCCATAAAAGAAACATATGCACGGTACGCTTCGTATATATCTGCTTTATGTGCTATTTCGTACGGTGCATGCATCGAAAGAAGTGCCACACCGGCGTCGATGACGTCGGCACCTAGGTTAGCAATATATTGGGCAACGGTTCCGCCGCCGCCTTCATCTACTTTGCCAAGTTCGGCAAACTGGAAAGAAATGTCGTTTTCATCAAAAATTTTGCGAAGAGATGCAACCAGTTCCGCACTTGCTTCGGAGGAGCCACCTTTGCCGCGAGAGCCTGTGTAACGAAGCAGAGTTAAGCCGCATCCGAAGATGGGAGAATTCTGCTTTTCATACACTTCCGCATACATGGGGTCGTAAGCTGCTGCCACATCGGAAGAAAGACAAACTGTGTTTGCCATCACCTTATTGATGCGAACATTCGGTTTTAATTCTTCCAAAAAGTATTCTAAGAAACGAGACTGCATACCGGAATTTCCCATACTGCCCACTTCTTCACGGTCGGCAAGTAATACAACAGCGGTTTTCTTAGGATTTTTCGTTTCGAGTAAACCTTCAAATGCAGTGTAGGCACATACTCTGTCGTCGTGACCGTAGGATGCAACCATGCTTCTGTCGAACCCTACATCACGGGCTTTTCCTGCAGGCACTACTTCGATTTCCGCAGAATAGAAATCTTCTTCGGTAATCTGATATTTTTCTTCCAAAATTTTTAATAATGCAGTTTTTACTTCTTCACTTTCCGCATCCAAATCGGGATTGGAGCCTGATAACACCATCAGTTTTTCCCCGGGGATGCCCTCGGTCATTTTCTGAGTCATCTGCTTGGAGGCTAAGTGAGGCAGCAAGTCGGTCACCATAAAAATGGGGTCATTTTCCCCGTCACCAACGGCAATTTTCACGGTTTCGCCGTTTTTCTTTACTACCACGCCGTAAAGCGCCAAAGGAGTTGCCACCCACTGTTATTTTTTAATACCGCCGTAGTAATGGGTGCGAAGGTAGGAAAAACCGCCTTCTTCGGTTACGGGAGCGGGTTTTAAGTCCAGACGGGGAGAATCAATATGTGCGGCAACCAAATTGATGCCTTTTTCGATGTCCTCTTCCCCAATCACGCAGAACACGGCGGAACGGTTTTTATTGATATAATAAACCTTATCGCCTGCTTTTAGCTCGGTTTTATCGGAAATCGCACAAAATCCGTTTGCTTTTGCTTTGGCTTCAAAATATTCCACACATAAGCGTTCGGTTTTTGCAACGGTTAAAAAGGCTTTGTAGTCTTCGCAAAATGCTTCCGCTTTTGCCTGATAGTCGGTTCCTTTATGTTTTTTAAACAAATGCTCTTTTTTCATTGTTTCCCACTTCTCTTTCTTACAGAACGGCATCTGTCATTCTGTCGATTTTTTGGTAGAACTCGGGAAGAGTTCCGTTATTTTCGATGATAAAATCCGCCTGCTCATAAATTTCCTGGGCATTGATTCTGGCAAGTGCCTCTTCTTCGGTGAGAAAATCTCTTGCCATAATCCGCTTTAAGGTGGCATCACTTTTCACCACCACGGTTTTATCACAGAATTTTACGATATCGGTGGCATAAAGCACCGCACCTTCAATCACGATATGCTGTCGGGAGTGCGCAGCAATCTGCGCCTTCACCTCAGCAGTAATCAAAGGGTGTGTAATGGCGTTTAAACGCTTTAAATCCTCAGGATGAGAAAACACTCGGCTTCCCAACTTTTTTCGGTTTAAGGTGCCGTCTTGGTTCAAATATTCACATCCGAAGGTATCCGCCACTTTCGCTAAGCCGATTTTGCCCGGCATTAAGATTTCACGACTGATTTTATCGCCGTTTATCACATAGAATCCTTTGGTGCGCAAGTAATTGCAAAAGGTGGTTTTACCGCTTCCGATTCTGCCGTAAACACCGATAATCATAGCAAATCACCTCATTCTGCCAAAGCTGCTTTGATTGCGATGGCACATTCCACACGCTTTTTCTGCATCTGACAAGCAATATCATAAGGTTTGTATAAATCTTTTTCGTATTTTAAAGAGCTTGCGCTACAACCTGCGCTGCAATAGAATTTGGCAAAGCAGGAATCGCAACCGTTTACGGTGTAGATATCACGGTCACGGAATTGTTCCGGCATTTCATAGGTGCCGTCTAACACATTACCGATTTTATATTCGGGTTCATCTGCAAACTGATGGCAGGGGAAAATGTCACCCGAGGGAGTCACTGCCGCATATTCGCAACCTGCACCGCATCCCGAGATTCTGCGGAGTGCGCAAGGGCCGTTATCCAAATCAATCATAAAATGGAAGAAATTAAAGCGGTTTTCTCCGGATTTTTCTCGTTTGATGATTTCTTCTGCCAGTTTTTCGTACTCGGCGAAAATTTCGGGCAAATCTTCTTTTCGGATTGCCATGGGAGATTTCTCATCTAAGGTTACGGGTTCCACGGAAATCTGCTTAAAGCCCAAATCCGCAAGATGCAGAACATCCTTGGTGAAATCCTTGTTATCACGGGTAAAGGTGCCGCGGATATAATAATCCATCTGCTTTCTGTCGTTGGCAATTTTAATAAATTTGCCGATGACTTTATCGTAGGTGTCTTCCCCTTTGGCAGTTTTTCTGTTCTTATCGTGCACTTCCTTACGTCCGTCGCAGGATAACACCACATTATCCATATTTTTGTTTACATATTCCATCTGGTCTTCGTCAATCAACAGACCGTTGGTGGTGATGGTAAAACGGAAATGTTTGCCGTGTTTTAAGCCTTGTTCTCTGGCGTAGGCAACCGTTTCTTTTACCACATCAAAATTGAGCATGGGCTCGCCGCCAAAAAAATCAATTTCGATATTTTTTCTGTTCTGCGATTTTGCAATCACAAAATCAATGGCTTTTTTGGCAACTTCCAAGGGCATAATGCTTCTCGCCCCGTGAAATGCACCGGTACCTGCAAAACAGTAACGGCATCTTAAATCACAGTCGTGTGCCATGTGCAAACACAACGCTTTTACGGGCGGATTTTTGGTTTTGGCATCACGGAAGGGTTTATAAATGTCGTGAGAATATAAGGTGCCTTGCTCTTTTAATTCTTTAATTTCCGAAATTGCTTCCGCTAAAATTTCTTGGGAATATTTTGCTTTCACATCTTCGGAAATACTATTTTCATCAAATTCGTATTCCCCCAACAGGTCATACACCGCATCGGAAACCACGTGCACCGAACCGGAATAAATGTCCAGTACAATATTATTCCCGAATAATTGATATTTATGTATCATCTTGGTTTCTCCTTTATTTCCAATCGTATTTGGTGAGTTTTCCTTCCAAGCGGAAATGGGAAAATCCGTCCTGACGGAATGCCTCATACGCCACAATGGCAACCGAATTGGAAAGGTTTAAACTGCGGATTTCTCCAATCATGGGAATTCGCAGGCAGGTTTCTTGGTTTTCTAACAAAATTTCTTCGGGAATCCCTGCAGTTTCTTTCCCGAAAATCAGATAGCATCCGTCTTCAAAGGTTGCCTCGGAATAATCACGGGGCGCTTTGGTAGTTAAATAATACATTTTGTCCCGATTATTTTGATTTTTTTCATAAAAATCGGCGATGCTGTCGTAATAGGTGATATCCACATCGTGCCAGTAATCCAATCCCGCACGTTTTAATTTTTTATCATCAATGGTGAATCCCATGGGTCCAACCAAGTGGAGCTTGGCTCCCGTGGCGGCGCAGGTACGGGCAATATTCCCCGTGTTCTGCGGAATTTCCGGCTCAAATAACACAATATTTAAAATCATTTTATTATCTCTTTTCTAATGGTTCTTTGCAAAGGCTTCCAAACGCTTTAACGCCTTTTTGATATTATCCTGAGAATAGGCATAAGAAATTCGCACAAATCCTTCTCCCGAATCACCAAATGCAGTTCCCGGAACCACGGCTAACCTCTGCTCATTTAACAAAGTCTGGCAAAAATCCTCGGAAGTCATCCCGAATTTTTTGATAGACGGGAACACATAAAAGGCACCGTAGGGATTAAAGCAAGTCATACCCATATCGTTTAAGGCATCCACCAAAAACTTACGGCGGATATTGTATTCTTCTTTCATCCGTTCAATGTCAGGTCTGCCGTTTTTTAACGCCTCAATTGCCGCATACTGAGAAAATGTGGGGGCAGACATAATGCCGAACTGATGGATTTTCACAATCGCCGCCATCACGTCGGGATGTGCACAGGCAAAGCCCAAACGCCAGCCCGTCATGGCAAAGGCTTTGGAAAAGCCGTTAATTACAACCGTGCGGTCTCTCATACCGTCAAAGGTGGCGATGGAAACGTGCTTGCCGGTGTAGGTCAGTTCCGAATAGATTTCATCGGAAATCACCATCAGATTGGCTTCTTTAATAATGGGAACAATTTGGGATAAATCTTCTTCCGTCATAATCCCGCCGGTGGGATTATTGGGATAAGGAAGCACCAACAGTTTGGTTTTTTCGGTGATAGCGCTTTTTAACAACTCAGGGGTTAATTTGAAGCCGTTTTCCGCGGTGGTTTCAATGGGAACGGGAACGCCCCCTGCCAACACGGTGCAAGGCTTATAGCATACGAAGCTTGGTTCGGGAATCAATACTTCATCTCCCGGCTCAATTAACGCACGAAGTGCCGCATCCAACGCTTCGGAAGCACCTACCGTTACCACAATTTCTTTGGCGGGGTCGTAAGAAACGTGAATGGTTTCCGACATATATTTTGAAATTTCTTTTCGAAGTTCTAAAAGACCTGCATTAGCAGTGTAGTAAGTACGCCCTTTTTCTAAGGATTTTACCGCTTCGGAACGGATATGCCAGGGAGTCACAAAGTCGGGCTCCCCAACGCCTAAAGAAATCACGTCGTCCATAGTTGCCGCAATATCAAAAAAACGGCGGATGCCCGAAGGCGGAATATTTCTGACTTGTTTATTCACAAAGTCGATTGGGTTAAATTCTGCTTGTTTCATTAAAGTGTAATCACCCTTTCGTCTTTGGGTTCATCGGCGTACAAAACGCCGTCAACTTTGTAGTTTTTGAGCACAAAATGGGTGGCGGTGGATAACACGGTGTCCAGGGTGGACAGTTTTTCACCCACAAACATGGCAACATCTTTCATGGAGTTGCCCACAACGGTAACCGCCAAATCGTAACCGCCGCTCATTAAGGTGACACTTCTTACTTCGGGAAAGGCATAAATCTCTCTGGCAATTTTATCAAAGCCCTCACCTTTTTGGGGAGTTACTTTTAATTCAATAATGGCAACGGTCAGCTCGGGAGCAATTTTATCCCAGTTGATTAAAGTTTTTGTGCCTAAAATAACGCCTGCTTCCTGCAATCTTGCAATTTCGTCTGCCACTTTCTTTTCATCTTCTCCCAAAAGCTCTGCTAAATCTTTTGGGGTATAGGTGGCGTTTCGTTCCATTAAATTTAAAAGTTTACGGGTAAATTCCATAAAAATTCATCCTTTCTGTTTCGCTTTTTTTCAAACAAACTTCCCTGTCATTGCGAGGAATCTCATGATTAAAATTTCAAACACGAGATTCTTCGCTTCGCTCAGAATGACAAGCATTTTTGTATAAGAAATTTTTTCTCGGCTCTTAACGAGCTTTGGTTTCATTTTCCACTTTCAGTTCTTTGATAAATTCGTCTAATTTCAGGCTGCCTTTGTCTCCGTCTTTTCTGGAACGAACGGAAACGGTGCCTTCTTCTGCTTCTTTTTCACCCACGATAACCATGTAGGGTAATTTTTCAAGCTGTGCTTCACGGATTTTGTAACCGATTTTTTCGCTTCTGTTATCCAGTTCCACACGGAATCCTGCGGCTAAGAGTTCATCGGTAACTTTCTTCGCATATTCGAAGAACCGTTCGGAAATGGGCAACACTTTTAACTGAACGGGTGCCAACCATAAGGGGAACGCACCTGCATATTTTTCAATGAGCAGAGCCAAGGTTCTTTCATAGCAACCGATAGAGGTTCTGTGAATGATGTAGGGGTTTTTCTTGGTGCCGTCTGCCGCTACATATTCCATACCGAATTTTTCAGCTAACATCTGGTCAATCTGAATGGTAATCAAGGTGTCTTCCTTGCCGTGAACATTCTTAATCTGAATGTCCAGTTTCGGACCATAGAAAGCAGCTTCGCCGATACCTACTTTGTATTCTAAACCGATATCGTCTAAAATTTCTTTCATAATGCCCTGGGCTTCGTCCCATTGTTCAGTAGTACCGATATATTTTTCGGTATCTGCGGGATCCCACTGGGAGAAACGGTAGGACACATCTTCATATAAGCCTAAGGTTTTTAACATATAGTTGGTTAAATCCAGACAATTTCTGAATTCGTCTGCCAGCTGCTCGGGAGTACACATTAAGTGACCTTCGGAAATGGTGAACTGACGAACACGAATTAAGCCGTGCATTTCGCCGGATGCTTCATTTCTGAATAAGGTGGAGGTTTCTGCCAGTCTCATCGGCAGGTCTCTGTAAGAACGGCCACGGTTTAAGAAAGCCTGATACTGGAACGGACAGGTCATAGGACGAAGTGCAAACACTTCATCGTCGGTTTCTTCATCACCCATTACGAACATACCATCTTTGTAATGATCCCAATGACCGGAGATTTTATATAAATCGCTTTTTGCCATTAAGGGAGTTTTGGTGAGCATCCAGCCGCGTTTTTGTTCTTCGTCTTCTACCCAACGCTGCAATAACTGAACCACTCTTGCACCTTTGGGGAGCATAATGGGTAAGCCCTGACCGATGGTGTCCACGGTGGTGAAGAGTTCTAATTCTCTGCCCAATTTATTGTGGTCACGTTTTTTTGCTTCTTCCAGCTGAGTGATATGTGCATCCAGTTCTTCTCTGGTGGGGAAAGAAATGCCGTAGATACGGCGGAGCATTTTGTTCTTTTCATCCCCTCTCCAGTACGCACCGGTGATGGATAAGAGTTTATATGCTTTGATAGCACCCACAAAGGTTAAGTGCGGACCTGCACAAAGGTCGGTAAAATCGCCCTGCTCGTAGAAAGACAGTTCACTGTCTTCGGGAAGGTCGTTAATTAATTCCACTTTGTAGGGTTCATCTTTCACTTTTTCCAATGCTTCTGCACGGGATAAGGTGTAACGATTTAAGCGGGTGTTTTTCTTGATGATTTTTTTCATCTGGCTTTCGATTTTGGCGAGGTCTTCATTGGTGAAGCCCGGGTCGTAATCGAAATCGTAATAGAAGCCGTTATCGGTTGCGGGTCCGATTGCCAATTTTGCTTCGGGATATAAGATTTTTACCGCTTCTGCCAACACGTGAGAGGTGGTATGCCAATAGGTTTTCTTACCTTCCGCATCGGAAAAATCGAACAAGGTGATTTCGCAATTTTCGGTAATTTCTTCAGATAAGCCAACCACTTTCCCATTCACTTCGGCACATAAAATGCCTTTTAACACATCGGGATTTTCTGCTTTTACCGCTTCAAACACGGATACGGGAGCAGACACGCTAGATAAATTCACTTTAATCATAATTCAAAATCTCTTTTCTTAAAATTTTGTTGCATTCTTCGCTGTCGTTATATTTATTTGCCGGCAGGATGTGCGCAGCCGATAATTTCGTTCACATCCGAAATGCCGTTTTGGTCTAAGTATGCATTTAACCCGTCAACCACATTTAAGGGAGTGAAGGGGTCTTTAAAGTTCATAGTGCCGATGGAAACCAGAGTGGCACCTGCCGCCATAAATTCCACCGCATCGTTGCCGTCTGCAATACCGCCCATACCGATGATGGGAGCTTTGGTTTTTGCATAGGTCTGATACACCGAACGAACGGCAATGGGTTTTACGCAAGGTCCGGAAAGACCTGCCACGATATTGTGGAACACGGGTTTTCTGGTCTTTAAGTCAATCGCCATACCGGACACGGTGTTGATTAAGGATAACCCGTCTGCACCTGCATCCATAGCCGCCTGCCCGATAGATGCTATATCCGTCACATTGGGAGAAAGCTTAATGCATAAGGGAGTGGAGATTGCTTCTTTCACCAGTTTGGTGATTTCAAACACGGTGTCGGGATTGGTACCGAATGCGGCACCGCCCTGCTTCACATTGGGGCAGGAAACATTTAATTCAATAATGTCTGCACCGGATGCATCCACGATTTTGCAAGCTTCCACATAATCGGAAAAGGTACTGCCCGAAACATTGGCAATAATCTTTAAATCCAGTTCTTTTAATTTTGGCATAATATTTTTCGCAAAATACCGAACGCCCGGATTCTGAAGACCCACACTGTTTAAGATACCGCCGGTGGTTTCAAAAATTCTCGGTGCAGGATTTCCCTGACGTTCGTTTAAGGTTAAGCCTTTTACGGTGATACCGCCTAATTTCTCAATCGGATAAAGCTCGTTGTATTCCATACCGAATCCAAAGGTGCCGGAAGCGGTTACCACGGGATTTTTAAATTCCACTCCCAGATAGTTCACTTTTAAGTTTGCCATTAGAGGAGCACCTCCTTCGCATTGAATACGGGACCGTCTTTGCAAACGTGAAGATGTTTAAAGCCTTCTTCTCCGTCATCTTCCACTTTGATGTTGCAGCAAAGGCAAGCACCGATGCCGCAGCCCATCCGTTCTTCCATGGAAATCTGACAGAAGATTTTTGCTTTGTCGGTAATCTCTTTTAATGCTTTTAACATGGGTAAGGGTCCGCAGGCATACACGTTCTCGTATGCACCGCTTTCCAGTTTTTCTTTTACGGCTGCCAAGGCGTTTCCGTGGAATCCGCAGGAGCCGTCATCGGTTGCAATAAACAAGTTATCACATTTGGTTTTGAATTCTTCTTCCAAAGTCACCAAATCTTTATTGCGGAATCCTAAAGCCACATCACAAGGGTTTTCTTTGCCCACCTGCTTGGTTAACTCATACAAGGGATATACCCCGATACCGCCGCCCAAGATTAGCGATTTTCCTTTGCGCACGGCAAAGCCGTTACCCAAAGGTCCTAAAATGTCTAAATTGTCGCCCACTTGTTTTTCGGAAAGTTTTTTGGTGCCTTTTCCTCTCACATCAAAAATGAAGCGGATGCCCGAGTCGGTCACCTCACAAATACTGATGGGGCGGCGGAGCACAAACTGCTCTCCGCAATCAATATGCACAAACTGTCCGCATTTGGACGCCTGCGCCAAATATTCGTTTTCAACCGTAACATCGAAGATGGTGCCGCAAAGGTTTTCCATCTTTACGATTTTAGCGGTTGTAACCTGATATTTTTTTAAATCTGCCATAATTTATAAATCCTCACAATCTTCTGTTTACCGAAAAAATTAAAAAACAGAGGTGATATCTTCTTTCATACGGATTGCTTCTTTTCTTGCGAATTCTGCAAAAGCTTCGCCTTCGGCACCTGCTTTCTGATATGCACACATAATGCCGCGGCTGGAATTTACCACCGCACCCATTCCGTCTTTATCAAACAGATGAGCAATATCTTTTGCGGTTCCGCCCTGAGCACCGTAACCGGGTACTAAGAACACGGTTTTGGGCATAATCTCACGAAGCTTTTTGGACTGTTCGGGATAAGTTGCACCCACAACGGCACCCACGGAAGAGTAACCCATATCGTTAATGGTGGATTCTCCCCATTTGTTTACCATTTTGGCAACCTTCACATAAATTTCTTCTCCGTCCAACACCAAATCCTGCAGTTCACCGCTGGAGGGGTTGGAGGTTTTTACCAACACGAAAATGCTTTTATCGAATTCTTCGCAACGTTTTACGAAGGGAAGAATACCGTCACTTCCCAAGTAGGGGTTCACGGTTAAGGAATCGGGTTCAAACGCTCTTTCTGCTTCTCCGAATAACTGAGTTTTGCCCAGGTATGCGGTTGCATAAGCATCGGAGGTGGAACCGATATCGTTACGTTTGCCGTCTGCAATGACATAAAAGCCTTTTTCTTTGGCATACTTGATGGTTTCATAGTAAGCACGGATACCTTCCAAGCCGTACATTTCATAATATGCAGACTGGGGTTTCACCGCAGGCACGATGTCACATAACGCATCCATTAAGCCTTTGTTGAATTCCAGAATTGCTTCGGCAGCAGCTTTGAAGGTTTTGCCGTACTGTTTTTCTGCTTTTTCTAAGATATAAGTCGGGATATAGGATAACACCGGGTCTAAGCCTGCCACGGTGGGATTGTTCATTGTTTTAATTTTTGTCAATAATTCTTTCATTGTTTGTTCCTTTCATCATGTATTTATTCTGCATAAATTTCCGCACTCGTCACTTTTTCTCAATGCTCACATACACCAAGTATCGCTTCGCATTGGAAAAAGCAACGCCTATCGAAAATTTCTGCAGAACCTCTAAGAGAGTTTCAGCTTACCGTCGGTGATTACAATTTTCACTTTTCCAACAAGTTCTTTTCCGTAATAGGGAGAGTTTTTGCTTTTGGAAACGGTGTTTTCGGGAGTGGGTACCCAGGTTTCGTTTAAATCACAAACGGTGATGTTTGCGGTAGCGCCCACCTTAATTTCGGCGGGAGCGATATTTAAAATTCTGCAGGGGGTATCTGCCATCAGTTTTGCAAGCTTTGGCAGCGTGAGTTTTCCTGTTTTGTAAAGATAGGTGCAACCCACCGCAAAAGAGGTTTCCAGACCGATGATGCCATTTAAGGCGTGGTCAAATTCAATAATCTTTTCATCAAAATGATGGGGAGCGTGGTCGGTTGCGATGGCATCAATGGTGCCGTCCTGCAAACCTTCAATCATTGCCGCAACATCGTAAGCTTCTCTTAAGGGTGGATTCATCTTGGCGTGGGTATCGTAACCTTCGCAAGCTTCGTCGGTTAAGGAAAAATAGTGGGGACAAGTGTCACAAGTCACTTTCACGCCCTGCTGTTTTGCAAAGCGGATAAAATCCACGCTTCCTTTGGTGCTGATATGAGTGATGTGAACGGGCACATCATAAGTTTTTGCTAAAATAATTTCTCTTGCGATTGCCGCTTCTTCTGCCGCACGGGGAATTCCACGAAGCCCCAGACGGTCTGCGGTGGCACCCTCGTTCATCACGCCGCCGTTTACCAAGGATAAATCTTCCGAGTGGCAAACCACAGGCATTCCTGCCATATCCGCATAACGAAGTGCCTGACGCATAGTGTTGGAATCGGACACGGGTTTGCCGTCATCGGAAATTGCCACAACACCGTGTGCCTTTAATTCCATAATTTCGGTTAATTCTTTGCCTTCCAAGCCTTTGGTGATTGCCGCTACGGGGAAGACCTTGGCATAGCCGAATTTATTTGCTTTGTTGATAATATATTCCACCACGGGCACATTATCGGTCACGGGATTGGTGTTGGGCATTGCAGCAACGCCCCAGAAACCGCCGTGCATTGCAGCTTTGGTTCCGGATTCGATATCTTCTTTGTAAGTAAAGCCCGGGTCTCTCATGTGAGTGTGCATATCGAAGAAAGCGGGGAATGCGGTTTTGCCGGTGCAATCAAGCACGGTGTCGGCAGAGTCGGTTAAGTTGGCGTCAATTTTGGTAATCACGCCGTCGGTAATTAAAATATCCTGCGCTTCTGTTACGTTATCCACAGTAACAACGGCTACATTTTTCAGTAAAATAGTCATATCTGAAGTCCTCCTTTATGCACGGTTGATGAAGGTGTCTAATACCGCCATACGCACTGCAACCCCGTTGGTTACCTGTTCATCAATCACAGATTTATCGGGAGCATACAGGGCAGACTGCAACTCAAGTCCTCTGTTTACCGGACCGGGATGCATAATGAGTGCACCTTCTTTTGCTAATTTCATTCTCTCTTCGTTTACGCCGAAATATTTGGAATATTCATAACCGGAGGGGAAGAAACAGTTTTTCTGGCGTTCCAGCTGAAGTCTTAAAGGCATCACCACATCCGCATCTTTGATTGCCTTATCCACATCGGTGTACATCTTTACGCCTAAGCTTTCCAAATCATTGGGGAGCAGGGTTCTGGGCCCCGCCATTACCACTTCGGCACCTAATTTTAACAGACCGTAGGTATCGCTTCGTGCCACACGGCTGTGATAAATGTCACCGATGATGGCAATTTTCTTGCCTTCCACGGTGCCCATTTTTTCATACATGGTGAAAAAGTCTAAAAGTGCCTGAGTGGGATGCTCGTTCATACCGTCCCCTGCATTGATAACGGTGGCATCCACATTCTGCGCAACCAGATGGGGTGCCCCTGCATTTTCGTGACGGATGATGAAACAGTCATTTCCCATGGCATTTAAAGTTCGGGTGGTGTCGATTAAGGTTTCGCCTTTTTTCACAGAGCTTGAAGATACCGGCATATTGGAAGCGATGGCTCCTAAATATTTGGCAGCAAGTTCAAAGGAAGTTCGGGTTCGGGTGCTGTTTTCAAAAAACAGGGTCATCACCGATTTTCCTGTTAAGTTGGTGGCTTTTTTACAATCGGAGAAGATGATTTTTTTCATATCCTCCGCTTTTTTCAGAATGTAATGAATTTGGTCTGCATCTAAATTCTGGATGCCCAACAAGTCTTTTTCAAATTTCATAATCCTTATGTTCGACTCCTTCCCGCTAACGGTTCTTTTCTAAAAAATTACAAAGTTATACTTATATAGTATAGCACATCATTTTCGGTTTGTCTATACTTTTGACCTATTTTTTTCGTGTTTTTTACAGGTTTTTCGTCACCTTTTCCCCGTTTCAAATTGACAAATCTTTTTCCCTGTGCTAAAATGAAAGAATCCTTGGAATCGGAAAGGAATTTTTTATGAATCTGTATCACTCTCTGTCCGAGGAGTTGCAAGAAAAAATCCGAGAAGATTTTCACGGCAGCTACATCCTGGAAAACACTGCAATCAGAAGAGATCCGAGCCACGACACGCCGTCTTTATGGAGAAGCTGTTATCTTCGGGATGTGGAAAAAATTATGCACTCCCCGTACTACAACCGATATACCGACAAAACTCAGGTGTTTGCCTTTTATAAAAACGACGACATCAGTCGCCGTGCTTTTCACGTGCAGTTGGTGTCCCGAATTGCCCGAAACATCGGCAGAATGTTGGGATTAAATTTAGATTTGATTGAGGCAATCGCCTTGGGGCACGACATCGGTCATACACCCTTCGGCCATGCGGGAGAACATTTTTTAAACGAGCTTTCCCAAGAATATACCGGCAGACAATTTCACCATAACGTACATAGTGTGCGGGTTTTGGACGGTATTTTCCGTCACAATATTTCTTTGCAAACCTTAGACGGCATTCTTTGCCACAACGGCGAAATGGAGCAAAAGGAATACCGCACCGCACCTTTACACAGTTTTTCGGAATTTGATAACAAGGTGGAAAATTGCTATGTGACCGACGGAGCAGTAAAAAAACTGACTCCCTCCACCAAAGAGGGCTGCGTGGTGAAAATCTGCGATTTGATTGCTTATTTGGGCAAAGACCGTCAGGACGCCTTAAAGACCGAAACGCTTTCCTCGGAAGAACAGTTTTCGGAAACTGCTTTAGGGAAATACAATGCGGTGATTATCAATAATTTGTGCGTAAATATCATCGAAAAAAGTTACGAAAAAAATTGTATCGCCATGGATGAAGAATCCTTTTTGGCGTTATCCAAAATCAAGGAAGAAAATTACCGCTTGATTTACGGAAGCAAACGGGTAAAAGAAATTGAAATTCTTTTAAAACCCATGTTCCGTGAACTGTATGAAAAACTGAGAAAAGACCTGGCGGAAAATCGCACATCTTCCCCCGTTTTCCGTCATCATTTGGACTTTATCGCAGAACACGGAAAACATTACAGACAAAACAATTACCGGGAAGAAACCACCATCGACCAAATGGTGATTGACTATATCGCAAGTATGACGGACGATTATTTTATCGAGCTTTATGAACATCTGTTCCCCCATAAAAAATCGCCTCTCACCTATACCCCTTATTTTGAATGAGAAAGGATTAAAAAAATGAAAATCGGATTTATCGGCACCGGTAATATGGGCGGTGCCATGATTGACGGTATTTTGGCATCCGACTTAGTTTCGGCATCGGATATGTATGTAAGCGACATTTCCCAAAATCAGCTGCAAAAATATCAGGAAAAAGGCATCAACACCTCCACCGATAATCGGGAAACCGCAAAGAATTCCGACTATATTTTCTTAACCGTGAAGCCTCAGTTTTATGAAGAAGTGCTTTCCGGATTGAAAGAATTTTCCGATAAAATTTATATCACCGTGGCACCGGGCATTACCACACAATTTGTAAGAAATATGCTCTCGGATTCCACAAAGGTTGTCCGCACCATGCCCAACACCCCTGCCTTGGTTGGCGAAGGGGTGACCGCAGTCAGCAGAGGAAGAAACATCACCGATTCGGAATATGAAACCGTGAAAAAACTGTTATCCGCATTTTCCGAAATTCACGAGCTTCCCGAAGATAAAATGGACGCAATCATTTCGGTTTCAGGCTCTTCCCCTGCCTATGTGTATATGATGATTGACGCTATGGCAAAATCGGGCGAACGCCAGGGAATCCCTTATGAAACCGCTCTTCGAATGGCGGGAAAAACCGTGCTTGGCGCCGCAAAACTGTTGCTTTCCTCCGAGGATACGGCAGATGTTTTGGTGGATAAAGTGTGCTCCAAAGGCGGCACCACCATTGAAGCGGTGAACCACTTAAAAGAACACGATTTTTACAAGCTCATTGATGACGCCATGGCAGAATGCACCCGCCGTGCCCTGGAACTGAAAAAATAAGAAAGGAAAGTCGTATTTTGGAGAGTAAAGAAATTATCTACGAAGAACTGACAAACCGTATGGACCTAGGAATCTGCCCTGTTTGTGATTTTGTGGAATTCCGCTTGTCAGAGGCGTTGGAACGGTTTTTATATGAGGGAATCAACACTCCGCACACCCGTGCAAAAATAGAATGGACCAACGGATTCTGCAACTTTCACGCACATCGGCTTTTGGAACTTGGAGACCCTTTATCCCACGCTATTTTATATCACGACTTTATGAATAATGTGATGAAAGATGTGCCCGATAAAAAATCCAAAACAGACCGCAGCGACCACAGGGAATGTTTCTTCTGCAACATTCAGAAATCCAACGATGAAGACTACACCAAAGCATTTTTGGAATTTTACAAAAACGAAGAGTTTGCTTCCCGCTATGAAAGGGGCAGCAGCGTTCTGTGTGTGCCTCATCTGGTAACCATTCAAAACATCCGTTTTGCCAACAAAAAAACAGTTGCACGTCTGGTGGAAGCAACCATGGAAAAATACAAAACGTTGAACCATCACCTTTCGGAAATCAAACGCAAAAGTGATTATCGCAACACCCACGAAAAATGGACCGATGAAGAAAAGGCAGCCTGGAAAAAAGCTGTGGAAATCTTTAACGCCTACCCGGGAATTCGTCCGTGACAGATAAACGAAAATGCAACATTTGTCTTGCCAAGATGTACTATTTTGGTGTTTTTGAGGGATGGACACCTCCGAAAAAATCAGAAAAAACCATTGAAATTACTGTATTTTTGTGCAATAAAAACAATTTGCCCAAGCGAAAGTGAGCATTTTGCCGAATTTCGAAAAAAAACTTGACCAAATGAAAATTGTGTTGTATAATGCCGATGATAAAAATGAAAAGGGGTGCTAAAGAGAAGAATTGCGATGTTCTGCTCTTGTGTTGGCACCAAAGGGAAAAAACTATGCAAATCACTGACGTCAGAGTTCGGAAGGTCAGCTCTGTCGGCAAGATGAAGGCAGTGGTTTCTGTTACCTTGGATGATTGCTTTGTTGTGCATGACATCAAAGTAATTGAAGGCAAAGAACGACTGTTCATCGCTATGCCCTCCAGAAAGACCGCCGAAGGCGAATTCAAAGACATCGCTCATCCGATTAACACTGAACTGCGGGATGAATTGCAAACCTTAATTCTGGCAAAATATGAAGAAGCACTGGCAGAAATGCCCACGGAGATCGAAGAATAGGTATGATAAAGAGTGGATAATTCAAAAATTATCCACTTTTTTCATTTTTCTTCAAAAAATCCCTTGAATTTTATCGAGAAAGGTTGTATAATAATATATGTGTGCAGTAAAAGATGGTTTTCGAAGCAGAATATAACCTCCCAAAACACACTCCTCTGTGTTGGAAACCGCAGGTTTAATATGTGGGAGGCTTTTATGAATTTTATTGACATTGCAAACCGGGAGCAAACAAACCGCCGTCTGGCAGAATCGGGAGTCATTTTATATGTAAGTTCCGCCTGCTATATCGGCGATGAAGTTATCATCGGAAAAGGAACCCGAATTTTTCCCAACACGGTGATTTTGGGAAAAACCGTGATTGGAGAAAACTGTGCAATCGGTCCCAACACGGTGATTGAGGATTCTCATATCGGTGATTTTTGCGAAATTGTGTGTTCTTATCTCACGCAAGCCACTCTGCAGCATCGGGTGAAAATCGGTCCCTTTGCATATCTGCGACCAAATGCGCACATCAAAAGCGATGCAAAAATCGGTGATTTTTGCGAAATCAAAAACGCCGTAATCGGAGAAGGCACAAAGGTTTCTCATTTAACCTATATCGGCGATGCCGATGTGGGAAAAGATTGCAATTTCGGTTGCGGAAGCGTTGTGGCAAATTACAACGGCAAAGAAAAATTTCGTTCCCAAATAGGCGACCGCGCCTTTATCGGATGCAATACCAATCTGGTATCTCCCGTAGTCGTGGGCGACTTTGGATATACAGCCGCCGGCAGCACCATTACCCAAAACGTGCCGGAGGGCGCTTTGGCAATTGCCAGAGCAAAACAAGAAAACAAACAAGGATGGGTAACAAGAAAGGGGTATTTAGACAAATGATTACACACGGGAAAGACATCAAAATTTTTTCAGCAAACTCTAATCCGAAATTAGCAGAAGCAATTGCTTCCAACCTGGGATTATCTGTTGGACAATCTTCTGTAAAACATTTTTCCGACGGCGAAATTTCCGTAAACATTTTTGAAACCGTCAGAGGTTCCGACGTTTTCGTGGTGCAGTCCACCTGCAATCCCGTAAACGACAATTTAATGGAACTTTTAATCATGATTGACGCTTTCAAACGTGCTTCCGCAGGCAGAATCACTGCGGTAATTCCTTATTTCGGATATGCACGTCAGGATAGAAAAGCAAAAGCAAGAGACCCGATTTCTGCAAAACTGGTTGCAGACTTAATCACCGCAGCAGGTGCAGACAGAGTGCTCACCATGGACTTACACGCTGCACAGATTCAGGGCTTCTTCAACATTCCCGTGGACCATTTACTGGGCTCCGCAATTTTATGTCCTTACTTTGCGGAACATATCAATACTGAAGATACTGTTATGGTTTCCCCCGACCTTGGCAGCGTTACCCGTGCAAGATATTATGCAGAACGTTTGGACATTCCCATGGCAATTATCGATAAACGCCGTCCGAAAGCAAATGTTTCCGAAGTTATGAATATCATCGGCGATATCAAAGACAAAAACGTTATCATGATTGATGATATGATTGACACCGCAGGCACCATCGTTCATGCGGCACAGGCTTTAAAAGAAAGAGGCGCAAAGAAAATCACCGTGGGATGCTCTCACGCAGTATTCTCCGGCCCGGCAATCGAAAGAATCAAAGAATCTCCCATCGAAGAAATGGTAATTTTAGATACCATTCCCCTGCCCCCGGAAAAAATGCTGGATAAAATCACTGTGCTCTCTTCCGCAAATGTGTTTGCAGAAGCGATTGACAGAATCTACGAAGATTTATCCGTTAGTACTCTGTTTGTATAATCCTGTTGGGTATTTTTCAAAAAGAATACCATAAAATTAACTAACATTCATACATAGTAGGAGGCTCTTATGAGAATTGTTGTGGACGGCTTCGGCGGCGATTATGCACCGGAAGAAATTTTATTCGGATGCGTGGCTGCCCTGGAAGAAAAGCAAGATTTGGAGCTGATTGTTACCGGCGACGAAGAAGCGTTTCGCAAAATCTTACAAGATGCCGGACATAGCATTCCCGATAGAATGAGCTTTGTTGCAACCACAGAAATTGTGGAAAACGAGGATGACCCCATTGGCGCAATCAAGCAAAAGAAGGATTCTTCTTTGGTGGTTGGGCTTCGTCTGGTCAGCGAGCAGCAGGGCGATGCCTTTGTGAGTGCCGGCAACACCGGTGCGGTTTTAACCGGTGCAACCCTCATCATTAAACGAATCCGCGGCATCAAGCGTGCGGCTCTTTGCCCCACCATCCCCACCAAAAAAGGGAAAGCCGTGATTGTGGACGTGGGTGCCAATGCGGAATGCAAACCCGAGTTTTATCCTCAGTTTGCTATGATGGGCACCGTGTATGCCAAAGAAATTTTAGGCATCAAAAACCCCAAGGCAGGTCTTATCAATATCGGCGTGGAGCATCATAAAGGAACCTCCACCGTGGTGGAAGCACATAAACTGTTGCAGCAAGAGGCTTCCGTGTGCTTTGTGGGCAACATTGAAGCCCGTGATGTGTTAAACGGAGACGCCGAAGTGCTTGTTTCCGATGGCTGGACAGGTAATATCGCCTTAAAAACCTTGGAAGGAACTGCACAGACGCTGTTTTATTTCTTAAAAGATGTGTTCTATCAGAATATCTTTACCAAACTGGCAGCCGCTATTTTAAAACCGGGTCTTTCCCGCGTGAAAAAAATGATGGATGCCAAAGAAGTGGGGGGCGCTCCCTTGTTGGGCTTGAATGCTCCCGTGGTAAAGGCACACGGCAATTCCGACAGAATTGCATACAAAAATGCAATTTTATTTGCCGCCGCCTTAACCGAAAAGGATGTTTGCGGAAAAATTCGCAATCACCTTTCCTAATTTTCTCTATCGTGAAAAACAGATACCGATACAAAGGAGGATAAATCGCAATATGTTTGATAAGGTAAAAGAAATTATCGTGGACCAGTTGGGAATCGACGAAGATAAAGTTACCCCCGATGCTGCTTTAGTGGATGATTTGGGTGCAGACTCTTTAGACGTTGTGGAACTGGTAATGGCATTTTCCGATGAATTCGGAATTGACATTCCCGACGATGCGGCTGAAAAAATCAGCACCGTTTCCGATGTGGTAAACTACTTAAAAGAAAATGCGTAACAAACGCAAAAATATAGTAAAAAAAAGACTGCTTTTGCAGTCTTTTTTTGTGTTAAAATTCTATGAGCTCAATGCAGGCGCCCAACGATTTTAAATTTTCAATCATACGATAATATCCGCGAAACAGATGTCCCCCATCCTCCAAAATGGTGGTTCCCTCTGCCATTAGTCCCGCAATCACCAGGGCGGCAGAGCCTCTTAAATCAGCGGCAACCACCTGTGCACCGTTTAAATTCTTTGTGCCTTCAATAATGGCAGTTCTGCCTTCCGTGATAATTTTGGCACCCAACCGTTTTAATTCCCCGATATGCATAAAACGATTCTCAAAAATAGTTTCGGTAATCACAGAAGTTCCTTTCGCCCCCGAAAGCAACGCACAGAACTGTGCCTGCAAATCCGTGGGAAACCCGGGATGAGGCATTGTTTTAATATCCACGGCCTTATAGCCCGTTTTCCCCTCTGCCGTTACCGAGTTTTCTTTCACAATGATATGAGTTCCCGTTTCCCGCAATTTCGCAATGACGGGATTTAAGTGTTCTGCTATCACATCGGTGACGGTGATTTTCCCGCCCGTTGCCGCCGCCGCAATCAGATAGGTGCCTGCTTCAATACGGTCGGGAATCACCGAATACTCACATCCGAAAAGCTTGGCGACACCGTGAACGGTAATCGTGTCGCTCCCCGCTCCCTCCACCTGCGCTCCCATCTTGTTTAAAAAGCCTGCAAGATCAGAAATTTCAGGCTCTGCGGCGGCATTTTCAATCACCGTGGTACCCTTGGCAAGGGTTGCCGCCATCATCAGATTTTCCGTGGCACCCACGCTGGGAAAATCCAGATAAATTTTATTTCCCCGAAGCTTCTCTGCTCGGATGGCAATATAGCCGTTTTCGGTGTGAATTGAGGCTCCCAGTTTTTCAAAACCCTTTAAATGCAAATCCACAGGTCTTGCCCCGATGGGGCATCCTCCCGGGTAACTCACTCTCGCATAACCCGTTTTGGCAAGCAAAGGCCCCGCCACCAGAAAGGACGCCCGCAACCGATTGGTGATATGATAGGGGGCAAAGGGAGATAATTCCGACGAGGTCTCCGTGAGAAATATTTCCCGTTGAAATTTGCTTTGTTTGCCCGTCTCCAAAAGCAAACTTTTCATATTAAAAATGTCTGTAATCTGCGGCACATTGCGGATATTGCAAGGCTCATCCGACAAAAGAGTTGCCGCTAAAATGGGAAGAGCCGCATTTTTGGAACCGCCGATGTTCACTTCCCCGCACAAGGCGTGTTTTCCTGTAATTTTAATGTTTGGCACCGTTTGATTCTCCAATCAATTTTTCATTCAAACATAGTATGACCTGTGAAGAAAAAATCATACCCACGGGAATTGTAACAAAAATGTAAAAATTTTTTTGAACCTTTTTCGTGACTTTTTTTAATAAAGGTAGTATAATAGATAAGAGAAAGTCTATTGTAATATGATAAATCAATGATTGGAGGTGAACAAACGTGCCGTTTGACGTTGCTTTTACATCAGGTCTTAATATTTTATCCACCATCCGTTTGACTGATTATATCGATATTGCCATCGTGGCATACTTAATTTATCAGGTGGCAAAATTCTTTAAAAACACCAGAGCCGTGCAGGTATTAAAAGGGATTGTCTTTTTAATGGTGTTTGTGCAGTTATCGGAAATCTTTAAACTGAACACCTTAAATTTTATCTTGCAAAATATGATGCAGGTTGGTCTTTTGGCAGTGTTTGTTCTGTTCCAGCCGGAAATTCGTGCCGCATTGGCTCGTGTGGGAAAAAGCGGTGTTTCCCTCTTTAATTTTGAAGGTGACGAAGCCACAAGCCCCACTCATAAAATGATTGATTCGGTGACCAATTCCGCAAAAGCATTGGCGGAAAAGAAAATCGGTGCTTTAATCATTATTGAAAGAAACACCCGAATCGGTGACATTATCGGCACAGGAATTCCGCTGAATGCAGATGTTTCCTCTGAACTTTTAAATAATATTTTCTATCCCAAAGCTCCCTTGCACGACGGTGCGGTAATTATCGGAGACGGGAAAGTGAAAGCGGCATCCTGCTTTTTGCCCCTTTCACAGAACGACAGTTTGGAATCCGAGCTTGGCACCCGTCATCGTGCAGGCTTGGGCATCACCGAAAGCAGCGATTGTATTTCGGTAATCGTTTCCGAAGAAACAGGTAAAATTTCGTTGGCTTGTAACGGTGGTTTAACCAGAAACTTAAGCCCCGCCGTTTTAAAAGAGGCGTTGACCAAGCTCCTTTTAAAAGAAGAAGGTCAGAAACAGACCAACTTAAAGAAAATGGTCAGAAAAATCAAGAAAAAATAAGAGTTAAAAATCTGAAAAGACAGGAGGTTCCCACATGAAAAAAATTCTGGAAGCAATCAAGCGAAACACTATGCTGAAAGTGTTTTCGTTAATTATTGCTATTTTGTTGTGGGCCTTCGTTCAGTTGGCGCAGAATCCCGAAATCAGCTATGATGTGTTTGAAGTTCCCGTTACCATCACGGGAGAAGCAGGCATCAATAACGAAGGATTTGTGATTTCCAATCCCCCTGCCAACTTAAGCACCAATGTGACCATTTCCACCAAGCGTACCTACTTAAACTCCTTTGACCACGCTTCTCTGAGCGCTTATGTGGATGTTTCCAATTCCAAGGATGCAGGGGATCACACATTGCCCATCCGTGTTCGCACCAGTGACCCCAATGTGGCGATTATTTCCAAAAGCCCTGCCAATGTATCCTTGTATGTGGACCGTATTATCACCGTGAGAAAACCCATCCGTATTTCTTATGACGGAAATATGGCAAAGGATTATTATATTGATGCAAAGAATGTGTCGATTTCTCCCAAGGAAGCAACCATTAAGGTTCCCGAACTGGTGGAAAAAAATATTCACGAAATCGTGGTGCATCTGGATATGACGGATGTTACCTCCGATATCAACGGTCAGTTTGCAGGCGTTGCCGTGAACGCCGAGGGAGAGGAAGTAATGGATAAATTCCTCTCGGTAACCGATGAAGCAATCAGCGTAAAGGTGCCTGTTTTGAAAAGAAAAACCGTCCCCGTTTCTATGACTGATTTGCCCGAAAGCATTCGGGAACAATACACCTTATCGAAAAACGAAGTGGAAATTGCAGGAAGCGAAGCTGATTTAAACAAAATCACTCAGCTAAACGGAAGCATCTCCTACGACAGAGAAAATCCCCAAAAATCGTATGTGGTATCTCTGCAATTACCCAAAAATGTGATTCGCACCAACGAAGAGCCTCTTCTTCTGGAAGTGAACGCAGAATAATATCGCAAAAAAAATAAAATATACTTTCAGGGCAGGGTGAAATTCCCGACCGGTGGTAAAGTCCACGAGCTTTTTGTGAGAGAAAGAGCTGAATCGGTGAAACTCCGATACCGACCGTTACAGTCAGGATGAAAGAAAGGAAAATTATCATTATGTCTCACCTTAAAACAAGAAAACTCACCGTAACGGCGTTACTTGCCGCCGTGTCCATTGTGCTCTCCTTTATCGGATTATCAGGTCCCTGGATGCCCGCATTCATCAAGTTGGATTTTTCCGATTTGCCGGTATTGCTTGCAGGATTTGCATTCGGCCCCTGGTACGGCATTGCAGTCTGCTTTATGAAAAACATTTTCAATCTGTTTTTTGGCACTGCAGGATGGGTCGGCGCCACCTCTAATTTTCTATTGAGCGTGTTATTCGTGGTTCCGGCAGCGTGGCTTTATCAGATCAAGCGAAATAAAAAAAGTGCCTTAATCGGCTCCCTTGCAGGAGCGTTTGTGATGGCAATTGTGGGAATCTTCACCAATTATTATATTGTGTATCCCATGTATACCACCATGATGCCCATGGAGGTCATTATCAAAATGTATCAGGCGATTAACCCCGCCGTGAAAGATTTATGGGGTGCGCTCATTTATATGAATTTCCCCTTTACATTAATAAAAGGACTCTTAAATGTGGCACTCACATTTGTCCTTTATAAAAGACTTTCCCCCTTATTTTTCGGAAAACGAAATTAAAACAAAAAGGTTTCTGCAAATTGCAGAAACCTTTTTTATATATCTTTATATATCGATATTTTTAGTCATCCCAACCGTCACGGATTTTTTCTTCAATTTCCTTGGCAAGTTCGGGATTTTCTTTTAAGTAGATACGAGCGTTTTCTCTGCCCTGACCTAAGCGCATTTCCCCGTAGTTGTACCAGGCACCGCTTTTTTCCACAACGCCTGCTTCCACGCCTAAATCCAATAACATACCGTTTTTGGAAATACCTTCTCCGTAGAGAATATCAAATTCCGCATCTTTAAACGGGGGCGCAACTTTATTTTTCACCACTTTTACTTTTACCTTGTTCCCGATAATATCGGTACCGTTTTTAATCGCCTCGGAACGGCGCACATCCAATCTCATAGAGGAATAGAATTTCAATGCCCGTCCCCCTGTGGTGGTTTCGGGATTACCGAACATCACGCCCACTTTTTCACGAAGCTGATTGATAAAAATGGTGGTGGTTTTGGTTTTATTGATAACGCTGGTCAATTTACGAAGTGCCTGAGACATCAGCCTTGCCTGAAGACCCACATGAGAATCCCCCATATCCCCCTCAATTTCCTGACGGGGTACCAAGGCTGCAACCGAGTCGATTACGATAACATCCAATGCATTACTGCGAACCAGAGCTTCGGTAATTTCCAAAGCCTGCTCTCCCGTGTCTGGCTGAGAAATGAGCAGGGAATCAATATCCACGCCCAACCGTTTTGCATAAATGGGGTCCAAAGCGTGTTCCGCATCGATAAAAGCGGCTTCTCCGCCGTTTTTCTGCGCTTCTGCAATAATGGTTAAAGCAACTGTGGTTTTCCCCGAACTTTCGGGTCCGTAAATCTCAATCACACGACCTCTGGGAACGCCGCCAACACCGGTTGCACGGTCTAAGGTCATAATCCCGGTGGGAATCACGTCCACATCCATGGAAAGATTTTCACCAAGACGCATTACGGTGCCTTTCCCGAATTGTTTATCTAATTGCGCCATGGCAGCCGCTAAGGCTTTCTGGCGGTCTTCTTTGCGTTTGTCCAATTCCATATCCATCTTGCAGATTCCATCCTTTCAACAATTTTCTTGTTATTCGTTATTTCTAACCACATTATAACAAAAAAATTTCAAAAGTCAATAGATTTTGATAAAAAAATCGAACAAATGTTCTATTTTTTATTCTTTGGCACTCGCATCCGCTAATTTTTGAGAGGTCCCTAACACCAGATGCAACGCATTTTTCACAGATAACTGACGGATTTTGTCACGGTTTCCCACAAAATTAAACCGAACGGCATCGGTTTTTTCACGGGTGGAAATGCCGATATACACCAAACCAACCGG
>JAZQUU010000012.1:0-56421 GCA_045631485.1 Clostridia bacterium | reverse complement strand
TGAAATTTCTCCCAATCCCGTCCCCGATTTTTTTCCGAGAATCCACGAAATTCTCTCCTTGCTTCACGGGAACAAACCGCAAAAAATTGCAATTTTATGCCAAGGGGAAGATGAGCGTCTGTTTGCACTTTTAAACATTATCAGTCCCTATTCCCAATCGGTCAGTCTGGTAACAGAGAAGAAATCTCTTTTTGAGAAACTATCCCGAAAAGCTCTGTCGGAACTTGGGCTAACAATCAACCAAAGAACCGTTTCCGATTTAAAAAATCCAGACCTCATTCTGTTGTTATCGGGAAGCTTTCCGCTCTCCTCTTTCCGGCAGGGCTGCTTTATCAATTTGTCTTGTAATGAGGTGTCCGTCGGCATTCCGAGCCTTTATGCCGTAAGCAACCGGGAGGTTTCCGAATTTCTGGCAAAACACCCTCATCTTGGGGTAAATCCCACGGTTTTATCGGATAAGCAGACCCCCGTTACGAGCTTAATCTGGAAAAATTCCGAAAAAATAAAAAAATAAGTTGACAAATGAGAAAAAATGTATATAATAGTATGTGCTATGTTATTTTGCCTTTTTATGGTTTCGGGAAGGCTTATCGCAAAAACCACCGAAACAAAATTCAAAGTAGAGGATGATATCGAATGGAAAAAGCAACGATTCTGACCAGCGAGGGTTTAAAAAAATATGAAACCGAGCTGGCATATCTGAAAGACACCAAGCGTATCGAAGTAGCAGAAAAAATCAAAGAAGCGCGTTCTTTCGGTGATTTATCTGAAAATGCAGAATACGATGCCGCTAAAAAAGAGCAGGCGGAACTGGAAGAAAGAATTGCAAAAATCGAGCATATGCTGAAAAACGTAACCGTGGTGGAAGATGACGAAATCTCTACCGACACGGTAACCATCGGCTCCAAAGTAAAGGTGCTGGATGTGGAAGAAAAAGAAGAACTGGTTCTGCAGATTGTGGGCTCCAACGAAGCAGACCCCTTTAATGACAAAATCTCCAATGAATCCCCCGTGGGTGCAGGTTTATTAGGTAAGAAAAAAGGCAAAACCGTTACCATCACCACCCCCACCGGTTTCACCACCAAATACAAGATTTTAGACATTTCCAAATAAGCGAAATAAAAAGCAAGAGCCGTGCAAGCAGCTTCCCGAAAAAGGACGCCGCTTGCACATCATTTTTTCTAACGATTCCAAAGAGAAAGGACGAATCACGATGGAAGAAAAAGAATTATCACAGTTACTTCAGGTAAGAAGAGACAAGCTTTCCGAGCTTCAGGCAGAAGGCAGAGACCCCTTCCAGATTACCAAGTATGACCGTACTCATACCACCCGTCAGATTACCGAAGGCTACACCACCGAAGAAAGAACCATCACCGTGAGAGAAGAAGAGCAGCAGATTACCGCTAAAATTTCTCCCATTGATGGGCAGAGTGTGTCCGTTGCCGGCAGAATTATGTCCAAACGCGGAATGGGTAAGGTTGGTTTTATCCATATTGCAGATATTGACGGTCAGATTCAGCTGTTCGTAAAAAAAGATGTGCTGGGTGAAGACGAATACAATCACTTCAAAAAACTGGATACCGGTGATATTATCGGTGCAGTTGGTGTGGTATTTACCACTCAGACCGGTGAAATCTCCGTAAGAGCAGAAAAAATCACCCTGCTCTCTAAATCTTTACAGCCCTTGCCCGAAAAATTCCACGGTATGACCAACACCGACTTAAGATACCGTCAGCGTTATACCGACTTAATTATGAACCGTGATGTAAAGGATACCTTTATCAAGCGTTCCAAAATCATTTCCACCATCCGTAAATACTTGGATGGTCAGGGATTCTTGGAAGTGGAAACTCCCATGTTGGTTTCCAATGCAGGCGGTGCGGCAGCACGTCCGTTCTTAACTCACTCCAATGCATTGGGTGAAGAATTCAAATTAAGAATTTCTCTGGAATTATACTTAAAACGTCTGATTGTTGGCGGTTTGGAACGAGTTTACGAAATCGGCAGAGTATTCCGTAACGAAGGTGTTGACACCCGTCATAACCCCGAATTCACCTTAATGGAATTATATCAGGCATATACCGACTATCACGGTATGATGGACTTAACCGAAAACCTGTATCGCCACGTGGCACAGGAAGTGTTAGGCACCACCAAAATCGTATATAACGGCATTGAAATGGATTTAGGAAAGCCCTTTGAAAGAATCACCATGTTAGACGCCGTGAAAAAATATTCCGGTGTGGACTTTAACGAAATCCACACCCAGGAAGGAGCTCAGGCAGTTGCAAAAGAGCATCACGTGGAATTTGAAAAACATCACAAAAAAGGCGATATCTTAAATCTGTTCTTCGAAGAATTTGTTGAAGATCACTTAATTCAGCCCACTTTTGTAATGGATCACCCCGTGGAAATTTCTCCCTTAACCAAAAAGAAACCCGAAAATCCAGACTATGTGGAACGTTTCGAGTTCTTTATGAACGGTTGGGAAATGGCAAATGCTTACTCCGAGTTAAACGACCCCATCGACCAGAGAGAACGCTTCAAAGCACAGGAAGAACTGCTCTCTTTGGGTGACGAAGAAGCAAACACCACCGACGAAGACTTTATGAATGCGTTGGAAATCGGTATGGCACCCACCGGCGGTATCGGCTTCGGTATCGACCGTATGTGTATGCTTTTGACCGACTCTTTGGCAATCCGTGATGTGCTCTTGTTCCCCACCATGAAAACATTGGATAAATAAGAAAAAACGCCCCGAGAATACAAATGTATCTCGGGGTATCTTATATCACAAAAAGAGGTCCTCTTATAACAGACTACGAAAAAGAATACACTGCTCCGTATGAAGGAATCTACTCCGAAGAAGAAGTAACCCTAAATCAAAAGTTATATGAAGAATGTGTCAGACAATTGTCCGCATTTTTGAAAAAGAAACCCAAAAGGAAATATGGCGGATTGCAATGTTTCCGGAGGGCGAACAAGTATTGCGCGAGCAATTTCAAAAGCAAAAAAGCAACCGTTAGAAACGGTTGCTTTTTTTATACCACTTGTTTTACCATCACAAATTCCACTTTTTTATCGGGATGCAGTTCTTTCACTTTCTTTTTTGCTTCGGTTTTTGTTTCGGCATCCACCACAATACGGTCGATTTTGCCGTCTATTTCCACAATAATTTCGTAAGATTTCATTTAGTTGTTTCCTCCTTGCCGAATTGACTTTTCTCATTGTACCCTTTTGCAACCGATTTGTCAATCTTTTTCTGAGAAAGCCAAAAGAAAAACTGTAAAACAGGACATTTTTTCCGAAGAGGTTGTCACATTTCATCGCTTTTTTTGAGATTTGCTTCCCTATACTATATATATTTTAGTAAATAAACCATAATTTCCAAAAAAAGAGTTGACTTTCTTACATTAAAGTTGTATAATTATCTTGAGAAATTCTCTCTGAATTTTCGTATAAATTCCACAGAATTGCTGAGAATTCCACAGATTTTAAAAAAGAGGTTTTTTAGTTGAAAGAAACCATGAAAAACAGAACAAAAAACTCCGTCAAACAGAAGCGTTGGGTTTGGTTGCTTGTTTTGACGGCAATCATCGCCGTGTTGCTTGTCAGCGGAGTTTTTGCTTATACCTATACCCATACCCATTATCAAAAAACAATTGATGCCATTGCAACGGTGAACGAATACGGTGTGGACGGCTTGGAACAAAAGCAGCAGGAGTTGACCGAGCAATTCCACGAAACAGTGCTTGATTTGCCCGATTCTCATTCCGAAATCTTAAACGAACGGGACCACCGTAAGCTAAAAGAAGGCGAGTTAACACCGGAGCAAACGGCTCAGATTTTTGAAGAAGCCAGAAAACGTTCCGGCATTTCCAAAGACACCAATGAGGAGCCATCCAAAGAGCCTGCTTCCTCCGAGGAACCAAAAAAAGAGGAACCTGCCGTAACCTACACCGATGTGGATGTGTTGATTGAACGCTTTTATGTGTTAAAATCCAAATATCTCACCGGTCTGGAGCAGGTCATCCGCCGAGGAAAAAACGAGTGGCGTGCCAAACCGAAATCAGAGCAAACCTTATCCGCACGATTCCAGATGGCGCAAAAATGTATGGCGTGGGGCGAAGCACTGGAAGCCGAATGCGATGCGGAAATGGAAGTGCTTTTGGCAGAGCTCACAGTCTCTCTTAATGCCACCGGGCAAAGCACCGCTATGGCAGATGAAATCCGTGCACTCTATCAGGAAGAAAAAAACATAAAACGGGCAATGCTGATTGAAGAGTATTATCCCAAATAATTCCCAACTATTTTTTTGCAATAAATCATTCACTTATTATAAAAAAATCATAAAAGGAGCGTATCACCATGAAAAAACTTCTCAGCGTGTTGTTGGCTGTGATTCTGTTGTGCCAGGCAGGTATTTGTGCATTGGCAGCAAGCTACACCGACAACGTAAATGTTACTGCGAACCTCCAGGTAGCACCTGCGGGAACTCCCATGTCGGCAGAAACCGCAAGTGATGCATCTGTTTCCAAAGAAGCTACGGAAGCTTTCCCGTCCTTTGATTTCAGATGTGTTCTGAATATGGAAGCCGTTCGTGCAAAATTTAACGATTACTACACCAACTGGATTTCCATTTTAAATTATGTGGGTCCTTCCGAAAGAATCACCGAATTAAACAACGAACTGCAGACTATGCAGGTTACCGGTTCTTTCACCGCGGAAATCGTGTATCCCAACACCGTTACCATTCCCGCAGAATTTTTGGTGGATAACCAGATGATTGGTTTTGATGATAATGCCAAACTGATTTTCGGCAACGATACCCGTACCATTACCTACGGCATCAACACCAACACCTTAGCTATCACCTTCTCCGTTGTGGGAACCGAAGCAGCAGGTCGTCCCGGCTATGTGGTAGCAAGTGACTTATTTGCCAACCTAAACACCTATCTGGCAGATGTTTCTCTGATGTTACCCAATGTTGGCACCACCGATTTCGGCACCAACATCCTGCAGGGTAAACTGATTGGTACCACCGTGGCAACAGGGGACACCACCACCTTAACCATTACCTATCAGACCGACCCCGAATATGCAACTGCAACCGCAACCGTTACACAACGAACCAACCGTCCTGTACCCACAGGCTCTCCTACTCCCATCAGCACTCCTGCACCCACCGGAACTCCCGCACCTACTACCACTCCGGAGGTTACCGAAACCACCTACACCGTAAACTTTATTGTTGACGGTTCTGCTTCCGGTTACACTCCCGTAACCGCAACCGAAGGCTCCACCGTTTCCTTAAGCGATTTGCCCATTCCCTATCAGAACGGTTACTCCTTCAACGGTTGGTACACCGACAGTGCAATGACCAATAAATTAACTGCTTCCTTTGTGATTGCAGCAAATACCAATCTTTACGGTGAATTCGTAAGAAATAAAAGTGCAAACAAATTAAACGATACTGACCATCTTGCATATATCGTTGGTTATCCCGACGGAAACGTAAGACCTCAGAATCTGGTAACCAGAGAAGAAGTGGCAACCATGTTCTTCCGTCTGTTAACCGAAGATGTGAAAAAAGCATTGTTATCCAAAGCCAGCGACTTCTCCGACGTAAGCGGCGATCGTTGGTCCAGCGAAGCAATTGCCACTTTAGCAGCAGGTGATTTTATCCACGGTTATGATGACGGTTCCTTCCGTCCTTCCGAAACCATCACCAGAGCAGAATTTGCAGCAATTGCCTGCCGTCTGGATGCTTCGGTGGAAAAACCCACCCATAACTTTACCGACCTGGAAGACCACTGGGCAGAAAGCTACATTGCAACTGCCGTGGCAAAAGGATGGATTACCGGCTACGAAGACGGTACCTTCCGTCCCGATCAACCGATTACCCGTGCGGAAGCGGCAACCATCATCAACAGAATGCTCAACCGTTATCTGCATCACGACGGTGCTCACGATGGTGCAAACATCTGGCCCGATAACCCCAAAGATGCATGGTACCACTTAGCAATTATTGAAGCTACCAATGCTCACGACTACACCAGAGAAGACGGCTCTGTTTACGAAAACTGGACCAAGTAATTATGTTGAGATTTTCCGTAGCCGACCCACAAGGTCGGCTACGGAACCCCCTCTTGTTAACAGCAAGGAAGGACCGTGAATTTGTATGAACCAAACCAAGGAAAAGCAGACAGAAAAAATATTTTACATTGCAAAAACAAAACCTGCAGGCGGGTTTTGTTTTTGTGCTGTAAAGCGTCTTTTTGACATTCTTTTCTCTCTGTTTTTCGGCATTTTAACCTTGCCCCTGATGTTGATTATTGCTCTTAGAATCAAGTTGGATTCTCCCGGAAATGTGCTCTATATTCAAGAACGTGTGGGAAAAGACGGAAAGCCCTTTAAAATGCTTAAATTCCGCACAATGATAGACAATGCGGAAAACGGAATTCCCGTTTGGGCAGACACCAACGACCCCCGCTGCACCAAACTGGGCAGAAAGCTTCGCAACTGCAGACTGGACGAGCTTCCCCAGATGTGGAATATTTTTGCGGGGCAAATGAGCGTGGTGGGTCCCAGACCCGAACGCCAATGCTTCTACAATGAATTTGAAGAATATATTCACGGCTTTTCCAACCGTCTGGCAGTAAAACCCGGTCTTACCGGCCTTGCCCAGGTGAACGGCGGTTACGATTTACTCCCCGAGGAAAAAATTGTGTATGATATGCAATATATCAAAGAACAAAGCCTTTGGCTTGATTTTAAAATTATTTGCAAAACATTGCTGGTAATCTGCAAAAAAGAGGGCGTGAAATAGTGAAGTATTCGGTACTGATGTCGGTATATCATAAAGAGCAACCCGAATATTTTCGGGCTGCTGTTGAAAGTATGCTCTCGCAAACCGTGCCACCCTCCGATTTTGTCATTGTGTGTGACGGGCCTTTAACAGACGAGTTAGACGCCGTGATTTCAGAGGTTTGCCAAAGGGAACCCGACCTGTTTCAGATTGTGCGTTTGGCGGAAAACCGCGGACTTGGTCTTGCCTTAAGGGAAGGGCTTTCCCATTGCAGGGAAGAGTTGGTTGCCCGAATGGATTCCGACGATATTGCCGTTTGTGACCGAGTTGAAAAGCAGCTTCGCTTTTTTAAGGAGCATCCCGAAATCAGCTTGGTGGGAGGTCAGATAGCCGAATTTGAAGAAACTCCCCAACATATTGCCCGCTATCGAATTGTACCCGAAACGCACGAAGATATTATCAATCGCATGCGTTTTTCCAATCCTATTAACCACATGACGGTAACCTATAAAAAATCCCACATACTTGCTTGTGGCAATTACCCCCACCATCCGGGGTTTGAAGACTATCACCTATGGGTTAAACTAGCTTGTGCAGGGTATCGCTTTCAAAACGTTGACCAAATCTGTTGTTATGTAAGAGCAGGAATCAGTTTGGTGCAACGCAGAAAAGGCTTTTCTTATTTCAGCAACGCTTTCCGTTTGCAAAAACTGCTTTTAGATCAACATTTTATTACACATTTACATTTTTTCCGAAATATAGTAATACGCTTTATAGCCAACGTACTACTCCCTGCATCATTATATGAAAAATTATTTTCGCGTTTTATGAGAAGAAAAAAATTTCAATCTTTCGTTGAAAATTCTCATGGATAAAGATTTTGTAAAAACGAAATAGAACATTTTACTCAGAAATGTATAACAAATATAAATACTCGCAAAGACACAATCTTGATATGAAAACAGATTTTTTGTATTGTTCCAGCTTTATTTCTCAACAAAAAAGTGTAGCATCGCAGATAAACATCGGCAGACAGGAATACCAGATTTGTATTTTTGGGAAATAATTCTGAATACAATCTGCCGTAAATGTAGCCGAACAGTTTATTGATACGAACATGATTCAAAGTCTCGATGAAATAATTTTTTTCTGGATGCACAAAGCACACAGCATTACAACAATTCGTGACACTTTCTACCTACTGTAAAATAAATTTAATGCCAAAATTGATATTTGAGGAAACGCTATGGTAATTTTACATATTGCGAATATACAACCGGATGTCTTGGGTGGAGTCAACATTGCAGTACCCAAAATGATAGAAGCGCAAAGTCAGTTTGCTACTGTAGGTTTATTGAACTTAACAGGGAGTGTGATTGCTTCAATCCCAACCTTCTCTCTAAAAGAATTCCAAAAACAACAGCTTCCCCAAATTTTCAAGAAGCCCGATTTGGTAGTGTTTCATGAAGTATACCGTCCTGCATTTTTAAAAGTGGCACACTATTATACAGCACGCGGAATTCCCTATCTCATCATCCCTCATGGTTGCCTGACTAAAACTGCACAAAAACAAAAACGTTTCAAAAAGTTATTGGGGAACCTACTTTTATTTTCTCATTTTCTAAAACAATCACACGCTATTCAATATCTGTCTCATCAAGAACAAGAGCAATCTTGTTTTGACTCTACGTCCTTTGTTGCAGAAAATGGAATCGGATTACCAACCCGTCAGAAAGAAAAGGTATTGTCAGATACCATAAGTCTAATATATATTGGGAGGCTGGATTGGCACATCAAAGGTCTGGATTTGCTGTTGGGAACCTTTTCGCATTACAAAGACTGGTTTAGAGAACATGGTGTATCTTTGTCACTTTATGGCCCTAACAATACCAAGGAACACTCCTTGATTACGCAATTCATTCAGAAACATTCACTGCAGGATTTGGTCTATCTGCACTATGAGATAGTTGGTATTGACAAAGAAAATGCTCTGCTTGCTTCAGATTATTTTATACAAACTTCTCGTACTGAAGGAATGCCAATAGGTCTGTTGGAAGCCCTTAGTTATGGTCTCCCTGCAATTGTAACTGAAGGAACTGGCTTTGCACAAATTGTAACAAAAAAAAATTGCGGATATGGTGCACAAACAACTCAGGAAGGAATTTTCTTTGCAATTAAATCGGCTTTAACAAACCATGTTCGTTACTCTGAATTATCAAAGAATGCCAGAATTCTAATTTCCAATACTTTAGAAAAGTCCCTTGTAGCAAAAAAGGCAGTTTCTTATTACCAAACGATTGTATCTACCTCTAAAAGCTGATCAGAAAGGAAAACACTATGTTTATCGTGGAACGTTTGATTGGAGTCAGCATCTATAGTTACATCCTGATTATGGTATGTATCCTAATTGCCTTTACCAATATCAAATGCAAAAATATTCTCCGGTTGTATCTGTTGCTATTGGGGGGCATGGGCTCCTTTTATCTTCCATCTATCACCGCAGATTTACACCGTATTTATGAAGCAATGGAATGGTACGCCACCTTCAACTTCTCTGATTTTTACAACACGCTGGTGGTCACCTCCTCGGTGCCTTCCTCCCGTGTGTTATTCTGGCTGGTTGGAAAAACAGGGATTGTGCAACTCTTACCGCTGATTTCGGCAATCGTTTCTTACTCACTGATCTTCTATACGTTGGAAAAATCCCGGGAAAGATTTCAGATTTCGCGACAGAATTTTGCCATTACGCTATTTTTCTTAATGAGTGGCTCTATCTACATTTCCGTCATCGGCGGCATCCGTATGATGCTGGCACTTTCCGTTATTTTCTTTTGCTTTTTCCGAGAAACAGTGGAAAAAAAAAGCACTTTCTTTTTACATATCCCTCTATACATCATCGCTGTATTTATGCACGATATGGCGCTAATTGTTATTGCAGTGCGTGCTATGACTTCTGCCTTTGACAAGCGAAAGTCTCCCATCCAGAAGCTGTTCATTGTGCTTGGAATCGGTGTTATGCTTGTGACTGCTGTTGTGTTGTTCCGCTACAAGCTGGAAAGTGTATTTGAAAAATCTGCAAATTACTTGCAAAATGTAGGTTATTTCGATGTATGGGAATATATCATGGGTGGGATTTATTTGTTGTTTTTCATCTTTCTCTCTCTGAAATTCAACCCACACCGTAATCAATATCTGGAGCTGGACTGTTACTACAAGGCTGCAGGAACCGGATGCCTCGTTGCGTTGCTATTCTGCTACGACTTTTCCATTTTCTATCGTTTTATTGGGCATGTTGTCCCCATTTTATCGGCACCTACTATGATGATTGTGCTGGAGAAAGCGGAAAAGAATTCCTCTAGTAGATTCAAAGTGGTATCAATTCAATGCGTACTACTTTTGTTTAGTTTAGTACTTTTATTTATCGGCGGAACTCGTGGCTCCTTAAGTGCCCTAAAATTTTTCACATTCAGTTAAAGGAGTAAACCTTATGCCAAAGATTCCTCTGTTTTCCGTCATTGTGCCTGCTTACAACAGTGAGCAATTTATAGAAGGCTGTGCCCAAAGTGTGCTCTCTCAGACCGAATCGGACTTTGAACTGCTGATTGTAGATGACGGATCTTCTGATAACACCTTATCCATCATACAAAAATTATCGCAACAAGATTCTCGCATCAAAGTGTTTCATCAGGAAAACAAAGGCCACACCGGTGCCAGAAACACGGGTCTTAAAAATGCTATCGGTTCCTATGTCTTATTTTTGGACAGCGATGACGGATTGGAACCTGATGTGCTGAAAAAATGCAGAGATGCATTTCAAAGGGATTCCTCCGATCTTGTCGTTTTTGGAATTTTCCGATATACGCCCACACAAACCAACCGGTTTCATAATTTAGTAAAAGATGGGCACTATCATTTGCAGGATCCCAAAAACCTCATCCTGCCCACACTTCTGATGTCTCCCAACGGGAATTTTACCTTCCCGAAGTCCTTAAGCGGAAAAGTATTCCGACGGGAATTGATTGCAACCTGTCAGTTGCAGATTCCTCCCAGCATCTTAATGGGAGAAGACGGTCTTGCTTTTGTACACGCAGTTTTGTTGGCAAAAAGTGTCAGCGTCATTTCCGATGTGAATTATTTGTACTATATAAGAACAGACTCTGTCTCCCATCAGAAAGATCCCTTGGCATTTCAGCGGTTTGCTACCCTGCTTCAATATTATCGGGAAGCGATTGTTCCGCTTCATCCCTGTATCAGCGAGCAATTTGAACGTTTCGTGGTTGCCCAATTAGATACAGCGGCACGATTTTTATTCCGCTCAGGCTGTAATATGAAACACTTCAAAAAACAATGGAAACAAATCACCGCCCCTGACTACATCCAAAAAGCTATCAAATCTGCACAGTTCGATAAAAAAGATGAAAAAGGCAGAAAAATGTGTTTCAAGCATTTTCTGCAACGGCATCAATTATTTTGGATCAGCAGACTGTTGCTGAAATAACCCTAAAAAGGAAGTGAGCTCTTGCAAAAAATTACCGACATTTTAACAATCCAATCTCATCTGGCAGCTGTGCTTGAACACTTTGCCGCTTTTTGCAAGGAACATCATCTCACCTTCTTTTTATCCAACGGTACCTTAATCGGCGCTGTGAAATATCAGAATTTTGTTCCTTGGGATGACGATTGCGATGTGATGATGCCCAGAGAAGATTACGATAAATTTTTAACCTTATATCAAAATAACAATGGTGCAGATAAATACCGTCTGCTCTCCATAAAAACCTCAAAAACCTGGCGGATGCCTTATGCAAAACTCTCGGATTCTACCACACTTCTTCTGGAAGGCGATTATGAATTTGGTGAGGAGCTTGGTATTTCCTTAGATATTTTCCCCATCGACCACTGGCACCCGAAAAAGTGGAGAGCAAAGCTCCAGACCTTTCAGGCAGAGCTTTTAAAACGCTTTTTAATTTGCGCCAATGCACCTTCTTTTCAAACCGAGAAGAAAGGAATCAAACGCTTCATTCTGTGGGGAATCCACATTGTTGGAAAAGCATTTGGCTGGAAGCGCCTTCAAAAAAATCTTTTCCGTATGGCAGAACAATCAAAGAAATATCCCGATACCTATGTGGGCTGTATTGTATGGTGTTGCCACGGAACAGGCGAAATCCTGCCTGCTGCAGTGTTTTCACAAGTGACAGACGTTATTTTTCAAGGCAAAACATACCCCGCGCCTGCAGGGTATGACCAATATCTCACCAACTTATACGGAGCGTGGAGAAAAGAGCTCCCTCCCGAACAACAAAAATCCAATCACAATATTGAGGTTTTCAAAAAAAATGTCGAAGAACACTAACGTTTTAAAAAATATCGTGCATGTTGCCTTTTCTCAAGGAATTTCCTTGGTGGCAAGCATTGTAACAAGTATTCTTCTTCCCAAAATTTTAAATGTGAACAGCTACGGATTATTCCGTATTTTTACGCTATATCTAGGCTACACTTCCCTGCTTCATTTTGGTTTTGTGGATGGGGTTCTGCTTCGGTTTGCGGGCAGTGACTATGAAAGCCTGCAAGAGCAGAAAATGCGAACCTATTCCCGCTTTTATATTGCCACACAGCTCATCATCGGAACAGCTGTTTGCCTTGGCGGACTGCTTATCACAAATTCGGACTATCGCTTCATTCTGCTGATGCTGGGAATCGATCTTGTTGCCATTAACCTGACTTCATACTATCAGTTTTTGTCGCAGGCAACCAAGCGATTTCGGGAATACGCCTTAAAAAACCTGAGCCTGTCCATTTTTAAAACAGTTTTTGTATTGATACTGTTTGTGCTGCACATCGCCCTTCACTTGCAAATTTCCTACCGTTTTTATCTAATATTCTTAGTAATGGCGGACTGCTTGATGCTCTTTTGGTATCTACTTATATACAGCAACCTTACCTTTGGAAAAAGGCACCCCTTTTCTTATGAAAAGCAAGCACTGTTTGACCTTTTTAAAACCGGAATCGTGCTCACGGTTGCCTATCAGGTATCTCATCTGATTCATATGTTAGACCGCCAGTTTGTGAGCACGCTGTATCCCATTGAAACCTATGCAATGTATGCATTTTCATACAATCTGGTTACCTTGATTTCCACGATGGTTTCTTCTATTGCCATTGTCATGTTTCCCATGCTGAAAAAATCCGGTAAAGAAGCTATCAAAAAGAACTACAACACCATTTTATCAGGCGTTTGTGCTATCATCGGCTTCGCTCTGGTGCTGTATTATCCGTTAGTGGCGTTTATCGGTTGGTTTTTACCCGAATACGTCGGCTCGGCGGCATATTTAAAAATTGTGCTTCCCTGCATTTTATACACGGGTGCCATTTCTGTGGTAATGTTCACTTTTGTAAAAATTTTAAATGAAAATCTCAGATTTTTTAAAAACAGTCTTCTGATTTTGGGGCTTGGCTTCCTCTTAAACTGCGGGGCACAATATTTCTTCGCCACACCCGAAGCCATTTCCTACGCTTCCTTAATCACTATGGCAATTTGGTTCATTCTGGAAGGAAATCATTTGAAAAAACTTTTGAATCTTTCCTTTGGCAGAGAATTTTTCTATGTGCTCTGTGTAACCGCAGAATTTTTGGTGATTGTGAATTTGATTTCGCAACCCCTTTTGGGAATGATATGTTACTCGGTAGCTTTTGTGGGAACAACTCTGTTGTGCTTCCCCGATTTTCCCAAAAAAATCCTTTCCTTTGTAAAAAATAAATAATCATATATATTATGAAAAAAAGGAGTCGAGAAAGTTGAAAAAAGTTTTCTCAAGCGCATTAGCACTCTTATTGGTGCTCTGTATGCTCCCGGGTTCCGCTTTTGCTGCCGTGGAGTACAATCTGAACACCACCACTTGTAACTACTATAATCTGATTTCCAAAACAGATTATAACCTGGCTCCCGGTGCTGTGGAATCCGAAATCGTTATCAACGATGAAACCGGCAACAACCGAAATGTAATCCACGCTATTGAAGTGGATTTAACCAACCCCAACATTTCTGTGATGCCCACCAGCAAAAACATTTCAGAAACGGTGGACTACACAAATACCGATAACTGGGGTATTCAGCCGATGACCGAACAGGCAGCCCACGTGGAAAAAAATCTGGGTTTAAATGTTGTGGGTGGTATGAACTGTAGCTTAAGCTGGGGCTTTACCCATCCCTACGGTCTGTTAATTTACAACGGCAAAGTTCTGTGTGATAACAGAGCCTCCTGTGATACCTGTGGTACCGGTCATCCCGGCGGCGGTTATCTGGCTATCACCAAAGACGGTAAGGCTGAGCTTCGTGATGCTAAAGCTCCCTTAGATGGCAACGAATGGATGGCACAGACCGTTTGCTTTAACTATTTAGTTAGAAACGGCGTAAATCTGCACACCAAAGAAGACCACACCAGCGACCGTGCTCCCCGTTCTGTTATCGGTATCAAAGCCAATGGTAACCTGGTCATTATGATGAACGATGGTCGTCAGTCCCCCTATTCTGCAGGTTTCACCAATCACGAAATGGCAGAAACCATGATTGCTTTAGGCTGTGTGGATGCCATCAACTGTGATGGTGGCGGTTCCTCCACCTTCTTATCCGAACGTGAAGGTACCAACGCTTTAACTATGAAATCCAGCCCCTCCGACGGGTCTGAACGTTCCACCCTCTCCGGTATCTTAGTTATCTCAAAAGCAACCAGAGACGGTAAATTTGACCATTTATCCTTAGAAACATCTGATTCTTATGTAACTCCCGGCTCCACCGTGTCCTTCACCGCTACCGGTGCTGACTCTGCCGGCGGTCCCGCAGAGGTTCCTGCTGACGTAACCTGGCAGTTGAAAGACTCTTCTATGGGTACTGTGGAAAACGGTAAATTCATCTCCAACGGTAAGGTTGGCGAAGCAGTGATTCAGGCAGTTTACAACGGCAATGTGGTTGGCGAAGGCACCGTAAACGTGGTGATTCCCGAATCTATTTCCTTTGTAATGGCAAATATCACAGCTCCCTTTGGTAAATCCGTTACCTTAGACGTTACCGCAAAATACGGCTACGCTGATGTAACCTTAAAGCCCGATGACTTAACCTTCACCTTATCTGACAATGCTTTAGGTACCATCGACGGTATTAAATTTACTGCTCCCAAGGAATCCGAAGTAACCTCCGGTACTGTTACCGCTACTTTAGTACATAACACTCAGGTTACTGCATCTGCAGGCTTAATGCTGGGCAAAGGCTCCGAAATCGTGTATGACTTTGAAGAAGGTCCCGAAGCCATTGCAAACTGGACTTTGGGCTATAAAGGCGTTTACACTCCCGATAAATATTTCTTCAACGATGAACTGAGCGTTTGTACCAAAGAAGACGGTAAAGTAAGAAACGGTAACTACGCATTCAAATACAAATCCACCTCAAACTCCATCACCTGTATGAACTGGTGTCAGTCCAAGCTGTTTGGATGGGATATTGACTTAACCGACGCGGTGTCCTTAAGCTTCTGGATGTATATCCCCGAAGGCTCTCACGGTTATGAATGGGACTTCGGTAGTGCAATTCCGATTGGCTTAGGTCACGAATTCAAATATGGTACCGGCTGGCAGTATTTCACCGTTCCGGTTAGCGCAATCGGTGCAAACGTAACCAAATTAAACGAAGTTCGTCTCTACAGAAGTGATACCAACAACACTGCAGACGGCTACGTACACAACGAACGCCCCAACTACTATGCAGACGTTACTTATTACATCGACGATATTACCGTAAACTACTCCTCTGCTGTGGAAGATTTCGATGCACCCATCATTTCCAATGTGCAGGTAGGTCACTCTATGACTGATACCCCCATCGAAATCAATGGTCAGACCCTGACCGAAAACGTGGTTTCCTTCGTGGCAAATGCAAAAGATGCTATGGATAAAACCAACTACACCGGTTTAGATACCACCTCCGCAAAAGTGTATGTAGACGGCGTGGAAATTCCCTCCACCTGTTCTTCCGCAGGTTACATTGCATCCAATAATGTAACCTTAGCAAATGGCGTACATACCGTTCGTGTGGAAATTTCCGATAACAACGGCAATACCTCTTATCAGGAAAGAACCTTAACCATCGAAAATAGCGCAAACACCTTAGACACCATCCGCTACGTAAAAGCAGATGAAACCTTAGAAAACGTTGGCATTGGTTCCTTAGTATGGATGAACTTAGTTTCTGACAACATCGAAAATGTGGATGTTGTTACCACCACTTTGGAATTGGACAACAACAACGATTGGGAATTAGACCACATGGTATTGGCAAACGGTTTCTCCGCAGAATATACCATCGACCCCGAAACCAACGATGCAACCATCACCATTACCCGTGAAAAACCCACTGCTGATAGCGGCGAAGCTGTGTTGGCTTCCTTACCCATCAGAGTATGGATTCCTGAATTTATCAACACTACCGGTAGCGAAGATTACAAATCATACCGTCTGGTTTCCGTGATGACCGGCGTTGAAATGGGTCATCTGACTTGCACCGACGGTAACGAAGCAACCTTCGCTTCCGAAATTCTGACCACCTCTACCGAATACAACTCTACTCGTCTCACCTCCACCTTTGACAAAGAAGGCTGGCACATTCACAACGAAGTGGCTTTGGAAGACAAGGCTGCAACCTGTACCGAAGACGGTTACACCGGCAGAACCTTCTGTAATGACTGTAACTCCATCATCACCTGGGGCGAAACCATTGATGTAACCGGCCATAGCTACACTGTTGTGGGCGGTCAGAATGTGTGCTCCAACTGTGGCGAAACCGGTTCCACCGCAAACGGTTGGATTGAAGATGCAAACGGTTGGAAGTATTACTTAGAAGGTCAGGCTGTGTACGGATGGGTGAACTTATCCGACGGCTGGCACTACTTCCACTCCAATGGTTACGCTGCAAAAGGCACCGTTACCATGAACGGCGTTGACTATCGCTTTGCAGACGACAAAGGCTTATCCTTAGGCGGTTGGAAATACACTGCAGACGGTAATATGTTCTACTATTGCCATAGATATTACAAACAGGCTTGGGCTGAAATTGACGGCGAACAGTATTATTTCAACTATCAGGGTATCTGTGCAACCGGCATCACCACGATTGATACCGAAGCATACGAATTCACTGAAGACGGTAAGCTGATTCGTGCAATCGACGGTGTATTCCAATACGAAGGTAACTACTATTATGCAATCGAAGGCGAAATCCAGTATGATACCGGTCTGGTAAAATGGGATGGCGATTATTACTATGTTCGTCAGAACGGACGTTTGGTAACCTGGGATTATACCATTTCCGAAGAAAAAGCCAACGGCTTACTCCCCGAAGGTGACTACGAATTCGGCGAAGATGCAAAAATGATTCTGAAAAACGGCGTTGCATTGGATGATTACGGCAACCTTTGCTACTACATCAACGGTCAGCAACAGTATGACACTGGTGTGGTAGAATGGAAGGGTGATTTCTATTTCGTTCGTACCAACGGACTGGTGAGTACCTATGGAAGAACCATTGGTACAGATAAAACCAACGGCTTAATCCCTGCAGATACCTATGAATTTGGTATAGACGGTAAGATGGTAATGCCCAAAGGCACCTGGTTCTACGATTCCGATGCAAAACAGATGGTTTCCTCCTTAGCCGACGTAAACAATCTGCATGCAAAAGTAACCTTCACCGGAACCGAAACCGGCACCGCAACCGTGCTGGCAGCGCACTACGATAAAACCACCAACGCGCTTCTCAAAATGGAATTTATCGATGCCAATGTTTCCACCACCAAGGGTGCAAACACCACCTACACCACTCCCTCTATGGCAGTTGGTGCAAATGAAACCATCAAAATTTATGTTTGGAATTCCGTTGGCGGATTATCTCCCGTAATGGCAGCTCCCGCAGTGATTTCCAAATAAAGTGCACAAATAAATCAAAAAAATCCCACGGGAGCAGAACCTCCCGTGGGGCAATCTTAACGAGGAGGGGATTTCCCCATGGTTTTCTCCGATATTCACTCGCATATTCTCTTTCATACCGACGACGGCCCTAAAAGCAAGGAGCAGATGTTTGCCCTTGCGGATGCCCTTTATGCAGAAGGAGTACGGCATTTATTTGCCACCTCTCATTTTCACCCCGGTTTTTACGGAAACAACACTCCCAACAAGGAAGAAGCCTTTGTGATTCTCGGGGAGTATCTTTCCAAAAAATATCCGGACTTCTCACTATACCCGGGCAATGAGCTTCATTACAGCAAGGATTGCGTATCCTGGTTACACGAGGGACATTGCCAAACCTTAAATCATAGCCGTTATGTTCTGGTGGATTTTCCCCACAAGGCTTCCTCCACGGAAATTACAGACGGCTTAAAAAATCTGCTTTCGGCAGGGTATATTCCCATTCTTGCCCACACAGAACGGTACCGACTCTCCAAAAAGCAAGTAGCTTTATTAAAGCATCTTGGTGTTTTGGTGCAAGTAAATGCATCCTCTGTTTTGGGTGAAGCAGGTTTTTCTCAAAAAATCCGAACTATGAAGATTCTGTCGGAGCGTCTTTGTGATTTTGTGGCAACCGACACTCACGACCTGACATACAGACCCCCAAAAATGAAAAAGTGCTATCAATACTTATGTAAACGATACAGCACCTCCTACGCCGACTTTGTTTGCTGCACCAACGCATTGAACCTCTTCGGCAACAAACAAGAAAGGAAATAATATGGAAAACAATCAAACGACAATCAGAGTGGTGTCCTTTCAGGATCTCTGGAACATATTTGTACAAAAAATATGGATTATCGTGCTTGTGGGTGTGTTGGTAACTGTGGGACTGTTCGTAGGAACCACCCTTACCTTTGAACCCGAGTACCGCTCCACGGCAACCATGTATATTCTTCGTCAGAATATGAAGCAGGTTGCTCACGAGCTCAATAGTGCAGACGATGTGGCAACAGACTTTTCTCTGGCGCTGGATGTGGTAAAAGACTGCGACTATCTGATGAAAAGCTACACCGTGGTGGAGCAGGTGAAACGAAATTTAAATCTACAACCGGATTACGAAGCAATTTCCAAACGAATCTCCACCTCCAATCCCGATAACACCCGTATTTTAGAGGTGTCGGTGGTTGCAGAATCCCCGGGAGAAGCCAAACGCATTGTGGATAACCTCTGTGATGTGGGTGCTTCTGCGATCAACTCCATCATGGGATTTGAACAAATCAGCTTGTATGAATACGGCAATATCAACTATAAACCCAGTAATAAGCCGAAGCCCATTTTATTTTTGTTTGTGGGATTGCTTGCCGCTGTGATAACCTATTCCGTATTTATGGTTATCTTTTTACTGGATGCCACCATCAAAACCGATGAAGATATCAAAACATACTTGGGATTAAGCATCTTAGGTGATATTCCGGAAGCGAATAACGACCGTAAGAACAAGCAAAAATACCGCTATCAATCCCGAAAAAAAGGCTATGGCTACGGCTACTTTGCTTCCGATAAGTTTATCCAAAAAGAAGGGGAGGAACAAAAATGAAAACAATTCAGTTAAACCTGCCCGGAATGAACGATTTCTTCACCGAGGAAGCCTACAAGGTGCTTCGTACCAACCTGATGTTCTGCGGAAAAGATGTGAAGGTGATTGTAATCACCAGCTGCAACGAAAACGAAGGGAAATCCACCGTGTCTCTGCACGTGGCAAAAAGCTTTGCCGAGCTTGGAAAAAAAGTGCTCTTAATTGACGCGGATATGAGAAAATCCGTAATTGCCGGCAGAAACACCACCGTTACCAAGCCAAATGGCTTAAGTGAGGTGCTAACAGGTCTCAACTCCTTAAACGATTGTTTATACACCGTGGAGAATTCCGCAATGAAAATTCTGTTTGCGGGAAAATATCCCCCAAACCCTGTGGAGCTTTTAAACTCCAAATATTTTGAAGAATTAATTGCAAACTGTCGCTCGGAATATGACTATATCATCATAGACACCCCTCCCCTGGGACTGGTGGTGGATGCCGCAGTAATGGCGAAGCAGAGCGATGGCGTGGTAATGGTAATCAGCAATGCCAAGGTGCATTACAAGGATGCTCAGAATGTGGTTGACTTAATCAACAAAAGCGGCTCCAAAATGCTTGGTGTCATCCGCAATAACACCAACAAAACAAAAGGTCGCTATTCCTATCGGAAACACGGCTACAAAGGATATTATTCCTCGGATGAGCAAGCATAAATTACACCCAAAAACTCACAAGGACTATGGAAATTCCATAGTCCTTTTTCGTTTCTTTTTTCTCCCTTTTTTGCTCTTTTTTCGCGTCCATTCCGAGAAATTCTTTCATACTTGTTGACAAATCAACAAGTATCTGCTATAATGCAGTTGTTGATTTGTCAACAACTGTTCTTCGCTACTATATCCGGTCGGAGAATAATCCAAAAAAAATGATTCAAACAAGAGGTACTTATGTTTTTCTTAAAATCCCTATATTGCCGTGTATTTCAGGGCGCATTTCGTGTGGCTCTGCCCTTTTTGCCATACAGAGAACCAAAAATCATCAATTCCTGCCAAAAACTCGGTGATGTATTATGCAAAGAAAATACCACATCGGTTTTGGTGGTTACCGATAAAGGTATTGTGAATAACGGATTGCTTACCCCTGTGACGGATGTGTTAGCTGCAAGCAATCTGCCCCACATCGTCTACGATGAAACCCTTCCCAACCCCACCGTTAATAATGTGGAAGACGCTTTGAAACTGTATTACAAGCACAAATGCAACACCATTATCGCCATCGGCGGAGGTTCTGCCATGGACTGTGCCAAAGCGGTTGGGGTGCGCGTATCTTATCCCAAAAGAACGGTGAACCAACTGGGCGGCAAGTTAAAAGCCTGGCGGAAGCTTCCCACCTTGATTGCCATTCCCACCACGGCGGGAACAGGAAGCGAAACCACCCTGGCATCTATGATTACCGATTCCGAAACCCATCATAAATACGCCATTATGAGTTTCCCCTTAATTCCCCGCTATGCGGTTTTAGATGCAACTCTTACCTATTCCTTGCCCCCTCACATTACCGCAACCACGGGAATGGACGCCTTAACCCACGCCGTGGAAGCATATATCGGCCGTTCCACCACCAAAGAAACCCGTCAGTTGGCGTTGGATGCTACCAAACTCGTGTTTGAAAATGTGCACAAGGCATACACCGAACCAACCAATCACACCGCAAGGGAAAATATGCTCCACGCCGCATACAAGGCAGGAATTGCCTTCTCCAAATCCTATGTGGGATATATTCACGCACTTGCTCACGCTTTGGGCGGACTGTACGGCACTCCCCACGGTCTTGCCAACACGGTGATTATGCCCTATGTGTTGGATGCCTACGGAAAAAGTGTGCATAAAAAGTTATATCAACTTGCCCTGCACGTGGGAATCTGCAAAAAAACAGATTCTTATGAAGCGGGTGCCAAAAAATTTATCAATAAAATCAGAACCTTAAATGCTTCTATGGGAATCCCCGAACATCTGGAAGGCATCAAATCTGATGATACCTACGCCTTATCCCGCCACGCCGAAAAAGAGGCAAATCCCCTTTATCCCGTGCCCAAACTGATGACACGAAAAGAGTTGGAAGCATTTTATCATAAGGTGGGAATGTAGGATGAGAAAAATAAAAATTGTTGCGGATTCATCTTGCGACATTCTCACATTAAAAGACTGTGATTTTTCGTATGCACCAATGAAAATTATCACTGCCGAGCGTGAATTTACAGACGATGCTTCCCTTGATACCGACGCTATGGTGGAGTATTTATACCAATATCACGGAACATCCCAATCATCCTGCCCAAACACAAATGACTGGTTAGAAGCTTTCCAGGATGCAGATGATATCTTTTGCATCACAATCACAAGCGGACTTTCCGGAAGCTATAATTCCGCCTGCCTTGCAAAGCAGATATACGAATCGGAACACAGCGGAAAACGTGTGCACGTGTTTGATTCCCTTTCGGCAGGCCCCGAAATTGCCCTGATTATTGAAAAAATTGCAGAATTAGTAACAACAGGAATGTCCTACGAAAACATTTGCACACAGATAACTGAATATATGAAACACACGGGACTTATTTTTATGCTAAAATCCCTAAAAAACTTTGCCAACAACGGCAGAGTTTCCCCGATTGTGGCAAAGCTTGTGGGTGTTGCGGGAATTTGCATCGTGGGCAGGGCAAGTGATGCAGGAACCTTAGAACCCAAGCACAAATGCACGGGTGAAAAAAGAGCCTTGGACACCCTGATAAAAGACCTGCATGCAGAAGGATTTCGTTCAGGAAAAATCAGTATCGGACATTGTCAGAACGAAGCCGCAGCAGAAAAGCTTCGGGAAATGATACTTGCAACCTTTCAGAATGTGCAGGTGGAAATTCACAAATTCAAAGGATTATGCAGCTTTTATGCCGAAAAAGGCGGCATTCTGATAGGATTTGAAAAACAACAAACGGAGGAAGTAAAATGACAAACGAACAAATCAAAACACTTCTTGAAAGCCAAAGAGCATTTTATCAAAGCGGTGTCACCATCCCCGTAAATTTTAGAATTTCCCAATTAAAAAAGCTTTATGCCGCCGTGAAAAAATATCAAAATGAAATTAACGATGCCCTAAAGTCTGATTTGGGGAAAAGTCATTTTGAAGGCTTTATGTGTGAAAGCGGATTGGTGCTCTCCGAAATTTCCTATATGATTTCTCACACCAAACGATTTGCCAAACGAAAAACGGTTGCCACCCCCATCACAAACTTTGCATCTCATAGCTATAAGCAACCCGTTCCCTACGGAAACACACTCATTATGAGTCCGTGGAACTATCCTTTTCTTTTAACCATTGACCCGCTTTGTGATGCCATTGCCGCAGGAAATACCGCCATTGTGAAACCCAGTGCTTATTCTCCTGCCACAAGTGCAGTAATCCAAAAAATCATCAACGAATGTTTTTCGCCCGAATATGTGGCGGTGGTGATGGGAGGAAGAAGTGAAAATACCGCTCTTTTGGAGCAGAAATTTGATTTTGTGTTCTTCACGGGAAGTCAGGCGGTGGGAAAAGAAGTGCTTCGCCACACCGCAGAGCATCTCACTCCCGCAGTGTTGGAGCTTGGCGGAAAAAGCCCCTGCATCGTGGATGAAAGCGCCAACATCAAATTGGCGGCAAGAAGAATTGTCTTCGGAAAATTCCTAAATTGCGGACAGACCTGTGTGGCTCCCGATTATATTCTCTGCCAAAAAAGTGTGAAAGCGGAACTGTTATCCGAAATCAAAAAACAAATCCAAAAACAGTTTGGAGAAACTCCCCTCACCAATCCCAATTACGGAAAAATTATCAACGAACGGCATTTTAGGCGTTTACTCGGGTTAATTGACCAAAACAAAGTCATAATCGGCGGTGATTATAACTCCGAAACCCTGCAGATTGCCCCCACCGTGATGGACAATGTGGCAGAAACCGATGGGGTGATGGGAGAAGAAATCTTCGGTCCCATTCTGCCCGTTTTAACCTACGATGATTTCGATAGGCTGATAACAGATTTAAAAGGCAAAGAAAAGCCGTTGGCATTATACCTGTTCTCAAGCGATAAAAAGCATATTAAAAGAGTTACCACCGAGCTTTCCTACGGCGGCGGATGCATCAACGATGTGGTGGTGCACCTTGCCACCAGCGAAATGGGATTCGGCGGTGTTGGAGAAAGCGGAATGGGTTCCTACCACGGAAAAGACGGATTTTTGGCATTTTCCCATCTGAAATCTGTGATGGATAAAAAGACCTGGTTGGATTTACCCATGCGCTATCAACCCTACAACAAGCTTTATGAAAAACTGCTCCATTTATTTTTAAGATAAACAAAAAAAGAATGAATCAAACGATTCATTCTTTTTTTTGATGCTATTTTACATATAACTCAATCAGTTCCAAGATGTAATCCCAATCAAAGATGCCTTTTTCCACGGGAATTTTTAAGTATGCACCGTTTAGTTTCATAAACTGCTCATAGGTGACATAATCGCAAAAATCATCGTAGGTATATAATCCGTAGGTTTGGATATCTTTTTGGAGGGCATCGGCATCATAGCGGAGTTTATCGCCCATGGGCATCCAGTTATAGAAATCATCGGGAGGAGCCACGGTGAGCATATTTTCTGCAATGGCATTCAAGTTATCTGCAGAGGTTAAGGAATAAGCACCGATTACCTCAGTTGTTTTTCCGGCTTTTTCCAGGGTAACAAGCTCGTAACCGTCTTCCTGCATCTTCACAAAGGTATGCCCGATATACTCTTCCATATTATCCACGGTGAGATACACATATTTGTTGGAATCATAATCAAACAAGCCGTGCTCTGCAATGATTTTTAAGGTGGTGTCGTCGGAGAAGGTTAAATTTGCCACGGGATATTCCGCAACCCCGTGATTTACCACTAACGCTACCTCTTTAGCTTCGGTTTTTCCGGTCAGGAAATTGTAGGTTAAAATTCTATCCTCGGTGGTAATCTCTTTGATTGCTTTTTGGGTTCCGTCTGCCAAGGTAATGAGAGTATCTGCGGTAAAGCAACCGTTATCTTCGGCAAGAGTTAAGCTACCGTTGCAGAAATCAGAATAGCTGTACGGAGCGGTTTTATCTTCTGCCACACTCCAGGTATGAGAGAAACCCAGCTTTTTGCCGTTTTTATCTTCAAAAGTGTAGGACACCGGAACATTTCTTGCAGTGTTTCCTGAATTTACCAAACCGCTGGAGCTAGATGCCACAAAGAACAGTTTATTCACGCCGTTCACATCCACCACAACGGGCATTGCAAACACTTTATTGGAAGAATGAACCTGACCGCCCGTTACGGTTAAGATAAAGTCTTCGTTTTCGGGAGTGTATGTCCAAGTGGTGTCAGTTCCGTTTTGTTTGCCCACGGTTTGGGGAGTAAAATCGGATAATAACACGGTTTTATAATCCCCTTCCGCCACACTCCAATAACGGATTTTCACACCTTGCAGGGCAGGTGCCGCACCACTCCAGGTGCTTCCTTTTTTGGTTGCCACGCAAAGTCCCGCTTCCCAATCGGATGCCGCAAGTGAGGGTGCATCCTTGTTGGATTCGGTTCCGCTCAGATACAACGGACAGGTATAGATAACGGTTTTATCCAACCGTTCCCCGTTCTGATTGTAGAACAGATTATCGGTAACCGTAATTTCATATTCTGCCGTTCCCACGGTAACGGGAATTTTTTTGGTAGTATCCACCGCCACACCATCTTTGGTGACGGTATAGGATAATTCTTTTCCGTATTTTTGAAGATTTAATTTGGAAAAATCAAAGCTGTATGCACCACGGTCTAAATTTGCGGTGAAACGGTTAACCCAACCGATTTCATTCACATATTCTTTGGTAAACACTTTGTTTTCATCGCATTCCCCGTAGGTTGCAGTTGCCAAAATGCTACCGTTTTGGGTGGACTTGTAGGTGGGATAGGTTGCCACCTCATTATCGGTTCCGTTTCCGTTGGTATAGGAGTACACTTTCACGGAGGTCATATCCAGAGTTTTGTAAGGAACCTCCGCTTTATTCACACGATTATCATACACCACGGGGTCGGAAAGGACGGGGTTTGACCCGTCTTCAATCATATAGATAAATCCAAGATTCAAAGAATCACGGGTGATTCCGTCTTTATAAGTAACAGGATGAATATAATCTGTCTGTTTTAATACATAATTCACCATAGACTGTGCTTCCGAAGGCACATAGGTTTTATATTCCTCGTTTGCCCAGGCATACTGGATGAGTTTGCCTTCCAGGGTGATGGGAGTGGAGTTCCCCTCGGAATCCGCAATGGTAATTAAGCTTAATCCCATTAAAGTTTTGGTGGTATCGTGAACGGTTGCTCTGATGGGCTCCTGAATCAGGGTTACGTCCCGCATGGTAAAGCTATTTGCCGCATTTAACTGCACGGTTGCCGCCGCACCGCCGTACACGGTGGTGTTATCCAATACCAAATCCCCTGCGGTCACATACAATGCCGCACGGCCGCCCTCGATATAAGAATTGGAAATTTTGCAGTCTCCCGAGGTCATTACGGCACTTCGGATATTGTAGTAACGCACTTTGGTGCCTTCCACCTGATTGGGAGTGGGGTCGTCTTTTTTGTTTGCTTCATATAAAATGGGATAAGGGAAATGAGGTGCTTTGATTCGCACATTATCCAAGTTCCCGTTTTCCAGGGTCATAAATGCATAACCTCTGTCCAACGCCGCAGAATCGGAGCCTGCCGTCATGGTGAAGCCGTTACCGTAAATGGTATGTCCGTTTGAAACGGTCAACTGTCCCATACCGGTGTCATTTAATAACACAATATCCCGGTCGGTGGCATTTGCTCCCGAGGTCACATTGTACGCATCAATCACCTCTAAAAAGAGCTCCGCGGGTTTGGTATTTTTCATATCATCGGTAACGGTTACCTTTGCAATCCCCGTTCCTTGGAATGTGATTTTTCTCTGCAGCCAATCCGATTCTTGGGAAACGGTTGCACTAACGCCTGTATGATCCACCGATTCCACGGTAACGGTTACGTTTCCGATTTGTACATCGGAAAGTGCCGCAAAGAGTTTATTCACGGGAACGCTGTTCTGATTTCCCACACGGTACAGATATTCTTCGGTATTGGGGAACAGCACTTCAAATTTTTCGGTTAAAACGGGGGCATAGGTGATATTTGCCGCAGGAAGCAAGGGACAAATGGTTTCTTCCTCACTCCAACAGAACACCTTGATTTCCTCGGTGTCTCCCACAACAATATGATTGGTGGAAACACTCACAATATCATCGGTAAGACCGCCCGTAAAAGCAACGGGTTCCATTTTTAAAAGCTTTCCGCTTTCCTTGTCAAAATGGCCTGCCAATACCGTAACCATACTGGTTTTCGGCACACGAGCAGTAGCCTTTGCAAACAGGGTGGTAACGCCGTCTAAAGTGGTCACAACTTCATTGGTATCGGCATTGTAAAACACGATGCCCTCCTCCTGCGCGTAAATCACCTGAGAAATCAAAGAAGCAAACATAACCAACGCCATTGCAATCACTAAAATAAAACTGACGATTCGTTTCATACTAACGCTTCCTTTCTGTAAGAAAAAATATCGGGAATCTGCGGGCAACAAACAAAGCTGATATCATCGGGGAAAACATACCCACACCATCCCATTTTTTATTCTATCTACACTCTATCATCTTTTCAGGAGGTTTGTCAAGGTTTTTCAACATTTTTAAGCACATATTCGGAGTTTTTCTCGTTCCCATAAAAAAACTCCCCGCAGATTTCTCTGCAGGGAGTTTTTATTCAGTTTGGGATGAATTACGGATTTACGTATGTTCCGATTAATTCCAGAATCTGTTCAAAGGTGAGCACACCTCTGCCTACCAGAACCTTCAGATACGGACCGTTAAATGCAATAAACTGTTCATATGTTACATACTCTGCAAACTCTGCATAGTCATATAAACCGTATGTTGCAATATCTGCTTGCATTTTTTCTTCATCGTATTTCATGTCGGCACCGATTTCAAAGTAATCAAACCATTCATCGTTGTCCAACATATCGGGAGGCGCAGGCAGTGTGAACATGTTTTCTGCAATACTATTGTTATAAATTGCAGTCTGGATAGCGTAGTAAGTTACAGTTTCCACTGTTACTTCGTATCCAATCAATTCAACCGCTTCATAGGTTCCGTTTTCACCAACCTTCACAAAATCGTGACCAATGTAGGAATCCACATTTGCTTCATCAATGAAGACAAAGTTGTTTTCTTCCACATCAAAGAAGCCATGGTCAACAACAACTCTTACGATAGTATCGTCTTCAAAATGGAGGTTCAGAATACGATATTCGCCTTCTTCATGCTTTTCAATCAGAGAAGGAACAGTTGCCACATAAGAGCCGGTATGGAAGTCCCAAGCTAACAGTTCATCTTCGTAAGTAATCTGTTCAATGGGCTTCTTGGTACCATCTGCCATTGTGATAAGAGTACCTTCTGCCAAACAGCCGGTGCTGCTTACTTTGATGGTTACACTAGAGTCAGGCATGGTAAAGGTGTAAGTACCTGCATCTGATTTACTTAAAATAGTTGCACCGGTAGTATCATTTGTAACGGTAAAGGTTTTAGAGTTGTTCTTATCAAAAGAAACTGTTACGGAGACGGTTGTTCCGTAAGCAATCATCTGCCCATTAGTAACACCGCTAACCGATCCGTTACTGGTTGAAGTTGTAACTTTGTAGCTCTTCACCGTCCACTGTGCATATAAGGTGATATTTGCAGAGGGGATATAGCTTGCACCTGCATCACCAATCTTGGTACCACCGGAAGCTGCAGTGTACCAACCATTGAAGGTGTAACCGGTTTTAGTAGGTGTAGGTAAGGTGATTGCGTTGCCCGCATAGGTGGTATTACTGGAAGTACCACAAGAACCTCCGTTTGCGTTATATTGCACTACAATGGGAGTTGTCCACTGTGCATATAAGGTGATATTTGCAGTGGGAACATAACTTACACCTGCATCGGCAATTTTCGTGCCACCGGATGCTGCGGTATACCAACCGGTAAATACAGAACCGAATTTTGTGGGAGTGGGTAAGGTAATTGCTGTGCCTTGATATTTGGCAGAAGCAGGAGTTACGTTACCGCCGTTTGCATTGTAGGTTACGGTATATACGGGTGACCACTGTGCATATAGGGTGATATCTCCGGTTGCCTGATAAGCTGCACCTGCATTGCCGATCTTTTTGCCGCCTTCTGCTGCATCATACCAACCGGTGAACCAGTAACCATCACGGGTAGGTGTGGGTAAGATTAACGCTGTGCCGGTATATTTTTCGGATGCAGTATCACAGGTACCGCCATTTGCATTGTAGGTTACGGTGCTGGGTTTGCCCCATTGTGCATATAAGGTCACATTTGCGGAGGGAGTGTAGGTTGCGCCTATATCACCTACCTTAGTACCACCGGATGCTGCAGTATACCAACCAACGCACAGATAACCGCTACGTTTCGGTGTGGGCAGAGTGATTGCAGCACTTGCAGAGGTTGCATAACCAACAGTCTGCGCACAGGTACCTTCGTTTGCATCAAAGGTTACAGTATATTTGATGGTGGTGCTAAAGGAACCTGTGGGAATACTTCCGCTTACACAATTACTGAATTTCTGATTGGTATCTTTGATTTCCACACCGTTATTACCGGTAAATGTATAGCTGGTAATCTTCCAGGTTGTGGTAGTCGCACTGGTATCACCGTCAGTCAGATAATAAACCGTGTTATTGCTTGTCTTAATGGTACCGGTCTTCGTGCTGCCACCGCTATCAGCACGACCAAAGAATACTACATTGATTACACCGCCGTCTGTCAGGGTGACGGTAACATAAGCGTTGTCACTGGAACAAGTAAGGTCCACTTTAGCAATTTTGTTAAAGTCGGTATTGCCGTCAAAACGCAGATATTCTGTCTGACCATTATAGTCATAAATCTGCATGCCGGCAAGGAAAGGCAGATACTGGAAGTTGTTCTTACCAAGACCGCTAAGACCGCTCTTCTTACCATATCCCATAGTCTGCTTGGTGGAATCAAATACAAACCGGGCATTGGGAACGGAGTTATCTTTTAAGGAAACCGAAACGGTAATATCCCAGCTGTATTCTTTCGTATCAGAAACAGTAACACCGTCTTTATCATAGAATACCGTATCGGTAACCATGTAGGTTACGGTGTATTCTCCGGCATTGGTGAGAGATACTTTTCCGTCAGTTACCGGTACTGTATTGCCATCTGCATCTTTACAGGTGATAGTAAGATTCAGATTCTGACCGGTATATTTTGTAATGTCAACCAGAGCTGCAAGATCAAGTTCTTTGGTATCACCGGAGGGGAACATTACATGAATTGTCTTGATAAGACCTACGTCTTCTCGATAACAGAATTCATCGCAATCGTCGGTGTTGGGAATATACTGTCCGCCCAGTTCAGCTGCGAATTTAAACTGAGGCTCATACCAACCGTTAACGGTGGATTTGTCCGCAGCAGCATAATCGGAATAAATCTGACTTGCACTTGCTCCCTGCAGAGAGTATGCCTGACCGTTTATGGTATTGTTGCTTACTTTCATGGAAACATCGCCCAGCTTGTAGGGAAGGCTTGTGTTATTTTCAACAACTACCTCGTATTCGTTCATGTAGATAATACCCATATTGGAAGCGGCCTTACCGTTTACAGTATGGTTATAGGCTGTTGCATTTACAGCAGCATTGATGATTGCTCTGGTAATTTGTTGGTCACTTACTGCGTTTGCATCATCAGAGGTCACCCAGTTATACTGTTTGATATCGCCGCTTAAGACGATGGTGGGGTTGTCGTTGGTTTCCGGACCAACCAGAACACCTGCACCCAGCATCACTTTGGAGGTATCTCCCAGGGTAGGATTCACCTGATACTGAATGGTGGTAATATCTTCTAAGGTTACGGTATGGCTTGCATTACTCTGAATCTGAATATTGGCAACCACACCGCTTTCCAACACGGTATCTTTAATGGTAACATCACCGGTGTTCACAAAAACATTGTTTCTGCCGCCATAAATATAGCAGTTGGAAATGGTGGCATTTCCGGATGCTGCCACTGCGGAAAGCTGATAATAATATCTGTATTTTGGAGGATTGGTACTATTATCTATTTCAACAGGACCGCCCTGAACATAATCGCCGAGCAGTGTGCTTCCATAGTACAGATACGCAGAAGGATAAATGGGTGCCACAATTCTTACGTTATCTAAGGTACCGTTTTCAGATACGGTTACAACACCGGCTTTCAAGCCGTTGTTTAAGAAACGTCCGTCGCCGGTATAAGTTAAGGTGAAGCCATTACCGTAGAAGGTGTAATCACCGGATACGGTCATAGAGCTTAATCCTGCATTGTTTAATAATACCACATTGCCAGGGATTCCATTGTTGTTCGCATCAGTTCCTGCTGCATGTGTAGTAGAAACTGCAGAAGTATGGTTATATGCATCCACAACTTCTAAGTACAATACAGTGGGGATGCAGTAATCGTTATCAGTAACGGTTACTTTTACCACGCCGGTTCCGGTAAACTGGATAGCGTTATTCGTGTAGCTTCCGCCTGCTGCGCTGCCGTCAACCGGTTCCACATCAACTACTACAGTGCCGATTTCAACACCGTCTTTTGCTTTAAACAATTTATCAAATGCAACGGTATTTTTGTTACCAACACGGTATAAGAAATCACCGGTGAATTTGGTTTCAAATTTTTCAACCGGTTCTGCATCCGCCACGGTTACGGTAGTAGATACCACGTTACACAGTTCGCCATCGGTAATAGAGATGGTAATCGGGTCTGTTCCGTTTAAAACAACCACAGTATTTTCCCAATTATTTGTATCAACAGTTACATCTACTCCAGTTACCACAACGGTTTCACTGTTGATATCAGCGCCGTCAATTGCGGAGAACAGGGCACCTAAGGTGGTGGTGTAACCGTTCTTGATGGTGGTTAAATCATGTTTAAAGTTGGTTTCTTTTGCCACGAATTTATCCACCGGATCTTCAGCGCCCACTTCCACATAGGCAATGGTGGGAGTACAATAGTAGTAGTCGGTGATGGTGATTCGTGCCAAACCGGTTCCGCTAAAGGTCAGGGTACCGTTTTTCCAATCGGGAACGCCTGCTGCATACACCGCACTTACCGTGCTGTCTTCCGATGCAGGAGATACAAACACCTGAACGGTGGAGCGGGAAACAATATCCTCGTTCAGCGCATCCCATAATTCGCCAATGGATACTACGGAATCAACGGTAATTTTTTGGGGTCCCACATATTGGAATTTTTCCTGAGACATTACAGTGCCGTCTTCGATAATTTCAATGTCAATGTTCGGATAGGGATCCGCTTCCTGTCCAACAGCATTTACGGTGTAAATCGGTTTGATTCCGTCGCCGTAGCCGTTGAACATCTGATTGAAGGGCACATAATAGTGCTGACGGTCTTCTTTTAAGTCGTTTAACAAGCCGTCTCCGTTTAAGTCGAAGGTTTCATAGCCTGCGTTTTCGTGTTTATGTTCGTACAGATTGCCGTTGGCATCTTTTCTGACATGGTAACATACTGCGCTTTCGGTATCAGCCGCTTTTGCAATAACAAAGTTACCAACCTTATTCCAGTTTCCGTTTGCATCCTGAATTTCAGATACATCGTTGATTCTGTCCAGACGGCTGAACTGATGGTCATGGGTATAAGATGCGATGGTGTTTTCTACCAGCTCGCAGTACCAATACTCATTCCAGCTGCCGAAGGTTGCAGTACAGTCAATTGCGGTGATTCCGCTTAAATCCGGAATCAGACGACCGTCGGTATCTGTTTTCAGATTTTCAATGGTTCCGATATACATACCTGCATAACGGTATAAGTACCAATGGTAGTTACCGCAGATATCATTATTCACATCCATCACAGCTGCTGCGTGACAGTTTTCCATAATGACTTCATTTTCAGGATTTCCGCGTAACCATCCCATAATGTTACCTGCAGCAAGACCCCAGTTTCCCCATAAAGCGGAAAGGGTGTTGGACTGGTCCACGGTAATATTACGGAAGGTTAATTTACATTTCTCGGTTTTGCTGCTATTTAATCCCACAATACCGCCGTCTGCGGTTTGATATACACGGGGAGTACAGTCAAAAACATTGATGTTTTCAAAGGTGGATTCACCGCCTGCATACGCAGCAATAATACCGGTGGGAGTAAATTCCCCGTCGGAGGAGAAGTTACTTACAATTAAGTTTTTAACGGTACCGTTATACACATAACCAAACAGGCCAAAACCGTCTTTATAGTAGTTGGAGCCTGCAGGATATCCGTCGTTGTAGTCCCCTTTGATTTCCCAGGTATTCTGATAGAAGTTTGCAACGGTGTGACCGTTACCGTCGAAAATACCTTCGAAGGAGTACACGGTGGAATATGCAACGTTGGTTCCGTCGCCTTCTTTATCGGGATTGAAATAATATCCGATAGGATAGAAGATGAAGTCATGATTGTTGGTTTCTGCATCGTTCAAGTTGATGTCAGAAATCAGTTTTACGGTTTTATCTTCAAAAGAATCCCGTTCATAACCGTCTGCCATACCGCCAACAATTGTGCCAAACGCTGCAAACTGGTCAGCATTAGCGATGGTTAATTCTTTCGCATCTGCATCATACCAGCTATAGTCGTATTCACCTTTCCAACCCTGTTCGGTTTCGGCAACAATTGCAACTTCAGAGAAGGTTGCCATCGCCAAAGAGATGGTACCGTCTGCCGGGTCGTAAGTAAACTGATTGTGTTTTACCAGATCTTCTTTGGTTTCCACTTCTTCCATGGGAACAGCTACGCCGTCTTCCACGTGGAATAAGCTTAAGTTACCTTTGTTGTAACCTTTTTCGGTTGCTTCATTGATGGTAACGATAATGGGAGTGGTGTTGTTATCGGAAACACCTTCCACGTGAACATCAAATGCAGAAACTTCTTCGTTTGCACCTGCTTCCACGCCACTTTCAGAATTTTCCAAAGCGGTGGTGGTTAAGGAAAGTTCGCTTACGCCTTTATTCAGCAATACACCTGCAGGAACTTCTGCAGTAACGTTTGCATAGCTGAGAACTTCAGGTTCGGTGGTTGTATTTGCGGTGGGATTATACACATAGGTTGTGCCAATCACATAGGATTCACTTTCATCCGCAGGATTGTACATTCTGAGCTCCAAGGTCACTTCCAGGTCGGGATTTGCCGCTTTGAATGCATCGGAAAAGAAGATACCGCAGTCAAAATCTTTTACGGAGGTGAAAATGTCATAACAGGTTAATTTCAATCCGCTCTGCCCCATCAATGCTGCTGCAGTTTCCATTACTCTTACAGGAGTATTTGCCTGCAGAGTTGCATCTTCAAAGGGAACGGATACCCAGTTTGAGCTCCAGGCATCGTACTGACCGGAAAGATATCCGTCTGCAGTGCCGTTTGCATTGAAGGTGACTTCTTTATTTACGGTTAATACATAATCTGCATACCAGTTGGCATATTTTGCTGCCTGAGCTTCGGTGATGGAATCTGCTTTGAAGTTTAATGCAAAGTCCAGCTCAACCGGAAGAGTGGTAACATCCAGCTCAGTTACGGTTGCAGTGGGTAAGCTCACGTTATCTGCATTGCCAAAAGTGTAGGTTTCGCCGATTAAGTAAGATTCTGCTTCGTTTAACGGATTATAAATTCTCAGCTCTAAAGTGACATAGATGTCAGGATTTTTTGCTAAGAATTCATCGGTGAAGAATACACCACAGTCGAAGTCTTTTACTCTGTCATACACTTCGCCGTAGGTGTATTTTAAACCGGGCTTGCCGTAAGTTGCAGCAGCGGTTTCCATAATTTTAACAGGTTCGCCTGCTGCCACGGTTACGTCCTTATTGGGCACAACTACCCATGCAGGGCTCCAGGAATCATACTGACCTGCTAAGTAACCGTCTTTGGTGCCATTGGCGTTATAGGTAACGTCTTTGTTCACGGTCAACACATAGTCAGCATACCAGTTGCCGTATGCTAACAGCTGTGCTTCGGTTGCAGGATCTGCTTTAAAGTTCATTGCAAAGGTTAAATCAACATCGGTAATTTCTGCCACATCCAGCGCAGTTGCAGTTGCGGTGGGAAGTGCAATTACCTCATTTCGGCTGATTACGCCGGGGAATTTTAAGAGGGGTTTGATGGTGTCCATCCCCGTCCAGGCAAAAATTTTAATAATGTCTGTCTCTGCCACAGAAAATGCGGGAGTGGTGTAAGTCACACTTTCCCCGATAGTTGCAGATACGGGATTGATAAACTCCACTTTGGTGAGTTTTCCGTCGTTGGTGTAATGAGAAGCAATTACGTTGGCATTTTCAACGTAACGGCCTGTGAAGGTTGTGATTGCATAAATGCTGTTCACGCCGTCTAATGCGGTGATTTCTTCGTTGGTTTCTGCATTATAGAACACGGTGGTGTTCACAGCCGCAGTTGCGGTAAACGCAGACAACATACCAACCAATAAGGTCAGTGCAACCAAAAGACTTAAAAATCTCTTCACGTTTCATCATCCTTTCTTGTTGTTAAAAATATATATGTAATCTTATTTTTCTCGAAAAAATACACATTTGGGCATCCCGCCCCATAATAATCTTATGCACATTATAGCACACACGGGTACGATTGTCAATAAAAAATAGCGTATTTACGGCTACCCCTCCCCCGAAAAATTTGATGATTTTCAGTAGTTTTGTGATTTTTTGGCAAAAATCATCCGTCAGACACACAAAGAAGCCTCAAAACAGAAAAAGACTTGATTTATAGGGGAATTTGTTGTATAATATCATTGTATAAACTAATTTTTAATCAAAAAAGGAACTGATACTATGCAATCTATCAACGATTTAAAGCGTTTTTCCAAGGAATGGTGGAAAAACTTTTGGTTTTATTATAAATGGCATCTCCTGGTGGGAATCCTTGTAATTGTGGTAATCGCAGGCACCGTAATTGATGCGGTAAACCGTGTGGATCCCGATATTTACATTCTCTTCTCCGGCGAATATATGTTGACCGAGGAAGACTCCGCTATCTTAAAGGAACGAGTGGAATCCACCATCACCGACGTGAACGGGGACGGCAAAATCCTCGCTCAGTTCATTCAGATTCCCTTAAAGCTTGACAGCGAAAAAGTGGATGAAACCACCGCCGCAAGCAATGTGCAGATGCAAACTCAGTTTGTGACCGGGGAGCAACATATTTATGTGCTGGACCGTGAGCTTTTTAATCTTTATTACGGTCAGTATCTTCTGGATCCCGAAAAATTATATGAAGAAACCGCAACCAATCCCTTATTTGAGGGAACCACCCTTGCCAATCGGGATGCGGTGATGGTAACTCGCTATACCCGTGCCGATATGGAATCGGATTTCACCACAAGCCAACAGATGATTGACCGTTGGGCAACCAAATAAGAAAAGGAAAAACAGACTATGAATCAGAACAAAATTCTCGTATTGGACGGTGCTACCGGCACCGAACTTCATAAATTGGGACTTCCCGCAGGAGTGTGTCCCGAAGAATGGATTCTTAACAATCCCGATGCAATCAAATCCGTGCAGTCTTCCTACAAAAATGCAGGAAGCGATGCGGTGTATGCTCCCACCTTCGGTGCCAATCGCAAAAAACTGCCCTCTCATCTGGATGTGTACGAAACCAATATGAAACTGCTTAGCTTATGCAAGGAAGCGGTTGGTGACGGCGTTTTGGTGGGCGGCGATATGTCTCCCACGGGGGAACTTTTATATCCTATGGGAATGATGACAGAAGACGAGCTGATTGATGTATATACCGAGCAGGTGAAGGCTTTTTACGATTTCGGCGTGGACTTTATCGTGATTGAAACCATGATGGATATGGCGGAAGTAAAATGTGCGCTGACCGCCGTAAAAAATGTGTACCAAGACAAAAAATGCCCCGTCTTTGTGACCGTAACCTTGGAAGAATCAGGCAAAATGCTTACGGGTACCGACCCCGTGACCGCACTGTTATTGGCAGAGCATTACGGAGCAGATGCTTTCGGCTTTAACTGTTCCACGGGCCCCGACAAAATGATTCCCCTTCTGGATGAAATCGTGCCCTACGCTTCCATCCCCTTAATCACCAAGCCAAATGCAGGGCTCCCCAAAGAAGAAAACGGCAAAACCGTGTTCTCTATGGAACCCAAGGAATTTAAAAAATATGTGAGACTTTTAATTGAGCACGGTGCCGACATTGTGGGCGGTTGCTGCGGAACCTCTCCCGACTATATCAAAGAACTTTCCGACTTAAAAATCCCCGTGATGCCGGTTCGCAAAAAAGAGGTTTCCTTTGTGGCATCCCAAAGAAAAACCGTGTTCATTGATGATGACACCGTATTTTCGGCATTTCATTTTGTGGGTGAATCCGACCCTATGGATTTCTGCTACGATATGCAGGATGCAGAGTGCGATGTGATTCACTTAACTTTCTCAGAAACTGCAGAAAATTTGGACGAATTTATCCAAAATATTGCTCAAATGGTTACCACCCCCGTATTTTTTGATACCGAAGACGAAGCAATTTTAAGCCTTGTCAATCAGTATTATACCGGTGCCCAAAGCATACAGTAGAAAGGAGTTATTCCACTATGAACGAAGCAAAAAAAGCAAAATTCAGCCAATGCCCCGTGTTATATATTGTGGTTCCCTGCTATAACGAAGAAGAGGTGCTCCCCGAATCTGCCAAACAGTTTTACAATGCCTTATCCGATATGATTACCAAAAAACTGGTGGCACCAACCAGTAAAATTCTGTTTGTGAATGACGGAAGCCGTGATAAAACCTGGGAACTGATTGAAACCTATTCCAAAAGCAGTCCCTTGTTTGCAGGAGTTTCTCTTGCCAAAAACCGAGGCCATCAGAATGCCTTGATGGCAGGCTTAAACACCGCAAGAGAATATGCAGATATCACCGTCACCATTGATGCCGATTTGCAGGACGATATCGGCGCCATCTACGAAATGGTGGAAAAATACAAAAATGATGAATGCGATGTGGTATTCGGCGTAAGAAGTGAACGGGCAAGTGACACCTTCTTTAAACGAACCACCGCTCAGGGATTTTATAAACTGATGAAATGGATGGGCGTTGATGTGATTTATAATCACGCCGACTACCGTCTGATGAGCAAGCGTGCCGTGGATTCTTTGATGGAATACAAGGAAGTAAACCTGTTTTTACGCGGAATTGTCAGCGATATGGGTTACAAAACCGATGTGGTTTATTATAAGCGGAACGAACGCTTTGCGGGAGAATCCAAATACCCCTTAAAGAAAATGCTTGCCTTTGCATTCCAGGGAATTTCTTCCTTTAGTATTTCACCCATCCGCCTGATTACCTCATTGGGAATTTTGGTGTCCATCGGCAGTATTTTTGCCATTTTGTATGCGTTAATCAGTTTGGCATTCGGCACGGTTATTCCCGGTTGGACTTCTTTGTTAATGTCCGTGTGGCTTCTTGGCGGCCTGCAACTTTTATCCATCGGCTTAATCGGAGAATATATCGGTAAAATCTATCTGGAAGCAAAACAGCGTCCTCTGTATTTTATCGGCAAAACCGCAGGCCTGCCCGAAATTGTGAAAGAATAAATAAGAAAGAAGAAAGAATAAAAACGGTGGCAGACTTTGCCTGCATAATAGAATGGTTGGCATCGCCAACCCACCGCAATTATTCATTCCCCCGAAGGGATACTATTTGCCCTCGCCCCTTTCAGAAATGGGCGCAAAAGGCTCTCCTTTCAGGAGAGCTGTCAGCAAAGCTGACTGAGAGGTCCTTGTAGGGGCGGATGCCATCATCCGCCCGTTTTTTATGTCGAAATTTGCTAAAACGGGACGATGTGGGCATCGTCCCCTACATATCTCTCTGACAAGAGAGCCTACGCTGCTTCTGCATACAAAAACGGACTGTCTTTCGACAGTCCGTTTTTTGTTTTGGTTACTGATTACAATCAGTGTATACAAAATTTTTGTCTAATTATTTCGCTTCTAATTTCAAACCGTGGATATACAGTAAGTTCCAAGCAGTATTGGTAGACAGGGTAATTTCATGATCACCTTTGGTCAGCTCGATGGTTCCGCTTGCAGGTGACCAGTTGGGATTAACCTTGTTGGACTGCGGGAAGGAAGTTACTTCCACGCCATCCACATATACTTTGGTAACCGCACTGTTCTGAACGTAGTTCGCGTTAGAGCTGAAGAGTGCAGATAACTGATAAGTACCGTTTGCAGGAACACCCATCTTCACGGTCATGCTTGCATCCTTCTGATAACCGAATTCAGCTTTATCAGCACCAATGTTCATATTGGTAGGATTGATAATTGCAGCAGCAAAAGTTGCGCCGGTTAATTCTGCAGGAGCAGTGGGTTCACTTCCAACATCCGGAGTGGGAGTAGGAGTAGGAGTTACGGTTCCGCCACCAACATTTCCTTCCGGAATAGTAGAATCAATTGCAATCTGCAAGCAATCCATAGCTACAGGATTGGAGCTTACGGGATAGAAACGCAAGTCATACATTGCAAAGGGTTGACTACCGGTATTGGTAACGGTTACAGTAGTTTTTCCGCCACGGAAATAGATACCTGCGCCTTTTCCATCGCTACCGGTGTAATCAGACCAACCGCTCTGTTTGTTTTTCAGTTCACGATAGAAACCGGTGTCGGATTTTACATCAATCGTGGTATTAGTTGAGGGGAGTACCTGACCGTTGGTCCATCTGATGGTATAGTAGCCTTCCGGAATATCCGCTTCGTAGGTAATCGTTTTACCTACACCAATGTTAGCCTGATTCAGGGGTAAGGAAATTCTGGTTTCGGCGCCAGATTCAAAGGTGTTATAAGTCAGCTGGCTTCTGTAATCAGTGTACTGAGCATTTGCACCGCCGATACCCTGACCTTTTAATGCTACTAAGGTAACATTATTTAAGGTTGCATTTGCACCTGCAGTTACGGTAAGGGTGTTTTCACCTTTAATTAACAGAATGTATTTGTAGTTGGTACCGCTTAATGCCCATTTGTTGCTACCTGCAGCAACATCGAAGGTTGCATAGTGTTCGGTCTGGTTTTCAACAGTTAAGGTAGTTGCAGCGGATGCTGTGGTGTTAACGTTTACCAGATATACACCTGCATAAGGAGCGTTTACAGTGATGGTTTTTGCAGAAGTTCCAACTGCTAAAGCAGAGGAAACACCTTCAATCGGGTTGATTGCACCGTTTGCATCAGGATGCTGTTCAACGCCTGTCCAACCAAATGCCGGAGTCTGTTCGATTTCGGTAATGGTTACGGTAGCGCTGGTAGCGGTACAATAGAAGCCGTCAGTAATGGTAACAGTGTAGGTGCCTTCGCCGTTAAAGGTTACAGTGCCTTTATCCCAGGTTGCGCCTTTGGTGAAGGTTGCACCGGTTATGGTTACGTTTGCATCTTTAATCTTGTTACCGTTTGCGCTGAACAGTTCGCCTAAAGTTTTGGTTACTGCAACGCCTTTATCGGTTTCGTAAGCCAAGCCGGATTTTGCAGTCCATTTGGTTACGTTAGAGGGAGCATTGATGGTAACAGTTGCGGTTGCAGTGTTACAATAGTAATTATCGGTTGCGGTAATGGTTTTGGTACCGGTTCCGGTAATGGTAATTTTGCCGTTTGCATAGGTACCGCCGGTTACAACGATATCTTTTACAGGATATGCACTGTTGGTGGTGAATAAGTCAGCAAAATTGTAGGTTACGGTGTTTGCTTCGATGGTATCTAAAGTATGAGTGTAAGTTACAGACTTACCGGTGAATTTATCTACGTTTGCAGCATCTTTCACGGTAATGGTTGCACTTACAGGATTACAATAGAAGTTATCGGTTGCGGTTACGGTGTAAGTACCTGCTTTACCGGGTACGGTGATTACGCCGTTTGCATAGCTTCCGCCGTTATCCACGGTAACGGTGATGGCTTTGATTACAGCGCCGTCAACGGTGGTGAATAAATCGGTGAAGTTTACGGTCTGGTCCTGACCAACGGTGTTAACGGTTAAGTTAATGGTTTTGTTGGTTGCAGTCCATTTGGTTGCGTTTTCAGGTGCGATTACGGTAACAGTTGCGGTTGCAGTGTTACAGTAGTAGTTATCGGTTGCGGTTACGGTAAAGGTACCGATACCGGTAACAGTAATTTTACCGTTTGCATAGGTTGCACCGGTTACAACGATATCTTTTACAGGATATGCATTGTTGGTGGTGAATAAGTCAGCAAAATTGTAGGTTACACTGTTAGATTCGATGGTAGCTAAAGTGTGGGTATAAGTTACGGTTTTACCGGTGAACTTATCCACGTTTGCAGCATCATTTACGGTAATGGTTGCAGTAACAGGATTGCAATAGAAATCGTCAGTTGCAGTTACGGTGTAGGTACCTGCTTTGCCGGGTACGGTGATAACACCATCTGCAAAGCTTCCGCCGTTATCCACGGTTACGGTAATGGCTTTGATTACAGCGCCGTCAACGGTGGTGAATAAATCGGTGAAGTTTACGGTCTGGTCCTGACCAACAGTGTTAACGGTTAAGTCAATGGTTTTGTTGGTTGCAGTCCATTTGGTTGCGTTTTCAGGTGCGATTACGGTAACAGTTGCGGTTGCAGTGTTACAGTAGTAGTTATCGGTTGCGGTTACGGTAAAGGTGCCGATACCTTCTACTACAACTTTACCATCAACATAGGTTGCACCTTCTAAGGTGATGGCTTTGATGGGGTAAGTAGTGTTAACATCGAACAGATCTTCAAAATCGAATTCTGCAACATTGCTGTCGATGGTAGCTAAAGTGTGGGTATAAGTTACGGTTTTGCCGGTGAACTTATCCACGTTTGCAGGTTCATTCACCATAACGGTTACAGTTGCGGTGTTGCAATAGTAATTATCGGTTACGGTGATGGTTTTTGCACCAAAGCCGTCCACGGTGATTTTGCCGTCTGCATAGGTTGCACCGGTAACAGTCAGATTTTCCATATCCACGGGAACACCGTCGATTACGGTAAACAGGTCTTCAAAATTGAAGGTGGTTTTACCAGCTTCTGCGGTTTCTAAAGTGTGGTTATAGGAAACGCCTTCTTTTGCGATAAATTTATCGATAGAAGGAATGGTTTTGGGAGTGTAGATATATTCGCTTCCGATAATGTAGAATTCTTCTTCATTTGCGGGGTTGTAAATCTTCAGAGAAAGTTTTACTTCCAGGTCGGGATTTGCAACTAAGAATTCGGGAGAGAATGCCAAGCCGCAGTTAAAGTCTTTTACAGAAGTATAGATATCTGCGCAGGTTAATTTCAGACCACTCTGTCCCATCAGGGCTGCTGCGGTTTCCATTACTCTTACGGGAGTGTTTGCATCTAAGGTTGCATCGGTGGTGGGAACGGATACCCAGTTTTTGCTCCAGGTGTCATACTGACCGGATAAGAAACCGTCCGCAGTGCCGTCTGCATTGAAGGTTACGGTTTTGTTTACGGTTAATTCGTAATCTGCGTACCAGTCTGCAAACATTGCAATCTGTTCTTCGGTGACATCGTCTGCTTTGAAGTTTAATGCAAAGTCTAATTCAACATCTTCAATGGTGCTAACATCCAGTTCGGTTACGGTTGCGGTGGGTAAGGTCCAGTTGAAGGTGTAAACATCGCCGATTACGAAGGATTCTGCTTCGTTTGCGGGGTTATAAATTTTCAGAGCCAGGGTCACTTCCAGACCGTCGTTAGCCTTTAAGAATTCGGGAGTGAAATATACGCCGCAGTCGAAGTCTTTTACTTTGCTATATACTTCGCCGTAGGTGTATTTTAATCCGGGTTTGCCGTAGGTTGCAGCAGCAGTTTCCATAATTTTAACGGTTTTGCCTGCTTCCACGGTTACATCCATTTTGGGAACCTGTACCCATGCAGCACTCCAAGCGTCATACTGACCTGCTAAGTAACCGTCTTCGGTACCGTCTAAATTGAAGGTAACATCTTTGTTTACGGTTAATTCATAGTCAGCATACCAGTTGGAATAGTAAGCCAGCTGAGCTTCGGTTGCAGGATCTGCTTTGAAGTTCATCGCCATAGTCAGCGGAACATCGGTAATTTCTGCAACGTCCAGTTCGGTAACGGTTGCGGTGGGCAGATCTTCTAACAGAAGACGATCAATGGTGCCGGTGGTAGCTAAAGGTGCCAGAGAATCTTCGTCCCAGGCAAATACCTTTAACAGGTCGGTAGCAGCCACATTGATTGCGGGAGTAGTGTATTCAACAACTGCTCCTTCGGTGGTTTCTACGGAATTGATAAATTCCATCGCAGTAAGTGCACCGGTTTCGATATTGTAATGAGCTGCCATTACGCTTGCGATACCGGTTTCTTTTGCGGTGAATGTTACGTTGGCATATAAGTTGTCCACACCGTCAAGTCTGGTCACTGCAGTGTTGTCTGCTGCATTGAAAAATGCAATGGTGCCCAGTTCGTTTGCGGATGCAAAGGTGAACATACTAACCAACATAGTCAGAGTGAGAAGAAAACTGATAATTCTTTTCACGGTTGACACTTCCTTTCTTGTTTCATTATTTTGTATAGAAATTATTTTTTCACAAATAGGAAAACGGAGTGCTACCCAAGGGGAACCACTCTTATATAATAGTATATGTTCCTCTATATTCTAACACCTTGAACCGATATTGTCAAGCAAATCATCAAAAAAATTACAATTTTGTTACATTTTTTCATCAAAAAAAGGAAGCACGGCACCCTGCCGAAAGCGGCAATTTTCGTGATTCTGCACGGGAGGGGATGGAACCCCTCCCCTACAAGTGTTTTTCGGGATTGCAAAAGCGGGATGCCGAGGACGTCGTCCCCTACAAATTTTTACCTTAAACAAAAAGACATGGAATAAAATCCATGCCTTTTGCGGTCTATGTTCTTTTTCAAGCTATTCGTAACCTAAGGTGAAGAAAAATTCGGCTAAAATGGAGAAACCGAATCGAAACTTGTTTCGATAGTACCCGAAGGCGTAGTACTGCGTACAGCATATTTGTGTACGGCGAGTGGTGAGGTTCACGGGTCTGCACAACCAAGGTGCAGAAAAAGGGCATAGAATTTGCAAACTGAACCGAAGGGTTACCCGAAGGCGTACATCGGTACGCCGAGAGGTGAAGTTTGCAGATAGCAAAAGGCATTTTAAATCAAAATTTGTGCCAACAAATTTTCACCTTATAAAAGAAAAGACATGGAAAAAAATCCATGCCTTTCGGTACATATGCATTTTTCAGTTTCTTATATCCAAGGTGAAGAAAAACAGATGCAGAATTCGAAAATCGAATCAAGGCAACGCCTTGACAAGCCCGAAGGCGTGCCGTGTGTACGCCGAGCGGTGAGATTCACGGATTATGCGCTGTTTTTCAAGCCGTCCTATACGCTAAAGAGGAGGTCGCCATAGGAAGGATAAGGCCAATAGGTTTTATCGGTAACTTCTTCTAATTGGTCGGCGATTTCACGGGCTTCCTGCATTACGGAAAGCACGTTGTTGCAGTAATAGTCGGCGATTTCTTTGCCGTCTGATAACTGTTTTACGCCTTGGAGATTTTCGTCCAAACGGTTGACGGTGAAATAGAGCTCGTCGGTTAGGACGGTCACTTTTTTGGCAAGTTCCATTTCGTAGGCACCTGCGCCAACGGTTGCGGCTTTATTCTGAATGGAAACACACAAATCACTTGCAAAACGGGAGCAGGCAGGCAAGATTTCCTTGCGCACCATTTCCAGCATGGTGAGTGCTTCGATGTTGATCACTTTGGAATAGCCTTCCAAAAGTACTTCCAGACGGGATTCCATTTCGGAACGGTTATAAATTTTATGTTTGCCAAAGAGGGCAACATTTTCTTCACTAATGTAACAGGGCAGAGCTTCGGGAGTTGTTTTTAAGTTTAAAAGTCCCCGTTTTTTTGCTTCTTCCACCCATTCGTCGGAATAGTTATTGCCGTTAAAAATGATACGTTTATGGTTTTTCACCGTTTCTTTGATGATTGCCATCACTTCATTTTCAAAGTCTGTGGATTGCTCCAGACGGTCTGCAAAATCGCATAACACATCGGCAACGATGGTGTTTAGCATAATATTGGAGCCGGAAATGGAAAATGCGGAGCCAAGCATACGAAACTCAAATTTGTTCCCCGTGAATGCAAAAGGAGAGGTACGGTTTCTGTCGGTGGTGTCTTTTCTGAACTGAGGCAGAACATCTACCCCGCCGTCCATTTTTCCTTTTTTGATTTTCTGATAGGGAGTGTCGGTTTCGATGGCTTCCAAAATGGCGGTCAATTCGTCGCCCAGGAAGATGGACATAATCGCCGGAGGTGCTTCTGCGGCACCCAGACGATGGTCATTCCCTGCGGATGCGGCAGAAATACGGAGCAAGTCCTGATGACAATCCACCGCTTTGATTACTGCTGCCAAAAACAGCAGGAATCGGGGATTATTTTCGGGATATTTGCCCGGATTCAACAGATTCACACCGGTATTGGTGGAAATGGACCAGTTATTGTGCTTCCCGCTGCCGTTTACGCCTAAGAAGGGCTTTTCGTGGAGCAGGCACACCAGATTATGCCGTTCCGCCACTTTTTTCATCACTTCCATGGTGAGCTGATTGTGGTCGGTGGCAATATTGGTAGTAGCAAAAATGGGAGCCAACTCGTGCTGAGAGGGAGCGGCTTCATTGTGTTTGGTTTTTGCCAGAACGCCCAGCTTCCAGAGTTCTTCGTCCAGCTCTTTCATATAAGCGGAAACACGGGTTTTGATGGCACCAAAATAATGGTCTTCCAATTCCTGACCTTTGGGCGGTTTGGAACCGAATAAGGTTCTGCCCGTGAAGATTAAGTCAGGACGCTTGTCGTACATTTCTTTATCAATCAAAAAATATTCCTGTTCGGCACCCACGGTGGTGGTCACGGTGGCATCCAAGTCTTCGCCAAACAGTTTCACAATTCTGCCTGCCTGATGACTGATTACTTTCATAGAGCGAAGCAGAGGTGTTTTTTTATCCAAAACATCACCGCTGTAGGAATAAAAAGCGGTGGGAATACATAAAGAACCGTCTTTAATGAAGGCATAAGAGGTGGGGTCCCAAGAGGTGTAACCTCTTGCTTCAAAGGTGGAACGAAGTCCGCCCGATGGAAAGCTTGACGCATCAGGTTCCCCTTTTATGAGCTCTTTCCCGGAAAATTCCATCAGCACCTTACCGTCTGCGGTGGGTGCAATAAAGCTATCGTGCTTTTCCGCAGTGATGCCCGTCATAGGTTGGAACCAATGGGTATAGTGGGTTGCACCGTGTTCCACCGCCCAGTCTTTCATTGCGGCTGCCACCTCGTTGGCAACATTTAAGTCCAGGGCTTCCCCATCGTCTATGGTATGCTTTAACGCCTCGTACACCTCTTTGGGCAGACGAGCCTGCATTTCGGTATCGTTGAATACAAAACTGCCGAATAATTCCGGAATATTAGCCATAAGTGTTCTTCCTTTTTCTAAAATCTAAAAATATTTACAGAAGATTTAAGCCGTATTCTTCTGCCATTTTACGGGTATTTTTATCCCACACGGATACCTGCACTTCGCCAACATGTGCTTTTTCAAGTAACAACATACAAAGTCTGCTCTGACCGATACCACCGCCCATGGTTAAGGGCAGAGTTCCGTCTAAAAGCATCTGATGGAAGGGCAGGGTTTTTCTGTCTTCACAGTCTGCTTTTTTCAGCTGTTCTTCCAGAGATTGCTGATCTACACGGATGCCCATGGAGGAAATTTCCAACGAAGAATCCAACATGGGATTATAGAAGAGTAAATCCCCGTTTAATTTCCAATCGTCATAGTCGGGAGCACGGCCGTCGTGCTTTTTGCCGGACTTTAACACATCGCCAATCCCGATGATAAACACGGTTTTGTGTTTTTTGGTGATGGCGTGTTCTCGTTCCTTACCGCTAAGCTCGGGATACATATCTTCCAGTTCCTGAGAGGTCACAAAGGTGACATCACGGTTTAAGGTGATGGTAATTGCAGGGTAATCCTTTTTGATTTCGTCTAAGGTGTCACAAATGGCACCCACGATTTTACGAACGGTGTCCTTTAAAAAGTCCACGGTTCTGTCTTCTTTTGCGATAATCGATTCCCAATCCCACTGATCCACATAGATGGAATGGAGATTATCCATGGTTTCATCACGGCGGATCGCGTTCATATCGGTATAGATACCTTCCCCGCAGGAAAAGCCGTACTGATAGAGTGCCAGACGTTTCCATTTTGCCAGAGAATGCACGATTTCCGCCATGCCCTGGGTTTCGGGAATATCAAAGGTAACGGCGCGTTCCACCCCGTTTAAGTTGTCGTTTAAGCCCATACGGGATTCCACGAACAAGGGAGCGGTAACACGCTTTAAGTTTAGCACTTCCGCCAGTTTATCCTGGAAAATACGCTTGGTTTTTCCGATGGCGGTTTGGGTTTCGTAAATATTTAAAGTTTTGGGATACCACACAGGCTTCATAGTCTGACTCACAGGTGGATTCCTCCTTATATTAAAAAATCAAAATTAATTGGGTTTGTAGCTGTCTTTTAGGTTGACGATTAAGTTAAAGGTGTTTTCAAATTTGCTGTCCTTCTGGAAGTAACCGTTTCTGACAAACTGGAATTTATCTTCCAAGGTTGCATCGTTTATGGAAGGTTCGCAGATTGCATTGCAGATGGAAACAGAATCTTTGTTGAGATAATCGTCGTACCCTTTATCTTCGGGCATATCGTTCATATTTTCCAAAGTGAAGAGACGGTCATACAGACGCACTTCTTTTTCCACACCGAATTTAGCAGATACCCAATGGATGGTACCTTTCACCTTTCTGCCGTCAGGCGCACTTCCGGAAAATGTTTCGGGATCATAGGTACAATGAATTTCCACGATATTGCCGTTTTCATCTTTCACCACATCCTGATATTGGATGAAATAGGTGCCCATCAGACGAACTTCGCCGCCGGGTTTTAAACGATGGAATTTCGGAGGCGGAACTTCTTGGAAGTCGGAGCGTTCAATAAAGATTTCACGGGTGATGGGAACTTCACGGTAGGTAGTTTCCGGATCCTGGGGATTGTCAGGCAGTTTAATATATTCCACCTGATCTTCGGGATAGTTGGTCAATACCACTTTCACAGGGTCTAACACAGCCACACGGCGTTTTGCGGTGGTGTTTAATTCGTCACGGATACAATATTCCAACAAACCGATATCCACCAAGCTGTTTGCTTTTGCCACGCCGGAACGTTTTACAAATTCGAAAATGGAGGACGGGGTATAACCGCGTCTTCTTAACCCGCATAAGGTGGGCATTCTGGGGTCGTCCCAACCATCTACAATGCCTTCTTCCACCAGCTGGCGGAGATAACGCTTACTCATAACGGTATTGGTTACATTCAGTCTTGCAAATTCGTACTGATGGGGAGGCATCTCAAATCCCACATTTTCCACAACCCAATCGTATAAGGGTCTGTGATTTTCAAATTCAATGGAGCATAAGGAATGGGTAATTCCTTCCAGCGCATCCTGCAAGGGATGCGCAAAGTCATATAAGGGATAAATGCACCATTTGTTGCCCTGACGGTGATGGTCGGTATGCACGATTCGATAAATGGCAGGGTCACGCATATTCATATTGGAAGATGCCATATCAATTTTGGCACGCAGAGTCTTTTCCCCATCCTTAAATTCCCCGTTTTTCATTCGTTCAAACAGGTCTAAGTTTTCTTCCACGCTTCTGTCACGATAGGGAGAGTTTTTACCGGGAGCATACAAGGTGCCACGGTATTCTCTCATTTCCTCTGCAGACAAATCACAAACGTATGCTTTGCCTTTTTTGATGAGTTCACAAGCGAACTCATAGCATTTATCAAAATAATCGGAGCCGTAGAACACGCCGCCGTCGGGAATGGCACCCAGCCACTGTAAATCTTTATAAATTGCCTGCACGTATTCGTCGTCTTCTTTGGCAGGGTTGGTATCGTCATAACGCAGGTTGAACTGACCGCCGTATTTTTTGGCAGTTCCCCAGTTAATCCAGATTGCTTTTGCCGAACCGATATGCAAATATCCGTTGGGCTCGGGCGGAAAACGGGTGTGGATTTTTTCCACTTTGCCTTCCGCTAAGTCTTTATCAATAATTTCGTGTATGAAATTGCTTTCCATAATTTCTGACATTGTTTTTATTTCTCCTTTTTTGGGAGGTGTAATACAGACAGATTTTCAAATCATCTGCTTATATCCCTCCACCATCTTCGATGGTCCCCCTCCCTTTAGGCAAGGGAGGCAGGTTGTGGTTTTGTTTTTTTCAAGTCTCCAGCTTTTTTCAATAAGGTGAAGATTTCAACAAGGTGAAGAAAAATCGAACTATCATCGGGAAAGTGAACCCGCAGGGGTTACCCGAAGGCGTACCCGTGTGTACGCCGAGTGGTGAACTTTACCGATTAGAGACGATTTTTCGAGCCTACAAAGAAAGACGAGCCTTAACTAATTCGTTACCCATTACGCGGAACACTTCATAAGTATCGGGTGTATTCTGACGGCCGCAAATCTGCACTCGCAGAACGGTGGACACCTGAGCAACGTTACCTTTGAAGGCTTCGGGATTCTTTTTGTATTCCTTCATATTGGAGGTGAAGCCGTGACGCTCGGATAAGTCTTTGATTTTCTGGAACCATTCGTCCTGGGTATCGTTTTCGTCGTAAATATCTTTGTATTCGGTAATCAAAAGATTTCTGTCTTCTTCCGAAATATTTTCGGGGAACTGATAATCGGGTTGATACAGTTCGGGGAAGAAATAGGAAATGTAGTCCTTGATTTCGGATAATTTTGCAATATCCTTTCTCGGTTTGGGACCTACACGTCCGATATTTAAGATATCAAGCACTTTTTCTTTTTGTGCGGTGATAATAGCATAAAATTCTTTGTCGTATTCTTTGGTATATTCTTCCAACAACTCGTAGAGCTCGGTATTGGAAAGTTTGGCAATCTCGTTTTTGGAAACGTCATCCAGTTTTACCAAATCAAACAGAGCACCGGATACAGACATTTTCTTGGGCGAGAATGCAAAATCTCTGTATGACTTATCGGGATTCTGCGCATACCATTCTTCAAAGTTGGAATTGAGTAAAGTCATCAGGTACACCATCACGCAGTTTACCACATAACCTTCCTGCTTGTAGAACGCCAACGCAAGTTCGGGGTCTTTTCGTTTGGAAAGCTTACGCTTGGTGGATCCGTCCATCTTCATTAAGGGAGCGATGTGCATATATTTGGGAGCTTTTAAGCCAACCGCACGATACAGCTGCAGGTGAATGGGCAGAGTTGCCAGCCATTCGTCACCACGGACAACGTGGGTGGTTCCCATTAAATAATCGTCCACAACATGAGCAAAATGGTAGGTGGGGATCCCGTCTGATTTTAAGATGACCACATCCATATCATTTTCGGATAATTCCAAATCCCCTTTTACCAAATCGGTAAATTTGAATTTATTTTCGATACTGCCTTCGCTTTTAAAACGAAGCACCCAAGGCATATTTTTTGCCAACCTCTCCTGAACTTCATCCAAGCTCAAAGAACGGCATTTTGCCCATTTGCCACGATATCCTAAGTTGTCTTCTTTTTCAGCTTCCTGGCGTGCTCTTAAGTCGCTAAGCTCGTCCTCGGAGCAGAAGCAGGGATACGCCATCCCTTTTTCCACCAGATCTTTGGCAAATGCCTGATAAAGTTTGGCACGCTGACGCTGTCGGTAGGGGCCGTAAATTCCTTTTTCCCCTTCAACCAATGCGCCTTCGTCAAAGTTTAAGCCGAAGTGAGACAGACCGTCAATAATCGCCTGCACGCCGCCTTCTACTTCACGCTTCTGGTCGGTGTCTTCAATTCGCAGATAGAAAACGCCGTCGGAAAGGTGCGCCAGACGCTCGGAGGTCAGTGCCGCATATAAGTTCCCCAAGTGCATAAAGCCTGTGGGAGAGGGTGCCATACGGGTCACCTTTGCCCCTTCTTTTAACTCACGGCGGGGATAGGTTGCGGTGATTTCTTCCAAAGTGGGAAGAGAATCGTCAAACAAAAGTGTTGCCAGAGACTTGGTATCCATAGTGTTGCTCCTTTATCAATCTTTCAAAAAACTCTTTTCCATTATATAGCATGATACATTATATCATAAGAGCACATCTTTTTTCAAGTGTTTTTTTCAGTTTTCTAAAAAAATTTTTTTGGTTTTTTCCGATGATTTCAAGGGTTTTGGGAATTTGCAAAAAAAATTTTAAAAAAATTTGTAAAATCCTCTTTACAAAACACAAGATATATGGTAAGATATTCATTGTCAACACAAGATATTGTGTCAAAAAGCAAGATACCAAAAATCTCGAAAAACGCTGAAAACAAATGGAAATCAGCGTTTTTTTCACCCTCTTGGGAGAAATCAGGCACAATATTTTTTGGAAAATAAAGTATGTAAAGAAGAAAAGAAGGGACCAAGTTATGCAACAGGAAAGCACGTTTTTTAAAACACAGCTCCAAAAAGACATCTGGGAGAAAAAATATCGTCACAACGGCGAAACCATCGACGGATTTTTCGAAAGAATTTCCGGCGGAAATAAAGACATTATCCCCCTGATGATGGAAAGAAAATTCCTCCCCGGCGGCAGAATTATTGCCTCCAGAGGCTTAGCAAAGGAAGGCAGAAAAATCACCTACTCCAACTGCTATGTAATTTCTCCTCCGGAAGATAACATTGAAGGCATTTTCGAATGTGCCTCCAAATTGGCAAGAACCTACTCCTACGGCGGCGGATGCGGTATTGATATCTCCAAATTATCTCCCGCAGGTGCCAAAATCAACAACGCGGCAAAAGAAACCACCGGCAGCGTGTCCTTTATGGACTTATATTCTCTGGTAACCGACTTAATCGGTCAGTCCGGACGCCGTGGTGCACTGATGATTTCTTTAGAATGTAATCATCCCGACCTGCCCCGTTTTATCGACATCAAAAATGACTTGAACAAAGTTACCAAAGCAAACATTTCCGTAAGAATCCGTGATGCTTTTATGAAAGCCGTGGAAGAGGATGCAGACTGGGATTTAACCTACACCCGTGAAGCAACCGGTGAAACCATTGTGAACACCGTAAAAGCAAGAGAAATGTTCCAAAAGCTTGCGCACAACAACTGGGATATGGCAGAACCCGGCGCATTATTCTGGGACAGAATCGAAAACTGGAACTTATTAAGCGAAGATAACAACTTCCAATTTGCAGGCGTAAATCCCTGTGCGGAAGAACCCCTGCCCGCAGGCGGAAGCTGTTTACTCGGCAGCATCAACTTATCCGAATTTGTATTAAATCCCTACACCGAAAAAGCAGAATTTGATTTTGATGCATTCGCAGATGCAGTGGAAAAATCCGTAATCTACTTAAACGAAGTGCTGGAAGAAGGCTTGGAACTGCACCCCTTAGAAGAGCAGAGAAAGAGCGTAAACGACTGGAAACAGATTGGTCTGGGCATTATGGGCTTGGGCGATTGCTTAATTAAATTAGGTATCCGCTACGGCTCCACCGCTTCTGTGAAAATGTGTGACAAAATCGGTTTCAAAATGGCAGATACCGCCATTTACACCTCTGCAAAACTGGCAGAAGAAAAAGGTACTTACCCCTGCTACGATGAAAAAGCAGTATTTGCAAGTGCATACTTTATGGAAAACACTTCCAAACGCACTCGTGACTATGTGAAAAAAGTGGGTCTTAGAAACAGTCAGCTGTTGACCATCGCACCCACCGGCTCCATTTCCACCATGCTTGGTATTTCCGGCGGTTTGGAACCTATTTATAACATTTCCTACACCAGAAAAACCGAATCCTTACACGGAGAAGAACGCTTCTACACCGTATATACCCCCATCGTAAAAGAAGTGATGGATGCTTTGGGAATCGCCGAAGGCGAAGAACTCCCCAACTACATTGTAACCGCAATGACATTAAATTACAGAGAACGTATCAATATGCAGTCCATCTGGCAGAAACATATTGACGCTTCTATCTCCTCCACCGTAAACGTGCCCGAAGAATTCACCAAAGAAGAAGTGGAAGATTTATACATCTACGCTTGGAAAATGGGCTTAAAAGGTGTTACCATTTACCGTGATAACTGCAGAAGAACCGGTATTTTATTAAACAAAACCGATTCTGCCGCTCCCGAAGTGGAAGCAACTCACTTTGACTCCATCAAACCCATTTCCCGTTCCGACATCGGCAAAACCTACGGTACCACCTCCAAATACACCACCGCCTGCGGTAACTTATTTGTTACCATCAACCGCAATCAGAACGGTGATATTGTGGAATCCTTTGTGAATACCTCCAAAAACGGTATCTGTAAATCCAATATTGACGGTATTAACCGTATGATTTCTCTGTCTTTAAGAAGCGGTGTGCTGGTTTCCGAAATCGTGGATCAGTTAAAGAACATTTCTTGTCCCGCTTGCTTAAGACTGCGTACCAAAGGGGAAAGATTAGACGGTCAGAGCTGTCCCGATATTATTGCAAAAGCTCTGCAGGAAGAATACGAATCCGGCTTCTTCTCCATGAATGCACATCCCTCCATCAAAACGGATGACACCAAAACAACCCTCACCACCTGCGAAGACGAGGGTGACACCGCAAGATTCCCCACCATTTGCCCCGAATGCAAAACCAGATTGAAACACGAAGGCGGATGCGTGTCCTGCGATAACTGCGGTTGGACCAAATGTAACTAATTTTCAGTTTTCTTTTGTTTCCCTTTTTCGAGTTAATCGAAAAATTCATATTTTTCTCTTTTCTTATCCGAGCGGAGATGTTCTTGTTCTCCGTTCGGATGGGGGAATTAAAAATGCCGACTGCATCTTGTTTTGGGATGCAGTCTTTCCTATTTTAAAAGGTGGGATTTTTATGAAATTTTCCTTTTCCAAATTTGTAAAAAGCTTTGTCTATGCCGCTCGCGGTGTGGCGGAAGTGTTCAAAAAAGAGCAGAATTTCAAGGTGCATACCTTAGCCGCAATTTCGGCATTACTTTTGGGGTATCTTCTGAAAATATCCCCTTTGGAATGGTGTTTTCTGGTGGTGGTAATTGCCTTGGTTTTCGCTTTTGAAATGGCAAATACCGCCATCGAAAAGCTATGCGATGTGGTGGAACCCAATCAAAACGAGACCATCCGTGCGGTGAAAGATATTTCTGCGGGAATGGTACTTATTTGTGCCGTTGGTGCGTTGGTTGTTGGAATCGTGATATTCCTGCCAAAAATAATTGCATTTTTGCAAAATTTATGATAAAATATAAGAGTGACTATGCAAGGTCACTCTTTTTTGTTATTTTTAACAGCTATTGCAGAAACAGATAACCCATGTAGGGAAGGGCCTTGGTCCTTCCGCTTGTTCGATTCTTTCGGTTATTTTCGGCAGGAGCAAGCCCCTGCCCTACCATTCTTTTTGTTATTTTTTTTAAAATCATTGTTCTTGCATCGGATTTTCGATGCATTTCCGAATAACACAACGGATAAATCCGTCCCCTACAACCCGAAGAAAGGAGTTCTTCCTATGGAAAAAGTCATCTTAAAAATCGGCGGAATGACCTGCGGTGCCTGCTCGGCATACCTGCAAAAACAACTGAACAAACAAGCAGGCATCCGTGCCAATGTGAATATTGCCACCCATCAGGCGGAGGTGTCCTACGATGCGGACACCGTGACCCTTTCCATGATTGAAAAAATCGTGACAAAAAGCGGCTACAAGGTAATAGAAGCCGAAGAAAAAAGTTTTTTGAAACAAAAGCTCATCGTTGCATTATGCTTTGCAATTCCGCTATTCTATCTTTGTATGGGGCCAATGGTGGGACTGCCGGGTATTTCCAATCCCTTTTGGAATGTGACGGTGCAACTGCTTCTTACCTTGCCCGTTATGGGAGTTGGCTACCAATTTTACACCATCGGCTTTTCCAAGCTCTTTCACTTATCCCCCAATATGGATAGCTTGGTGGCGGTGGGAACTCTCGCCTCTTTTTTATACAGTTTCTACGGCACCATGATGGTGTGGATGGGGAATCACCATTTCTCCCATCACCTCTATTATGAAAGCACGGCGGTGATTATCGCCCTCATTTTATTGGGACGGTTTTTGGAACACCGCTCCCGTGGAAAAACGGGAGACGCCATCCGTTCCTTAATGGCATTATCTCCCAAAACCGCCACCGTTCTCCGTGACGGAAAGGAAACGGTTATCCCTGCAGAAGAAGTGCAAATCGGGGATATTCTCTTAATAAAACCCGGAGAAAATTTTCCCGTGGACGGAACCGTCATTTTCGGGGAAACCACGGTTAACGAAAGCATGCTCACCGGAGAAAGTCTGCCCGTTGACAAAGCCGTGGGAGACACGGTTTACGGCGGAACCTCCAACCAAAACGGTTCTGTGAAAATCGAGGCAACCAAGGTGGGGGATGCCACCGTAATTGCTCAGATTATCCGTCTGGTGGAAGACGCTTCCGGCACCAAGGCACCCATTGCCAGACTTGCGGATGTGATTTCGGGGTATTTTGTGCCCACCGTTATTTCCATTGCGCTGATTTCCGCAATTGTGTGGACATTTTTTGGAAAAGATATTGCATTCTGCTTGAATATTTTTGTATCTGTTTTGGTGATTGCCTGCCCTTGCGCTTTGGGTCTTGCCACCCCCACCGCCATCATTGTGGGAACGGGCAAAGCCGCCAAGCAGGGAATTTTATTTAAAAACGCTACCGCATTGGAAACCGCCCATCAAATTGACACGGTGGTCTTTGATAAAACGGGCACCCTCACCATCGGGGAACCCGTGGTGACCGATATGGTGTGCATCTTTCAAAGAGAAGAAGAGCTTTTACAAAAAACTGCGGCATTGGAGCAATTTTCCGAGCATCCCTTAGGCAGAGCAATCCTGCAAAAATGGGGAGAAAAGCCGCTTCCCGAAGCAACGAATTTTGAGTCTGTGACGGGCTTTGGAATTCAAGGAATCGTGGAGGGAAGTCTTGTAAAAATCGGGAACGCAGAATTTGTGAATGTGCCCGACAAAACCCTTTCCGACCGTCTTGCCGAAGAAGGAAAAACGCCCTTATTTGTGTCCGTTGATGAAAAATATGCAGGCTTTATCGCCGTGTCGGACAGGGTAAAAGAAACCTCCAAAAAAGCCATAAAAGTCTTAAATGAGGCGGGCATTGAAACCGTAATGTTAACGGGAGACAACCAAAAAACCGCCGACGCCATCGCCAAAGAGTGCGGCATTAAAACCGTAATCGCAAAGGTTCGTCCCGACGAAAAAATGGCAAAAATCGAAGAATTAAAGGAAAAGGGCAAAAAAATTGCCATGGTGGGAGACGGCATCAACGATGCTCCTGCCTTAACCGCCGCCCATATCGGCATCGCTTTGGGAAACGGCACCGATATTGCTATGGACAGTGCCGATGTGATTTTGGTAAAAGGCAATCCCGAAGATGTGGCGAAAGCGATTTTATTAAGCAAACAAACCATCAGAACCATTCGGCAAAATCTGTTCTGGGCGTTTTGCTACAACACCCTGGGAATTCCCCTTGCAGCAGGAGTTTTAGTACCGTTTGGAATCTTGATGAATCCCATGATCGGGGCGCTGGCAATGAGCCTTTCATCAGTGTCGGTTGTAAGCAACTCATTAAGATTGGGACGGAAGAAATAGCGTTACACGGGAGGGGATGAAACCCCTCCCCTACAAATGCACGTTATCTCTACCTCGTCAGAGGGAGCCTTATGAAGCGTGATACAAAATATTCACAAAAGACAAAACCAAATGTAGGGGACGGTGCCCACACCGTCCCGT
>JAZQUU010000011.1:0-31815 GCA_045631485.1 Clostridia bacterium | reverse complement strand
CGCCTTCGGGCTTGTCAAGGCGTTGCCTTGATTCGATTTCTTTATTCTGCATCAATTTTATCTGCGTCTTTGGTAAAATGTGAATTCAATATCAAAAGCGATGAGAAAAGGGGACAGAACGTACAAACCAAACCCGTAGGGATAACCCGAAGGCGTACATTAGGTACGCCGAGTGGTTCGGTTTGTGCGTAACGAAGTGTTCTGTGTTCTTTTATCGAGCTATAAATCTTCTGCTGAAATATGCACTCTCTCAATGTTTCTAACCGCTTCTTCAATCAGCGCATCCATATCCAGCTTCTGTTCTTCAAAAATCACATCTTTCACTCTGGGATGGAGTTTGGGATGCTTGGGGGTGAACACGGTGCAGCAATCCTCATAAGGTAAAATGGAGGTTTCAAAAGCTTCCATTTTGCGGGAAATTTCGGTGATTTCGGTTTTATCCATCCCGATTAAGGGACGAAATACGGGGACTTCCACCGCAGAGTTGGTCACGGTAAGTCCTTCAATGGTCTGACTTGCCACCTGACCTAAGCTTTCCCCGGTAACCAGACAACCGCAGTTGTTATCTTCTGCCACTCTCTGGGAAATTTTCATCATAAAGCGGCGCATTACCAGAGTCATCATATCTTCACGGCATTTTTCCCCGATGGCTAACTGAATCTCGGTAAAAGGCACCACGTGAAGACGGAAGGGACCGGTATATTTTGCAATAATTCTTGCTAAGGTGATCACTTTTTGTTTGGCACGCTCGGAAGTGTAGGGATAGGAATAAAAATGAACCGCTTCCAATTTTAAGCCTCGTTTTGCCATCATAAAGCCTGCCACGGGACTGTCAATCCCGCCGGATAAGAGAAGCACCCCACGGCCGCCGGTTCCCACGGGTAATCCGCCGTGACATTCTTCTTTTTCAAAATAGATGTAGGCACCTTTTTCACGCACCTCCACCATTACCTGAATGTCGGGATTTTTCACATCCACGGTTAAGTTTTCAATGTTATCGTGCAAAAATCCGCCCAGTTCCTGACAGATAGCAGGAGAATTTAAGGGGAAGGTTTTGTCTGCACGCTTTGCTTCCACCTTAAAGGTTTTGCCCGTTAATTTATCACGGAGCAATTCCAGGGCGTCTTTTTTAATCACTTCCATATCCTTTTCGGTCTGATACACCACGGACACGGATTTTAAGCCGAACACATTTTTTGCTTTTTCCAGCATTTCGTAGAAATCGGCGTTCTCATCGGGTTCCATATAGATGGCAGACTGATGGATGGACACGGATTTTAACAGTCCTTTTAACTGGTTTCTGATATTTTTTAAGAGTTGGTCTTCAAAATTTCTGCGGTTTAAGCCTTTTAAGGCAAGCTCGCCGCATTTTCCAAGCAATAATTTACGCATAAAAATGCTCCTTATTTGTTAGTTTCGTCTTGTTCTTCAATGGGACGATACAGCAATTTGTTGAGATAAGGTGTAAAGTAAAATTGTTTCACACCTGCCAAGTATCCCAGATAGGTGAATAACACAATCAGAACCCCAAAAATCACAACGGAAATCGGATTAATGGCACCGGACACCGAGATCACATTTCCGAAATAGAAAGGTGCTTCCCAGAAAATCACCACAAGCTGCACAATCCAGTTTTTCGCAAAATAGGCAATTACCAAAGGCACAATCAGATACAAAAGTGCCGCCAGGCTATATGCCGTGGGGAATTTTATGTGGGGCTTTACGGTGCTGTATGATTTTTGATGGGAATGGCCTGCCCGTCTGGCATAACTGTAAATCCCCGAAAGATACAAAATAAAAAAGAATGCCCCAAAAAACTGTTGCCATTTTCCTGCCATAGAGGTAACAATCATAAAGGAAATAACGGCATAAATCAGTTGGTTGGTAAACAACGCCCAAAGAGGGTGCTTTCGTTTTTCTACCATAGGATACCTCCGCTACATTACAAGGGATAATGCCACAAATGGCAAGTGCCCCAAAAGAAACACTTGCCACTTTGTTTTACCGAATGATTAGAATTCCAGTTTGGATTCAATATAGGGGATGACTTCATCCATGGGCAGACGAATCTGTTCCATACTGTCACGGTCACGAAGAGTAACAGAGTTATCTTCTTCGGATTCAAAGTCAAAGGTGATACAGAAGGGAGTACCGATTTCGTCCTGTCTTCTGTAACGTTTCCCGATAGAGCCAGCATCATCGAATTCGCAGGGGAATTTTTTGATTAACTGTTCATACAGTTTGAATGCAGGTTCGGATAATTTTTTGGATAAGGGCAGAACAGCCGCTTTCACGGGAGCCAGTGCGGGATGTAAGTGAAGAACCACACGGGTATCTCCTTCGGATACTTCTTCTTCGTCATAAGCATCTACCAGGAATGCCAGAGCCACACGGTCTGCACCCAGGGAGGGTTCGATAACGTAGGGGATGTATCTTTCGTTGGTCACAGGGTCAATGTATTCCATTTTTTCGCCGGAATGTTCACTGTGCTGAGTTAAGTCGAAGTCGGTTCTGTCTGCAATGCCCCACAGTTCGCCCCAACCGAAGGGGAATAAGAATTCAAAGTCGGTGGTAGCGTTGGAGTAGTGAGACAGTTCTTCCTGCTCGTGGTCACGCAGTTTTAAGTTTTCTTCTTTGATACCTAAAGATAATAAGAAGTTTTTGCAGTAATCTTTCCAGTATGCGAACCATTCTAAGTCGGTACCGGGTTTGCAGAAGAATTCCAGTTCCATCTGCTCGAACTCACGGGTACGGAACACGAAGTTACCGGGAGTGATTTCGTTACGGAAGGATTTCCCGATCTGACAAACGCCGAAAGGCACTTTTTTACGGGAAGTTCTCTGCACGGATTTAAAGTTTACAAAGATACCCTGAGCGGTTTCGGGACGCAGGAACAATTCGCTCTGTGCATCCTCGGTAACGCCCTGGAAGGTTTTAAACATCAGGTTAAATTTTCTGATTTCGGTAAAGTTGGATTTTCCGCAGTTGGGACAAACGATGTTGTTGTCTTTAATGTACTGCGCCATCTGCTCGTTGGACCAACCTGCAGGCAGAACGCCGGTATCTTCAATCAGCTTGTCTGCACGGTGACGGGTTTTACATTCTTTACAGTCCATCAACGGGTCGGAGAAACCGCCAACGTGACCGCTTGCCACCCAAACCTTGGGATTCATTAAAATTGCAGCATCCAAACCAACATTGTAGGGATTTTCCTGCACGAATTTTCTCCACCATGCTTTTTTCACGTTGTTTTTAAATTCCACACCCAAGGGGCCGTAGTCCCAGGTGTTGGAGAGGCCGCCGTAGATTTCCGATCCGGAATACACAAAGCCTCTGCCCTTACAAAGAGCAACGATTTTTTCCATTGTTTTTTCTGTATTTAACATAATGATGTTCCTTTCTTGGTCAGATATTTTTAAAAAGATGAATCCTATTTACCGGTTTTATTGATGGAAGCGCTCTGCACACCATAGTAAATGAATGCTGCCACGGTGTAAATTCCAACCAGAATCATTACCATTGCAATTCGAAATTGCACACCGCTGTTTGCCAGGAAGGGGTGGAAGTTGTTGAATGCAATCAGAGCAGAGGGATTCACTTTGAGCACGTTTGCCAGAATTTCAACGGGCCAGATAAACAGAGCGGAAAGAAGACCTGCCAAGCATACCCAGAACCAGTTCATATATTTTTTGCTTCTTGCGGTTTCTTCTGCTTTTTTCAAGGAAGAACCTTTCACTGCAGTGAAGATACCTAAAGCAATGAATAACAACATCAGAATGTATGTACCCCATTTTGCAGCGAGCAGAAGATTGCTGCCGGTCTGGAACCAGTTAAACAGGTACAACAGAATCATTTCTGCACCCAGTGCGGTTGCAAAAACAGTTAATAATCTGTTTTCGATTTTTTCTTTTTGAGTTTTAGCGTTGATGGTTTGTTTTTTCATAATAAAAAAACTCCTTTTGTATAAAAAATAATTTTAAAACAAAGTTAGTCCAGCTCATACTGGATGTTGGCTAGGGCATAAAGGCCTGCCGTTTCGCAACGAAGAATCCGTTTGCCCAAGGATACCGACAAAAAGCCCGCTTCATTTAAAAAGCTCACTTCTTCGGGAGAAATGCCGCCCTCGGGTCCAATCACCAAAGCGATTTTCTTGGCAGAGGCATTTTTCTTTAAAACTTCCTTTAAGGTGGTTTTGTTTTCATCCTCATAGCAAAGAAGCTTTAAATCAAATTCATCCCAGTTGACCTGTTTGGGTGTTTTGGGGTCACACACCTTGGGAATGGTAAGCCGTCCGCATTGCATCGCTGCAGATTTTGCGATTTTTTGGAAGCGTTCCACCTTTTTTGCCACATCTTTTCCCTCGATTTTGGCAATGGAACGGTGCATTTTAAAAGGCACGATTTCGTGCACTCCTGCTTCCACCGCTTTTTCCACGATGAAATCAAGCTTGTCCCCTTTGGCAATCCCTTGAAACAAGGTCACTTCGTAGGGCGGCTCGGATGCACTTTCGCATTCTTCCAACACATATACTATTATACTGTTTTTTTCAATTTTGTCAATACGGCAGAGCAATTCTTTTTTATTTTTTACAAGAACAATCTGCTCTCCTTCCGTTAATTTTATCACATTTTTGATATGATGCACGGCGTCATCAGTTAAGGTGACGGTGTTGTTTACAATCGGCTCGTTGGTAAAGAAACGATTCATGTGTTTTTTCCTTTCAAGTTAGATGGAATTGTTGTAGGGGACGGTGCCCACACCGTCCCGTTTGTTTCGGGATTGATATTCTTTCTGTTGAGCAATACCAAACAACAGACAGATGAGGGCATCTGTCCCTACGATTTCTTCATTCTGCACCCATTTCTCTGCGCCTTGAAAGAGTAAGGATGGCTTGATAAATGGCACATTTCTCTGCACCTTGCAAAAGAATAATGAATATTGAATAATGAAGAGTGAATAATTTCGGTGGCAGCCGATGGCTGCATGAAATGGCTCTCCCTTTGGGAGAGCTGTCAGCAAGGCTGACTGAGAGGGTTATATGTTCAGCAAGGCTGAACCACCATAATTATTCATTATTCACTATTCATTCTTCATTCACTAAAACATGGGTTTATTCGGGTTTTTCCGTCTGAAATCTCCCTGCAGTTTTTCTAAGAATACTTCGGGATTTTTAAAATTCTGCTCTAGATACCACTCATAGAATAAGCGGAATAAATGAGGGTGAGACAGGGGCGGTTTTTTTGATAAGGTTTGTCCCAACGATAAAAAGATTTCGTAGGGTTCTTTGTCGGTCATTTCCCAAAGGAAGGCAAGTGCATCGGGGAAAAATCCCTTATTGGAGAAGGTTTCCAAGCCTTCTTCTGCAATTTTTAATTCCATCACATCATAGGCAGAAAGCCATTTGGTGGAAATCACCTGATAGGGCGGATACGCGGAAAATATCATTTCATTTGCCCCGATTTCATTTTGAATCTGCGTTCCGTGAAGAACCTTTAAAAAGCCAAGCTGAAGCATATCGGGATGTAGCTTATATACCTCATTAAAACCACGGATAAAGGATTCTTTATCTTCAAAAGGAAGACCTGCAATCAGGTCTAAATGCAGATGGATATTGCCCATCAAAAGAATCCGCTTTAAGTTGGAAAATGCCATATCACAATCGTTTTTTCGGTTGATGGCACTTAGGGTTTCGGGATTTATGGACTGGAGTCCCGCTTCAAACTGAATTCTGCCCTTTGGCGCAGTTTCCAAAAGAAGAAAATCCCTTTCCGAAAACAATTCGGGTTTAATTTCAAAGTGGAAGCCTGTGTTTCCACCTTCTTCTATCACAAACTTGAAAATTTCGTAGGCATCGGGATTCACATTAAAGGTGCGGTCAATCATTTTAATCTTCGTTGCCCCTGCTTGAATCAGAATACGAAGCTCCTCTTTCACCTGCTCCAACGGTTTGAACCGAAGATTTTTCTCCAAAGAGGAAATGCAATAACTGCAACGGTAGGGGCATCCGCGGGATGCCTCATAATAAATGGTTTTTCCTTTTTGCAGAGGGAATTTATAGGGGAAGGGAAGATTGGGGAAGGAATCGGTGGATTCTTCTCCCGTTAAGTATGTATAAACGGCGGCTTCTCCCTCGCCGGTTATCACTTTGTCTGCAAAAGGAAAGTCCTTTTCCAAAGAATTTCGGTAGCCTGCTTCGGGGCCGCCCAAAAAGATTTGTAAATCAGGCAACGCCGCCTTTAAATCATTTGCCAATCGGCAGACTCTTTCCACATTCCAAAGATACACAGAAAACCCGATGATATCGGGTTTTTGGGATAATATATCATAAAATATACTTTCATAGGGGTCGTTTACCGAATATTCCGCCACGGTGTTTGGCACTCCCTTTTCGCTAAGGTATGCGCCAATGGAATACACCGCTAAGGCGGTATGAGAATATTTGGCATTTAACCCGATGAGAAGCAGGTTTTTTTGTTTCATAATGTTCCTCTTATTTCAGTGATTCCAGGAAAGAAACCAACTGTTTTACGGCTTCTTTTTTGATTTGGAAGTTGCCGTTTGGCAGTTTTTTCATACGAAGTGCCAGACTTGCCACTTTTTCGCAACCGGAGGAGAGCAAATAGGAGTTTGCATAAGACACCCCGTCTTTACAAACTGCCACGGGTAATCCGTTCACATCAAAGGTGGACACAAAGTCTCCCTCTTTTTTCACAAAACAAAATTCATGAGGCAAATCTTCCGCACAGCTTACAAAATAAGCCTCGTCCGCAGGACAATGAATGCCCAGAGCGTGAGCGCCTTTTTGCTTTTCTCTTAAAAACGCCACGGAAATTTTTGCCGCCCCGTGTTTGATATAGTCAGTGAAAATCTGCTTTAAAAAATAGGGAATCTGATTGGTGATATAGGAGTCTCCCAGGGTTTCGCAGGTGGGCTTTATATAAATCACATCCCCGGGCTGCACCACTTTTTCCGCCGCCTTATCATCTGCCACCAAAAAATCAACGGTTTTATTTTTGGCATCTAAGATGCCCTGCTTTCCGTTTGGAGATAATACCCGTTCGTTGGATAAGGTTTCGGGAATTTCGTAAAGAGGGGAAATGCCCACTTTGCCGTCGGGGAAAATTTTATTCACCAAAAAAGCGTTTTCCGAAGCACAAAATGCCACCACAATTTTCTTTTCCTGCTTTTTTTGGGCAATCATATTGGAAAATCCGTCAAAACAGGTATCATCGGTATAGATGATGATTTCGCGTCCGATTTGTTCAAAATAGGGTTTTTCCAGACCATATACGGGATGTTTCATAATTTGCTCCTTAGTTATTCAGTAAATCTTCCCCTGCCGTAAACACATCGCCTGCACCAACGGTCACAAAAATGTCACCCTCCTGCAAGGATGCTTTTAATTCAATCACGGCATCGGAGAGAGCAGGCGTGTAATGAGAATCGGGGATTGCATCGCAAAGGTCACGGGAGGAAATATCACCCGGGTCTTTTTCCCTTGCGGCATAAATATCGGCAATATAGAGTAGGTCCACGTTTTTTAACACGCGGATAAAATCATCTTTCAAGGTTTTGGTGCGGGTGTAGGTATGAGGCTGAAAGAGCATCACCAACCGTTTGGGATTTTTCTGACGGATGGAAGAAATGGTGGTTTCAATTTCGGTGGGATGATGAGCATAATCATCATACACGGGCACGGATTTGTATTGCCCCTTATATTCCATTCTCCGTTTGGCACCGCCGAATTCATAAAGTGCTTCCAGAACGGGTTCTTTTGGAATCCCGAGCTCACGGCACAGGGCAAACACCGCCAGAGAGTTGGACGCATTATGCGCTCCTGCCACGGTTAACACCACATGGGCAAGTTCTTCACCGCCGTACACCACATCATACTCGGTGCGGTCGGAATGAAATACCACGTTTTTGGCTAAGTAGTCACCGGAGTTTAAACCGTAAAACACGGCTTTGGTGTTTTTAAAATCCAGAAGACGCACGTTTTCGTCATCCCCGTTTGCCACAATGATATGCTCGGTTTTATCCGCAAATTTCTGGAATGCAGAACGGATATGAGCAATATCACGATAGTAATCCAGGTGGTCTTCTTCAATATTTAAAAGGATGGTAGCCGACGGGAAAAATTCCAAAAAGCTTTCCACATATTCGCAGGCTTCACACACAAAATAATCGTTTTTTCCCAAAAGGAGATTTCCGTCAATCTGCGGGAAATCGCCGCCCACGGTAACGGTGGGTTCTTTTCCTGCTTTCATTAAGCAAAGCGCCATCATGGAAGTGGTGGTGGTTTTGCCGTGAGTTCCGCACACATTGATGCGCTCAGCATACTTTTTCATCACCAAACCGAGCAGGGTGCTTCGCTCCATCACGGGGATTCCAAGCTCATTTGCTCTCACAATTTCGGGAGCATCCAAAGGAACCGCCGCAGTGCGAACCACCAACCCCAAATCGGGGGTAATATTTTCTGCTTTCTGCCCGATGAACACGCAAATCCCCGCTTTTACAAGACGGTCGGTAATTTTGGAGGCAGAACGGTCGGAACCGCTCACAACATAGCCGTTTTCCTTTAAAATCAGGGCAAGAGCGTTCATACTCACGCCGCCGATGCCTGAGAAAAATATATGATTGGTTTTTAAATTTCCTAACATAGCTTCTTTTTTGTATTTTTGAAAAAACAAGAAAAGTTTTTCCAAAAATACCCCCTTCCTTTTTTTCGGAAAATCGCTCTTTTTATTATATACGATTTCTCTTTATTTTTCAAGTGAAAATCGCAATTTTTTTGTTTCTTGTTTCAACTTATGAATTTTGGGAGAAATGGTTACATTCTCATTTCAATTTTCCAAAAAGAATTGCCAATTTTTTTGGAATGTGATACAATGTCATTGACCAATGATAAGTGAGGTGTTTTTATGGCAAACATTTCCTGTGAAACATATAACGATGAGCTGATTTCTCTTCGTCGCAAGTTTCATAAAATTCCCGAAATTTGTTACGAAGAGCATAAAACCGCAGAAAAAATCGAAGCATATTTAAAAAGCTGCGGCATTCAAACCGTGAAGCGTATGTTTAATACGGGCGTGGTCTGCACCATCGGGGATGAAACCAAAGAATGCATCGCCCTTCGGATGGACACGGATGCTCTTCCCGTCACCGAAGAAACGGGTGTGTCTTATCAATCAGAACATCCCGGAATGATGCATGCCTGCGGTCACGATGCCCATATCGCTATTTTGCTTATGACGGCAAAAATCTTAAAAGAACATGAATCCGAACTTACCAAATGCATCAAACTGATTTTCCAACCCGGTGAAGAGGGGGATGGCGGAGCATTGCCCATGATTCGTGAGGGCGTGCTGCAAAATCCCGAGGTGACCAAAATATTCGGTGCCCATGTTTGGCCCGAAACACCCGTAGGTAAGATTGAATATCTGCCCGATACGGCTTTTGCGGGTTGTGACCGTTATGAAATTAAAATTCACGGAAAAGGCGGTCACGGTGCCATGCCCGATGCCTGCAATTCTCCCTTGCCTGCCTTAGCGGATTGCATTCTGGGAATTGAAGCGATTGGAAAAGAGGAACCCGATGCGGTGATTTCCGCTTGTGCCTGCAATGCAGACGGTTATTATAACGTGTTCCCCGATGATGCCCTTTTAAAAGGCACCATCCGTACACTATCTCCCGACCAAAGAGAGAGAATCTTACATTCTCTGAATCTATTAGCAAAGGAAATTTCAGACAAACGCAATATCAGTGTGGAATTTCATCCCGTGGAGGAATATCCTCCCTGCCTGCAGGACGAAGGAGCCTTAACAGAATATCTGTTTGCGGCAATGAGAGTATTTGGGGAAGACTATCCCGAACATATCGACGAGGGCAAACGAACCTTTGCCGCCGAAGATTTTTCCTTTTTTGCCAAAGAAATTCCCGCAGCCCACGTAAGAATCGGCTCCAACGGCGGAGAAGACACGGCATATCCCTTGCATCACGCCAAATTTCAAATCGACGAATCCTGCCTGATGGTAGGCGTAAAATTATTTTTGGAAATTGCATTGTCCGAATAAGTCCGGAAATAACAGATATGAATTTACCAAAACGAAAACCAACCAGGTTAAAAGGATATGATTATTCAACATCCGGAGCATATTTTATTACAATCTGCGCCAAGGATAGAAAGCGGTTGTTTGGTCAGATTGTTTTTATAACGAGGAAATGTCGCAGTAAATTACTGCGACATTTTTTGTCCTGATGATTGGTAAATCAAAGTGACAAATCTGCTGTTTTTCTTTTCACATCAACTGTGGAATTCTTTTGGGAAAAACTTGGAAAATGAAAGCGTGTATTTGCAAGGGTTTTCGGTGGAATTTGTGTAAAATAACAAAAAAAATACGACTATTCCACAATAAAAAAACAAGTTTTCCCCAATAAATGTGGAAAACCCTCTTGTTTTCCCATTATGGACAAAGTTACATAAACAGGGAATTATCGGGGAAAAATGCGGTCCCCCGTGCGGATATTTCGGGGAGAAACTACCAACAACTCCGAGGGAAAAATCCCGTGCTTGATTTGTTGTGTTCCGTCTGCAAAATGAGGACCCGTTTCCACCTGCCTAAGCATGGCATAGCCGTCCTTCACCACGTAAACCGCATCTTTGCCCGTTTTATCCGTTATGAGGCATTCTTTCGGAACCGCAATAAAATCACGGCGAAGCTCTCCGTAGATCACCGCCGTGGCGGATTCTTTCGGAAGCCGGGGCAGTCCCGTCACAAAAACGGTGGCATAGTAAATGTCATCTAAGGCAGGAGTTAAACGCCAAAGATAGCCTTGATAAGTGTCACCGACTACGGAAATTTCTGCCGCAGCACCTGTGGTTATCCCGTCTGTTTTCTTAACCGCTCCCCGCATCAGATACGCTTTCCCCTGCTTTCGGATAGGAGCGGAAAAGGTCACGGTTTCCTGATAGGAAGACGCTTCCACCCGATAGAGAGAGGCGGCGGAAAAACGGTTATTGGTTTGGTAATCATAAATCATAACCGTCAACATTATCGTTAAAACGCCTAGCGTCCACCAAGCAAACTTTTTCAAAAACATCACCCAACATAAGCCTTTCCCACGGGGATTTGGTTTATACGAAAAAAGAGGAACGAAAAATCGTTCCTCTTTTTTGGTTTGTTGTTTAAATTTTACTGAGGCTATTTGTTTGCAGTTACCTTTTTGATAACCAATAAGGTTGCAATTACCAGCACGATACCAACGGGTAAGAGTACCCAGGCGTTGGGGATAAATGCTGCCAGTAAGTACACCACGAAGGAAATCAGAGCCACGGTGATTGCATAGGGCAACTGAGTGGACACGTGATTTAAGTGGTTGGACTGACTTCCTGCGGAAGACATAATGGTGGTATCGGAAATGGGAGAGCAATGGTCACCGCAAACCGCACCTGCCAGACACGCAGAAACACCGATGATTAAGAATTCACTGGTTGCAGGGAACATCGCGGTAACGATGGGAATTAAGATACCAAAGGTTCCCCAGGAGGTACCGGTGGAGAATGCCAACACGCAAGCAACCAAGAAGATGATTGCAGGTAAGAATGCTGCCAGACCTGCTGCTGCAGAGTTCATTAAGCCTTCCACGAAGGTTGCGGCACCCAGTAAACCGGTCATATTTTTCAATGCAGTTGCAAAGGTTAAGATTAAGATTGCAGGCATCATTGCATTAAAGCCTTTGGGAATGCATTCCATAGCTTCTTTGAAGGTGATAACACGTCTTGCAATCAGATAAATAATGGTAACAATCAGAGCTACCAGAGCACCCCAGGGAAGACCAACGGTTGCATCGGTGTTACCGAATGCGTTGATGAAGGTTTCGCCGGAGAAGAAGCCGCCCACATAAAGCAGACCTAAGATAGAAATGATTACCAAAATAATAACGGGCAGGATTAAGTCAACAACTTTTCCTTTGGGATTTGCATCATTGTCGGTGGAATCCTTGAATTCTTCTGCACCGGAGGTGAATAAGTCACCTTTGTTCATTGCATTGAATTCGTGGAGTTTCATCGGGCCGTAATCGAATTTCATTAAAACGATTGCGATGATGAACACCAAAGTCAGTAAGGAATAGAAGTTGTAGGGAATTGCTCTGATGAAAAGCTCGATGCCGGAGTAGCCGGTTCCTTCGGTAAATTCGGAAACTGCAGCTGCCCAGGAAGAAACGGGAGCAATCATACAGATAGGTGCAGCAGTTGCATCAATTAAGTATGCAAATTTTGCACGGGAAATGTTGTGACGGTCTGTAACGGGACGCATAACGGAACCCACGGTCAGACAGTTGAAATAGTCGTCAATAAAGATTAAAACGCCTAAGATAAAGGTTGCAAACATTGCACCCACACGGGATTTGATATGCTTTTCTGCCCATCTTCCGAATGCTGCGGAGCCGCCTGCTTTGTTGATTAAAGCAACCATAGCGCCTAAGATTACCAAGAAGATGAAGATACCTGCGGTGCCGGATACTGCATCAATCAGACCTGTGTTGATTACATTATCCAATGCACCAACGGGGCTCCAGTTGGAAGCCAGCAAGCCGCCCAACACAATCCCGATGAATAAAGAAGAGTAAACTTCTTTGGTGATTAAGGCAAGTCCGATAGCCACAAGGGGCGGAACCAATGCCCAGAAAGTTGCATAATAATTGCTAACGGGAGCTTCATCTCCGGTAGCGAATGCCACCATAGCGGTACCCAGAGCGAGAATGAGGGTCATAAGCATGGTGAGCACACTTTTCTTTTTGAAAATTTTCATTTTCAAATACCTCCTAATTTATTTTCCTTATCATTTGGAAACGTACTTAAAATAATGTTACCATATTGGGAAAAATTTGTCAAGAAAATTCGTTATTTCACGGATTTTTCGGGAAGCTGCACCAACAAAATGGCACCAAACATCAAAACACATCCCCAAAGTTCACGGGGAGAGAGCTGTCCGCCCGTTAATTCCCAACCGCAAGCTACCAACACCACGGTGGATAAAGTGGCGAATACCGATTCTAAGCTCATCAAAATGGATGCGGAGGTGGGGTCGGTATATTTTTGCCCCACAATCTGCAGGGTGTATGCCACACCGCAGGATAACACTCCCGAATAGCCGATGGATGCCCATAAGGAAAGTACCTGAGAAAGAGTGGGTGTTTCTCCCATCACAACCATTCCGATTAAGGAAATGATTCCGCACACAAAAAACTGCAGACAAGCAAGCTTCACCCCGTCCACCTTGGGAGAAAAATGGTCAATCACCAGAATATGTAAGGAAAATACCACTGCACAAATGATGGTCAATACATCGCCTTGGTTAATGGAAAAGCTTCCGTCCATACACATTAAGTATAATCCCGACAATGCAATCAATACCGATACTAAAATCACAAGACGGGGTCGTTTGCCCATAAATAAGCCTAAAATGGGCACAATAATCATATAAAGAGCAGTCAAAAAACCTGATTTTCCGGGGCTTGTGCAAACCATTCCCATGGTTTGCAGCACCGTGGCAACGCATAAGAGCACGCCGCAAAGGATACCGCCCAAGAGTAAATTTTTATCCGTTTTTTGCACAGGAATCCCTTTTTTCTGTTTGGAGCGGTCTAACCAAAAAATCACGGGCAAAAGCACCACACCGCCCAAAGTGCTGCGGATACCGATAAAAGCAAAGGACGAAATTTCTTCCACCCCAACCGATTGGGCAATAAAAGACATCCCCCAGATGAAAGCGGTGAGAAGCAAAATCAGATTCCCTTTTAATTTGTTTTGATATTGCATAAAAAATCTCCTAAAATATAAAAATACCCATCTATTTTACCTTTTTTTACGAAATTAGTCAAGAGAAAAGCAAGAAAAAAACGGATTTTCCGAGAAAATCCGTTTTTTTAAAATAAAACTTTTTATTGCACAGAATTATGATGCATTATTTTATCGCCCACCAAAAGCAGAACATTTTTGGCAGGATTCCACACCCTGTCAAAATCACGGTCGGGATAGGGATAATTACCCACATAGGGGCATAATTCTACCGTCAGCGTGGGTTTTTGATACTGATAATACACATAATTAAAGAAGGTTCCGTTTTCGGCGGTTCCGTCCTCAATGATTTGCTTGAAGCCGGTATCTTTTTTGATTAACTCATCGATATGGGTGGGATTAATCGGGTCGTCTGCCCAATAAAAGATTTCCCCCTGGGTATGGAATGCCACATAGGCGTCAAAGGGATTTTGGTCCACATAGGCGGAAATGGCAATTACCTCCGGTTCCGTGTTGGGGGAATCTCCCTGAAAACCGTTGGAGCCTCTGGGATTGGTGTTGTTTTCGGGATCCCAGCATAAACTGTAATTGCGGTTTAAATCCACGCCGCGGATATTGGCTTTCCATGCGGAATAGCCGTATTTTGCACCCTCATAAATTTTCATTTGGGAAAGTTCATAGGCGTGTTCGGTGGCGTTTACACCGTTTTGCACCAGATTGACCCCGTCGGGATTCACCATCGGCACAATGCAGAAGGTCACGTTATCCAAAATGGCTTTGGGAGAATACGCTCCCCAATCGCTGTTGGTTCTGTATGCGTAAGCATAGCGGTCTATTGCATACATCAGATAGGTGGTGGTGATGTATTCTCTGGCGTGATGGGCTCCGTTTACAAAAATGCGATTTTCTCCCCGTCCGAATTCCACAAGCAGCAATTCTCTGCCCTCCACCGACTGCCCGATGGAAGAGGTTTTTACAAGGTCGGGATACATATTTTCAAGTTGTGCGATATCCCCAAGCATCATTTCATAGCTGTATGCCCGATAGGGATTGACGATATACCAGGCAGGTGCAGGATATGCGGTAAACACAAAATCGTCGCTTTTTTCGGTATCAATCTGCCCAAAAATATCGGGAAGATTGGTTTGGGGTGTGCCTAAGGTAATCAGGCCGTCCGCATAGGTAATGCCAACGCCTGCCAAATCGGCAAGCTCCCGCAGGGACACATACACGGTGTCATCCTTGATAAAATAGCGGTTAGGCAGACGGGTTAATTCATCCCATTGGTAAATCAGGTGAAAATCTTCGGAAAAATCCGCCCCCGTCACACGGAAAAATCCCCGTTCCGCCTGCACCCAGGACACATTCATCCCAAGATTGGGTGCTATGGCATACAGATTCACATAGGTTTTTCCCAATACCAATATGGGCGGTGTCATTTGTTTTTTCACACCGTTTACCAATAAGGATTCCTCATTGATTGCCATGGTGATGGAGAAAGGTTCTTCATTTGCAGACGCGGGAATCACAAAGGTTGTGGCAAGGTATATCATCAAACACAGGAAAGCAATTATTTTTTTCATAGTAACTCCTTTTTAATCCTTAATGGGAATTCTGGGTAATCCCCAATGGTATTTTGTGGCAAGCAGACGGATTGCAACCACCAGACAAACAGGCAAAGCCGCCGTCCATCCCTCTGCCAGCTGAGCACCTCGGCAAATGTAATACAAAACCGCTCCCAAGATACTTGCAATGGCATAAATATGTTTTTTAAACACATAAGGTGTGGTGTTGGTAATAATATCTCTGAAAATTCCGCCGCCTACTCCCGTAATCATCCCGATTGCCACCACGGTAAAACCACTGTCTCCAAATCCTGCCGTGTAGGCAACACCTGCTCCCGTTACGGTAAAGGATGCCAGGCCGAAAGCGTCAAACAGGTTATTGACCACTTCCAAACGATGCCGAAACAACTGAAATTCCTCTTTTTTGATATAGGCAACCAGAAATACCGTGATTGCCACCGCTATGGCAATCAGGCATAAATAGTAATTGGAGAAGATGAATGGCGGATGAATCCCCAATAACATATCACGAAGAATTCCGCCGCCTACTGCGGTAACACATCCCACAAATATCACGCCGAACATATCCAGGTTTGCACCGATTGCCACTAAAGATCCGGACACCGATGCGGAAATAATGCCGATAATTTCTATCCATTTCATAAAATCAGTCATAAAAAATCTCCCTTGATTTTTTACTGTTAATTGACATTAACAATCGTGATGTTGTGTTCAGTATAACATTCAGTATAACATATAATTGCGGTTTCGTCAATTTGTAACCACCATTTTTCTCACATTTTGGCATTGGCAGGAGATAATTTTCATAAAATGAATAAAAAAATTGGAAAAAGATTGAATTTTTTTCATGTTCATGTTATAATAGTTCTGTTTGACGAAAATAGGAAAGGATTGTACCTATGATATATAATACCATTTTAGATGCCATCGGCAACACTCCCTTAATCCGCCTCAATCGGATGGTGGAGGAAGATTCTGCCGAAGTATTGGTGAAATTTGAGGGCTTGAATGTGGGTGGCTCCATCAAAACCCGCACCGCCTATAATATGATTTTGGATGCACAAGCAAAAGGCCTCATCAATGAAAACACCATCATTGTGGAACCCACCAGCGGTAATCAGGGCATCGGTCTTGCCTTGGTTGGTGCAGTCCGCGGATACAAAACCAAAATCATTATGCCCGATTCTGTGAGCGAAGAACGCAGAAAGCTTGTGAAGCATTACGGTGCCGAAGTCATTTTGGTGCACGATGCAGGTAACATCGGAGATTGTATTGATGAATGCTTGCAGACCGCTCTTCGGATGCAATCAGAAGACCCCAATGTGTTTGTGCCTCAGCAGTTTGAAAATCCTGCCAATGTGGAAATTCAGAGAAAACGCACCGGTATGGAAATTTTAGAGCAGGTGGATGGTCCCATTCACGGATTCTGCTCCGGTATCGGAACAGGCGGCACCATCACCGGCATCGGTGAAACCCTAAAAGAAAAGAACCCCGATATGACCATCTGGGCAGTGGAACCCGAAGATGCGGCGATTTTGTCCGGCGGTTCCATCGGCACCCATCTGCAGATGGGCATCGGTGACGGCTTGATTCCCGCTATTTTAAATCAGAATATTTATGATGGAATCTGCATCGTGAAGGATGAAGAAGCCATTCAGACCTCCAAGGACCTTGCCGCAAAAGAAGGCATTATGTGCGGAATTTCTTCCGGCACCAATGTGGCGGCGGCAATCAAACTGGCAAAACAATTAGGCAAGGGAAAAACCGTGGTAACCGTTCTTCCCGACACCGCAGAACGCTATTTCTCCACCCCCTTATTTGACGAATAATTTGAAAAAGGCAACAGCGATGTTGCCTTTTTTTATAAAATACATTTACATTTTTCTTTTGTTGTGCTAAACTGAAACAGATGATTCCCAAAAAAGGAGAATACTTATGAAATCAAACAGTTTAATAAAAACCAAACGGGAAGAATGGCTGTCTTTTCTGTTGATTGCTCTTTCCGTCCTTGCCGCTTACTGGACGGTGTGGGCATTCACGGGAATGTGGCCGTGGAGCAAAAACTTTTATAATTCCTACACCTTGCAGGCTTGCCGTTGGTTAAGCGGACACTTAGATTTGGGGCAAAATTATTCCCATCTGGAAATTGCGGAGTTTGGGGGCAAATTCTTTGTAAGCTTCCCACCCTTTCCCTCTTATGTGATGCTTCCCTTTGCGGCACTGTTTGGCGAAAACACTCCCGACGGATGGATTGCCGTGGCAGTAAGCTTACTTGGTGCATACTATGTGTTCCGTCTCTTAAAGCATTACGAAAAATCCAATGAATCCGCAATCTTCTGGACACTTTTTGTAACCATCGGAACCAACCTGATTTTTATCACCGTGAACGGTTGGGTTTGGTTTATTGCACAGAATTTATGCTTTACCTTGTCTGTGATGGCAATTTATTATGCCGTTTTGGGAAAAGGCGGACTGTCTCTTGCTTTTTGGGCGATGAGCGTTGGTTGCCGACCCTTTAATGCCCTGTATGCTCCCGTTTTGTTGGTTATTTTGTATCAGGGACTGAAAAAACAGAATCTCACCTTCGGGAAAATGCTTCAAAAACATTGGAAATGGGCGATTGCACCCACAGTGATTGCGGTAAGCTATATGTTACTCAATTACCTCAGATTCGGCAATATCTTAGAATTTGGGCATAACTACTTACCCGAATTTGTGGAAGCGGAAAAAGGACAATTCCATCTTGATTATATCAAGCAGAATTTCCCTCTGTTGTTGCAACTTCCAAAATCGGGGGACAAAGGAATTTTGCAGTTCCCCAAATTCAACGGTTGGGCATTTTATCTGGTAATTCCCGTATTCATTTCCTACGCCGTTTATACCGTGGCATCTCTTCTCAAAAAACCGCAGAAAAATATTTTGGTAAGAATTTTAATCCCCGTAACGGTTGTGTTGCATCTTTTGTGTCTCACCGCTCATAAAACTATGGGTGGCTTCCAATGGGGAAACCGTTATGTGTTGGATTCTTTGCCCTACATATTCTTAGGCATTCTGTTGGTGATGAACAAAGACGATAAACTGGAAAAATTTCAGATTCCCCTTGCCGTTTTCGGCTTTGCACTGAATTTGGTGGGAACAATTGCAGTATATAATAATTGGATATAAAAAAACGGACTTCTTCGGAAGTCCGTTTTTTTTAGTGAATAAATAATAGTGAATAGTGAATAATTTCGGTGGCAGGCAAAGCCTGCATTTTAATGCACCCGCAGGGTGCCACCGCAATTCTTCATTTTTCACTATTCATTCTTCATTTGAACCTACAGTTTTTCTTTTAAGAATCTTCCCGTATGGGAAGATTCTATTTTAGAAACTTCTTCGGGGGTTCCTGCCGCTACTACTGTTCCGCCGCCGTCGCCCCCTTCGGGGCCCATATCAATAATGTAGTCGCCCACTTTGATGACATCCAAGTTATGCTCAATAATCACAATGGTGTTTCCGCTGTCGCATAAACGGTTCAACACATCAATAAGCTTTCGCACATCATCAAAATGAAGACCCGTTGTGGGTTCGTCCAAGATATAAATGGTTTTTCCCGTGGGGCGTTTGGAAAGCTCGGTGGCAAGCTTCACTCGTTGTGCTTCCCCGCCCGATAAGGTGGTGGAGGGTTGCCCTAACTTAATATAGGAAAGGCCCACATCGTATAATAACTGCAGTTTTCGTTTGATGGAAGGAATGTTTTCAAAAAATTCCAACCCTTCTTCCACGGTCATATCCAACACTTCGTGAATGTTCTTTCCCTTGTAGCGAACCTCCAGGGTTTCACGGTTATAGCGCTTTCCCTTACACACATCGCAAGGCACAAACACGTCGGGCAGAAAGTGCATTTCGATTTTCACAATCCCGTCGCCCTCGCAGGCTTCGCATCGTCCGCCTTTCACATTAAAGCTGAACCGACCGGGTCCGTAGCCTTTCATTTTGGCGTCATTGGTGGCGGCAAACAGTTCACGAATCAGGGAAAACACGCCTGTGTAGGTGGCAGGATTGGAACGGGGTGTTCTGCCGATGGGAGACTGGTCAATGGCGATGACTTTGTCCAGCTGCTCCATACCTTCGATACTGTCGTGTAAGCCTCCACGGCTTTTTCCGCCGTTTAAGTGATGGAATAATTCCTGATATAAAATCTGATTGATTAAGGAGGATTTTCCGGAGCCGGATACCCCCGTCACAATGGTCATACAACCTAAGGGAATCGACACATCAATATTTTTCAGATTATTTTGTTTTGCACCTTTGATTACCAAAAAATTGCCGTTTCCGCTTCTTCGTTCGGCGGGAACGGAGATTTGCTTTCTTCCCGAGAGATAGTCCCCCGTTAAAGAAGTTTCGGATTTCATAATTTCTTCGGGAGTTCCCTCTGCGGTGATATATCCCCCGTGAATTCCTGCACCGGGCCCAAAATCGAACACATAGTCGGCGGCACGGATGGTGTCTTCGTCGTGCTCTACCACCAAGACCGAGTTTCCCACATCACGAAGCTTTAAAAGGGTTTCAATCAGTTTTTCGTTATCTCTCTGATGAAGCCCGATGCTTGGTTCGTCTAAGATATATAACACGCCCATCAAATAGGAGCCAATCTGGGTGGCAAGACGGATTCTCTGTGCTTCCCCACCCGACAAGGACCCTGCAGAACGGGACAAGGTAAGATAGTTAAGTCCAACCTTATCTAAAAATCCAAGGCGTTCCTTAATTTCTTTTAGGAGACGCTCTGCAATATTGAATTCCTTTTCGGTTAAAGTAAGTTCACCAAAGAACAAAACAAGCTCTTTCACGGGTTTTTGGCACATTTCGTAAATATTGATGCCGCCAACCGTTACGCCCAAGCTTTCTTTTTTCAGTCTTGCACCTTTACAAACGGGGCATGGTTTCTGACTCATAAAGGACTCGATTTCGCTTCTCATCCAGGAGGATGATGTTTCTTTGTAACGGCGTTCCAGATTAGTGATAACCCCTTCAAAATCGCTGTAATAGGTACCCGAATTGCCACGGCGTTGGTACTCGATTTTCAGTTTTTCGCCGCCGTTTCCGTACAGGAGCATTTGCAGAAATTCGGGGTCTTGTTTGCCGATGGGTTTTACCATGGAGTAGCCGTAATGCTTACAAACTGCTTCCAGCAAGGTGTATGCCACACTGTCGGACTTGTCTGCCGCATACCAACCGCTTCCGCGGATGGCACCGTCTAAAATGGACTTTTCGGTGTCAATCACCAAAGCGGGATCAACCTTCATCAAATGCCCGATCCCCCCGCATTCGGGACAGGCACCAAAAGGGTTATTAAAAGAAAAGGCACGGGGAGATAACTCCTCCACCGAAATATCGCAGTCGGGGCAGGAATAATTTAAACTGTATGTGTTTTCTTTGCCCGTGTCGTGCTCCAGAATGGTAATCAGACCGTCGGTTAAGCCAACTGCCGTTTCCAAAGAATCGGTTAAGCGGGAGCGGATATCTTCCTTCACCGCCATACGGTCCACCACGATTTCTAACGTGTGCTTTTGGTTTTTATCTAACTTGATTTCCTCGGATAAATCATATTGATTGCCGTCCACCCGCACGCGGATAAATCCGCTTTTTTTGGCTTTTTCAAAGGTCTTCTGATGTTCCCCTTTTTTGCCTCGTACTACGGGTGCCAAAATCACAATTCTTGTTTTTTCGGGCAATTTTAAAATTTTATCCACAATCTGGTCAATGGTCTGCTTATGAATTTCCTTGCCGCATTTGGGACAATGGGGAATCCCGATTCTTGCATACAAAAGACGCAGATAATCGTAAATTTCTGTCACCGTTCCTACCGTGGAGCGGGGATTTTTGGAGGTGGTCTTCTGGTCAATGGAAATGGCAGGGGAAAGCCCCTCGATTAAGTCTGCCTGAGGCTTATCCATCTGCCCCAAAAACATACGGGCATACGAAGAAAGGGACTCCACATAACGCCGTTGCCCCTCCGCATAAATGGTATCAAACGCCAGAGATGATTTCCCCGACCCCGATACTCCCGTAAACACTACTAATTTGTCCCTTGGGATTTTTAAGTCTATATTTTTTAAGTTGTGCTCTTTGGCACCTTTAATGTAAATCGTGTCACGCATAGTCAATTTCCTTTTTGAAATAATAAATAATAGAGAATAAAGAATAAAAATGGTGGCGCCCTATGGGCGCATTCTAATGCAGGCTTTGCCTGCTACCTTTTTTATTATTTATTATTTCTTCTTTATTCTTTAATCTCTTATCGCTTTTATTCTGTCTCGCAGTTCTGCCGCCTTTTCAAAGTCCAGGTTCTTAGCGGCTTTGTTCATTTCTTCGGTTAAACGCAGGATTTCGGTTTCCAAATACCCCTCATCCACCAATTTTTTCGTTTTTCCTTTTTTGGACGGCATTTCTGCCTTTTTGGTGGCTTCAATTACCGCACGGATGTCTTTTTTGATGGTGACGGGTACGATGCCGTTTGCCTCGTTATAGGCTTTTTGAATATCACGGCGGCGGTTGGTTTCACGAATGGCATTTTCCATAGACTCGGTCAGGGTGTCTGCGTACATAATCACCGTTCCCTCTGCGTTTCTTGCCGCTCTGCCAATCGTCTGAATCAAAGATGTTTCGCTTCTTAAGAACCCTTCCTTGTCTGCATCCAGAATGGCAACCAGGGATACCTCCGGCAAGTCCAATCCTTCACGGAGCAGGTTGATTCCCACCAACACATCAAATTCGCCCATTCGTAAATCACGGATGATTTCCATACGCTCCATGGTGTCAATATCCGAATGCAGATACCGCACCCGAACGCCTGCTTCGGTGAAATAGTCGGTTAAGTCTTCTGCCATTCGTTTGGTTAAGGTGGTCACCAGCACACGCTCGTTTTTGGCGGTGCGGATGTTGATTTCAGATAGTAAATCATCAATTTGCCCTGTGGTGGGTTTCACGAAAATTTCGGGGTCTAAAAGACCCGTGGGACGAATTACCTGCTCCACAATTTGGGTGGAGTGTTCCCGTTCGTAATCTGCAGGAGTGGCGGAAACAAACACCGCCTGATTGATGCGGTCAATAAATTCGTCAAAATTTAGGGGACGGTTATCAAAAGCCGATGGCAAACGGAAGCCGTAATCCACCAAAGAGGTTTTTCTGGCTCTGTCCCCTGCATACATTCCCCGCACCTGAGGGAGAGTCACGTGGGATTCGTCCACCACCAACAGGAAATCCTCGGGGAAATAGTCTAAAAGCGTATAAGGTGCGCTACCCGGTTCTCTGCCGCTGATATGACGGGAATAGTTTTCAATGCCTTTGCAGAAGCCGATTTCCGCCATCATTTCCAAATCATAGTTGGTGCGCTCGGTGATACGTTGCTTTTCAATCCATTTTTCTTTTTGATCAAAAAAGGCAATCCGTTCTGCCAGCTCTTCTTCAATGGTTTTGATGGCACGCTTCATCTTGTCATAAGAGGTGGCATAGTGAGAAGCGGGGAACACAAAAATGTGTTCTCTCTCTCCCAAAATTTCACCCGTTAAGGGGTTGATTTCGGTTAAACGGTCCACCTCGTCTCCGAAAAATTCCACACGAAGCACCATTTCGTTGGAGTTTGAGGGGAAAATATCCAACACATCGCCGTTTAGTCGGAAGCATCCTCTGTGAAAGTCGATGTGATTTCGTTCATACTGAATTTCAATGAGTTTTTTTACCACTTCGTCACGATCTTTTTCCATTCCTTTTCGGATGGACACACATAAATCGGTGTAATCCTCCGGGTCACCCAACCCGTAAATACAGGATACGGATGCCACAATGATTACGTCGCTTCTTTCAAACAGAGCGGTGGTGGCGGCGTGACGGAGCTTATCAATTTCGTCGTTAATCTGAGAATCTTTTTCAATGAAAGTGTCGGTGCCGGGAAGATATGCCTCGGGTTGATAATAATCGTAATACGAAACGAAAAATTCCACCGCATTATCGGGGAAAAATTCCTTGAATTCACTGCAAAGCTGAGCAGCTAAGGTTTTGTTATGGGCAAGAACCAGGGTTGGTTTTTGCACCTTTTGGATCACATTGGCGATGGTAAAGGTTTTGCCCGAACCGGTAACACCAAGCAAGGTTTGATATTTGTCGTTTCGTAAGATACCCTCACTTAATTTTTCGATGGCTTGGGGTTGGTCGCCTTTTGGTTTCATGTGAGACGCAATGCGAAATGGTTTTTCCAGTTTCATAGCGGCACCTCCTTTCTGATGCAATAAGGGCAATCGGCAACGCCGAAAGCCCTTATTGAATGAATAGTGAATAATGCATGATGAATAATTATGGTGGCACCCTTCGGGTGCATTGTAGGGGACGATGCCCACATCGTCCCGAGTGTACGCCGAGCGGTGAGCTTCATCCGTTTGAGAGAGCGTTGTTTGGTAAAATGGAAGAAATAGATGCAGAAGGGACAAACTTCACCTCTCGCTGTACGAAGGTACAGCGAGAGGTGAAGTTTGTTCGTAACAAAAAAGCAAATAAAATCAAAATTTGTGCCAACAAATTTTCACCTTAGAAAATAAAAAGATAAAAACAGGTATTGCTTTTTGTGGTCTGCGCTATTTATCACATTTTAGTAATTTTCTGGAACATTAAGCCAACCAACCCAGGTCCGATGTGAACGCCAATCGTACATCCCACCTGATTTTCGGTGATTTCTTCCCCTTTAAAGTTTTCGTGCACCAGTTGCACAAATTCGTCGTAGTATTCGGCTTTATTGGAATACACAATCATATATCGGTAGCCGCCGTCTTTGGTGGCATCCTTTACCAGTTCCATAATGCGGTTCATCGCTTTTTTGATGCCACGCACTTTCTCTGCCGCTGCCATTAACCCGTCTTTTACGGTTAAAATGGGTTTAATATCCAAAATGGTTCCAAGTAATGCAGAGGTACCTGTGATTCTTCCGCCTCGTTTTAAGTATTCCAGAGTGCCGTTCATTAAGAAGATGTTGTTGGAAGCACAGCAGTCTTCTATAATTTTCACCACCTCGTCAGCAGAAGCACCGTTTTCGTATGCGGCAATGCCGTCCCGCATTGCATAGTAGTAACAGATGGTGTAGAATTTGGAATCAATCAGACGAACATCCAGTTTGATGCCGTCTTCTTCCATATTTTTCAAAGCAATTTTCACATTGTTATAGGTGGGACTTCCTGCAGAAGAGATACAAGTGAAAATATAGGTGTCATATTCATTTTTTGCCGCTAATTCACGGAAATATTCCTCGATGGTGTAAGCAGTTACCTGAGAAGTGGAAACATTGCCTTTGTTGGCTTCCATAAAAGCAAACACTTCGTCGGAGGTGATATCCACTCCGTCAAAATATTCCTGCACTTCTCCGTCGTGAGGTTTCAGATATACGTGAAAAGGCAACACATCAATGTTTTTTTCTTTCGCATATTCTTTCGGGATATCTGCCGCAGAGTCGGTAATAAATTTAATTTTTGCCATGATACGGGGTATCCTTTCTTTATTTTACGGTGATTTCGTAATCTTCAAAGGTTACTACATCGCCTTGGCGGAGCTTTCTGCCGCGACGGGATTCGCATTCCCCGTTCACCTGCACCAAGCCGTCCATGATAACATATTTTGCTTCGCCGCCGGTGGCAACAATGTTTTCCACTTTTAAAAGATTCTGCAGCGTGATGAAATCTTCGCCCTCACGCAGAGTAAATGTAATCAGTTCTTTTTCCATCTTTTTTATCCTTATTTGTTTCCTTTTTTTAATACTTCTTCCAAGGTTTCGGTAATAATCCGAAGAACCTCGATTCTGGCATACCGCTTGTCGTCTCCTGCAATCAGATGCCAGGGTGCAATTTTGGTATGGGTTTTATCAATCATTTTTTCAATGGTGCAAAGATAATCGTCCCATTTTTCACGGTTACGGAAGTCTTCGTCGGTCAATTTCCAGGATTTCTGGGGATTTTCTCTGCGGTCTTCGAATCGTTTTAACTGCTCATCTTTGGAGATGTGCAGGAAAAATTTAATCACGGTGATGCCGCTGCCCACCAGGTGCTTTTCCATATCGTTGATTTCAAAGAAAGCACGGTCGTATTCTTTCTGGGTGCAAAAGCCTTCCACGGGTTCCACCATCACTCTGCCGTACCAGCTGCGGTCGAAAATGGCAATATGCCCCGTTTTGGGGAAATTCTTCCAGAATCGCCACAGATAGTGGTGAGAAAGCTCCTCTTTGGTGGGAGCAGGGGTGGAAAACACCTGATAGCCACGGGGGTCCAAAGCCGTTGTCAAACGCTTGATGGCACCGCCCTTGCCGCCTGCATCCCAACCCTCAAACACAATGATGACGGGTTTCTTCTTTAAGTACAAGCGGTTATGCAGATGCTCCAGCTTGTTCTGATAGTAGGAAAGCTTTTCCTGATAATCCTTTTTCTCTAATTTTAAGGATAAATCCACCGAATCCAAATAATTGGTGCCAACGTGACGGTCCAAAATGGGACGGGGAGATTTGGCTTCCTCTTTTTTTAATGCAATTTTCTTTTCCAATTGCGCAATTAAAATCTCGAAAATCCGTAGGGTTGCATAGGTAATGTCGTTGGCATTGATTAAGTGCCAGGGAGCATTTTCCTTGTCTGTTTTTTCAATGATTTTTTCGGAAACCTCACGGTATTTTTCGTATTGCTTGTTGTGTTTTAAATCGTCTTTGGAAACACGCCAGGCGGTTTCTTTGGAATCCATCAGTTCCTTAAGACGCTTTTTCTGCTCGTCTTTGGAAATATGCACGAAGAATTTAATCAAAAGATTATCGTCATCGGTCAAAAGCTTTTCAAAGGCGTTGATTTCTTCCAAATCTTCATAAAAACGGTCTGTTTTTACCTTTTTATCAATATGGTCATTTAACACACGGCGATACCAGCTGCGGTCAAAAATGGCGATTCTTCCCTTGGCGGGAGTTTTAGTGATAAAACGCCATAAGAACGGATAACGGCTTTCTTCCTCGTTTTCGTCCTTAATGGTGTAAACGGTGAAGCCGCGGGGGTCTAAGGGGAGAATGAAATGGTTGATGAGCTGCCCTTTCCCGGATGCACCCCATCCCTCCATTACGATAATTACGGGGATTTCCAACGCTCTTGCTTCCCGTTGCAGGGCGGCAAGACGCTCCTGATAAGCTTCCAGCTTCTTTTTTAATTCTTTGGGAGAATCGGTCGTTAAGGTAAGAGTTTCGCATTTTTTCAGCATAATTGGCACCAGCCTTCCTTGGTTGTCAAAGTGGTTTGTCCGATTTTATAACAAAGGGACAACACCCTCAATATCTTTGGGGGTGTTGTCCCACACTGTTTAGTCAGTTAATTTGGAAACGAAACGAGCTAAGCGTTCCATACCTTTTTCAATGCTGTCCATACCGGTTGCATAAGACCAACGGATAAAGTCATCTGCACCGAAGCCGGAGCCGGGCACCAATGCCACCAGTTCTTTCTCCAGGAGTAAGGAACAGAAATCATCGGAAGTGTTGATAGTAACGCCTTCGTATTTTTTGCCCTTCACTTTGGAAATGTTCATCATAATGTAGAACGCACCTTTGGGCATTCTGCAGGATAAACCGGGAATAGCGTTGATTTTTTCATACATATAGTTTTTGCGCTGTTCAAAATGTTTTTTCATATTGTAAACGCAATCCAAAGAGCCGTCCAACGCTGCACAAGCTGCTGCCTGAGCGATGGAGTTGGGGTTGGAGGTGGCGTGGGACTGAATGTTTGCCATTACCTTTGCCAAGCCTTCTTCACAAGCGGTGTAGCCGATACGCCAACCGGTCATAGCATAGGTTTTGGAAACTGCATTTACGGTAACAGTCAGTTTTTTGATTTCTTCGCCTAAGGTTGCGATAGAAACGGTGTCACCTTCGTAAATCAAGTGTTCATACACTTCGTCGGACACCACAATCAGATTTCTTGCCACACAGAAGTCTGCAATTTTCTGCAGTTCTTCTTTGGAATACACGGAACCTGTGGGGTTGGAGGGACTGCATAAAATTACCGCAACGGTTTTATCGGTCACAACCTGCTCCAGTTCTTCCACGGTGAATTTGAAATCGTGTTCTTCGGTGGTTTCCAAAATCACGGGAACACCGTCTGCCAATTTCACCATTTCGGGATAGCTTACCCAGTAGGGTGCAGGCACGATGACTTCGTCACCCGGGTCACAGATTGCCATGAAGATATTGGTTAAAGAATGTTTTGCACCGTTGGAGATTACGATGTTTTTCACTTCGTAATCCAGGTTGTTTTCCCGTTTTAATTTGCGCACGATTGCTTGCTTTAAGGCAGGAGTGCCGGAAGCGGGAGTATATTTGGTCATCCCTTTGGATAACGCTTCAATTGCAGCCTGCTTGATATGGTCGGGAGTGTCGAAATCGGGTTCTCCGGTTCCGAAACCAACGGCATCCAGACCGTCTGCTTTCATCTGTTTGAATTTGGAATCGATTGCTAAGGTGGGAGATGCGGAAACCGCACCGCCTTTTTTGCTGATTTTCATTGCCATTTTGTTCTCTCCAATCCGTAATATATAACCGAACAAGCACCCACGGCTTATTGCGGCGTTTGTCCTTGTTGCGATGAAATTCTGAAAGTTGCCCTTGCAAAAATTTCATACCATTTCTTATAATACTATATTATATGAAAAAAATCAAGATATTTTCCGAATTTTTTAGGGAAAAATGAAAGTTTTTGATTTGCGACTTTCATTATTTTGAAAATTCGCCTTTCACACCCCGTCGGAACACGTCTAAGGTTTCGGGGGTTTCGTCAAGGTAGTAGGGGCGGGCGATGATATGCTCCATACCTTCCCGATAGTCACGGTCACCCCAGTTAAACCAGACTGCCGCTTTGATATTCTTGTAATCCCCGATATGGGTAAACATTTCTTCCATCCAGGCTGCCTTGTCTCCGCCATAGGAGGATGATGCAAACTCGGTCACAATCCAGGGAACTTGGGGGAATGTTTGGGAATACAGGGTGTTCAGAGCATCAAAGGAGGGAATAAAATCGTCCCAGGTTTCGCCGAACACATCTTGGTAGTAGGTGCCGGTATTGTATTTGGTAACGCCCAGAAGCTGAATTTTATCATTTCCGGGATAGTAGTTCATATAGTGATTAAAACTTGCGGGGGGGTAGTTGCCGAACTGGGGATTGAAAATCCAGATAACATTATCCACGCCTTCTTGTTGGAAAATGTTGTAAATGCGGTTAAATACCTGCTTGTAAATATCGGGGTCCTGCAAGGTTACCACACCGCTGTATGTGCACCAGTCGGTGTTCATTTCGTTGTTCACACGGAACAAAATGGGATGAGAGAATTTTTTGAATGCCTTGGCGTACTTTCTGATCTGGTCATCCCACAGACCGTCTATTACCTCAAAATTGGGATTCTTGGTGGAATCCATTCCTGCGTGGTCCACAGTGCAGACCTGCAAGGTCATTTCGGTGATTTTTCCGTCGTCATAGGCTTCCTGCAACCCCTTTATCGGCGGTTCTTCCATTAAGTAGGTGTAACCCATACAAAGACCGAAATTGTAGTCCAGTTTTTCTTCCAGTTCTTCCATGGTAGGCGCCATTCCGTCCACGGTGATCAGCTTATAGTTATACACGCCCCAAAGCACATCTTCACGGCTTATCAGGGACTCATAAAAAGCTTTTGTTTCCCGATTCCATTTGGGAAGCTCTGCCTTGGTGGGAGTGGTAATGGTGCTTTGTCCCCTTTCATCAAAGAGAGTAAAGGAGGAAAGAATTCGGTTCACGGTTTCGGGCTCATAGGTCTTTGCCTTTAAGAGCATTCTGTAATAAATCTGACCGCCGTTTTGGTCCAGAAGATATGCCATGGTGTAGGAATTTAACACCACGTCGCTTCCCTTGTCGGGCGTTCTTGTCATGGAAAGAATCCGCAAGGAAAAATTTCCGAGATTGCGGATGCCATCTTCGTGGAGCGTGATGTTATTGGCTTTCTGATAGGCAGGATTTGCCACATATTTATTGATGTATTCGTCAATATATTTCAGGGTATCCTCGTAAGGGGAGCCTTCCTTTGTAAACAGTGCTTCCCAACCGTCACCATACACTTTGATGCCGGCTTCTCCACGGGAAAAATCAAAGGTGGGATTGCCGGGCAAATCCACATAAAATCCGTCGGGGAAATCCACCATTCTGGCATTCTCTTTGGTTTGATATACTTTTTTCACATCGTAGCGGAAATCGGCAGTTTCAGGATTGGCAAGCAACACATTTTTCTGGTATGCCGAAATGGAAACCACATCGGTGAGACCTTGGGTATATTCGTGCTTATCCACCGTTTCCTGAGGCAGAATTTCCACAACGGGCTCCGCCGTGACGGGATTTTCCGAGGACGGAAGCGGCAACAGCATTGTGCCAACGCTGATCAGCACCATTAAGATTGCCGTAATGATATTTCGTTTCATAGGGATCCTCCGGATATTTTAAGACAATGATGTCAAATATGTCAAATAATCGTTATAACAATACAACAGTATAGCAGATTATCTTGCATTTGTAAATGATTTTATGAAATTTTTACCCAATCGGATTGATTCTGCCTTTGATTTGTGGTATGATACAGATATTCCAACCATCAGAAAGGAACCCGTGAGCATGAACGTACTTGCATTTGGTGAAATTTTATTTGATTGCTATCCCACCGCGAAGAAAATTGGCGGTGCACCCTTTAATTTTTGCGCCCATCTTGCCAAATTGGGAGCAAATTGTGCCCTGTACGGTGCCGTCGGGGACGACGACCTTGGCAAAGAAGCACTTTCCTTTGCCAAACAATACAGGGTTGATACCCGATTCTTAAAACAGCATCCCACCCTGCCCACGGGAGTTTGCAGGGTGACTTATCAAAACGGAGAACCATGCTACGATTTAAGCGGAATTTTCAGTTATGATAGTGTTTCGCTTGATGCTGCGGTGCTTTCAAAAGAATATGATATTTTCTATTTCGGTACCCTTGCTTTAAGAAACAAAATTTCCAAAAAAACCTGCGAAGAACTTCTTGCAAAAGGCAATTTTAAGACCCGTTTTTTTGATGTGAATCTCCGTCAGCATTATTATACCGAAGAGCTTCTGGCGTGGGGACTTTCTGCCTGCGATATCGTCAAAATGAATCGTGACGAATATTTTTTAGTTTCTTTGATAAAGGAATTCTCCTCTCTCACAGAGGCGGATATTGCCGTTTCCTTGCAAGAAATCTGTGAAAAATACAATATCCAAACCGCCATTTTGACTTTGGATAGTGACGGTGCCTGCGTATGGGACAAAGAGCAGGGATTTTTCACGGTGCCTGCCCAAACAACCGACTTTGTTTCCGCCGTGGGTGCTGGGGACAGCTTTTGTGCCTGCTTTTTGTATCATTACCAACGGGGAGATTCTCTTAAGGTTTGTCTGGAAAAGGCATCCCTCTTGGCAGGGTATGTGGTGTCTTATGAGGAAGCCATTCCCGACTACTCTGTGGATTTTTTAACAAAGTTGCAGTCCTCTTTGTAAAATCACATATTCAAAAAACGAAGAAAACAAGAGAAAACGAAAGAAAATGAGAGAAAACTATTTTTAGATTGAAAAATTTCAAAAAAGTTGTTGACAAATGGAAAATCTTTTTGTATAATGATATCCGTTCGTGAAAAACGGACACAAAAAATCGATTAAAATAAAGAATAAATAACTCGGAGGTTTCTTATGAAAGATACTTATCTTGCAAAAGCAGGACAGACCGAAGCGAAATGGTACATTGTTGACGCTGCAGATATGCCCTTAGGTAGAACCGCTGCAAAAGTTGCTTCCATTTTAAGAGGTAAACATCGTCCTGAGTACACTCCCAACGTTGACCTGGGAGATCACGTTATCGTTATCAACGCTGAAAAAGCAGTGTTAACCGGTAACAAACTGAAAAACAAAATCTATTACAGACACACCGGTTACATCGGCGGCTTAAAAGCAGTTCCCTACGAAAAGCTGATGGCTGAAAATCCGGAAAAAGCTATGATGCTGGCAATCAAAGGCATGCTGCCCCACAACTCTCTGGGCAGAAAAATGGCTACTAAAGTTAGAATCTACAAAGGTGCTGAACACGAAAACGCTGCTCAGAAACCCGAAGTATACAACGGTTAATAGGGAGGATATAAGATATGGCTAAAAAATTAGAAGTATATCTTGGCACCGGCAGAAGAAAAAGCTCTGTTGCAAGAGTTCGTCTGGTTCCCGGTAAAGGTAACATCACTATCAATAACAGAGATATTGACGACTATTTTGGTCTGGAAACCTTAAAATTAATCGTTAGACAGCCCTTGAACTTAACTGCAACCGCAGGTCAGTTCGACGTTTTGGTTAACGTATTCGGCGGCGGTGTTTCCGGCCAGGC
>JAZQUU010000010.1:0-7776 GCA_045631485.1 Clostridia bacterium | reverse complement strand
GAAGGGGCTTGCTCCTTCTGAAAAAATATATCGAGCAAACGAAGTTTGCATATCGACAAGTTTTTATCCTTGCCTTGATTTTAATATATAAAGTGATAGACAAGTGAAACAATGTAGGGGCAATTCACGAATTGCCCGCGGGACATTCATGAATGTCCCCTACAAAATTTTGTGGTCTTAACCTGACAAAATCATATGCGGTGTGTAACACCGCAATGAATTGCCTTCGGCATAAATTGAAATCAAAGATTTCATAAATTGAGCCTTACGGCTCATGAATTGCACTTCGTGCATTATAAAGGCAATTCAATTCATGTTGCGATAGCGACAATTCATGGATGAAATCCAATTCATGACAACTGTGTTGTCAATTCATTTTTTGATTTTGACTTGATTTTAGTCTATAAAGAATATCGAAAACAGACAAATTAAGATCATTGATAATACATCGTATAGAGTGCAAATAGTTAAGAATAAAAATGACAATAAAAGTAAGGTGCCGGATATGTTACCGTAAATATTTAAAAAGTAAAATATCGCCTGATACCATTTGTATGGTAAAGGAACCGACATAATTATCAATTACAAAAAAGGAGAACTTCCTATGTTATATGAAAAAGCAAAGAAAAATTTCGGTTTTGGCTTTATGAGACTTCCTATGATTGAAAACGATGTGGATTACCAACAGGTCAATCAGATGGTGGATGCCTTTATGGAACCCGGCTTTAACTATTTTGACACCGCAAGAGTGTATCTGGACGGCAAAAGCGAAATTGCCATTCGTGAATGTGTGGCAAAGCGTTATCCCAGGGAAAGCTTTGTGCTGGCGGATAAGCTTTCTCCCTGGATTTACAATGCCGAGGAGGATATTCGTCCTTTGTTTGAAAGTCAGTTGGAATCCTGCGGTGTGGATTATTTTGATGTGTATATTTTCCATTGTATGGATCGTGAATTATATCAGAAAAATCTCCGTTGCAATGCTTTTGAAGTGGTAAAGCAGTTAAAAGAAGAGGGCAAGGTAAAGCATATTGCCATGTCTTTTCACGATACGGCAGATGTGTTGGATAAAATTCTCACCGAGCAACCATCGGTTGAATTTGTGCAGATTCAGTTTAACTATTTAGACTATGATGATGCAGGTATTCAGAGCCAGGCTTGCTATGATGTGTGCCGAAAACACGGCAAAAAAGTGATTGTGATGGAGCCCGTGAAGGGCGGCACCTTGGTGAATCTTCCCAAGGAAGCAAAAGCATTGTTGAATAGCAAATCTCAAAACTCCGAAGCGGAATTTGCCATTCGCTTTGCGGCAAGCTTTCCCGATGTGGAAATGGTGTTATCCGGCATGGGCAATATGGATATGATTACCGAAAATATTTCCTTTATGAAAGATTTCGTTTCTTTTAGCGAGGAAGAACTTGCTCTTTCCGAAGAATTAAGAAACTTGATTCACACCGTTCGGCAGATTCCCTGCACGGGTTGTCGTTACTGTGTGGATAATTGCCCCAAAAAGATTTTGATTCCCGATGTGATTTCGGTGTATAACAAGCATCTGGCGGCAGAATCTGTGTGGGAGGATACCAAGAAGATTCTGCAGGAAAAGCACACCAACGTGAAAGATTGTATTCAGTGTGGTGTTTGTGAAGGACATTGCCCTCAGAATATCAACATTAAGGAAACCATTAAGCTGTTGGGAGACAGCATTTAAGAAATAAAAAATATCCCGACGACATTTATATAAGAGTGACCGTGTTTGACAAAGAGGGAAAAAAAGCGGATACCAACGCCTATTTTGTAAATGAATTATTAAAATAAAAAGGAGAACACTCATTATGAAAAAGTATTTGTTGCCTGAAGACGGACAGTTTTATAAAGCGAACCTGCATTGCCACACCACCGTATCCGACGGTTGGCTTTCCCCCGAGGTGATGAAAGAGGAATACAAAAAAAGAGGGTATTCCATCATTGCATACACCGACCATAATATCTTAGTGCCTCACCCGGAATTGACAGGGGATGACTTTTTGGCGCTTCACGGCGTGGAATTTGATATTACCGAGGAATCCAAAAACGGGGAACCCTCTTATGCAACCAAAACTTGTCATATCTGCTTGATTGCCATTGACCCCGACTATACCGTGCAACCTTGCTTCCGTCATACCTGGGTGTATGACCGACTGGAAGACAAATCGGTGGTGCAGCGTGACGAATCCATTCCGTTGTATGTGTACGAGTATAATGCGGATTACATCAACGATATGATTAAAACCTCCCGTGAGAAAAATTATTTTGTCACCTACAATCATCCCACCTGGTCTCAGGAAGGTTACGAGATTTACAGTAAATACGAAGGTATGAACGCGATGGAAATCTGTAACTACGGATGTATCACCGAAGGGTATCACGATTACAATCCCGAAGTGTATGATGAACTGCTTCGTCAGGGCAAAAAGCTTTACTGTATCGCTACCGACGATAACCATAATGGCTTCCCCATGGAAAGCCCCTATTGTGATTCCTTTGGCGGCTTTACCATGATTAAAGCGGATAAATTAGAGTATAAAACCATCACCGATGCATTGGTGAAAGGAAATTTCTATGCATCTCAGGGCCCCGAAATTCACAGCTTGTATGTGGAAGATAACAAATTACATATCAAATCTTCCGATGCGGCAAGAATCGTATTTACCACCGGTCTTCGTCATAGCTTCTGTGCGTATCCCATGGAAGGAGATACCATCAACGAAGCTGAATTTGAACTTCGTCCCGACGATATTTATGTTCGTGTGACTGTGTTTGATAAGTCCGGCAAACCTGCCGATACCAACGCATATTTCATCGCAGACATTTTAGGAGAATAAGTTTTATAGAAACATATTTCAAATACAAGGGGACTTCACACAACGGAACCACCTGGGAGGTGTCAAGTTGTGTCAAGAGAACCGTCCCCTTGACACAAATAGCTTATATGTGGAAGATAACAAATTACATATCAAAACCTCTGATGCGGCAAGAATCGTATTTACCACCGGTCTTCGTCATAGCTTCTGTGCGTATCCCATGGAAGGAGATACCATCAACGAAGCGGAATTTGAACTTCGTCCCGACGATATTTATGTGAGAGTAACTGTGTTTGATAAGTCCGGCAAACCTGCCGATACCAACGCATATTTCATCGCAGACATTTTAGGAGAATAAGTTTTATAAAAACATATTTCAAATACAAGGGGACTTCACACAACGGAACCACCTGGGAGGTGTCAAGTTGTGTCAAGAGAACCGTCCCCTTGACACAAAGGAAAGTATAACAATGGAGATATATATATTGTCCGTGTCGAGTATTAATAATAAGAGGGAGATAGTATGTCTGATAAAAAAATTTTTTTCTTCAGTATAATTTTAACGTTATTAGCAGTTGTTGTTATATATGTTTATTTATTTCCACAAAAAGCTGTCATAACAATTGACCATATTTCCATTCAAACTGTGAAGATGAAATTAGACGATCAGTTTGAACGGAATTCCTTGTTAGGTAATTATGGCGTTAATATTGAGGAAATTGAAGGGAGAGAAACAGACCTAAAGATAGTTCGAGTTGATTGCACAATAAGAAATATTGGATTTAAGGAGATAACACTTCCCTATATGAGCTTTTCTCCTGGACAAGTAATGCCTTCTGTAATATTGGGAAACAGAGTAAACCGATTGGATCGTGAAGGTGTAACTCCAATATCTTTTATGGAAGATATTGAACTTTCTTTTGGAATATTAGTTTGTTCGACCGATGACAACCAAAACCAAATTATAAAAGAATTAGAGAATTTAGATGTATGTGTAATAGATTATAACAAACCATATACAGACTATGAGAAATGCAATCCAATTTCAAACTCGGTAAAATTAGTTGGGAGCATATCTAAATGAGTAGTGCGTCAAGGCGACGGTTCCACCTACACCGCGTGTCAAGGGGACGGTTCTGTTGACACACAGAGGTCCTGGAGTGTGTCAAGGGGACGGTTCTGTTGGCACAGACATGACGAAAACGGAATTCCCAATGAATTTTTAGTAGATGCTGTATGGTGGGAGGAAGGGAAATAATGTCAGATACATTTTTGATTAAAAAGATAGCTATTGGTTTTTTGATATCTGTCGTTTGTATCATTTGTATTATTAGAATGTGTAATGGAAAAGGTGTCATAGATAATAAGAATGTTTTATTCAAAACGGTGACAATAAAAATAATCTATAAATACATTATTCCTTTTTTTATAATGAGTGGAATTATTTTTATCTTAATTTTTCCTACTTTAGATTTCCTTGATAATAATAAGTACTCTTATACAGATGTAGGGGTTCTAAGTGGAATTAGTAGTAATAATAATCCTCGTTCTAGCTTTTTAGGTGAATATACAATAAAACTCAATGGGAACAGTTATAGAGTTCCTGAACGATTGAAATCGTATAGCGATTTGCAAAAAGGTAGTATTTATCAGGTTCACTATTATAAGTATAGTAGATTAGTATATCAGATTTATCTCATCCGATGACAAGACAGGGGACGGTTCTCTGTCTTGATACAGCTATGATTTTCGATGATTTTTCATGTTTTTTGAAGAGAATAAAATTATTTTTAAAAAATCCTAAAAAAAGCTTGACATTTGGTAAAACAGAGTGTATAATACTGTGGTAACCGCTCCGGGATGGCATAAGAATCTTGCCATTGGTAAGAACACCATCACTCGGGCGTGTCCTAAATAACCATCCGAAAGGATGCAAAAAATTTAATTGGGAGGTGCTTTTATGTACGCAGTTTTAAAAACCGGCGGAAAGCAGTACAAAGTAGCAGAAGGAGATGTAATCTACATCGAAAAATTAGGTCTCGGTGAAAACGAAACTTACACTTTCAACGAAGTGTTGGCAATCGGCTCCGATGACGGCATCAAAGTTGGTGCACCCTATGTTGCAGGTGCAACTGTAACCGCAAAAGCTTTAAAAGAAGGCAGAAGCAAAAAGATCATTGTTTACAAGTACAAACCGAAAAAAGGTTATCACAAAAAACAGGGTCACAGACAGGCTTATACCAAAGTTCAGATTGAAAAAATCAACGGTTAATTTTTATGATAAACATTGAGATTGACAGGAACTATATCGGTAATATTTATCGGTTCATGGTAGATGGTCATTCCGGATATGAAGAAATCGGCAAGGATATTGTGTGTGCGAATGTTTCCACCGCAACCCAGTCGGTAGTATTGGGAATGTCGGAACTGCTCGGAATCCGATTGAATATCATTATCGATGATGGGCACTTAGAGTGCACAATTCCTGAAATTTCCGACCAGCTCACCTTGGAAAAGGCAAACATCTTATTGGAAACAATGGTGTTGACCTTACGTCAGGTGGAATCGGAATATTCGGATTATGTAAAAATGATTGAAGTGGAGGATTAGATAATGTTTAAAATTAATTTCCAGTTATTTGCTCATAAAAAAGGTGTAGGTAGCACCAAAAACGGCAGAGACAGTGAATCCAAAAGACTGGGCGCGAAAAGAGCAGACGGTCAGTTTGTTTTAGCAGGTAACATCCTGGTAAGACAGAGAGGTACCAAAATCAACCCCGGTAACAACGTTGGTAAAGGCTCTGACGATACTTTATACGCATTAATCGACGGTAAAGTAAGATTCGAAACCAAAAGAGACAAAAAACAGGTTAGCGTATATGCTATCTAAGTTTCTTAGTTGAATATGAAAAAGCTGTATCAGTGTGATACAGCTTTTTTGTGGGTTTATGTGGCAATAAGCGAGAAATCAGGTGATGATATTATGAAGCATCAGGGACTTATGCTTCCCAAATACCGATTGGTATGGGAGGGGATTTTCATTGGTGTTTTATCAGGAGCAGTCACTATTTTTTACCGTTGGCTGCTGGGTATTTGCGAGAACGGACGTGGAGAATTACTTTCGTTTATTAAGACGAGAGGGGAATGGATTTTTCTCTGGTTTTTGATTCTTGCGGCAATTTGTTGGATTGTGTCGGTTCTTTTAAAAAAGGAGCCGATGATTTCGGGAAGCGGAATTCCCCAAATTGAAGGAGAGTTTCACGATAAACTCAAAGCAAATCCCCTAAAAGTTCTTATTTTGAAAATTTTTGGCGGAAGTTTATCGATTCTCAGCGGACTTTCTCTTGGCAGAGAAGGCCCCTCCATTCAGCTTGGCGGTATGGGTGGTCTGTTTGTTTCCCAAAAGTTGCATCGGGAGGGTGAAGAAAAAAACTTTTTACTTCTTTGCGGGGCGGCTGCGGGGTTATCTGCGGCTTTTAATGCACCCTTGGCAGGAGTTCTGTTTGCCATTGAAGAGGTTTATAAAAAGGTTTCGCCTTCCTTGTTGTTTTCGGTGATGGTTTCTTCTGTTTGTGCAGATTTCTTATCCAAACTGTTTTTCGGAACCGCTCCCGTTTTTCATTTTCCTTTGTCGGCACAGTTCTCTTTGGAGCAGTATTGGATTCTGATTGTAATCGGTGCTTTGGCAGGTTTGTTGGGATGGGGATATAATAAAACCCTTCTGTTTGGACAAAAGCAGTTTCAAAAGATTTCCAAACCATTTTTCAGATTGTTGATTGTGTTCTTTGGTGCCGGAATTTTGGCGCTGTTTCTTCCGCAGGTATTAGGCGGCGGACATTCGATGATTGAGTGGTTGAGCGAACCGGAATTTTATGTGTCTTTCGGCGTTTTATTGCTGGTGATGAAATTCTTGTTTTCGGTTATGAGCTTTGCCTCCGGAGCCCCCGGTGGTATCTTTTTTCCGTTATTGGTAATGGGTGCATACATCGGGGCAATTATGGGCACATTTTCCATAGAGTTGCTTGGTTGGAATGGAGAGTTGTTGTTCCAATTTGTGGTATTGGCAATGGCAGGATATTTCACGGCGATTGTGCACGCCCCCATCACAGGCATCATTCTGCTATGCGAAATGACGGGGAATTTTGGAAATCTGTTGCCGATATCGTTGGTATGTATTGTGAGCTACATTGTGACCAAAAGTGTTGGAAATAAACCGATATACGACAGTTTATTGGAACGGATGTTATCAAAATAACAAATAAAAAAGATTTCAAATTTTAAAAAATTTGAAATCTTTTTTTTATCAGTAAGTTCTGAAAAGTCCCACAACTTTTCCTAAAATGGTCAGTTGCGTGGTAATAATGGGTTCCATGGTATCGTTTTCCGGCTGCAAACGGAAATATCCGTTTTCTTTATAGAAGGTTTTCACGGTTACTTCATCATTAATCATTGCAACCACTTTTTCGCCGTTTTCCGCAGTAGGTTGGCGAGCTACGATAATCAAATCTCCATTTAAAATCCCTGCGTTAATCATACTTTCCCCTTGCACCCTTAACATAAACAATTCTTGATTGGTTGCCATATCCATGGGAAGAGGGAAGGTGCGTTCAATATTTTCCACCGCTAAAATCGGACTTCCTGCTGCAACCTTACCAACCAACGGAACCTCCAGGATTTCAGGATTGGAGGATGCTTTGGGAACAAATTCGGTGACTGTGGCTTCTTTCACCACGGAGATGGCTCTGTTTTTGGCAGAGCTTTTGTTTAATACTCCCTTTTCTTCCAGATTTTTCAGATGGGTAAACACGGTTGCGGTGGAGCGAAGTCCCACACCGATACAAATATCACGAACGGTGGGAGGGAACCCGTTTTTTTCCTGAAAATCATTAATAAAATCTAAAATCAGCTTCTGTTTTTTGGTTAATTCCATATCCATAAGC
>JAZQUU010000009.1:0-50224 GCA_045631485.1 Clostridia bacterium | reverse complement strand
ATCATAATTCTTCTCCTGTTATTTATATCACTATTGCAATTTTACCTATTCGGAAATTCTTTTTTATAAGCTTCGATACATTCTTTGATAACTTTTTTCGCAGCCGCCGCACCTTCCACTCGATTCACGATGGTTTCCTTATGCTCCAGCATTTTATACACTTCGTAAAAGTGCTTAATTTCGTGGAACAGATGGTTGGGAAGCTCGGAGACATCCATAAAGGAGTTATGATAGGGGTCGTTGTCGCACACGGCAATAATCTTTTCATCCACCGCACCGTCATCAATCATTTTGATAACACCAATGGGATAACATTCCACAATGGTCATCGGCAGAATGCCTTCGGTACAAAGCACCAACACATCCAACGGGTCGCCATCCTGCGCATAGGTACGGGGGATAAAGCCGTAATTTGCAGGATAATGAGTAGAGGTGTACAACACACGGTCTAATTTTAAAAGACCGGTTTCTTTGTCCAATTCATATTTGTTTTTGCCGCCTTTTTCAATTTCGATGACAGCGGAAAAGCGTGCGGATGTGATTCTGTTTTCATCCATATCGTGCCAGATATTCATAAATGCGCCTCCTAAAATATCTGTATTTTTATTTTACATAAAAGGAAAAATGAACCTTTTCTTTTCCTAACCGATATTTCTCCAATAACTGCGGACCGCAACTGTTGGAGCCGATGCCGGAAACCTTATAATCAATTCTTACATTGGTTTTGTGGTTTGATTTCAGTTCATCAATATGATTTGCCTCGGTCAATGCTTCGGAGGTGTATTCCGACACATTAAATTCAAATTCCGAATCCGCAACAAATCGGATACCGCTATCCATTGTAAGAAGTTTGGTCTTTGTGTGGTTTCCGTGTTCCTGAGGCATAATGTAATTCACATATTCGTTTCTTGCATTACTATGATAGAGTCCCATTTTTGCATGGTGACACATATCGCAATAGTTTTCCATATCTCCCATACCGAAATAGCTGAAGGAATCATTTTCCTGATTCAGCGTAAATTCGTAGCCCAATCTCGGGAAGAAGGAACAATCAATTTTTTCGTTGAATGCTCCGTCCAACACCACCTGAACACCGTTTTCAAAGAATCGGTAGGTGGTTGTATGATAGAAAAACGGAATTCGGGAAACCCCTGCCAAGGAACCCTTCACAATGATTTCGTTTCCGCTCACATCAACGGAATATACCTTGGAGAATAAACGGTTTAAGTTGATACCGCTCATATTATCCTGGAATAATCCCCAGTTGTTTTTGATTTTTCTGTCGTTATCCGTGGGTGCTCTCCAGGCGGTTAACTGAATCGGTTGAGATAACAGTTCGTTTTCATTTTTCACAAGAGAGCAAATATTCCCCGTGATTTTGGAAACGCTGTATTTTCCTTCGTTGGTTGTTACATAGATATATTTTGCATCTTCTTTCAATGCGGTAACAGGATTACCAAGCTCGGGGTCGATTGCTGCGGTTTTGATTTCGTGCTGAACAAAGCCACGCTCAAAACCGTCATCCAACTGACAGATATTAAGATATACCCCCATTTTGCAATTATCATCCAATTGGAACGGGATTTCAATCTCCACGGTTTCGTGTGGGTTTACATCAATTCTTTTGGTTACGGTTTCCGTAACAACGCCGTCTGCCACCTTTTCAAATTTGAAATCAAATTCATTCAAATTGGTAAAATCATAGTAGTTGGTTACATATAATTTTCCGTTTAAATATTCACTGCCGAAATACTGGTAGGAATACTTGGTATTATAGGAGCCTGCCTTAAACTGTCTGTCATAGAATACCAGACCGTCGCAACAGAAGTTGCCGTCGTGGGTTAATTCTCCGAAATCACCGCCATACATGGGAACGCCGTCTTTTATCACCGTATGGTCTGCCCATTCCCAGATGCATCCGCCGATAAATTTGGGATGACGGTACATCAGTTCCACATAGTCATACACGTCCCCGGGGCCGTTGCCCATAGCGTGAGAAAATTCACACAAAAAGACGGGATAAGGCAAATCTTCGTTATTAATATATTTTTCTTCCCATTCATGCACATCAATATACATCATAGATACCACATCCGGCACATCGTGGTAGCCTTGTCTGCTGGCATCTTCACAATGGATAAGGCGGGTAGAATCCTTTTCCCGCAACCATTTTACCATTGTTTTATGATGGATACCGTGACCGCTTTCGTTCCCCGTTGACCACATAATAATGGAGGGATGGTTTTTGTCACGCTCATACATTCTCTCTGCACGCTCAACGAAAGATAACTCCCATTCGGGCATACTGTGAACCCATTCTTCGGGAAGTTGTTTATCATCAAAACGATAGCTTGTATTACGGCTTACAAAGCCGTGAGTTTCCAAATCGGTTTCATCTATCACATAAAATCCCATCTCGTCACACATCGTTAAAAATTCGGGAGTAGGCGGATAATGAGACATTCTGACGGTATTAATATTTAATTCCTTCATTTTTAGGAGGTCAGTTTTTAATTCTTCTTCACTCATCACATACCCACGATAAGCATTGGTATCGTGATGGTTGACCCCTTTTAATTTCACGCTGACACCGTTTATTAAAAGCTCCTGCTTATCCGAGATTTTAATCTCTCTCATTCCCACTTTCAGGGGAATATATTCGGTTTCCCCTTTTACCACAACGGTGTATAAATAGGGTTGTTCCGCATTCCATAAAACAGGATTAGTTAAATCTGCAATCTGATTGTTTGCATCATAAATTTCGTAATTTTCGCAAGAAACCGAGATGCTCTTGCAATCTGCTTTAATATCAATATCTTTTACGTGATTTTCTTCTCGGGAAAGAAGATACACATCACGGAAAATTCCGCTGAATCTGAAAAAGTCCTGGTCTTCCAAGTAGGTGCCGCTGCACCATTTTAGTACCTTGGCGGTTAATTCGTTTTCCCCTGCCTTCACATAATTTGAAATATCAAATTCTGCCTGCAGATGGGAGCCTTGAGAATATCCCACATAGGTGCCGTTTATGTATAAAAACACACAAGAAGAAACCCCTTCAAAAACGATGTAGGTCTTTCTTTTTGACCACTCTTCTCCCATTTCAAAAGAGGTTTGATAAATTCCGCAGGGATTCATATCGGGAACATAAGGCGGATCTATGGGAATCGGATAGTTCACATTGGTATATCCAATCTGGTCGTAGCCGTATAGCTGCCAGCAAGACGGAACGGGAAGCTTGTCCCATTCTGTGATGGTTTCGGGCACATCGTATTCCGACTCAAAATATTTAAAATTCCATTCCCCGTTTAAAAGGTGATAAAATTTGGAGTCTCTTTTATCCCCTTTTAAGGCTTTTTCCAAAGAATCATAAGGGATATAATATGCCCTTTGGGGTTCTCTGTTTTCACTAATTTTGTCCAATCGCTCGTATGTTCTCATAAAATGTCCTCGCTATTGATTTTCTATTTTAGTTCTTCTTTTAATACTTTTATTATTTTATTGGAATTTAAGCAGCCCTCAGAATAATTAGAGTGATAATATGCCGCTAAGAAATAGTCACCACCATCAAAAATAGCAGCATAGCAGTAACCGTTTTCGTCATCGTCTTCCAGACAGAAGATTTTCTCAAATTTGTATCCGTCATCCTCCGAAACCGCACAAACATAAGGAGTTCTCCCCCAGGTTCTGGCATTGGAAAGCTCACGGGTGGTATAAGACGGAACAGGATTAAAAATGGCGATGGTTTTATCGCCGCACACCTTTTTCATACTCATAGGAGCAAGGGGCGAAGTAAAGAATTTTTTCGGATGAGGCGTTGTCCAGGTTTTTCCGTCATCATAGGAAACACATTCATACTGAAAGCCCATATCCGTTCTGGAAAAAGCAATAATTTCACCGGTATCTCTCTGATATAATCCGCTTTCCTGAAGGCCGTTGCCGTTTTCTTGTTCCGGAATTTCAATATCTTCTGCCAATTGATACCAGGTAAGCCCGTCATCGTCCGATGCAAACACATTCATGGTTGCACACATTTTGATATTAAATTTTCCCGGTGCGGGAGGAGTATCATCAGAAAAAGGATGACAGTTTGCAGGAATTAAAATACGTCCGCTTTTCAGTTTAATAACTCTGTCATTATTGGTGACAAAATATTTATCTTCCCCAAAGCATCGGATAGGTTCTGACCAGGTTTGTCCGTTATCTTGTGATCTGACCAGATACACCACACAGGAGCAGGTTTTGTTTTCTTTTTTTAAGTAAAAGGTGCCGATATCGCCGTTTTCAAAACGAAGCAGGGATGCACACATCACATTGGTGGAATCGTGCTTTACGATCATTCTCTCATCTTGCCAGGTTTCTCCATCATCATAGGAAAAAATCGCATAGATATCTGCAGGACAATGGTCGTTCCAATCGTTTCCTTCATATCTGGAGTATGCATACATAATGGTATGCTCATCTAATCTTAAAAAGGAGCCTTCTCCATTTCTGGGGTTCCCCTCTTTGGCTTCTAAAAACAGAACTTCTCTTCCGATTTTCTTCATAATATCCTCCGAATACAATACGGATTTTATATCAAAAAGCAACCGCAGGATAAAAATGCGGTCAAAAGCTGAACAAGCTGCCGTTTGCTAAGCTTTTCTCTGTAAATCATAAAATCAATAAAAGCAATCACTAAAATAGGCACACAAAATTCCACGGGCGCCTGAAAAATCAGCGGAACCATTCCCGAACAAGTGAGCGATAACTTGTCGGAAACAAAATTTAATGCTGCATAGCCTGCAATGATAAGAAGACTTGCCATCGACAGGGCGCCTTTCAGTTCCTTTTGGAAGTTGCCTTTGTTTTTTAGCAAAACACATAAAATTGCAATCGCTGCCAAAACTGCAGAAATTGCCATATATAAAGTTACAAAGCCATTCCCTGCAAGCCCCGTTTTTGTAACAAGATTATAAATAATCAGAGCGGAGCCTTGGGTGAAAAACACGGTGATGCAAGCAAGCTTAAACTTCAGGGCGTGTTCATTCTTTTTGGCATCTTTGTCAGGCACAAAGTTTAAAAATAATGTTACAAATGCAAATAAAAATCCAATCGCTTTGGCAAATGTCAGCACATTTTCATCGGGTAACACAATCATTCCGTACACCGACGGCAAGACCAATTTTCCAAGCATAGCACAGGCAACAATCACCGAAACATTGCCCCAGGCAGTGCCAATCAGGCACAATACCGCCGTTACCAAAGCTGCAACGGCAAAAACAAACGCCATCCCGATTCCGGGCAAGTTTAGCGGAATTGCATCCGAAAACGCCCATCCGCCGATGGAGGCAATCACATTAAAAAGCAACATAAACAGAGCCGTGGAAACAAGCCCCGTTCCGTTTTTTAACTGATAGGTTTTCCGAAGTAACCCCATCACGCCAACTGCGGAGGATGCAAGAATAATCAGCAACAGTGCCGTTAATTTCATCCAATCATTTCCTCCGTGCAACCGAAGCTTTCCAGTTGTTTTACCAATTCTGCCACTCGTTCTTTGGTGGGCATAATATTGGGAGCAACAGTGTAGCCTGCGTCAATTCCCATGACAGAGAGGATGGATTTCCATACGGATAAGTTATTGCCTACAATAGTATCAATAAAACGATTTAATTTATGCTGATTTGCCTGAGCTTCTTTGATGTTGCCGCTCATAAAATTATCATAAATTGCACAAGCGGTTTTAGGCATCAGATTATAAGTGGTACCGATGGCACCGTCTGCACCCATTACAAGACCTGCCAACATACATTCATCGGGGCCGTTTAACAAATTGATGTTTCCGCCGTTTACCAATTTCATTTTTTCAAATACATAATAATTGGGAATGGTAAGCTTAATGCCTGCAACGTTTTCAATCTTCATAATTTCACTTGCAAACCAGATAGGGTCGCAGGTAAGAACCGGTGTTACATAAGCAATCACCGGGCTTTTGGAATTTTTTGCAAGATATTTATAATATTCAATAATTTCTTCCGGCTTATAATAGGCAGTTAGAGACGGAGGCAAGGAAGAAATTGCATCTACGCCCACACTGTTTGCGTGTTCCAATAATGCGGTGGTATCTTCTAGGTGACCTGCACCGATATGGGCAATAATGGAAGCGTCCCCTGCATTTTCTTTTACGGTTTCTAACATCTGCATTCTGGTTTTATTGGGTAACACGGTGCATTCCCCGGTATTACCGCCAACATAGAACCCTTTGATACCGTTTTTGATGTTATACTTGATTAATTTCTCGATACTGGGTTTGATAACATCCATTTCCTTATTATATACTGAAAATGTTGCACTGTAAACCCCTTTGAACAAAATATTTTTATTTTCCATAATTTGATTCTCTTTTCTTCCGTTATCTAATTAAATTTTTTGATCAATAAACCGCGGATAATCCGAGCACTATCTTACGCTTTGCCGTTTGCACCAACCAGTCTGATTTTTTCCACTGCAAGCTTTTTCACGGTTTCAATCGGATGTTTCATAAATAAATCAACTGCAAGGCTTCTGTTGGGATTTCCCAAGGTTTCTTTGGTACCTTCTGCAAATGCACAACATACATCGGTTCCGATGTTCATTTTACGAATACCTGCATTAATTGCAGCTTTCACCTGATCATCCGGAATTCCGGAACCACCGTGCAACACAAGGGGAATCCCACCGGTTGCTTCACGGATTGCCTTCACGCGTTCAATATCCAATTTGGGAGTTTTTTTGTAGTGACCGTGTGCGTTACCGATTAAAACGGCAAGGCAACATACATTGGTTTTCTTAACAAATTCTGCAGCTTCCTCGGGGTCGGTAAACTCTTCCATTGCTTCATCGTTTACGCTTCCCACGTGGCCTAATTCCCCTTCCACGGAAACATCAATTGCTTCACAAATATCCATAATATGCTTGGTGTTTGCCACATTTTCGTCAAAAGGATGAACGGAACCGTCATACATAATACCGGTTGCACCCCAACGAAGTGCTTTCTGAACCTCAAGTTCGGAGGGTCCATGGTCCAAATGGAAGCAAACGGGAACGGTTGCTTTTCTGGCTGCCGCAACAATCGCAGGACAAAGATAGTAGCCAACTTCTTCGTTTAACAATCTGGGATATACCTGAATAATAATGGGTGCTCTTTCTTCCTCTGCTGCTTTAATCACGCCCATAATAGTTTCTGTGTTATATACGTTAAATGCGGGAATGGCAAAATTCCCTTTTTCTGCTAAAGTAATGACTTCTTTTAAAGTTACAAGCATTTCTGCTGACCTCCTGAATTTTTTGGTTTTGTTTTTTTATTGTATATTCTGCTTTTTATAACTGAAATTCCATTCCGAGCATCGGATATTTTGCACCTGCCATCCTGTTATAGGATAATTTTTCGGTGGGATAGCCTTTGGTGATCTCGGCAATCTGCTCCAAATTTTCCTTGGTATCGGTAATGCCCGGAATTAACGGAATACGGAACATCAATTCCTTTCCGCTTTGCTTTAACCACTTGATATTTTCTAAAATCCTTTGGTTGCTTACCCCGGTATATCGGATATGCTTTTCTTCATCCACAAGCTTAATATCCTGCATCACATAATCGAATTTGGATATCACCCTCTTGTAGGTTTCAAGTTCCGCATAACCGCTTGTCTGAATTGCCGTGTGAATGCCGTTTAAGTTGTCCACCAAATCGCACACAAAGTCTGCCTGCAGTAAGGGTTCCCCGCCTGAAATGGTAATACCGCCTTTGGTGATTTCAAAAAGCTCTTTGTCTTTCTTTAATTTTTCGGCAAGAACTTTGCTATCTACACTTTCACCGCTAACCGTCAGACAACCGTTTGGGCAGGCGTGCAAACACACGCCAAAGGGAGCACATTCGGGGTGATTGCAACCTTTCTCACAAGCCTTGCAACCGCAACAAAGATTATGCTTTTTCATTATCTGCGGCTTAGCGATTAGCCCCTCCGGATTATGGCACCATTTGCATTGCAAGGGACAACCTTTCAGAAAAACCGTGGTTCTCCCGCCCGGTCCGTCGTGGATGGAAAATTCTTTGATATCAAAAATTGTACCGTTCATTTTTTTACTCAATTATTTCTCATTATGATATAGTCTGCAAGAAAATTATATCTGTGATTGCTTTGCAACGAGGGTGCTGTACGATTTGTACCGCCCCGAGTGAAAAGCGAAAAGATGGACTGTTTTATACCCGATACTGTTGACGAAGCATTACGTGGTCTTGGTATTCCTTATCCAGTTCCACAAAGTATGCACTCCATCCCCAGATTCGCACAACCAACTGTCTGTGACGCTCGGGATGTGCTTGTGCATCTTTCATCAGTTCCGTGTTAATGGCATTTAGTTGCAGCTGATGACCGCCCATATCCACATAGGCTTTTACCAGCATTGCAACCTTGCCGATGGCATCCTTGCCCTCAAACATAGAGCTTGCAAATTCCAAGGTTAAAGGTCCGCCGTTGATCGCCTCGGAGAAATCCTGCTTGGTGAAGGATTTTATCACCGAGAAGGGTCCCTTGATATTGGCAAAAATACTGGGAGAATAATTAGTACCGAAGGGCTCACCTTTTCTTCTGCCGTCGGGAGATGCCCCGATTTCATCGGCGTGCCACAGATAGTACATGGCAGAGCCGGTGCCCACACGGAATTTATCGCCGCGGCAATTGACTTTGCCTTTCACACAATCTGCAAATTTCTGCAACAAATCGGTGGCTTTTTTGTCTGCTCTGTCATCGTCATTTCCCATTTTGGGAGCTTCGTATCTTAAAATCGGCAGAATTTCGCTATGCTTTTCAAAATTGGAATCTACCGCTTCCAGTAACACTTCCTTGGAAATGGTTTTATCTTCAAACACATATTTTTCAATGGCTGCCAAGGAATCGGATGCCGTTGCGATACCCGTTCCGTGAATGCCAAAGGTGTTGTATTTCCCGCCGTTATAAATATCGCAATTCATCATCACATTCATAAAGGGAGACGGCACAAACCAAAGCTCTTTAATGGAATCGCAAACCAGGTCGGTTTCTTTTTGCAGTTCCCCATATACCTTTTCCAAAAATTCGGGGAAGGTATCAGAGCTTACAAGATACTTATGTAAGGCAATATCTACCACCTTAGGTAGGTTTACCGCACCGATATTTGCCACATCGCCCCCAACCTTGGGAATAATAAATTCCCAGCAAGCCGCCATGGCATAGTTTCTTGCATCCGCTAAGTCGTAACCTAATTTTACAAGACCGTCAACCACCACATCGTCATTGGAATACTGAGGAAAACCAAGTCCCGCTTTGGTGAGACGGCTTCCTAATTCATACACCTCGATGGGGGTGTTTTTATTTACTCGCAAGTTGATTTTGGGGTCAATCATCAAAAGGTTTTCACTTGCTTTTAAGCACAGCTTGGATAACAGATTGAAAACCTCATCTCCGTTTTCATCCATACCGCCAAGCACCATACTCTGCCCGTTATCCCCCTGCTGAACCCCAACATAAAGGTCGGTATCACGGTTAAAGGATAAGAAGAAATCCTCCACCAGCTCCAGGGCGGTTTCTTCGGTGTATATGCCTTTTTCCATATCCGCTTTTAAGTAGGGATACATATATTTATCAAATCTGCCGCAGGTGTTATGATAGTTTCCTTCCAGCCATAAGCTAAAATGCAGGATTCTGAAAAACTGCAAGGCTTCTCGGAAATTAGTTGCACCGTATCTTGGTACTCGCTCCAAGGTTTTTGCAATATCGTCTCGTCCCTGCTTTTTGGCTTCTTCACAGTATCGGTCGGAAAGATCAATAATGGCATTGATAGAGCGTTTTCCGTATTCGTCGGCTTCCTCATATTTGGCAAGTAAGCCGCATTTTATCACATCTTCGTAGTTGGGAGAAAGGTTAGACATATAGCCAAGCTCGTGGATATGATACTGCGCCTTTTTCTCTGCCCATTCTTCTTCGGTTAAGATATCCGGTAGATTTTTAATGGTGCGAAGATAGGTAATCTGCTCGTTTTCCAAAATCACGGGTGTTTCCGCAGCACACAGAGTTTCAAAACGGTAGGTCATCCGCTCAATGGGAGTCTTGGTTTTATCGAATTCGATTTCGATTTCCTTTCGGAATTCGTGGTGTTTTTTATTTAGGATATAGTTATATAATTCTCGGTTCACAAGGTTCCCTCCTTTTTCGCACGATGGAGCACACCATCTTTCACATAAGCATATTCCCCGTCTTCATACAGTTCTACACTTTCGCCCACTACGGCTTTGATGGTTTTGGGAGAAATAAACTTATCGGTTCTTCCAATGGGAGCAAAACCATTTTTTATGGGAACAATCACATATAATTTGTAATCATCCTGAGAGTTTAAGGTGATTTCAATGCTTTCATTCTTCTTTAAAATGGTATATTCCCCGGAAAAATGCTCATATAAAACAAATTCCTCTCCAGAAAGTCCATACACATCTGACGCAGATACGGTGCCTGACACCGCTTTATTTTCCTTATCAAAATTAAATGCCGCAATCACACCGCTATCCGAACAAATATTCTGAAGCTTGAATATTTTCCGGGAAGTGGTGGGGTCTTGGGTCAAGCAATCAATGCTCGGCATCCCCGGTCTGTCGCAACGAAGGATTTTTCCGTCGTCCAACACAAGAGGCATAATCACGTCCCGAACGCTTCTGTCAAGCTCATCACTCATATAGATAGGACCACCGCTGACTGCTTTTAGAATACTGTTTTTTACCGCCTGACCGTCATCAGACCACCACATATCCCAATCGCAATAATAAAGTTGCCCCTGCACTGCGGAGTTGTATGCACATTTGATGGTATTTCTTTTAAACCATTCTGCACTCTCGGGCAGAAAATCGGAGCTGCAACGAGAAATTGCAGTGGCACTTCTGTTCCACATATCCTCCGATGACATCCCCATACAATTAATCACATTGTTATCAAAATGTTGACCAACCGAGGCTTCCATCCCGTCGTGATATTCTTTTGCAATTTTACCAATGGGTGCCAAGCCCTTATAAAGTCTTGACATCATACTCTGATTATCGATTTTCACAAAATCAACATCACATTCTCTGTAAAATTCGTGTATCAGATTGTAATACAGATAAGCTTTTTCTCGTTTATAATCATGAATGTGTCTGCCGGAATCGGATTGAATTAATAAATCCTTCGCTTCCCGATACAGTTCACCCTCAGGGTCAATCCCCATCCAGTAGCCTGTTGTGGGATGCCACATCCCTACCCGATATCCTTTTTCCTTGATTTTTGCAACACAAGATTTCAAGCCATCGGGAAATCTTTTCACACACGCTTCTTTGGAATATAATTTTGCAGCGTGCATCAGTTCAAACATTTCGTCACGGGTAGAATATTTCGCATCATAAAAGTCTCTCACATCCCCCCACATATCATCAATGATAACCCATCTGACGGGAATGTTTTTTGATTGAAACTCGTCACATTTTTTTAATAAATCTGCTTCATTCACACGAATCTGCATCGCATCCCAACTGCACCAGCCAAGATACTCAAACAATTCGGGGTATCTTCTTTGCCCGATGGTGGGGCATTTGTTTCCAAGCGCCTTACTTGCCGCCAAAAAGCATTTTTCAAGCAAAACATACGGATTTTCGCCTTCTGCCCACACAAAGGCAAGTCCCTTACAACTGCAAAGACCCTCATACCAACTGAATAGCTTTGCAGTCACAACATTTTCGGATTTTCCAACCAATACGCATTTAAAAGATTCGGAAACAACCGGCACAATCACACCAAAGGTGCCGTCTTTTTTTCGATATACCAATTCCTGCGTTTCGTCGGGAACCGTTTGAAAAGTGGTTCCAAAATGGGGATTTGCCCAGAAAATTCCCACAGAATAATCTGAAAAAACCTCTGCCACATTTAAAATCTCAACATCAATGCCCGCAGAAAAATCACCGTCTAATTTCCCTTCGGAAAAACCGTTCATATAAACCAATGAAACATCGCCGTCTTTTTGAATGTCAATATGAACATTATTTGTTTGCACGTTACCGTTTAATCTTCTTAAATAGGAATCTAAAATCTTCATAATACTCTCCTATATCGTTACATCTGTGCAATGATGTTTATTACATCGTCCTTTTGATTTAACACAAAATCCTTGGTGATAAAATTGCCATCGATTCTGTCGCCGTTTACGGTTAAGCATTTTACCCCTTTAGACACGCCGCTTTCGTTTTGAATGGTAATCTGCAGTTTCTTGCCCTGATATTCACGGCAAATGGTGATAGACTTCCATTCCTTCGGGATACAAGGGTCAATTGCCAAGCCGTCCAGCTCGCTTCTGATCCCGAGCAAATATCGCTGTGCGGCAATCACCATCCAGGGTGCGGTGCCCGTGATATGAGAAACATTGCCCCATCCACGCTTTTTATTTTCAATTCCCACAATGTTGCTGACCCAAGCATAGGGCTCGGACTTGTAGGTTTCAATCCCCACTTTTTCAATGCAATTATGGGGAAGAATATCATTATAATACTTCCAGGCTCTGTCTGCATTGCCAAGCAACGCTTCCGCAATCACCGCCCAGGTGTGCGCATGGCAGAATACCGCACCGTTTTCTCCGTTGCCGGGATTATAGGTACTGAAGGGGTCTTTCACATCGGGATAGGTTTTAAAGCCGGGAGCAAGCTTTCTAAGACCCATACCGGTATCCAGATACTTGCTTACTGCATCCATCCCCGCCTGCATTTGCTCTTTGGTGCCAACGCCGCTGATAACAGACCAGGTCTGAGAATTAATCCAAACCTTGCCGAATTCATCGGCTTCGCAACCAACGGGGGTGCCGTCGTCTTTAAAGCATCTGAACCACCATTTTCCGTTCCAGGCACAGTTTAAGATTGCTTGTTCCTGCTTGTTCTTATAATCGGTCAGTTTTTCTGCATTTTCGGTGTCACCGATTTTGTTTGCCAAAAGAGTCAACTGCTCCAACGCCACCACATATTGCTGTGCGGCAAACACGGATTCCCCTTTTCCGCCCTGGGAGAATTTTCCGATAATATCATTCCAGTCTCCTCTTAAGGTAAGCGGAATACCGTTTGCTCCCAAATGATTTTGGGTAAAATCAACTGCACGAAGCAGATGCTCCCAAACGGTGGCATTGCCAACTGCAGAAATACCGTCCTTTTCCAGGAAAGGAAGCTCTGTATGTAAAAATTCGGTATCGCTTTCGCAAGCTAACAGATATGCCAAAAGCGGCAACCACAAATGCACATCACTTTTAATTGCTCGGGTATTGCAAACAAAACCCACCTGCTTACTGGATAACGGTGTGCAGGAACCGTCTTCAAATTGCTTGGTAATCAGATACAAGAGCATTTCTTTGGCAAGTGCAGTGTTGGAATGGCACATTGCCAACATATCCTGAGCACTGTCTCGGGTGCCGATATGACGAACCCCCGGAGCAAGGGTGTTCACTGAACGGGAATACCGTGCCGTCTGCAAGGCATTTAAGGGGCCCCAGATATTAATCTGTCTCTGTGCATTTTTATCGGGAATTTCGCAGGAAAATTTACCGAAATAGTCACAGAACCAATCTTTTAATTTGCAATATTGAGTAGTAATTTCATTGGTTGTGCGGAATTTTGCAAGAAGATGATAGGCATCCTCTTTTGCTTCCTCAAAATGCAGGAGTGCACCCTTGGACAATCCCAGATAAAACTGAATGTCGCTCTCGGATTCTGATAAAAGACTTACTTTGGTATGCAGTGCTGCACAAGGATTGCCTGAATTGATTTCCTCGTTACCGCAAATTCCGTTTTCGATGGCAACGGGATTTTTTTCGTAGCGGTAATTGCCCACAAAGGCATCTCTGTCTCCGCTGTAACTTTCAATTTTATGATTGCAACCAAACCAAACAAGGGGTAAGGTTTCTTTTTCATAATCATTTTTGGGATAATGGAACATATACATCATTGCCTGAGATTTTTCATCAAACCAGGTTTTTAACATATGTCTCCAATAGTAGCCGGATTCTTCATCTCCGTGCCAGGAAAATTGTGCCAGCTCCACATAAGCAAACACATCATAATTCTTAACTTCTTTTCCGTTATTTTTAAGTTTCAAATCCCAAACCAAAACATCATAATCAGGAGTGATATACAATTTCAAAAAGGCTTCCGTGCCGTTATGCTTGGCATAAAAGGAAGTCTCCCCCGCTCCGTGTGTTGCCCGCCAATCATCCAGTTTTTCTTCCACGGGACGAAAAGCCGGTGACCAGACGGTGCCGTCTTCTTCCTTGATATAGATATAAAATCCGGGACTGTCAATGGGAAAATGATTCATACGGTATCTGGAGATTCTTAAATCAATGGCATCCTTATACCATAAAAAGCCACCGCCAACCTGAGAGACATAGGCGTGCAGATTCCCGTTGGAAAGATAGTTTATCCAGGGAGAAGGAAGATCTCCTCTTGTAATTTCGATGGTTTTTTCACGGTCGTTGAAAGTGTATATACTCATATCGTTCTACCTGCCTTTTTTGCTTTTTTCATCTGCGAAAACTATTTCATTTTGGAAATTTTAAAAATAACGGCATCATTGGAAACAAGGGTTACAAATCCCGATTCCAATGAATTGTAATATTGCTCGGTAACACACCAACCATCCTCCAAAATAAAGTTGGCACTTTGTGTTTCATCCGAAAAATTGATGGCAACCACATAGCGGTTACAATCATCAATGCTATGCTCTGTGGTGCGGATAAACCGTGAATCGGTGTCAATTTTTTTCACATTTTTGGAGTTCTTTGCTATTTCACGATAAATTTTATCATACTGAGGAAGTGTTACATCGCTGAACGCTCCCGATTTTTCCGATAACATTTTTTCCAAAGGATAAAGTAAGGTGATAATACATCCTTTTCCATAAGGCTGCTTCACAAATATCGGTTGAGCATCTGCGGTGGCAAGCACCTTGGAATCGCAGGATTGCACCTCATATTGATTCAGTTCGGATACCTTATCCAAAAGCATTTCTTCCCCATTCAGATTCATAGTAACCGAAGAGGTGGCAAAATGTTTTCCTCTGATAGAAAGCCCCGAAATTTCAGGAAAATCTCTGAATAAGGAATTGTGATACGACATATATAAGGTTGCGCCCTGTTCCACCTTGGAAAGAAGCGTTTCCCATCTGTCCTTGGTGATGGGTTGATTTCCCTGCAGGGATGGCATGAAATACAAATCCGCATCCGGAATCGGGTCCAAAGCATAGGAAAAATCCATATCAATATTCGCCTGTTTTGCCAGACAATAAGTGCTTCTTAAAATGGGTATCAAATCAAATTTATCTGCTCTCTGAACCAAGCACACCGCATTTTTTACTTTAGGCGGCAAGGTATCAAAGGGGAGCTTATTTATCACATCAATTAAGCGCAGATTTTCGGTTGCGATTTCTTTTTGGGAACCATCGCTTCTGAAAAATCCGTAATTGCTGCCAATGTTATTCCAGCAATAGGGTGCATAATCCAATTGTCCCTGGTCAAATGCACACCACCACATTACCCCCAGACAGTTTTCTGCCCAGGCAGAGAAGAATAAGCCTCTGTAAAAATCTGCTTCCGAGGTTTCGCTGCAGTTCATATAGCCGATAGAACCCACTTCCTGAATAAAGGTGGGCTTCTTGCCGATTCCGGTATATAAACTGCATTTGAATGCAGAATCCAAAACCGAACGCATAGAGGTCAACATATCAATGTTGGTGGAAAATATATTATACGGATGAACAGTCTGGTAATCCAGTTGTTCTCCGATATCAAGCAAATTAAAAGAGCCTTTGCTGATGGGACTTTCATCCAATCCGGTAATTACAGGTCTTACGGGATCGCAAACCTTTACCGCATTGGTAATGGCACTCACCCAAACATAAGCCTGGTCGGGGTTAAAGGAAGCATCTCTTCCGAGACAACTTACTTCATTCCCCAAATCCCATCCGATGATGGAGGGTTGATTTTTAAAACGGTTTACCAGATAAGTAACATAACGGATTTCCCATTTTAACACGGTGGGGTCCGATAAAAAGTTTTTCCCTGCAAAGGCTTCCGGACTGTAAATCCGAAAACTCATATGGCCGGTAATTAAAGCCACCATCAGTTTTAAATCATATTTGTCTGCCAGAGCACATAATTCTTCAAAATGCTCGCAGGCAACCACGTTAATACCGGCGCGTCCCGCTTCGGTATCGGGGATTTTTTCTTCTCCGAACCGATATTCGTATCGCTGACCGTTATTCATATATAATGCCGTAAGCGGTTGAAAATCAGGCCATAACGGAAATATTCTTAAGACCGTTACCCCTGCCTCTTTTAGCTTCTTAAAATCTTCTTCAACCACCTTGGCATCCCAATCACGCCACATATTGATGGAATTATGCGATGCCCAGTAATTGATTCCCGCAAACAGTTTTCCGTCTTTGAAAATAGTTTCCATAATGCCTGCCCTTTCTATCCGCAAATTAACAATTTCATATTCTGAGATGGTAAGGTGATTTTTTCTCCTTTTGTGAAGAAAAGCTTATCCCCTTTTTGTATTTTCAGTTCACCGTCGGAGGCAAAAAGCGTTCCGCTTCCTTCCAACACCACTGCCAATTTATCTGATTCAAACAAGTATTCTCCGAAAGTAAATTCCTCCATGGAAAACTTATCTGTATATTTTTCGTAAATCAAATGATTGATTCCGCCTTTTAAAACAGGCGAAACCACAAATTTTTCTCGGATTTCTTCTTCGGTGTATGGCGTGTATTCAAAGCAATCAAACATTTTTTCAAAGCCTAATCCGCCGTGTACCTTCTCGTCGGCAAGAACTCTGCCGGAGGGGGTCACCTTTTCTCCGCACACCATTAAATCTGTGGGTTCCTGCAGCTCTAAAATCAGGCTTCCGCCTCCAATTGCGTGAGGAACGCCGCCATCCACAAAAACCACATCCCCTTTTTTTACCGAAAGCTTATGCAAACAATTAAGCATTCCTTCGGAATCCTGAAGGTGAAATAACTGTTCCCATTGCTCTCTGGTGATACCGGGTTTGAACCCTAAATAAACACAAGCATCCTCATCGCAATCGATAAAGTACCAGCATTCTGTTTTGCCGTAATCCGAATGAAATGCTTTTTTCGCATACTCCACGGTAGGATGTGCCTGAATCACAAGTCTTTCCGCAGAATCCAAAAGCTTCACCAAAAAGGGCATCTTCCCTGCTTCGGAAAGAATATCCCGAACAAGCTCTCCGGATTCGGTTACGCCAAGACCTTCACCTTTTATCACATCACCGGGATTGTTGGCTTCCACCACGGAGCCAATCCAATCCTCGGGACAATAGCCGTTTTCACAATGCTCTTTGCCATAAAATTTGTCAATGCGTGCGCCGCCCAGATATGAGCGACGCACACGATTTTCTTTTAATAGATACACCATACGAGTTTCCTCCCGGAAATAACTGCTAATTGATTTTTGTCAGCGTGATATCATCAAAATAGATATCTCTGGTATTGTAGTACGAGCCGCGGTCATCCCCCAAAATTAAGGTTACCGCATGAGTTAACTTGTCAATTTGTTCCTCAGAAATTTCAACATCCTTTGTAATCTTGGTCCAGGATGTTCCGATTTCGGAAACAAAAGAATATTCAATCAAAGAATTGATTCTGAAGGGATACACCGTGATTCTGCGGCTGCTTCCCAAGCCGGAGGACAAGCGGAACCAACCCTCAAACCGATAGGTTCCTGCACCGTTTTGCTTTAACAACTCGGTGATATCAATCTGAGCACCGCTCCATAAATCACTTCTCTTGGTGATTTTTCCGCAATAGCTTCCCGAATGGGGGTTACTGCTTGTTTTTTGAATCACGCTGAGGTTTTTTACGGGATGCCAATTGTGATTGGATAATTCAAAGGTGGAATCCGAAATAATATTCAAGGTATCCTGTTCCCCATAAAACGGTGCCACTCTGCTATTGTAAAAATCCTCAATTTGAGAATCAATTACAACTTCGTCCGGCTGAGCTTCCGGCGTAAGCAGATAATCGTTTGAAACCTTGGTACCGTTTGCAATCACATACCAATTATCATTGGTTGCATTGTAATTGCCGATTTTATAGGTGGGAGAGGCATCTGTTTTCTTTTGGAATAAGCCAATGGCAAGTCTGATGGAATCTCCATACAATGCGGAAAAAGCCACGTTGGCATTTTGGCTTGTTTCCACACCGGGCATCCACTTGCCGGGTTCAAAACTATCCAGCCAACATTTTTCCAGCACTCTGCCGCTCTCATCCAACACAGCTACTGCAGGATAGCATTCTTCATATAAGGGAGCTACCCCTTTATTGAGCCACAATGCATCCAGAGAAAATGCTTTTGCTTTGGTAATTTTCTGAGGAATACTCAAGGTTTTCAAAACAAAATGGTAGCCCATCTTATTGGTAAGTGCTTCCACCAATGCTCTGTTATCCTGAATAAAAGCTTCTGAATCGTTGTTGTACTGCCCCAAATCCATATAGCTTGGCTTACCGATCAGGAAGGATAGTAAATATCTGTCTTCATTCCAATGTCCGTTATCGTTACTTGAAGAGCCGTATGCATCGGCAGCAGCTTTCATATTGGCATAGGAATTCACAAATTCAAACACGGTGGGTTCTTTGCCGTAAGCATCATCCAATTTATGAATCTCGCTGTAATTGCCGCCCAGCACGGAGTCGATTCTTAAACCAACGCCCTTATTTACCGCATACTCGGTCTTAATGCCCTGCTCTGCAGTATTAGCGGTGCAAATCATCAACTGGGTCTTTCTGAAATACTTGGTTGCGATATCAATGTGTTTCTTTTCTTCATTGGCGGATAAGGCAACCGAACCGCTCAGCTCACCGGTGTGTGTTTCGCCGAAATTACCGTAGGAACGAATATCAATAAAGGCAATTCTCGAATCTCCATCATACCTTTTTGCAAACGCTTTGGTAAAGTTTTCAAGCTTTGTCAGGAAAATCGGGTCATTCCAAACGGGAACATACTGTGTGCCGTTGTTTGCCATGGTGTATGCAGCACCTGCATCAAATACCCATTTGGGTGTGAGGTAGCTTGCACTATTGGTGGAGCTTGCGCAGGCAATTCCGAATGCCGCTTTTTTGCCTAAATCATCCCATTTATTAAGAAATGTGTCGATGGCAGACCAATCGTACACGCCTTCTTGGGGTTCCAATTGATTCCAATTGAATCTGTTGTACCCAACGCTGACGTACTCAAGCACAGCTTCTGTTTCCTGATAATCCGAACGGTATCTGACCCAACCTTTTCCCGGGTTTTCGGTAATTAGTGCGGGGTTTTCGGTTAAGAAAACGGTTTGCATACAATCATTGGGCAAGCTTACTTTTTCGCAGGAGGGATAGATTCTGCCAAAGGAATCCCAACAATAAATTTCCACAGTACCGCTTGCAGGAACCAAAACGGAAGCCTTATATTGACTTGCTCCGTATTTTTCTCCCAAAACAATACTTGCCAGTTTATTGGGAGAATTTTTAGTTACAAACACCACAATGCAATCATCCCCGAATTTTTCGGGAATGGTGGCACCAATGGTTTGTGTTGTGCCTTTTAAGGTTTCGTAGGTATTATAATCCAAAGAATACCAGGATTCGTTATCCTGATACACAAATTCGGAAATCAAATCATTCTCATAAACAATTTCACCGCCTGATATGGGCACATCCTGAACATAGGCACCTGCAACATTCAGGCGCACAAAATATTCGTTCACATTTTCCATATCATAGGCAAACGAAATGCTGACTTTCCCATCTTGTCCGATAATAGCATCGTTGAAATATAACGGAATCATACTGTTTTCAGACTGATGACGCAGGGAAACCATAGTAGGTTTCCCTGCATAAGCTACATCCACATAACAGGTAACATTAACCCGTCCGTTATCATATTCAGCGATAAACAAATCGGAAGCTGTGCTTGCCAATGCCACTGTATTTATCAAAATAACAGAGATCATCAACAACACAATAAACTTCATATAATTTCGCATATTAGCCCCCAATATACGTTAACGATAAATCGTCAATGTATATATCCATTTTGTTATTTGCACCGTTGCTGTCACCAAGTAAGAACAGTTCTGCGGTTGCAATACCGTTGTATGCCTGTTCGCTTACTTCCACTTCGGTGGAAACATAAGTCCATTCAGGACCGATGTTGAAGGTGTATGCCCAACCGGGAAGAATGCCGTTGTTGGCATAGTTTAAGTAAGCGGTCATTTCGCTTTCGCCCTCAGAGGTTCTGAACCATCCCTCAAATTTGTATTTTCCGGGACCTGCATTCCAGAATTCTTCGGTATAATTGATAACAGCACCGGACCATTGTTCCCGTCTGTCATAAATGCGACCGCAAAAATCTCCGCTATGGGGATTGTTTCTGGAAAGTTCAAAATAAGCAAGCTCATTCATTGCCAAAACGCCGTGGCGGGTGGTTTCCATACCACCTTCCTGCAGCATTTCGTTTTCTTTATGAAACTCGTTAAACTCCCCTACTTTTTCCAACTTAATGTTATCCACAGAGAACTCGGTGCCGTAAGATGCGTTAAAGCTCAACTCAACAAAGCATTTATCTGCTCTGATCACATTATCATCCAGTCCGAAGGTGATGTTGTATGTTTTCCAATCCTCGGAGGATAAGCCGATTTCGGTCTGAATATTATCATCCAACAAACCAGCACCCATATCCGTAAGTGCATAATCCACGGTTCCTTTTCCGTCAAAGGACAGTTTATAATAGGTTCCGTATTCAATTTCAAACGTTTGGTATGCACTTCCTGCTTTGGCATCGGCCGCATGATAGAGTGCATATTTGCCATCGGAAGCATCCTTATCGGAAAGCACAAAGCTTTCGTTGGAATAGGACCACACGTCCATATACTGTTCAAAGCTTCCGTCCGCAATGGTGCCGATAGGTAATGCCGCATCTGTCATCAGAGCCTTTTGGGAATCAATATTCACACAGTTGTTTTGCTTGTTATAGGATACGATAATATCTTCAAACAATCCGAACACTTCTGCTGCCACATAGTATTTGTCTCCTGCCGCATACAACGGTTCGGAGATGTTCACGGGATTTGTGTTTAATAAAACTGCTTTGGTGGCGCAATCAATCACAACACTATCCGCTTCGTAACCAAATTCCACTTTTCCGCTTTTTGCGGGATCGGAATATGCCATTAAATCAAAGGCTTTCAGCACCTTTTCATAATCCACATAGCGTTTTTCATTTGCAGTATAGAACACGTTGTCGGCAAACGCTCCGTTTACCTTCACCTTCGGGAAAGCGGTTACCATATAGCTTCCGTCGGCATGGTTTTTATTTAAATCTGCCAACAGATACCACTTATCCTCGGTCATATCATAATTTCCGATTTTATAAGTGGGAGCCGCATCATTTACATCATAGAAAAGACCAACTGCCAAACGATAGGAATCCTCACTCAGATTGGAGAATGTTGCCTTAAGGCTTTCCACGGTAATCTTATCCGATTCCCAGGCTTGGGGATTGCTTTCTGCCAGATGGCATTTTGCCACAACTTTGTTATTGGCATCCAACACGGCAAGCACGGTATGGCAGGATTCATAAAGTCTGTTTACACCGCCGTTTTTCCAGGAAAATTGAATGTCAAAAGGTGTGTTTTCGGCAATCTTTTCGGACACTTCAATCCCGGTCAGTGAAAAATGGTAGCCCATTTTATTTGCCATCAGTTTCACCAATGCTTCTTCGTCCGCAATCATCTGGTCGGGGTCAGTATTGTACTGTCCCAAGTCTGCATAGGAGGGTTTCCCGATTAAAAACTGATCCAGGTAACGCTGTGTACTCCAACCTTTAAAGTTTCTGGGATTCTGTTTTTTGATATTGGCATAAGGATTCCAGAACTCCCAGGCATTAGGTTCCGTTCCGATTGCAGGAACCAGTCTGTACTGGGTGAAAGGTCTTGCCTGAACACCGTCGTAACGAAGTCCAACGCCCTTGGAAATGGCATACTCAATCTTTTCCTTTTCATAGGACCAGTTGGCGGTGTTGAGCATCAGTTGTGTTTTGTCAAACTGATTGCTCCAGGCATCAATATGACTTTTGATATCTTCATAAGTGATGGCAGGAGTGCCGGAGGGCATCTCCATAATGTGGGTTTCACCCCAGTTTCCGCAGGTACGGATATCAATGTAGGCAATTCTTCTGTCCCCGTCGTACCGCTCGGCAAGCGCTTTTGCAAAATTGGTTACCTTTTCCATAAAAACGGGGTCACTCCAGGTTTCGGGAATGTATTGCTTACGCCCGTCTGCGTAGGTGATATAAAGAGATTTTGCGCCTGCATCAAACACCCACTTGGGAGTGATATACTCGCTGTAATTGGAGGAAGATGATGCAACTGCCATCACGCCGAATGCACATCTGCCGCCTAATTCATCCCATTTTTCCAAAAAGTTGTCAATGGGCTTCCAATTGTATTCCCCTTCCTCGGGTTCAAGCATATACCAGGGAAAACGCCAATATCCGATACTTGCGTATTCCAAAACTTTATCGCTGGTGGAAACCGATGCGTCTCCATACCGCTCATAACCTTTGCCGGGATTCCCGATAATCACATCGGGATTTTCCCGGTAATCGATGGTAATTGTTTCACGATTGGATATGCTCTCGGCATACCCGGTCAAGGCGGGGCAAGTTAAGGTCAAAGCGACGGATAATATCGTCGCAAGTACTTTTTTCATCCCGTTTGCCTCCTATTATTTTTTGCTGTCTAAGTAAGCTTTGGTCTGAGCTTTCGCTTCCTCCATAACTTTGTCAATCCCTGCGGATTTCATCTGAGCTTTTAAGGTTTCCAGACCTTCTGCGGTGTCCACCATACCCCATTCCAAGGGTTGTGCATACTGAGCGGAAATGGAAGAAATTGCTGCAATTTCGTTTTCAACATTGGTTCTGTCGAACACGAAGCCTAAGTATGCAGACCATTTACCGTTTTCGGAAATCTGTTTTCTGTAAACCGCTTCGCCTTCCCAGGTATCAACACTATCGATATTCAGAACATCGCTGTTCCAACCCCAGTTACCTGCAGAGTTGGGTGCAAAGCCGATGTTTTCCATAGTAACGCCTTCGGGGAATTCACGTTTGCCTTCTTCGTTGATTACATAATGTTCCCCTTCAAGACCGTAGGTGGTTAAGTTATAGTATCTTGCATCGGTGCCCAGTAATTCCAGAAGCATTAATGCACGTTCGGGATTTTTGGAGGTGCTTCCCACAGACATATATGCGCCGGGAACCAACAGAGAATTTTCAAAATCTGCATTCTTCGGATACCATCTGGGGTCGTAGCTCGGGTTTGCTTCTTTTGCTTTTGCAAGTAAGTCGGTAAAGTTTTTCAAGTTAGAGGTTGCTGCTGCACTGGTGCCGTTTAAGAATGCTTCTTTGGAAGAAAGCTTGTTCATTAAAACGTCTTTGGACCAGTAACCGTTCACATAACCTTCTCTCATACGTTCGATTGCGTGTAAGTATTCGGGCTGGTCATATTTTAATACCAGGTTTTCGTAATCGTCGTTTGCATAGTTGTAAACAATCTGTCCGATACCGATGGATTCCCAGGGGAATTCAAACAGAGTGTCTGCAGGAGAAGCGTTGATGGGCATAATATCTTCGTTCTCTTTTACTGCTTTTAAGTAATCCATAAAATCGTCGAAGGAATCAATGGAGGTCATACCGTATTTATCCATTAAATCGCCGCGAACCACATATCCGCCCGGATTGATTTCTAAGGAGTTACAGGGCAATGCATACAGTTTTCCGTCCACACGAACATTGTCAATCATTTCGGGACGGAGTGCTTCATAGCTCTTGGGAGCAAATTTGGGGATTAAATCGGTCAGGTCTTTGAATGCACCCATCTGTGCATAGCCTTCGTAGTTAATCCAATCCACAGAGTAAATTAAGTCAACCTGTTCCCCGCTGGACATTAACACAGGATATTTTCTTGCATAATCACCCCAGGACATCCATCTTACTTCCAGCTCTGCGTTGATATCTTCATTCAACATTTCATTTAATTTTACTAAAACCTTGTCATAGTCATTGGGTTTTTCACCAATTAAATACATAATTAATTTTACATGCTGATCGGTGGTTTCACCGCCTGCAACGGTTTTTTCACCGCCACAAGCACTAAGAGAAAATGCGAGTACAACAATCATGCAAAGTGCAATGATTTTGTTCAGAATTTGTTTCATATTCTTATTTCCTTTCTTATTTATGGTTTTATTTAACCTTTTACTGCGCCTACGGAAATCCCTTGCACAAAATATTTCTGCACAAACGGATACACTAAAATGATGGGCCCGATGGTAATAACCGTCAGCGCCAGTTTCATGGATTGCTGCGGCACCTCAGGCATGGGCACACCGGCATTTGCCGTGGCGTTTGCCAAAAAGCCCGTGTTACTTGTCATTTGGTACAACAGATACTGCAGGGGGTATAATTTTTCGTTATCAATATACAGCATTGCAGTAGACCAGTTGTTCCAGTATCCAAGTGCCAAAAACAATGCGATGGTTGCCAGAACAGGCTTCATCATCGGCAGATAAATTTTTGTGAAAATGGTAAATTCCCGAGCACCGTCAATTTTGGCGGATTCACGCACCTCGTGGGGAATGGTTTTCACAAAGTTTCTCATAACCAGAATGTTGAACACGCTCAGACACTGCGGGATAAACAACACTAAGAGTGTGTTCTTTAAATGCAGATATCTTACCAGCCACACATAATATGCAACAAGCCCGCCGCCAAAGAGAGTTGTAAAATAGAAGAAGAAAGCAAACTGTCCTGCATATTTAAAGTTTTTATTGCCCAACACATAAGCAGTCATAGATGTGATTGTTAATCCCAACAAGGTTCCCAATGCGGTAATTAAAATGGTAATCCCGTATGCATTCACAATTTTCTGGGGGCTTTTAAAAATCATGGAATACGCCGCCACGGAAAATTCTTTGGGAATCAGGGAGAACCCGTATTTATAGATTGCCGCTTCCGAGGTAAAGGAGCCTGAAATTAACAACAAAAAGGGATATAATGCCAAAATTGTAAAAAGTATAATGATTGCACTCGCAATTACTTTAAAACTGCTGGAGTGTCTTTTCAAATGATTTTTATTTCTCATAAAATGATACCTCCGCAATTAAAACAGTGCATTTTCTCTGTCCACTTTTCTTACAATAGCATTTACTACCGTAATGAATACGAAACAAAGAACAGACTGATAGAGTGCAGCAGCACTATTCATACCCATATTGGAACTTGTGAGCAACGAACGGAATACGTATGTATCAATAATGTCTGTTGATTCAAACAACATTCCGTTGTTGCCGATAATCTGATAAAACAGTTCAAAGTTTCCTCGCATTAAGCTACCTAAAGAAAGCATAACCATAGTGATGATGGTGGGCTTAATCAGAGGAAGAGTGATATAGCGGATACGTTGCCACTGAGATGCACCGTCAATTTCTGCCGCTTCGTAGCAACTGGTATCCACACCCATAATTGCACTTAAATATACGATACTTCCGTACCCTACCGCCTTCCAGGCGTTTAATGCAACCAGGATGAAGGGCCAGGCTTTTGTGGAGGAATATACCTGAATCGGTTCCATCCCCAATGCCATCAGGATTCTGTTTAAAGAACCGGTTTCAAAGTTTAAAATCCCGAATAAGAAAATACTTACAACAACCCAGGATATAAAGTGAGGTAACAACATTGCGGACTGGCAGAATTTATACAATTTCTTTTTCCCAAGCTCACTGATACAGATTGCCACTGCAACCTCCAAGGTCACATTCACAACCAAAAACGCCAGGTTAAACAAAACTGTATTTCTGGTAACGGTCCACGCTGTTCCCGACTGGAAGAAAAACTCAAAGTTTTTTAATCCCACCCAAGGACTTCCGAAGATACCGTCTATTACATTGTAGTTTTTAAATGCAATCACGATACCTGCCATGGGAATGTATGAAAAGATGATGAAAAACGCCACTGCGGGAATCAACATCAGATACATTTCCCAGTTCGTTGACATATCTTTTGCCAAAGGTTTCAAAGTAAACTTTTTGCGAGCTTTTTTTTCTTCTTGCAAACAAGTATTAGATTGATTTTCCAAATAATTCACCTCTTAAAGTTTCTTTTTTCAATTCCAAACTTATTGATAGCTCACAATTAACCTTGGAACGCTTTGTCCACCATAAATAACCACTTTTGCAGAAACACCGCTCTGATCTAAAGTCAGAATGTCGGACAGAGAGCCGGGAGTAACTTTTTTAGTGGTTTCATCCACAATCAACACCGCTGCAGAGGAGGTGTTATACACACGGCGAACCTCCGAGTAAACATCTTCTCGGCTCCAACCGGGCTCAAGCACCTGCAGGGTTTTCCCTTTGATATCCTTTGCATATCCCACACGGGCAAAGTTTGCCTGGTCATAAGCGATGCTAAAATAAGCAGATGCATTCTGCTCTCTCCAGGATGTGGGGAAAAGATGATCACTATCACAAACCACTACAGCATTCTGCAGAGTTCCGTCGGGATAGAGTACCATGGCAAACAAATCGCCCGGTTCAATTTCGGAGAGGGATTTCGTAACCGACACTCGTACCCACTTTTCTTCGCTATTTAGTTGCCAGTCATAGTCAATTACTTTGCTGTTTTCACGGGTTAAAATTTCAATTTCTGCTTTGGCGGTATTGTAGCCAACAATTTTATCAACCACTTCTCCGTCTTTGTTTAAGCCGGTACGCACATCGGTTACCACCATATAAGTACCGGTGGGATTTGTAGCAGAAGCATAAAAACGCTGCACAACCACCGCTGCGGCGGTAACATCGTCGGCGTTATACCCAAATGCTCTTGTCCAATACCAATCCCCGTTTTTAAAACTGCTGAGAGGTTTTACCGCGTAAAACTCTTCATCGGATTCATGGTCGTTTGCTCTTGACATATTGGGAATTTGAAAAATTACCGTATCAGAATCCATTGCAACATAATTATCAAAAGCGTTTGCCGAAAAGCCGTCTGCATAATACTGCTCCCCATCCCCGTTTACTCCCGCAGGATGGATTACACTAAATGCTCCGCCGGCTGAGGTTTGCAGGGTTTTCAGCTTTCCGTTTTTATCAAGACTGTATCTTACCACTTGATTGGAGGGTAAATCATAGTATCCCAGCTTCCAGGAAACAATACGGGTTTCGTCATCCAAATCGTCAATGGTAGGTGCTTGATTGGTTGCATTGGGATACTTAACGCCATCCACGGTGTATGATTCGGCAGCTTCAATGATTTGAATTTTGCCGGAATCTTTTGTCAACATTTTCACACTGAACTTGGTGGAAAATCCGGGCTTGGTCTGGGTTTCAAGCAAATAGCCCCATTTCATTTGTTCGATGCCGCCGTTAGCTGCAACGATTTTGCCGTACATATCCAAAAAGAAGGTTCCGGAATAATTTAAGGTCACATCATAATATGCTGTGTTATTTTCAAAAGCGGGTGCAACCTCATATTCTTTATCGCCAATGGTAAGAATGGTAGCACCGTTTTCTGTGTAAATCTGTTCCACGGTACCGGTTACGGTATCTGTACAAACGGTGATATCAAAATACATTCCGTCGGCACTTTCCTGCACGGATAACACGTCCCATTCCTTTAAGGAGGTCAGCTTGTAGGGCTTTCCTTCTTTGGTATGAATGGTATACATTGCTTCATCATGAGCCTTCAAATCCAGGGGCGGATTATCATATTTAGATTGAATGATATTAGAAACCGTGCCGTAGCTTGCCACAATCAGGTTTCTCACTTCTTCAATCAGAACGGTATCATACACAGAGTCGTTGTTGTTATCAATCAGCGTCACTCTGCCGTATGTAGGGTCCATTTTGGAAGCATCGTAATAAATGGCTTTTCCGTTATAAATCTGATTTAATCCTCTGGAAATTTTATAGGTCACTTCTTTTCCGTTCACATCAACCTTGTAATTGAAGTCACGATAAGTGGCATCGTTTCCGTCAAATTGAATCACTTTATTGCGGGATTCCACATCAATGCACAACAAGGTGTTGACTCCGTATTCATCGGTATGATAATACCCCGTTACATAGTAACCAACATACAATTGTGCATCGGTGTTACCCACCTGAAATTCTGTGCCGTTGATTTCAACAGAACCTGCATTTCCCACAGAAACCACATTGGTGGCTGTGTGTCCGTTGGAATCAATCAGACCTTTGATTTCGTAAACATCAAATACTTCCGAAAGAAGGTCTTCCCCCTTTTGGATTTCATACTGCGATTGTCCGTCTTTGGAAATGGAAACCACCTGCGGAAAATCGGAAATCAATACATTGTAAATTAAAATGGTTAAATATTTTACCTGCAAACGACTGTCTTTTGCAAATTCGACGCCGCTATACAGATTGTGTTTTTGAGCCAGGGTTCTCCATTGACCGGGGCCCTGCGCATCCATCAGCTGAGAATATCCCATCATTCTGAGAACCATCACGGTTGCTTCTTCCACGGTGATATCTCGTTCGGGAACAAATTTCCCGTCACCGCTTCCGCGGATTACTTGCATCTTAGCTAATGTGTTGACTGCGTTATATGCAAAGCTTTTTTCGTCAACATCGGTAAAATAAGCTTCTCCCTGATACACGGTGTCGTCTAAGCCCATCATACGGGTTGCCAACAGAGCAAACACGTCTCTGCGAACAAATGCATCTCTTCCCGCAAGGGAATCCACACCGTCATAAATACCGAGAATTTCTAAAAGTTCAATTGCCGTCTGCTCTTTTTTACTGATATCTGCCTGCTCGGTCTGAGCGGATACCGTGATGCCAAACAACATCACAAAGACACAAACAAGAGCAACGAGCTTCTTTATCATTTTTAAATTTATTGTCACCAACAATCACCTCCGTTCTTACAGCTTACTGCAACACTCCGTAGAATATTTTTGCAGCTTCTGCTCTGGTGCAATATGCTTTGGGGTCAAATCCTTGCTCCCCTTTTCCGTTAATAATACCAAGTTCAGACATTGCACCAACGGCCTCTGCAGCATAATCGGAAATTTCTGCCGCATCTTGGAAGGGTAACTCTTCTTTGGTATAATTTTTGCTTTCGAGTTCAGGCTTTAAGTGCTTTAATAAACGATAACAGAAAACTGCCATATCTTCTCTGGTCGTGCAATTTTGGGGTCCGTAATTGCCGTTTCCGATGCCGTTTACAAGTCCGTTTTCAAAAGCCGCCTGAATATATCCGATTGCCCAATGGGAATTAGCCACATCACTAAAATCGCCTTGGCTTCCGTCTTTTACATTAATATTTGCTGCAGTGCACATCAGTTTTGCAACCTCTGCTCTGGTCACCAAATCATTGGGAGCAAACACGCCGTCTGCTTTACCATTGATAATGCCCTTTTCGTGTAAGGTTGAAATTGCCTCAAACGCCCAATGCTCCTTATTTACATCGGAGAAGATTCCTTCATTTTTAATCTCGGGTAAAATGGGAAACGGTGTGGGAGCGGGTGTTGCAGATGCAACGGGAGCGCCTCCGCCCACGGCAAAGCCGCCCGTGCCTCCGTCCACAATCGGCGGAGGAGTGTTCAGCCCGTTTAATGCAGTCGCGTATTTACTCTGAAAATCACCGACAGAGGTAAAGGGGCGATTCAAAACAAGATTCGACCAGAAGGAATTTGATGTTTGCTGCGCAACAGATAATAAGGTATTGTTACTATTCACAAAGCTCATCAAATTGCTCCACGCTTCTGCATTGTTTAATTTGGTAAGTAAAACAGAATCTTGGAAGAATGCACACGCATCGGATGCATTGGTAAAGTACTGATTATCCCATAAATCAAACAGATATGCAGGGTCGGTATCTGCATTAAAGCTATCATAAATTGCCAAGTAGGCGTCATCGGCAGCCAAACCAAAGCACTCAATACATCTTCTTAAGTTGCTGTCGGAAGGTGCAATCTCCATATTATATAAAGAGTATGCAAGACGAATACTGTCTCTTAAGCCTGAAACAGAATCCGTGTTTAAGTTACTGTTGGCAAGTTTTGTGAAGAAATCACTGCCCGAAAGCGCCGAAAATTCGCAATCTCCGTATAAAACTTCGGAACCAAAGCCTAAAGTATTCAGGTTTGCGGGAGTGGTAAAAATTGTTTCCAGCATCGCCGCATTTCTTGCATTCTGAGTGATGGTTGCCAACATACCATCCACATTCACCAATTCAACACTGTCATCACAATAGCTGAGAGCATCATCCGCATAAGAAATTCTGAAGTTTTTCATTCCGTAAGTGGTGATTCCCGCTTCTGCCATGGTAAAGGTGAAGGTAAATTCACCTTCGGCGGTGGACGCCACCGTTTTTTGATAAGAACCAATCTGCAGGATTAAATCAATTCCAAAGGAACGGGTATCCCACAAGGAACCGGACACGGTGATTGTTTTGGTATCACGGTCAAACTCCTTGGAGGAAATCTCAATCAAGGAGCCTGATTCCACCGTAACCGGAAAATATCTTCCTGCCATATCCACATGGCAAACATATTCTGTTCCCGCTTGGAAGGAATCTCCCAACGGAAATACAAGCTTATAGGTGCCGTCACTCTCCACAAAGGTTTCGTTCACATAACCATTGATGGTTCCCGCTGATGTAACAGAATCTTCATCTTTCGGAACAATCTGCACAAAGACGGGAGTTCCCGCTGCCAAATCGGTTTCCCCGAACAATAGCGCAACGCCGCTGTTGGAAACCAGCACACTGGGTGAAGTAACATCAGGTGTGGCAAACACAATCGCCGAAAAGCTTGTCATCATCAGTATGCATAAAAGCATACAACATAGATATCTTTTAACCATATATTTTCCCTTTCTGTAGCGTTATTTGTTTGCATTATTCAACAGGGTTTACAGACAAGCCGTCAATATAAACCTTTTCACCTGCTATGTTTCTCTTCATCCCGATTAAAGCGTAGGCAGACTTTGCGTCTATTTCGGGATTCCAATCCAAAATCACGGAATATTCTTTCCACTGCTGATTCACATCAACCGTGTATGAAATTGCGGGGCCACCTGATTTTACGGTGAAGAATATGCTGTTTCCTTCTTCGGAAGTTGTTTTTGCAAAGAAGCGAACCTCACACTGAGATTTGATTTGAGCCAACACGTTTTTCAATTCTTTTGTGTCATATTTTGCATAAGCCCAGGCACCGTTTGCAGGACTCTTACATTCCTGAACAATTGCTTCCTCGGTGATATAAGTGTCATCCGCAGAGGGATAGCAGGTATAGGCACCTGCCGCTTCCACAGAAACAAATTTGGAAGGGTCAAAGGGATTTTTTAATACCACACGTTTTTTGGTGGTTTTCTTTGCGAAGCTGAATGCATTAAACTCGGTGGAATCCGCAAGTAAAGTCAAGGTTTTTCCACTGTAATCCCAGGCAAAGGGTACATCGGCAATCGCTTTGATAAAACCAACCGGGCAATACAAGGTGCCGTTCACATTTTTGCTTTCACACGGAAGAATCAATTCGCTTCCGTTCACAATGCTCTTGGCAGAGCCTGCATAAATTTTAGCTTCGGTGTTTACTTTTAAAAGCTTGGCTGCCTGTTCCTCGGCATCCCAGGTCACCAAAAAGTTTAACCCTTCTGCCATTTCACGAAGAGGCACCATTAAGGTTCCGTTTTGCAGATAGGGATATTTGGAAAGTCCCATAGATGCATCATTAAATTCAACCTCAATTCCCTGAGCGGTAACATTTGGCATCACCATCATTGAGCAAAGTACAAAAAGAAGCAATATTGCAGTTATTTTTTTCATCGTTCTTCCTCCTGTTCCTTTCTATCAATTTATGGGGTCGGAAATTTTTTCCACTTTAAAATCATCAATGTATAACACATCGGTATCATTCACAGAAGAACCAACCAGATACATTCCGTAGTTATTCTTTCGGTAGGATAACCAACCGTCTGTTCTGCCGGCGGTTACGGTTGCACCGCTGGCTAAGGGATTGAAGGTCACTTCAAATTCAATTTCCCGCCACTCGGGGGTTGCAGTCTGCTCGCCCACAGACCATCGGGTGGTTGGTGTGTCAATCGTGCCGATTGCGATATCACGCTGGCTGTAGTTCTGATAATAGGGTCTGAAATGCAGCACCAAATTGGCATCACCACTCTGGGTTTTTGCCATAAAGGAAATCCTGTAGGTTCCTTTTCCGTTTTCCAGCAACACTTTTGCCAATGCGGTAGCATCACCGGGTGCAGCGGAAGTACCGGGAGAAGGAATTTCACTTTCCCCGATTTTGATATAAGTGCCGGATTGTGCAATACCGCGGGTGGCACCTCTGCTTCCGGAATAAGCCGCATCCGGGCTTAGGGATATCACGTTGGAGTCGTCCATCCATCTGTATGCATTGGTGAAGGGAGATTCCAAATTATTGTTGGGGAATAAGGATGTTTGGGGATGATAAGCAATGCCGTAGGGGATGATTCTTCCGCCAATCTCAGCAAAGAAGGTTTTCACAGTGTAGCCATCGTCATAGCCGCCGGAAACATCCAGGGCAGATTCAATTGAAACCGCATCCGAACCAACTGTGATAACATCGGAAACTGCGGTGCTTACCAGCATATTGGAGCTATCATATAAGGCAGAAATCAATCGGCCGCTATGCTCTGCCCCATCCACAGAAACAACCTGAGAACTAAGATTCAACATTCCGGTGTATGCACTGTTGGTCTTTTTGGAAATCACCAAATCATCAAAAAACACCGGGCGATATGTACTGCTGCCGCCAACATTTCTGTTGTTTGCCGCACCGTCATAAATAGTGCCGCCGAAGAAGAAACGCAAGTGCTCTGCATCCTCGGGAATATAGGTGGTGCTTTGGAAGGTCACATTATTGATTTTACTGGTCCAGGTGTCGGTATTGTCCCAACGACTAATTAAAATATGACCGCCTAAGTTCACATAGGGACTGCTTTCGCTCGCCTCATGAATCTCCCATAAAATATTCCCTAATTCAGACTGGTCTTCTGCGGTGTTTAATACCGCTTCAATCAAACCGGGAGAATCTGCGGAATTCACTCGAAAAGAGAAGGTGTAGGCGCCGGAGCCGTATGTTTCCAACACATGATCCAAATCAATCCAAAAGCCTTTTGCTTTGGTTTTACTGTTGCCGTTAAAGGTTCTGATCTGAGTAGATTCATAGTTTGTGTCCGCCAATCCTGCACCGGTAAAGTTACTCTTATAAGTAAACTTCACCTCGCCATCAGTGCCGTTTTCAATGGGATGGATTCCGTAATCCACATCTTGTTCATACACGGCATTAAACTCTGCTTCCGAATCAAAACCGTTTTCATAAACCACTTCATATTCTTCCGCAATCTGTGTCTGCACCGCAACGGTTCCGTAAATGGAAGCATCCGCGGTTGCCAAAACCGTAACAGATGACAACATCATTGCAGAAAGAGCGCAGGAAAGACATCCCAGAGCCCATTTTTTCGTATATTTTTTCGCCATTATTACACTCCTTTTGTTGAAAATAAGGGAGAACGAATTCTCCCTTATTTATCATCAACTTATAAAGTTATTAGTCGGAAATCTTCACTACTTTGAAATCGTCGATGTATAAAACATCGGTATCATTTGCGGAAGAACCAACGATATATACGCCGTAGTTATTCTTTCTGTAGGATAACCAACCGGATTTTGCGCCTGCAGTAACAGTTTCACCGCTGGCTACAGGATTAAAGGTAACTTCAAAATCAAATTTCTGCCATTCGGTGGTTGCAACCTGAGGTCCAATAGACCAACGGGTTGTTGACTTATCGGTTGTACCGATAGAGGTATCTCGTTTGCTGAAATCCTGATAGTACGGTCTTACGTGCAACACTAAGTTTGCATTGTTATCTCTGGTTTTTGCCATAAAGGACACTTTATAGGTACCTTTACCGTTTTCCAACAGCATATTGGCAAATGCGGTTGTGCTTCCGGGTGCAGAAGTGGTTCCGGGAGAAACGGTTGCACCTTCCCCAACCTTTAAGTAAGTTCCGGATTTTGCAATCCCTTTGGAAACCGCTCTGGTACCGGTATATACCGCACCTTCATTTAAGGGCAGGTTGCTTGTACCTTCAATCCATCTGTAGTTGGAGCTGAAGGGAGTTTCAAAGCTTACATCGGGCAGTAAGGATTCGTGGGGATTGTAGGATAAGGTAAAGGGAGTGATAGATTCAAAATTATCAAAGAAGAAGGTTTTGATAATATAGTCTTTCACTTCTCCGCCCGGATGGGAAAGAGAGGAAGGAACAGTAATCTGAGTTTCTGCGGTGATATTTTCAATCACATCGATATCCAGCATTGCATTGGTATCAGCATCATATAATGCAGAAACCAAGTTACCGTTTACGGATGCCACATCGCCAAGAGGAGTGATGGTGGATTTTAACTGAATTTCTTTTCCAACCACAGCAACATCATTATAAGCGTTTGCTTTTTTGGTGATTACCAAATCATCAAAGAATACGGGCATATAGGTTTTGCCGCCGCCCACATTTCTGCTGTTTTCAGCACCGTCATAATCGGTACCGCCGAAGAAGAAACGTAAGTGTTCTGCATCTTCGGGAATGTAGGTGGTACTGGTAAAGGTAACGTTATCAATTTTACTGGTGTAGGTATCGGTATGGTCCCAACGGCTGATTAAAATATGGCCGCCTAAGTTCACATAGGGGCTGCTTTCGGTTGCACTGTGAGAACCCCAGATGATATCTTCCAGAGCAGTCTGGTCTTCTGCGGTGTTTAACACTGCTTCAATCAGACCGGGAGCTGCTGCGGCGTTCACTCTGAAGGAGAAGGTGTATGCACCGGCACCGTAAGCATCCAGCACGTGGTCCAAATCAATCCAGAAGCCTTTTGCTTTGGTTTTGCTGTTACCATTGTAAGTTCTGATCTGAGTGGATTTGTAATTTGCCTGTGCTAATCCTGCACCGGTAAAGTTGGTCTGATAGGTGAATTTCACACCACCGTCAGAACCGTTTACAATGGGATGAATCCCGCCTTCAACCTCTTTGTTGTAAACTGCATTGAATGCAGATTCGTCTGCAAAGCGATTTTCATAGACAACGATTTCGTTATCCAGTTTGGTTTCCAGAGCAACTCTGCCCAGACTGGTGGTTGCCATGGTTGCAGAGGGAACCAATGCAGCAAGCAGGAACACCATCATTAAAGTTGCCAGGAATCTTTTTGACATTTTTTTCATGATTAAAACCTCCATTTTTTACGCAAATTATTTTTGACAATATTTTAGTTTTTTTTTGGTGAAAAATCAATGCACTTTTTGAAATGAAATTTAGCACAAAACGGAACATCAATGGCGCCATCACTTGATTTATTTCGGAAAGTATTGTAACATTAGATTGGAAAAAGGAGGAGAACGCTATGAACATACTGCTCGTTGACGATGAACCGATCTGTTTCAGCACGGTTTCTCACATCCTCAACAATATGTACGATGAAGAAGTTGCAATCTATACCGCTACCTCTGCATCGGAAGCACTTGATATTGTGAAAGAAACACGGATTGATTTGGTATTTACGGATATCCGTATGCCCAATACAGACGGATTGGAGCTGGCAAAATCCATTCTGAAAATATCTCCCATCTGTGAAATCGTAATTCTTTCTGCATATGATCAGAAAAAGTATCTGAAAGCTGCCATCAATCTGAATGTGCTTCGCTATCTGCAAAAGCCGGTAAACCCTGCCGAAATTATTGAAGTGGTAAAATTGGTATCGACCAAGCATCAGGCATTAAAAAATATGTCGGCATCCGAAAAAGTGGATACCATGCAGAATAAGATTATCGAAATTCTGATTGCTCCCAATTATCAGGCGCAGAAAATCAAAATTCTTGCAGAACATATTTTTGACTCCGAATTTTTCTCCTGCAAGTATTATGCTGCCGTTCTTGCGATGACCCAAAGCGGCGATACCGCTTCCCTTCTCTCGCAAGCTGCACAACAGATGAGAAAGCAGAATCTGATGTCTATTAAGACGATTAAAAACGCCATGACTCTTTACATTTTCGGAAGCAACAGTCCCAATCTGGCAGAAACGCTGCAGCAGAGCTTTCAATCCATTCTGCCGACTGATTGTCACGATCAGGTTCAGATTTGCATCGGAAATACGGTTTCCGATTTAGAACATATTACAGAATCTTATATCAATGCGTGCATTCTCACCGAATATTCATTCTATACCAAAAAAGGAATCCACGCCTTTAACAAAAAAGAAGTTCTCTTCGATTCCAAAAAAATGTGCGATGCGGCAATTTTCAATGCAGAATCCGTTCCCTGCTACGAAGACGGATTCAACGCTTATCTGAAATCCGTTTACGATGCATTAAAAGCCTCTGCTTCCACTCCGAAAAAATCGGTACACATTTTGTTTTTTAATATTATTAACCACATGATGATACAAGCAAAAAACAACGGCGTGTTCTGTGATGTCAGAATGGATGATATTTATTATCTGAATTTCCTCACCATAGACGATTTATACGAATTTACCCGCAATTTTGTTGCAAAGCATTCCCTGTATCTGCCGATGAACAAAATGGCATTCAATATTAAAAATTACATTAAGCAAAACTATCATCATAAAACTCTGTCCATTGATTCCATTGCGGCACACTTTTTTATGAGTCCTCAGTATATTCCCAAGCTTTTTAAAAAAGCTTTTGATATCTCCATCACTCAGTACATTTCCAATACCCGTATTGCTGCTGCAAAAACACTGATTAAAACGCAGGATATCGGCATTAAAAATATTGCAGAAGCAGTGGGCTACGAGGATGCCAACTATTTTTCAAGATTATTTAAAAAGAAAACCGGTATGACCTTTACCGAATATAAAAAGCAACAAAATAACTAGACACAGGAGAAACAAAAATGAAACTTTTCAGTTTAAACGGATTATGGGAAATGAGAAATTTATCTGATGATACAACCGTTTCCGCCACAGTTCCCGGCTCCGTATATAACGATTTATTAAATGCAGATCTCATTGAAGACCCTTATTTCAGAGATAACGAATACAACGCTCTTGAGATTTCCCGAAACAGCTACGAATACCGTCGCACCTTTGAAATCTCCGATGAAATTTTAAAAAGCGATATGGTTTATCTTTTGTGCAAGGGTTTGGATACCATCTGCGATATCTACATAAACGATGCTCTTGTTGCCAATACCAACAATATGCACCGCATCTATGAATTGGATGTGAAAGCATTCCTTCAGAATGGCACAAACAATCTGAAAATTGTTTTCCATTCTCCCGTAGAATATGTGGAAGCAATGGATGACCAAGACCACCTGATCAGCTCCTCTTGTGCAGTAAGAGGAATTTCCCACATCAGAAAAGCCTCCTGTATGTTTGGTTGGGACTGGGGTCCCAAGCTTCCCGATATGGGAATCTGGCGTGATATCGGTATTGTTTACGGAAATGCCGGAAGAATTACCGATATGTATATCCGCACCCGCCCGGAGGATAACCGCTATCTTGTGGATATCGAATTGGAAAACGATATCGTAAAAGACAATGCTGCGGTAATCAACAAAATTACCATTACCGATGAAGACGGAACTGTTACCAAAGCAGAAGCCGAAAACGGCGTTGCTTCTCTTATCATCAACAATCCCAAGCTCTGGTGGCCCAATGGATATGGCGAACAGCCTCTTTATACCGTAACCAACGAGCTTTATGTGGATAATGTTTTGGTGGATTCTGTCACCAAAACCATCGGTTTGCGTGAAATCGTGGTTAATCAAGACAAGGTGGAAGACGGCACCAAATTTGAATTCTGCATAAACGGTGTCAGCATTTTTGCGATGGGTGCAGACTACATCCCCGAAGACAACATTCTTGCCCGTTGCAACAAAGAAAAAACCGAACAGTTAATCCGGGATTGTGTGGAAGCGAATTACAACATCATTCGTGTTTGGGGCGGTGGCTTGTATCCCGAAGACTATTTCTTTGATTTGTGTGACAAATACGGTCTTTTAGTATGGCAGGACTTTCTGTTTGCCAATGCGATGTATAACTATGATAAGCCGTTTTTGGATAACATTGCTTTGGAAATCGAAGATAATATCAAACGCTTGCGTCATCACGCTTGTCTTGCCATCTGGTGCGGAAATAACGAAATCGAAGAGCTTTGGGACGGCAGATGGAGACGTAACAATTGGGGTACTCCCGTTTTAAAAGCAAACTATATCAAGTTGTTTGAATTATTCATTCCCGAGTTGGTGGAAAAATACGACCCTGACAGATTCTATTGGCCATCCTCCCCCTCCTCCCTCGGCAGCTTTGACGACCCCAACGGAGAGAAACACGGCGATATGCATTATTGGGGTGTTTGGCATATGGACGAGCCCTTCACCGCATTCCGCAATTTATATCCCAGAATGATGACCGAATTTGGTCTCCAATCCTTCCCGGATTACAAAACCATCAAATCTTTTACTCTGCCCGAAGACAGAAATATTTTCTCTTATGTGATGGAATCTCATCAGAAGAGCCGTACCGGGAATGAGAAAATTATGAACTACATCGGTATGACCTACCGCTATCCCAAGAATTTGGAAGCTTTGGTGTATGTTTCTCAGTTAATCCAGGCAGAAGGCATCAAATACGGCGTGGAGCATTGGAGAAGAAACCGCGGCCGTTGTATGGGCTCCATCTATTGGCAGTTAAACGATTGCTGGCCGGTTGCATCCTGGTCAAGTATTGACAGCTTCGGCCGTTGGAAAGCACTTCACTATGTTGCAAAACGCTTTTATGCCCCCGTTATGATTTCCGCCTGCGAGGAAGATACCAATGTTTCTCTCTGGATGTGCAACGAAACCCAAGACAGGGTTTCGGGTAAAGCGATGTGGAGGATTTTAAGAAATAACGAAGTTTTATTTTCCGATGAGAAAAAAATGGAACTTTCTCGCCTTTCCTCCGTCAAAATCATAGAAGATGATTTTGCAAAATACATGGTAACACCCGAAGAACGCAGAAACACCATTTTGGAATATCGTTTTATGGCTGATGATACCGTGCTCACAGAAGGCACCTTATGCTTTGTAAAATACAAACATTTTGAATTTGCAAACCCGCAACTTCAAACTAAAGTATTTGAGGATAACGGCACCTTAAAAATCACCGTGTCCGCAAAGAATTTCGCCAAATTTGTTCGTTTGGATTTGGTAAACACCGATGCTGTGTTCTCCGATAACTACTTTGACCTTATCGGCGGTGAAGAAAAAACAGTCACCATCAAACGTATGAGTAACAACATCACTTTGCAGGAATTAGAAGAACAGCTTACCGTTACCAGCTTGTTTGATACCTACGAAATCTTGTAATACTTAAGGGGATATTATGAAACACATATTGAAATCAATCAAATTAAAAGATAAAATCCGCATATTTTTGATGATTGCAATATGTGTTTCTTTTTTATTCTTTTCTATCACCACAACCTATCTCTACAAAAGTCTGTTCCATCAAAATACAAGTCAGCTGATGCTTAAAAACTTCAATCTGACTTACAGCAATCTGGAAAAGATTATCGAAAATTCCAAAAACACCTGTGCCATCATTGAAAATGATGAAAAAATCTACACAATGCTGACCAAGGAGAAAGATTTTATCGACGAAGGTGCAAACGCCTTTTACGAAGGATACGGCACCTATCTGAATATGGAAAGTGCCATCTCCATTTCTATGGATACCTATGATATCGACGGTATCAGCGTTTACACCAATTCGGGTTGTATGTATGGCGATCAGGGAAAAACTTACATCGCATTTGACCAATTAAAGGAAAGCAAATGGTATCAGTATTTACAACAAAACGAAGTGGTTGCAATGTTTTGCAATGCCGACTATTTTTCCGATGCGGAGCAAGTTTCCCAAGGCGATTTGTACTACATCAAGTTAATTCGCTCCCGTACCAACAGAAAATATGTGGGAGCAATCCGAATTGCCATCTCAGCGGAACGAATTGAAAACCTTCTGTATTCCAATTCACCCAAGCTCAATAACTCCACCTTCTTGCAAAATGATTCCGGAGAAATTATCACCCCCTGCGCCAATCCCGATATTTTGGATGAGCAGTTCCGCCAAACTTATGAGCAAAGCCTGGTTTATAACGATGAATCGGCAATCATCTGCCAAAATATTACGGGCACCAATCTGTATCTGGTCAGTGCAACCTCATACCAGGATGCAATGGCAGACTTTCACAAAATTAAATTCTTAATTTACACCATCACATTCTTAATTATTGCGGCATCCTACAAATTATCCAAAGTCTTTTCCGTCGGAATCACAAAACGCTTAAATGCAATGATGGATTCTATGGACAATGTAAAACACGGCGTTTTTGAGCCCGTTCCCTGCGGAAATCATTCGGATGACATCGAATTATGCATCAATAACTATAATGATATGCTCTCCTCTTTCCAGGTTCTGCTTGATACCCAAAGCAAGCACGAGGCACAAAAGAGAAAACTGCAGCTTAGTGTTCTGCAAGAGCAAATTAAACCCCACTTTTTATACAACACCCTGGAATTGATTAACAATTCTGCAATTATCAACAATATTCCCGAAATTTCCGAAATCGTGCTGGAGCTTTCTTCTTTTTACAGACTATCCTTAAATCAAGGAAGCGAAATGCACACCTTAAAGGACGAGCTTCGTCATATCAGCTTGTATTTTTCTTTGCAAAATAAAAGAGCTCAGAAGCCCTTATCTTTCTTCATTCATGCACCGGATGAGTTGATGTCCACCGGTGTTCCCAAATTGCTCCTGCAGCCGATTATGGAAAATTCCTATTATCATGCCTTCCCCGTTCCAATCACAAAGGAAGATGCCAAGATTGAGGTTACCGTCAAAAAGGTTGAAAACGATATTATCATCGAATTTTATGATAACGGTATCGGCATTCCCTGCGAACTGCAGGAAAGCATCTTAAAAACAGAAAGAAGCGGCGGTTTTGGTTTAAAAAACATCCACGAACGAATCACCTTGCTTTACGGAGCCGATTACGGATTATCCATTTCGTCAATTCCCGATACCGAAACCACCGTTACAATCAAATTGCCGTACAATCCTCAGGAAAACTAAATCAGATTATTAAATACGGAACAAAAAAAGCCAATGCGAAAAAATTCGCATTGGCTTTTTTCCTATAAAATAATGCAGATAAGTCCGCCCGAACCCTCGTTAATAATTTTGGTGAGAGTTTCTTTGAGTTTACCACGGGCATCCTCGGGCATACGAGATAATTTGGTTTGCAGCCCCTCGTTAATAAGCTCGTGGAGAGACTTCCCGAAAATATTAGATTCCCAGATTTTCTTCGGATCTTCTTCGTAATCGGAAAGCAAGTATTTCACCAAATCCTCCGATTGCTTTTCGGTGCCCACTATGGGAGAAACTTCCGTCTCGATATCCGCTCTTATCATATGGATAATCTGTAACAAAAAGACGTTCTTTGTTTTTTTACAATACTTTAGATATTTTATCATTTTTTTATAATTTTGGACGATTTATATTGAATTGGTAATATAACTGTGATAAAATAAAAAACACATTTTTAAGTTGCTACCAACAACTTAAAAATGTGTTTTTCACAGGTATGCTAAAAGCAAACCTAATCGCTATGGTCATATTTTAACACACCTGTGAAAAAAAATCAATACTTTTTTTAATCACAGGAGGATTTTTTTCACAATATGACAAATTCACAATTTAATAACAATTATGACGTGTTCCGTTCATTCTTGGTAGAAAATGCTGACTATGATGGTTATTTTGAGTTGCCTACCATTAGGACAAGCGACCAGTTACCTGATAAGGTCATAACATTTTCAAAGGCAATGTCTAAAACATGGGACGATTTTGACTGTTGGGTAGTCTTTTACGAGCATGACAGGGATTTTGAAAGGCTTTGGAACAAGCCAAGACAATATCTCGATAAGTTGAAAAAGTTCAAGGGTATCATATCCCCTGACTTCAGTCTTTATCGAAATATGCCTCTTATCATGCAAATGTGGAATACATATCGCAGCAGGGCTATTGCCGTTTGGTTGCAGAATAACGGCGTTGAAGTCATCCCTAATGTAAGATTCGGGGATGAAAGAACATTTTCTTTCTGCTTTGACGGAGTAGAAGAAAACAAAACTGTTGCAGTAGGCACACATGGATGTATTAAGCGCAAAGAGGATAAAATTTTCTTCAAAATAGGTCTTGCACGAATGGTGCAAAGGCTGTCTCCTAAAACTATAATAGTTTACGGTAGCGCACCTGACAGCATATTCAAACCATATAAGGATATGGGCATCAATATCATAGCCTTTGAAAGTGAATTTTCAAAGTCCAGAAAGCAGGTGACTGCTTAATGGGTGCAGGAAAATCAGGAAATTTTGGTAATACAAAAGGCAATAGTCTAGATGCCTTAAGCAATCTTTTGACCGCTGCCTCACTTATTCCTGGGTTGGATACTTTCACAAATTTGGCATCAATACCTGTTGACCTTGCAAGAGGCGATTTTCTTTCTGCAGGACTTAGTGCTATTGGTGCAATTCCAGTTGTCGGTGAGGTTGCAGATGTGGCCAAGTATGCAGATAAAGGAATTGATATCGCTAAAACAGTGGATAAAGCGAGCGACACCGCTAAAGCAGCTAAGAAAGCTTCAAAGATTACAAGTGTATCTGATAATGCTAAAAGTGTTGCAAAGAAATATAATCTTGGCAAAAACGGCTATTTTGGAACAAAGGGGAAAAACACTAGAGTATTCAAAAGTAATGATCCTATAAAATCTTCCGCCGATTTTTACAAAAAAATCAGTAAAGGTGGAAGTGAAAGAATTTTGCCAAATGGTAAGGGTGTACAAACAACATTTTCCGATAAATCAAGTGTTGTTTATAGAGTAATAACAAAGACTCCCAACAGCCCTGCGGTAGAAATAACAGTTAAAACCCCCGGCAAAATTAAGCCACAAAAAATTCATTTTATAAAGTAAAGGAGTGAGGTTGAGTGATATATGTAACTTTGAATAATAATATGGAAGAAATGTTAAGAAATATAAAAGAATCCAAATTTATTTCATACGAGTGTGGAAAAGTTTTTGGCAACGCATATGGAAACTTGAGAATAAATACAGATAAATCATCAGTTGAGATCACTAATCTTCAAAAAACAACCCCGTTCTTTGATACCGAAGAAGAGGTGGCTGGATTTAAATGCAAAATGGTAGAATCTGATAGTACATTTAAACCTTATTGTGAAGAACCATTTGAGGCATTTGAAGTAGGCGAATCTATTAAAGATATAGAGATAGTAAATGATTCGATTTGCATAAATGACGGTGAATTTGAAATTTCATTTGATCAGGCAATTATCATAAGAACTGAAAGCAAATTAATAATGTTTTCGCGAGATATATGGTTCTCAGAGGATATAACCATTTCTGAACATGATGATTATAATTCCATATTCCCTATATCACAGGTTGTTGATTCGTGGTCTGACGATGGTGAAAACAAAGTGAATGTAATCAGGACTAGTAGAAAATTATAGGACCGAGCACCTGCTTTCTCAAAATGTAGGAAGCAGGTGATTGTTTAATCAGCAAAGTTTATTAAAGGTTGTGGTAACTAATGACAAGTAAAGAGCTTAATTTAAAATTAATAGAATCATTACCTGAAATCAAAGATGTTTATTATGAAGAAACATCTTGGCAAGACGGTGATGAAACAGGATCACATGTTGTTTATGCAGATATATTTGTGCCTTTTATAAAGGCGCAAATATCTGACGGACAAGAACAAACAGTGGCTAGTGCATTTCATTACATTGAAAAATTGCTTGAATTAAATGATGAATATGTAAATGAGGTAATAGCTTTGAGTGTCCTTGAATCATTGCTTTTTGATGAAGATGTAGATAATACGTTTTTTATCGAGTTTGCTAAACCAAAAACTTTGGAATTAATTCAGGAAATTATACAAAGTATAGATGAATAAATTATACATAAAGGAAATCAAAAATGATATATATTACAGGTGATACACACATACCGGTCGATATACAGAAACTTTCCACTAAACGTTTTCCAGAGCAAAAAGAAATGACCAAAAATGATTATGTGATAATATGCGGTGATTTTGGTGGCGTGTGGGACGGTAGTAATGAAGAAAAATATTGGATAAAGTGGCTGAAAAGTAAAAATTTCACGACACTTTTTATCGATGGCAATCACGAAAATTTTGAGATGCTTTATAATCTCCCAACAGTAGATTTTGGTGGTAGTATTGCACACAAAGTTGATGATGGCATATATCATTTAATCAGAGGCGAAGTATATCATATTGACGGAAAGAAGTTCTTCGTATTTGGCGGGGCAAGTTCGCACGACAAAGAGCACCGAACCGAAGGCAAAAACTGGTGGAAAGATGAAATGCCAAGCGAAAAAGAGTATAGTACTGCAGAAGAAAACCTCAAGAAGAATAATTCTAAATTCGATTATGTGATAACTCATTCAGCCCCAACCTCTGTTCAAAATGAAATTGCTCCAACATATGAAATTAACAAACTTACAGATTTTCTGGAAAAAATAAAAAATAGTGCAGTGTATAAAAAATGGTTTTTTGGACATTACCACAAAGATGTGGAAGTTAATGAAAATTTCACAGCAGTATTTGACAAGATGATCGAGCTTTAACCTAAAATAGCCAATTCGAAATTCGCATTGGCTATTTTCATTTACGATGAGTTAAGTAATAGACGGAATTTAGTGTCTGAGTTCGAAAAACTTATTGAATCCTATTCACAGATGCCAGCTGATAAAAACAAAATCGAAACATATTGACCGATACAAAATTCTATTTTTAAAACTTTTCTGGTGATACTTTTCCAAAATACAAACGAAGCACAGACCGTTTTGGTCTGTGCTTTTAAAATGCCTATTTTATGCGGTTTTTAAGAACTTCCTCTAAACATTACAGTTCTTCTGCCTTAAATGCAGTATATCCTTCATAATGATAGCTATTGTCGATGCCTTTCATATAAACATCTCTGTCATTGATTTTATCCGTTAAAGCATTTTTCAAAATATGCTTAATTTCAATATCTTTGATTGGACTGCGTTCCATTGCAAGAAGATAATCTTCCTTGTCAACCATACTCCAATCGATAACCTTCCCTATTTCCTTTTTCAAAATAAGATCAAGCCATATTCTTGTGCTTCTTCCATTGCCTTCTCGGAACGGATGGCATATATTCATTTCTACATATTTCTCAATAATTTCTTCGAATGTTGACTGTGGCATAGCACTAACATGTTGCAATGCACTATCTAAATACATCACAGGTGCAAATCTAAAGTCTCCCTTGGCAATATTTACATCTCTTACCACACCTGCAAATTCGTAGATTTCATCAAAAAGGTATTTATGAATAAGAGAAAGACTTTCAAATGTTCCTGCTGTTAGCGTATCAAGATAACCCGTTTCAAACAATTCAAGAGCTTTCTTTTTGCTGATTCTTTCTTCTTCACGGGCCAGCTCTGCTGAATCTGTTATATTTAGTTTGTTTTCTAAAGCCATATAAATCCTCCGGTACTACTTATTTTCCATATCGGATATTTTCATTATGTTGGTCACCGACATTCAAACTAGTACAAATTATCACAAGATTATATATAAATATTTTATCATATAATTCATAAAAGGTCAAGTTAATTATTTCCGGCGCACCCCTGGAACGAAACAAGTTCCCCATTTGTCCGTAATTCCTCTCAAAAAATGTCAATTTGGTTATACCGAAATAAAATCAAGTGTTTTTTTAATTATTAAATATTCCACTGAAAAACTATGTTATTGTATGGTTATCATAAGATAAGGGATGCAACGATAGCATCCCCTATTTCTTCATCTTATTCCATACAAAAACAAAGGTCATAACAAAAAGTCATCTCATAAGGTTTTAAGCTTCTTAAACTTCCTCCTCTGGTTTGAGTCACCTGTCCATTTCCGAAAACAACCTCATTAGAATTTTCCGCAAAATTGCAAGACGTATCCGGAAGTAATTTTAAGTAAATTTTAAGATTGATCTGATGTTCAATTTCGCTTTTTTCTACTACTACTTTATCAATAAAGCTATCTATGACACTCTTGCCCAAATCCTCTGAAAAATCGAGTTCTTCAGCAATACTTGAATGGAGATTGTCCAGCGACTTTTTTAAGTCCATATTTTTCTGTTCTTCTTCATCCAATGCAGAAAGCCTCTCGTTCAGTTCATCCAGCTGTGCATTAAAGCCATTGTTTCTCTGCTCAAACTCTGCATTGGATAATCTGCCATCCATCACCAAATCCAAGATCTTATCCTTCTTATCATGCAGAAGTTTTATTTCAGTTTGAATCTTCTGTCTGGATTTTGCAATACAATTGTTGCCGGCACTTTCCGCATACAACTCAATCAGTTCGTTGATAATGGTTATTTTTTCACAAAGAATCTGATTGTAAACTTCTCTCATCACAGCATCAAGCTCGCTGGTATATACCAAAGGATTTCTGCATTTGTTCCCTGTGAGATACTCTTTACACGCCCAATACTCCTTCGTGCCGGATTTATATTTATTAGCTTTATGATGATAAGCCGTTTTATGCTCCCCACAAACAATCTTACCGGAGTAACGGTACTTATTCTGATAGCTTGTCTTGTCATCACTTGCCATTTTTGCACTGCGCTCTTTCAGCTTTCGGTTCGCTTTGTCCCAGAGTTCAGCAGAAACAATAGGCGGAACTTTTTCATAATCTTCATACATTACCCACTCTTCTTGCGGAACATAAGCTATTTCGTTACTTAGAAAATGAACTTTATGAGTTTTATTTCCGCAATAAAACCCCTTATATTTTGGATTCACCAGAATCCCCTTAATCGTAGAAAAGGAAAATGGGTTCCCTTTGGAATTACGGTATCCCATCTCAGTCAAACTTTTGGCAATTGCCCGGATCCCTAAATCTTCGTTTGCATATAAATCAAAAATTCTGCTTACCATTTGGGCTTCCTCCGGCACTATTACCAATCTGCCATTTTCTTTGGTGTAGCCCCAAATGGAATCGTTACCCAAAACGGATCCTTTTTTGATAGATTCACGAAATCCAAACTTCAAACGCTCGGAAATCTTTCGGGATTCCTCCTGAGCCAAACTTGCCATTGTAGTCAGACGAAAATCGGAATCCTCATCGAGTGTATTCAGGTTATCATTTTCAAACAGAACCGCTACCCCATAAGACAACAATTCTCTGGTACACTGTAGGCTATCCAGCGTATTTCTGGCAAAACGGGAAACCTCTTTGGTACAGATCAGGTCAAACTTGCCAAGTTTTGCATCTCGCATCATCGCCTGAAAGCTCTCTCTGCCATCAATCTTAGTTCCTGTTAACCCTTCGTCAACATACCCTCTAACAAATGCCCAGTTGGGATTACGTGCCAATAAATTTTCAAAATATGTTTTCTGTGCTTCCAACGAATGAAGCTGATCATACTTGTCCGTTGAAACACGGGCATAATAGCAAACTCTGAACGGATAATCCGAAATTCGTGTATGGCGAATTTTCATATCCTGTCTAATCTGATAAATATTCAACTAAAATCATCTCCTCTTTTAGAGTGCGGTACCATAATGCACCGCACTCTTCCTCGTTGATCAGCCGGCTTGTCTGACCAATCGGTCTTTCACCGAGAGATACATCTCTTCTGAGATGATTTGCTTTTCATACAATCGCTTGTTTATGTAAAGTTTTAGTTCCTGCGCAAACTGCATACTGCTGTTTGCTGAAATATTTTCATTGTTTTTATTATAAACCATAGTGATACCTCCTGTGTGTTTTCTATATGAGTATGAACCGATAGGTTCAAATATTCCTATGGCTTGCTAGTGACGTAATGAGCTGCAAGCAAGCTTCATTACACCGTCCCTTTCAGGCTTCGTTATCATCGTTCCCCGTATAACAGTCACCTCCTTCCCAAGTAAAAGCTCGAATTTTTCGAAGGTCAAAGCAAACTTTTTCAGTTTCTTCGAAGAAGCAAAGTCCACTAATCCCAATGGTTTTCAGGATCATCCTCGAAGTTTCGAAGTTTTTTGGAATAATTAAGGTATATGTTTGCCAAAGGGAAACAGCATGCTTGTGATTTACACATGAAATACGCGCCGTCTTTGTAGTTAACTGACTCGGATACCTTATCCAAGCAGAGGCCCTTATAGTAAAAGATTACTCCCTTTAGATATTGACGTTCTGAGGAATTCGCCATCTCCTTTATCTGATTGATAAGCGTTAGCTTATCCACCCAATTGTAGCAATTGGTCGAATACGCAATTTTTGCTAAAGCAATCCTCACAGAATCCTCACTATTAGGAGAATAAATCTGATGAACTGATTGACCATTCAGAATCAAAGGCGTTACAAAGGCATTTAACCTTGCTATTTCTGCCTCATCGCACAATGCTCCTTTACGGGAGATTGAGATTTCCTGTTCAGCCATAATATTCGCCTGAACCGCACTATAAACTGTTTTTTCAAGAGTGCATTTATTTCTTTCATCACATCCGTTGCAAACATACGGAGGCTTAATTCTTAAGATACAAACCTGCTCTGCAAATTTAGGTTTATAAAAAAACAAACGGAAACGAGTTTGAAATCATTCAACTTCATTTCCGTTTGGATTTAATTATTTCTGCTGAATTATAAATTGAAAAAGAATCATTTTAGCATAATCAATGTCGTTTAGATATGCCAAAGGCACTCCGTTTGGAGTGCCCTTGTTTTTACATTCATTTTATGTTCAATACACTAATGATCTATTAATACTCAACTTCTAAATCGTACTCAGCAGTATAGGCAATAATCGTTTTTTCATTTTTCCCTCCGCGTAATACAAGGGGGCACTGTGTACACAGTGCCCCACGATCTTTAAGTGAATTACTCAATTAGTAATTTCCGCAAATGTCCTCAACTCTACCGGTAACAGGTTTTGTGTTGTTCACCAAGGTGCTGTTGAGAGTAGGAGTTACCTCAAAATCCTTTGTTACAGTAGCAGTAAAGGTAAGCGCATTGGTGTATTTACCGCCAACAAACTTAACATCTTTAATAGGCAAGCTACTTGGAATGTTGAAACCAATATTGGAAGTATAGTGAATGACTTCATCGAAAACTACTGTCAGTGTAATTTGGTCGCCCGCCTTGTACTGAGTCAGTGCAAGAGGTGCCAAGCCTAACTGACGAGGTGCAGTGTTATCATAAACCTTTTCATAGAGGTTCAAATTTCTGTACTGCCAATCATCGTCATCCTCACCTTCAGCATTGAAGCCAAAGTTCAGTTTTGTACCCATATCCAGCACGGCATATCCAGGTCTGGAGCTTGCGGAAATCATATCCCATCTTTCAATAACTTCATTCAATTTATAACCGCTAAATCCAAACACGCCCTGTGCGGATGTGCCATAATTTGGCAGAGAAATTGTCTTAAAGTCTTTCAGCTTGGAGCCGCCATTGGATGTAAAGGCATAAACAGCCGTTCTTGTCTTATCCGCATCATAGGTGTGGCCTTCCATGAAGTTGATCATCTGATAGCCCTCGTCAACTTCCTTTACATCGAACTCAATGTACATATTTACGGAATCAGCAACGTGCTTCATATACGCAATATCCGCACTGCCCAACTCATCCTGAATCACTTCAAAAGCAGTATACTTATAACGGGTCTGCCTTGCATAACCATCGTCTGTAACCGTAACGGCTGTTGAACCCACATAGTTCTTTTGATGCCAACCAAAGTACGAACCTAATAACTCATAACTCGATTTTGGCATTGTACGTTTTACAGACTTGGTACTACCAAGCTCACCTTGGCAATCGCCTACAGTGTCGAGAACCTTATACAGTTCTACATTGTAGTAACGGGCAGTATCGCCAATACGGAAGCTTGCATAAATTCCGTCGGACTGATAATCGTCTTTTTCCTTGATAACCACAGTCTTAGTGAAGTC
>JAZQUU010000008.1:0-2900 GCA_045631485.1 Clostridia bacterium | reverse complement strand
ATCCAGGTCAGTTCCAATACAGTGTTATTTGCTTTTGAGCTTGCCGCTTATCGGATTCTTTCTGTTTACTTTGTATCCGATACTGTGGTCTTTCGCAAAATCATTTTTCTACTATGACCAGATTCCCAGTCACACATTATTTGTAGGCTTTAAAAATTACTTACATATTTTTTCGAAAAACTCCATTTATTGGAAATCGTGGTTAACCACATTGGAGTTTACTGTTCTGAAACTGCCCTTTGAAGTTGTAATGACTCTGATTCTGGCATTTTTCCTGAGCAAAAAGCTTAAGGGAGCGCCTTTTATCCGCGGTGTGTATTTTATGCCCACGGTTATCAGTGCGGTTTTATGTTCGGTAATCTTCACAAACTTGTTTCAGTATTTCGGATACTTTAACGACCTGTTCATGAAGCTCGGATTCATTTCCGAGCCGATTGACTGGTATGCCAACAAATGGTCTGCTATGGCTGTGCTTGTGGCAAGTAGCGTATGGAAAAACTTCGGAACAAACGTGCTATTGTTTACAGCAGCACTTACCAATGTTCCTGATGAATTATACGAAGCGGCAGATATCGACGGGGCAGGTCCGTTCAAAAAGTTTATGAACATTACCGTTCCGATGATTGCTCCCGTATTTCAGACCATTTTGCTGCTTGCAATCAACGGAACATTGCATGTTGGCGAATTTATCGTAACCATGACCAACGGTGCTCCGGGTGGTGCAACTCACACGGTAGGTTCCTATATTCTGGTAAACTATGTGCCGGGATTCTCATCAGGAACAGTTGATATCGGATATGGTGCAGCCATTTCCATTATCACATCCATTATCTACGGTCTTGTTGCATTCGGTTACAATAAAATCAGTGCAAAACTGCAGAATGTATATTAAGAGGAGGTGGAATCAAAGTGACAAAATTAATCAGAAAAATCCCAAGAATTTTAATGTATATCATCGTTTTATTTGTGGCTTTAATCACCATCTTCCCCCTGTTCAGCACATTTATGGCATCCTTTAAGAGCAATATGGAAATTCTGACCATGCCGGAAACCATTTTGCCTCAGAAATGGACATTGGATAACTATGTGCAGGCATTCAGCTCCGATAAATTCAATTTAGGCAGAATGCTCTTTAACAGTATCTGGACATCTGTTGCAGAGGTTGCAATTGTGGTGTTCATTTCAGCACTTTGCGGTTATGTTTTTGCAAGAGGGGAGTTCCCGGGTAAAAAAACCATCTTTATGATTTTTACATCCCTGATGTTTATTTCCTTAGGGAACATCACCATTTATCCCAAATTGACCTTGCTTTCCACGGTAGGATTAAACAGATCTCTTTGGGGATTGATTGCTTTAAAATGCTTTGGTATCCCCGTTGCAAATATGTATATTGTGAGAGGTTTTGTGAATGCACTTCCCAAGGAAGTGGATGAAGCTGCAACCATTGACGGTTGCACATTTACGGGCATTTTCTTCAGAATTATTCTTCCGCTTTTGGTGCCTGCCCTGATGACCATCGGGATTATGGCGTTTAACGGAGCGTGGAACGAATATATTATGCCTGCAATCTTCACAATGACCAAACCGGAACAGCAAACATTGATGGTTGGTATTATGGCACTGAAAAATTCCGGTGAAAGTGCCGTTTCGTGGAATATTTTATTCGCGGCAACCACCCTTTCTATCCTCCCCGTGTTAATCGGTTTTATCGCGGCAAACAAATATATCACCGCAGGCGTAACCGCCGGTGCGGTAAAAGGTTAAATTTGACCAATATATTATAATGTATAGGAGAAAAATTTATGAAATCTAAAAGATTACTATCAATGCTTTTAAGCATGATTATGGTTGTGTCTTGCTTGTTTACCTCTTCCTTTTATGCGGTAGCAAGCGATGTTGTGGCTTTTGAAAACATCGTCGTTGGCGGCGATATGGAAGGCGAACTTAACTGGGCAGGTTCCGCTAATGTTGAAGGCGAAAAAGTATCAATCGTGACTGATTCCGCTGACGAAAGCAACAAGGTGTTGCATTTTGACGGCACAGGTATCACCAAGGGTACTACTTCCTATATGGCATATTCAGAAACTACCATTCCGAAAGGAACTAAATACTATTATTCCTATAAAATCAGATTAGCAGCAGAAGATACCAATACCATCGGTCTGTATGCTTACACCAACTTAAATCCCAGTAAAATGCCAAAACTTTCCACTGAATGGGTAACACAGCAGGGAGTTAGAACTGCTACAACTGATGCTGGTACCGCAATCAGCTTCAAAGCGGTTAAATCTACAAACTTTAACGATAACCAGACCTCTGCTATCTATGAAGTTGACGATGTAGTGGTATATTACCTGACTGACGCAAAAACCATTACATTGCCTGCAGATGCGACCATTGCCAGCACCGATAGCGTTCTTACTGTTTCCGATGTGAATTATGTGATGCCCAACAGTGTGGTATCCGTGACTTATGAAAAAGCCGGATACACCTTAGTGGCAGATGGCGCAGAACTTACCAATAATGGAAACACCTACACCTTCACCGTAGGTTCTTCTGATGTAACCATCAGCGAACTTGAGTTAGCTCCTGCAACTGAATTTGTAAATCTGGTTGCAGATCCCGGCTTTGACGGTGCATTGGATACCAATGTATGGGCAATGTCCACCTCCGCAGAAGGTGCTATCACCATCGAAAAAGATACCAAAGATGAAACCAACAATGTTTTAAGAATCGATTGTAGCGAAAATAACAAAAATATCTCTTATGTAAACTACAACGGTGTTACCAAAGGCACCTACTATATGAGCCTGAAGGTTCGTCTGGCAGATAAGGATGCAACTACTGATGAAAATCATTACTTGTATGCAGCTGCTTTAAGCGGTATTGGTAATACTCAG
>JAZQUU010000007.1:0-13481 GCA_045631485.1 Clostridia bacterium | reverse complement strand
CCGTATTCTCTCAGTTCTTCCACGATATCGATGATTTTGGTATTTCTGGTATCCGGGCAGTTTTCCTTGAAGGTAAAGCCCAAAATTGCCACCTTAGCACTCTTCACAGACTTGTCTGCTGCAATCAGCTTCTTGACGATGTTTTCCGCTACGTATTTGCCCATGTCATCGTTGATACGGCGTCCTGCCAGAATAATCTGGCTGTGATAACCCAGCATTTCTGCTCTGTAAGTCAGATAATATGGGTCTACGCCGATGCAGTGACCGCCAACCAGGCCAGGATAGAAGTTTAAGAAATTCCACTTGGTTCCTGCCGCCTTCAGCACTGCCTGTGTATCGATTCCCATCTTGTTAAAGATGATAGATAATTCATTCATAAATGCGATATTGATATCGCGCTGAGAGTTTTCAATAACCTTTGCCGCTTCTGCAACTTTGATACTTTCTGCACGGTGAACCCCTGCTTCCACCACAAGTTCATACACTTTGGCAACGGTATCTAAGGTTTCCTCATCCATACCGGACACAATTTTCACAATCGTTTCCAATCGGTGCACTTTATCGCCGGGGTTAATTCGTTCGGGGGAATAGCCGATTTTAAAATCAATGCCACATTTTAAACCGCTTTCTTTTTCTAAAATCGGTACACAGATTTCTTCGGTTACTCCGGGATATACAGTGCTTTCAAACACTACCACAGAGCCTTTCGTCAGATTCTGACCTAAAATTCTGCTGGCACCCTCCACGGGAGTCAAATCGGGAGTGTGGTCGGAATTTACAGGGGTGGGAACTGCTACAATGTGAAATTTCGCTTCTCTTAATTTTTTGGGGTCTGCGGTAAATTCCACGGTGGATGCTTTAATTGCCTCATCGCCCACTTCTTTTGTGGGGTCAATCCCGTTTTGGTAAAGTGCAATTTTTTTCTCGTTTAAGTCAAAACCAATCACGTCTACCTTTTTTGCAAAGGCAACCGCAATAGGCATACCAACATATCCTAAGCCAACCAAAGAAATTTTTTCCTGACGGTTTACAATTTTTTCGTATAAATTCATTGTTCTTCCACCTTCCCGATTTCTCGTAAGTAGTGATCTATGATAATCTGACGGTCATATTCCCGCTCCATTTTTAAACGTCCTAAAACGCCCATCTGTTTTCGTTCTTCGTGTGACAGACGGATAAACTTGCGCAGTGCTTCCTCTACAGCAGCAGCGCTTCTTGCTTCAAATACATAACCAGTAACAGCATCGTCTATAATTTCCTTGCAACCGGGAATGTTACTTGCAATACAAGGTCTTCCCGAAGATGCGCTCTCCAGTAACACGTTTGCCGTTCCCTCATGATAAGAAGGTAACACTGTGGCAGAATGGCTTTTGATAAATTCTCTCACATTTTGTTGTTGCCCTAAAGCATTCACCACATTACCTTCGTTTAAGGTATCAAAAATTTCTTTGTATTCTTCTTCGCAAAAGCCCACTAAATCAAAAGTAACCTCCGGATAATCCTTGCGAATATTTCTTGCCGCTTCCACAAGTTCGCCAACGCCTTTATCCCGCATTAGTCTGCCGATAAACAAAAAGGAAAGGTTGGTTTCCTCGGAAGGATACTTTTCATAAGTGTATTCTTTGATATTTACTCCCGAACCCGGAAGCAACACATAATTTTTAGCAATAGCTTTCTTCTCTTTGAAAAATTCTAAATTCTGACTGTTCTGGAAAAAGAGACAGCTTGCAAATTTCGCACTCCGACGGTACAGCATCATTAAAATCTTAGCAACCACACCGCCATTATGCACTGCAGAGCCTAACCCCGTGATGTTGGATAAGTAAGGCACTTTTGCCATACGGCAGGCAAGTCCGCCGTAAATATTGGGCTTGATTGTATAGGTTAAAACCACATCAGGTTTTACTTGTTTTAAAATTTTGCGATATTTAAAAAACAGTTTTAAATCAGCAATGGGATTCATCCCCCGTCGGTCTACGGGTGTTTCTATAAACTTGCATCCCATCGCTTCCATATCCTTCACTCTGGGACCCATCGGTAAAGAGATATATACTTCATAACCTTTTTTCAGAAAGGTTTCCAACAACTCTTTTCTGAAGTTATAAAGCCCCATATCCAGATTGGCAAAAATCAGAATTTTTTTCATCGGTTATTTCACCTTTCTTGCAGGAACCCCAACATAGGTTCCCCCTTCGGTAATATGTTTCACCACCACGGCACCTGCACCCACAGTCACATCGGCACAAATATCCGTGTTATTTTTTACTTTGGCTCCAATTCCGATATGCGTTCTTTCTCCAACGCTCACCGTACCTGCCAGGGCTGCTGCGGGTGAAATATGCACATAATCGGCAATTCGGCTATCGTGCTCCACCACCGAAGCGGTGTTCACAATACAATGATTTCCGATTGCGGCATCGGCATTTACCACCGCATTTGCCATCACACAAGAACCTTTACCAATCGCAACTCCTTCGGCAAGAACAGCCGTGGGATGAATGGCAGTATAAAAGGTAACGCTCTGCATTTTTTCGGCAATCTTTTGGCGAGTTTCGTTATTGCCGATTGCTATGATAAATTCTTTGTCGAAATATTCACGGTAAGAATCGGTGTTGCCTAAAATAAAGGCATCGAAGAATTCATCTCCGACTTCTTTGGAATCATCCAAAAAGCCCACCAGATTATCTCCCGATTTTCTTACAATGTCGGCAATCACTTTAGCGTGACCGCCTGCGCCGATGATAACAACATCTTTATGCATCTATCTTACTTCCTTTAAAAGGCTCCATGGTAGCAGAGCCGTCTTGATTGATACCTTCCTGTTTTGCGAAGGCTTTCCACACGGTCATAAAAATAATTTTCACATCACCAAGGAAGGTCACATTGTTCACATATTCCACATCTAATTTGAATTTTTCTTCCCAGGTGATAGCATTTCTGCCGTTGACCTGCGCCAAGCCGGATAATCCCGGTCGCACATCGTGACGGTGCTTTTGCTCCTCGTTGTAAAGAGGCAGATATTGCACCAAAAGAGGGCGAGGTCCGATAATGGACATATCCCCTTTTAAGATGTTGATGGCTTCGGGCAGTTCATCCAAGCTGGTGGCACGAAGAAACTTGCCGAATTTGGTCAGACGAACATCATCGGGAAGCAGATTGCCGTTTTCGTCACGCTTGTCCGTCATGGTGCGGAATTTATAGAGTTTAAAAATTTTTTCGTCTTTCCCGGGGCGCTCCTGAGTGAAAAAAACAGGTCTTCCCAAAAAGATTGCAACAAGCAATGCAATCAGAAGATACAGCCAAGAAAACACCACAAGCGCCAACAAAGAACAAACAATATCTAAAAAACGTTTTCCGAATTTGCGATACATCTTTTTGCTCCTTTTATCTCTCTGCTAAAATTGAGCTTTGATAATTTCAATTACTCGGTTTTGCTGTTCCCTTGTCATCTTGGTATCGGAGGGTAAGCAGATACCGGTTTCAAAAATTTGTTTGGAAACGTCATCATCGTGCATAAAATAATCGCAATCCTTGTAGAACGGTTGCAGATGCATAGGCTTCCAAATGGGGCGGGATTCGATGTTTTCCGCTTCCAAAGCTTCCATCAGTTTTACAGGGTCGCATCCCCGAACCGTCATACAGGAAAGCCAGAAATTGGGTACCCCATAATCACAAACGGGCATCATATCCACGGGAATATCGGAAAATGCTTCCCGATAAGTGTGATAAATTTCGGTTTTCTTTGCCACACGCTCATCCAAAGCGGTCAACTGACCACGTCCAATCCCTGCACAAATGTTGGACATTCTGTAGTTAAAACCAAGCTCGGTATGTTGATAGTGACGAGCAGGGTCACGGGATTGGGTAATCCATTTTACGATTTTATCTTTTTCCTCTTTGGTTTTGCAAAGAAGCATACCGCCGCCGGAAGTGGTAATAATTTTGTTACCATTGAAGGATAACACCCCAAAATCGCCGATGGTACCGGTCATTTTTCCTTTGTAGGTGGCACCTAAGCTTTCTGCCGCATCTTCCACCACGGGAACATTATGTTCCTTTGCCAGTTTTAAAATTTCGTCATAATCGGCAGACTGACCATATAAGTTCACAACCACAATCGCTTTGGGATTCGGATATTTTTCGAATGCTTTTTTTAAAGCAACCGGGGACATATTCCAGCTGCCCGGTTCACTGTCAATAAACACGGGAGTGCCCCCCTCATACACAATGGGATTACAGCTTGCCGCAAAGGTCATGGAAGAGCAGAATACCACATCTCCTCTGCCAACACCCAGATAACGAAGTGCCATATGTAATGCAGCAGTTCCTGCAGACATGGCAATCGCCTGATTGGCACCGGTCTTTTCACACATTTCGTTTTCAAATTCGGTCACATTTTTTCCCAAAGGAGCAATCCAGTTGGTTTCAAATGCTTCATTGATATATGCCATTTCTTTGCCACACATATGAGGGGATGACAAGAAAATTCTTTCTCCCATAGAAAAGTGCACCTCCACAAGTTTAAAAAAGCTATACTTTAACTACAATATTATAACACACCAATTTTGAAATAGCAAGAGTATTTGTTCTTTTTCTACGGATTTTTCTGTGAAAATTACACTTTTTTCAATAATTTTTACCAAAAAAAGAGAGAAGAATTTTCTCTTCTCTCTTTTTTGAAATATAAACCGGGTTATTTTTGATATTTGGCAATCATTTCCGCCTTTTTGATACTCTTTTCCGATTGATAGGTACGGCGGACAGTATTTACAAGAGACAAATCCTCCCCACGATAGGAAAGTGCATTCGAAAGTTGAGACAAAAGTGCCTCCATTTTTCCGTCGCACTCGGCTTCCAAAGCGTAACCGATACCCACATACTTAGAGATTAAATCCGATTTGGAAATTTTTCTGCTGCGATACTCACCCAACGCCTGCGCCACAAGAGAATCAAGCTTTCCCACATAGGAAGAACGAAGCACGTAAATTTTGGCGATAATATCATCAGGAGAAGCCTTGCTCGCATGGGTGGGGACTTGCTTGGTGCTTTGGTATTCCTCCCAGGTAGTTTTTCCCGTTAAAATTGCAACTGCAGTTTCTTCGGACAATTCCCCTTGTTGCAACAATTCCTGCGCCTCTTCGGGCAATCCGGAAAAATCCACATCGGGAAATTTCTGATACACCTCCTGCACCAGCTTTTCATTTTCATCCTTCATCTGATTAAGCTCAGTTTGAGAATAGGAGGTGGCATAATGCACCGCCATAATATTATTCCATTGCCATTTTATAAGAAAGAGTATTCCCACAAGAAAAAGTAAAAAGAAACCCGTAAGAATCCACGGCCATTTCTTTCGTTTTTTTTGTTGATGTTCCTGATGGTTCCGATGCATAAGATATCCTCATTTCAAAGCAAAATCATAGGGTGAACATAACATTTATTCCACAAAATCCGGAGCATAAGCTTCAAATAAGAAATAGTCTCCGTCGGTTCTGCCCATAAAGATATAGAGCGTAATTTCTCCGCCTTCCAATTCGGGATTCATTTCCAATGATAAATCGTTAAATTCGTAGCTTGCTCTTGCTTTTACCACGGTATATTCGGTCAACTTTGCTGTGCCTGCCAAGGTTGCCACTTCTTCACAAAAATCATACTGAAAATCAAAAAAATCTTCAATGGGCACAATTTCCATTTCATGAAGAGTCACAGTTTTATAAAAAATCCCTTTGGAATCCGAATCCAATACCGACTGCATTTTTCGTTTCAAATCAGAGCCCACAATGTGATTTACCAAGTACTCATAATCACCGGTTCCGATGGCATAAAAATACTCATACGCCAACAGTTCTGCAGGATTGGAAACCACATCCTCAAACACAAAGTGTCGTTCGGGAAGCACAATTTCGGTATCCACCTGATAATTGGCATCGGTGGATGCTCCGTTCACATAAGTTAACGCCATATAGTTTACAATCTCTTCCTGAGTCAGTTCAGGTTCTTTCGGCTCATCAGCACTTTTCGGGGACTGACAAGCAGTTAAGCATAAGGTCATTGCCAAAAGCAGCAGAAATAATGTTTTCATGGTTTTCATAACAGTTCTCCTTTTATATGTAAGGCGGTCTTCTCTTAAAACATTTTCAAATCTGATGACAGTATATCACAAATTAAAAATACTGTCAACAAAAAACGACGGCAACTCCCTTTTTGGAAACTTGCCGTCCGTCTTTGTTGTAACATATTTATTTTGATTTGGTACCAAAGATTGCCGCACCGTATGCCGCTTCCTCGGTGTGATCGGGAATGGTTAATTTCATCCCGAACACTTCTTCCAAAACCCCTTGCAATACGGGATTTTTCCGCACTCCGTTGCCCGATGCAACCAACTTGGTGATACCCTCATTCGGCATCTTTTGATAGAGCTCGTAAAGCTCCTTTGCCATGCCGTAAAGCACTCCTGCCGACAAGGCTTCGGGGGGGAAATTTTCTTCTCCGATTCCGTTGATTGCACCACGCAAATCGGGATTCTCACGATTCCCCGCAAAAGTGGTGGAAACCTCCAAAATATTGCCTGATGTTATCCCCTCTTTCGCCAGAGAATTTAACACATCAAAGCACGGCTTATCCTCCATATTGCAGGCAACCAAAAACTTGCGAAACATTTGTTCCAGCAAGGCATAAGAACGTCCGCCGCATAAGCAGGAACCACTGTACAACAAGGAAGTTCCGTCATAAGGACGGCCTTCCACCAATAAGCTTTTTTCTGTGTTTTTTTGATTGGACAACAAAGAAACCTGGCTTCCCGTTCCGATATTCACCAGAACGGTTTTATCAGGTTCCGTCACAGACCCCATAAATGCCGCCTGATTATCCCCAATAGCAACCGCTACGGGGATTTTTTCATATTCGCCAATCACCTTTTTTTCCGCCGTTACAACAGGCAGAATTTCTTCGGGAATCCCTGATTTTTTCAACAAATCAGCATCAAAGTTGTTAAGAGAAGTATCAAAAAGCCCCCAGGATGCGGCGTTTGTGATGTGCATCACGGGACGGGATAATCCGCATAACTTCATGGTGACAAAATCCATAATGGTTCCCGCAAGATAAGGCGTTTTCGGCACTTTCTTTTCTCTGATTAAGTGATATAATGTGGCAAGTCCGTAACCTGCAGGCACACGAACTCCCGTCAGTTTTTCAAGTTCATCACAAGCGGAAATCTCTCCCACGCTTGCGCTCATATCCTGCCAGGTATATAAGGGGGATAATGCTTCTCCATCAGGGGAAATCAAAAGAATTCCGTGCATTTGCCCCGTTACACCGATAGAGGAAACCGAATAGTTTGCCAAAATTTCATCCAAAAGATTTTTCACAATCTCCCAGATTCGATTGGGTGACTGGATAAATTCCCACGAATTCTCCGAGGTGATTTTGGAATCATTTGGCACATTATCAATGTTTAGCACCTCCCCGGTGCCTGAATCTATCACAATCGCACTGACGGTGGTGGTTCCGATATCAAGCCCCACCGCAATTTTTTTGTTATCCATCATAGCTTCCTCTTATCTCATAAATAATTCCAAATGAGATGGCAATTCAAAAGGCAAGGATTTCGGCTCGGTGAGATAATAAAACGCCACCGAGGTAAAATCGTCGTATCTGGGGGAATGAACCGGCGGTTCATAAATGCCGTCATCAATGGTCATACGGAAGGATTTGTCAAAATAAACCGGGTCTTTATCGTGCCAACGGTACAGTAAAAAACGCTGCTGCACGTTGTATTTTTCACGGTTATCTCCCAAAATGGCGTACAATCCTGCATATAAACCGCTATAGGTCTGATACCACTCGGGAACGGTGTCATTACCAAATGCGTAGGAACCGCAAAAATAGTCCTCGGTGCCTGTATAGTTGATGGAAGGATACGTTTCTCCGTCAATATACATCTTCGGTTCCCCTTCACACCAACACCAGCTGGTGCCGTTCACACCAACTGCAAAAAACATACCCGCAAAGTAACCCTTGCCCTCCACGTTGTCCAAAACGGTGTAAGCACGGCCTTTCTGCACGGGATGTTCATGACGGTACACAGCGTGAAAATATCCGGAGTCTTCCGGGATTTCGCCGTAATAACCGGACACTTCGTAGAATAAATTAACATCCTTGGTACCACGGTTTTCGATGGTGATTTTGCAGTGTTTGCGGAAAGGCATTTCCCAATAACAGTTGTAACCGCGAGTGGGTGCCAGAAGCACCTTGGAAGAATTCAACGTAATAATTTTATGATCTCTGTCCACTCTCACATAAGCCTCGTCATAGGGATATCCGAAAAAGGCAGAAGCAGGCACTTCCACCGAAGGAAATTCGGCATCGTCCCAATACATACGGATAATGGACTCGTGACCCAGCAGTCCGCCTAACCAGATATGAGTAATCATACCGGGACCGTCGGCATCCACAATTGTCATGGTTTCCCCGGGTTGCAGTTGAAAACAGGGATTTAATTTTTCGCAATCCTTCCCGCGGGTACCGCCGTTACGGGTACCGGTTGGGTTTTCCGCAGTAAATGTAAAACTAACACGATTTGAAGGAATTCTGGACATTTTTACATCTCCTAATATCAAATTTCTATCAGAAAAACATTGCTGTCAAAACTCTGGTTACAGTGTAGCATAAATTCCGATAATTTGCAAGTAATATTTTGAGAAAACCTAAACTCCCCATATTTTCTTGACATTTTCTCACGCTTGTTTTATAATGTCAATGAGAAATTCAAAATGTATTCGGGAGGAAGCTCAATATGGAACTTACCAATCAAAAAATTGTGTTTTTAGGCGATAGCATCACCGAAGGAATCGGTGTGGCAGACCCCAAAAACATTTACTGGAGACGCTTGGAACAAGATGGCTGCAAGGTTTACGGCTATGGTGTCAGCGGCACCAGAATTGCGCCCCAGGCCACTTTAAGAGTTGACCCGAGAATTGACGATGACTATTTTGCCACCCGTGTTCCCAAAATGGAAGCAGATGCCGATGTCGTAGTAATTTTTGGCGGCACCAATGACTATGGTCACGGTGATGCAGCCTTAGGCTCTATGGATGACCGCACCGTGGATACCTTCTACGGCGCATACCACGATTTATGCATCACAATCCGTGAAAAATATCCCAACGCTACTGTTGTGGTTATGACTCCCCTGCACCGTGATAACGAACATATGGTCTATAACGGGTTCCACGTTCGCACCGCAGGTTGTTTGGAAACTTATGTGAATATCATTAAGGAAGTAGCAGACTATCATAAGCTCTCTGTGTTGGATTTATATCACGATTGTGACATCAACCCCAACCTGACAAGCCACAAAGAAAATTATGTGCCGGACGGTCTGCATCCCAACGATGCCGGACACGAAATCATCTATAACACTTTAAAAACATTTTTAAAAAATCTGTAATTCTATGAAAAAACCTCCGATGATTCGGAGGTTTTTTGTTATACTTTTTTATAGATAATCAGTTCACTGCCCAAAGCGGTATCCAGGTTTACTTTAATACCGCAATTTACCAACTCAAATGCAGATACGATTGTCTTGGCACCGGAATTATCCATAGTGATTTCATAGTTTGCACCAAGATCTAAACCTCTGGGATACACCGTCACAAACTCATCCTTTACATCATAAAGACCAAACACACCAATGATACCACATTCTGCATTTTTAGCAGAACGTTCCAGAACGGTCACTCCCTTGGGATGCAATCCGCCGCATTCGGGTGTGTGATGGAAAATCAAGCCATCCTTTGCATAGGGGCGTACCACCTCTTTATAAAGGTCGAAGGTATGCTTGATAAAGGCAATCTGATTGGGGTTATATTGGCTTCCCATACAGTTGAAAGTGTTCACAGACGGTTTTCCAAAAATTGTTCTTCTTGCCTGAAAATCAAGGGAACCGATAATATGACTGTTCATGCCGCCGGTAAGGCCATCCACCTTTTCGGGCGGAAGCACCATGGTCATACCGTTGGTAATGGCAATACTTCTGGGTTCTCTCTGCCAGTCAGTTACCCAGGTATGTGTAAAGTTACGCACAAAATCAAGAGTGGTTCTGCTACCGCCGGAAGCACAGTTTTCAAAAATAACATCAGGATATTTTTTGCGTAATCTGCGATACATGTCACAGGTATTTTTATAATACTCATGCACACCGCTTCGCACCACACCACTCTTTTCGTCCTGAATATACCATTCACGGGTTTCCACGTTGAAATCCAGTCTGAAAAGCTCCAGGTGATATTCTTCAATGATTCTTGAAATTTCAGATTCCACCCACTGCACTGCTTCGGGGTTTGCCATATTCACAATACGGCTAGGCTTACCGTCAAAAGTAACCCCTCTCCACTCGGGATGTTCCTTTAAAATTTCTGCTTTGGAACCAAAGGATTCCGGTTCCATCCATAATCCGAAAAGTAAACCCTTGGAATGTGCATAATCCCGGATTTCACCAAAATCTTTGCCATATTTTGCTTCGTCGGCATACCAGTTTCCGGTACCGTCACTCCAACCGGTAATTTCCTCGCCTTCCGGAAGATACCAACCTGCGTCCAACACAAAGCTTTCTGCCCCAACCATCGCTGCTGTGTCGATAAAATGCTTTGCTGCTTCAAAGGTCATCGCTCTTTCAGGCCCAACGCCGCTGTTAACCAACCCGGATGCAGCCATTTCCTGCTCCGGCAAGGTAAACACACTTCTTCTGGTATGTACGTGCATCATATTGACTGCATCATCAAAAGAACCGCTGATTGCAGTGATATGAACCTCCGGGCTCACATAGGTTTCTCCCGGATTTAAAACGTCAATAGGATGCTCAGAATCAATTTCAATGTTAAATTCCAGATATGCCACCCCGGCATTGTGTTTTAAATCAAAGGTAATTTCATAACCGCCTGTCCAGGCAAGCTGACAAAAATATAAGGTTCCGTAGGCATTGTTTTTTAGCATAAAAGCAGGATGACGGAAGCGTTCATTCTGAAATTTTCCGCAAAAGCCGTATCGTGCCACGGGAAGCTTATGCCAGCCAAACAATCCTTCTTCTCCCCAGTTACTGCTTTCAAAATATCCCACGGAATATAAATCGGAAAGGTCTTTGGATTGCAATACTTCGTGGATTGCACCAACATAGTCCACAGCCCCCCTCATAGGAGAAACTCTGCTGATGTTGATTGCTTTATCGGTATGATTGGTAAGGGTGATATATCGGCTCATCACCGAAGTGCCATCCAAAATGGTATGTACACAAGCACCAACATCCAATAAAGTATTTTTTAAGGAAACAATCCCGTGCAGCACTTCTGTCCCGTTTTCTAACACTTCCGTATTGGATTCAAATTTTTCAAATTCCCAGTGATGCGTCAGGGTTCTTCCGTCCACTTCAATGTCAAATGCCTGCGGTGAAAAATAACAGTTGGGATTCAATCTGGTATTTAACCCATCCAGCACATTTAAGGTAAATCCTGCGGTATTCCATCCGGCAGAACGATAGATGCCACCATCTGCCACCTCTTCATAAACCGTGTTTCCAAAACGATAGGAAAACACCTTTTCTTCACCGTCGGTGAAATGATGAATATCTTTAAAGTCAGCTACCTTCAGCATAAAAACTCTTCCTTTCGCATTCGCTGTGAATGTATCGGTACTTTTTTTATTATCAGTATAAATTATACCATAATATAAGGAAAATGCAAATAATTGTTTTATTTTTGTGTGAATTTATTTTCTATACAATGTAAAACTTACAAAATCAGCCACATCCCCATTTACACTTGCGAATCGTCACTGTTTGGAATAATATTCGTTAATCGGTTGTTGATTAGAATCCCATGTGTAATATACTATTTCTTGGCTTTGAGATAGGTATTTCACTGTATTCGTTTTACCATTTTTATACCGTAATAATATTTTATCATCGTATCGCAAAATATAGGTTCCCTCGTCATTTTCATCTTCTCCTGTAGTGTTTTCGACATACCTGCTGAATGTGCCATCTGAATGGAATGTCAGTGTGCACCCATATGCAATATCTTTGCCATACAAATCCTCTAATGGATACTCCTTTCCAATTTCTCCTGCACCCCGAGTTTTTGCATATTGAAGATTCCATTCACCTAATAAATAATTTGGGATTCCGTTCGTAGTGTTAGTATCTTTCCATAGGTTATAATCTTCTTCATAATAATACCAACCATCCTCTAATAAAGGTTCGCATTTTGTTAGGAATTCCAGTTGAAGCTCCTTTCTATTAATTGAATAAGCTATACCTAAACCACTATCTAAATTAGACGATCTTTGAAAAAATATGGTATTCCCATTTTTCCCAATCACGCTATACCCCTTGTTTTTTAATTCTTCAATAGCATAAACAATTTCAGGTTCTTGAATAGATTTATGAACGCCTTCAATAGACATTGTACCGCTTTTCATAGAAGATGGAATATATATTGTTTCATAATCACTGTATTCGAAATACTTGCTGACAACAAATAGTTGCTCTTTATCTTTTTCAAAAATTTTGCTAACGCTTTCGTAATTACCGCGAAAAAATAGTGTCCCCTCCACAGATAAACTTTTCACCACAACAATAATCAAACAACATAGAGCAAAAAAAGAAAATAGAATAGCAATAATTTTCGACTTTTTCATTAATTAACCTCCCCTATTGTGTAAAAAAGGACGTTCCTGTTTTTACGCATTTCTATCCCCTACTTGTAATTTTTATTCAATTAAACTATACCATATCAAAAATATATTGTCAATGAAATTTATAAAAGGATGAATCACCCCCTTATTTCAATTCAGTAAATAAAAAAAGGTTTTGCCTGAGCAAAACCAACAAACTAATTTCTGATTCACTTTTCCCAGTTACTTTCCAAAAATCCCTATGATTTTAGGGAAGAGGGATTTTTCGAGATGCAATCTTTGATTGCTCGATATATTTACTTCGTAAATTCGATATGTTTTCGGGCAATTCACGAATTGCCCTACAAAAAACTCGATATGATACAAATCTCGTTGCCGCAAGGCAACATATCGAGTGCGCAACACATATCGAGGCATTTATGTCATATCGAAAATCTCACAAGAGATTTATATCGAAAAAAAGCACCATTCTTTCGAATGATGCTTTTTTGGTGACCCGTGAGAGAATCGAACTCTCGTTACCGCCGTGAAAGGGCGGTGTCTTAACCGCTTGACCAACGGGCCAGATTGTTCCTGATACGGATTTCTCCGTATCAGGATGGCGCCTTAAGATGGACTCGAACCAACGACCCTGCGGTTAACAGCCGCATGCTCTACCGACTGAGCTATTAAGGCATAAAACCGGCAACTATCTATCTTCCCGGGCAGTCTCCCGCCAAGTATTTTCGATGCATGAGAGCTTAACTTCCGTGTTCGGGATGGGAACGGGTGGGGCCTCTCCGCTGGTCACCGGTATG
>JAZQUU010000006.1:0-28084 GCA_045631485.1 Clostridia bacterium | reverse complement strand
TGAAGTAAGTTTTCTCCAACTAATACATCTGCATTTATCTCAACACTTCCTGCTGTCGGTATTTCCCAATTTTTCCCCACTTCTATTTTTTCATTTATTATTAGCTTTGATTCTAGAAATGGATCGTGTTTTATCGTCCCTTCAACATGCAAACCAGTATTTACATTTACTTTTCCCACTATTTTCAAAGTGTCTATCGATAAATAACCAGGGAACCTTCTCTCTTCAAGAGAACAATCGGTATGTATATGTATTTCGTCTGCGGAATTAACGACACGATAAGCGTATGGATATAAAGATTCAATGCTACCTATCACCTGATTAGTAGCCTTTTCATAAGTGGTACTTAGCTTATGAGCATTATCTTCAGAATCTGTCACAGTCACCTCAAAATCCGTTCCCAATCTGACACCTAAAACAACATTATACCCTACCTTTGGCACAATATCATATGTATTAATTATATTGAAAATATTATAAGCATCGTATTCCTTTGCTTTTGCAGATGAACAAACAATCGGGGCGGCAAATGTGTAGCACATTACATTATTTTTAGCATATTGAGACAAAATGCCTCCCGCAAAGACATTTGCAACTGCACCGCCCAGACTATGTCCTGTAACAAGTATTGAATAATCACTTCCCACAACTCCGCTATATGCAAGGTATTCCGAAAATGTCATATCATTTCCATCTTCATCTTTTATGGACGGGAATGTCATACCTTCAAGCGTAGCATATGCTTGCCACGCAGCAGTATAAAATCCTGCATGAAAACCATGCACATCAAAACAACTGGCATCAGTGAACAAATCATTGAGCCCGTCAGTTTGTGTTCCTCTGAAAGCTATTGCAAGGATATGTTTCTCTATTCCGTCAACTTCAAAGTTTTTTACACCAACAAGAAAATTATTTGAAATAATTCCCATAACCAAATCTGAAGTATGATTCATTTTAATATCTACAAAACCTTCTTTTTTAAAGGTTTCTGCCAAACCATCATTATTATTAATATCAACTCCCTCAACAACATCATACGCGTCCGAAGATAACCTTCTTGAAATTCTTGCAAGCTCCGCATCAAATATCGTTTTATATCCATCATCTGTTGTGATGACTTTTGGAATATATTTTTCATTGTCGATATCAGATGATGCAGATACTCCTAATGTTGAAAATAATATACACAGGATAGCAGCTATAAAAATAATATGTGTTTTTTTCATTTGTTTTCTCCTTTCACCAAATTTCGACAATCTTTTTATGATATTGTCAGGTTAAGACCACAAAATTTTGTAGGGAACATTCACGAATGTCCCGCAGGCGATTCATAAATCGCCCCTACATTGTTTCACTTGTTTGTCAATTTATATAACAATATTTTTAGCGATATACGCATTTCATTCGTTTCTATTGTATCACATTGTGCATCAAAACACAAGAGAAATTACAATTTCAAATCATCATATTTTAAAATTCCCGCGGCATAGAGCATACTCACATACATAAGCACGGACATTCCGACGGCACACCAAAGGCTCCCCGAAAAAAGAGTTTCGGCACATTTGGTGGAAATCAAAATAAAAATGCCCGGCAGAAGAAGATTTTTTAAAAAACCGAAATCGCAATCGGTGTGACGGATTAAGGTGATGAGGCTTAAGGTGCCGTTTAACATTTCGCCCACGGCAATCACCATAAGATATCCGCGGATGCCATAGACAGGAAGCAACCACCACATAAGACAAATACTCACCGCAGAATCCAAAATGTTGATGCGAACTACTGCCACCTGACAGTTGATTCCTTTTAAGATTGCATCCACAATATCGTCTAAGTACATCATTATCACGAGAGGCGAAAGCAATTTTAAAAACAACGCCGTGTCTGTGTTGCCATAAAAAAACAGACATATTTTTTCTGAAAACCGAAATAAAATTCCGCCTACCGCCACCGAAAACAATAACGTAATCCGAAAGATGCGTGAAAGAATCCGTTTTAAATTTTGTTGTCTGCCAAGGGTATGCTGCTCCGTGATTTCAGGCACCAGAAGAGATGCGAAGGCAGAAAGCATGGCCTGAGGAAACATTAAAATTGGAAAAACCATTCCGTTTACTCGTCCGTATTGTGCGATGCCGTCGGAGATTCCCGAAGCACCGAGGCGATTGGGAATCAATAAATGTTTGAGGGAAGAAAGTCCCGAGCGAAGATAAGAACTCAGGGCAATCGGCATGGAAAAGGAAAAAATCCGTTTCCATTGTCCCCTTTGTTTTTTTGCGGGAATATTTCTCTCTTCCATACGATATGCCACACCATAAAAAAAGCAGGAGAGAATTTCCGAAAAAGTGCCTCCAATCACCAAAACACAACAAACTTTTCCAACATCCGAAACATCGGTAACAGATAACCATAAGACAGTCAATCCAATTTTTAAAAGCTGCTCCAAAATCTGTGCAAACGTTGTTTTTCCTGATTTTCTTAACGCGATAAAATACCCCGATAACGCCGAAGAAACCGAGAGAAACGGTAACCCTGCCGCCAAAAGATAAAAGGGTACAGTTCCAATTTTTCCATCAAAAATACGGGTAGTCAGAAAAGGGGCAAAAGATATGAGAATTGCCCCTGAAACGGTACCGAAAAACAAACTGTATTGCAATGCCTTTTTAAGAAGAGAACGAACTGTTTGGCGATTTCCTTTTGCAAGTTCTTCCGACACCAATTTTGTGACGGTAAGACCAATGCCCGAGGTGGCAAGTGTGACCGCAAAAAAATAAACAGACAGAATCAGATGGTAAGTTCCCATTGCCTCCGCACCGATTTTGTTGGAAAGATATACCGAAAAGGACAATCCGATTGTACGAAGAAAAAAGGAGCAAACCGTCATCAGTAATGCATTTTTTATAAACACTGCACTTTTGTTCAAAAAAAAGCCTCCCCTCCATAGTATTTCTATGAAAGAGAGACTTCTTTTTATGTGGTTAATTGATATATTTTCGCATAGAAATGAGAGCGTTTTTTTCCAGACGGGAAACCTGTGCCTGGGAAATGTGAATTTCTTCGGCAATTTCCGTTTGGGTTTTATCCTCAAAAAAGCGCATTGCTAAAATTTTTCGTTCTTTTTCCGGTAATTTTCCCATTGCCTGAGATACACAAATCCCGCCAAGCCACTTCTCTTCCCTGCTTTTGGTATCGGAAAGCTGATCCATCACCAGGATAACATCTCCTCCATCGTTGTAAATAGGTTCATACAAAGAAACGGGATCGCAGATAGCATCCAGGGCTGTTACCACTTCTTTTGCGGTGACACCGATTTCTTTTGCAATTTCGTAAGGTGTTGGTTCGTGCCCCAAAGAGGAAGTCAATTTCTCCTTGGCAGATAAGGCACGGTATGCAATATCCTTTAACGAACGACTTACCTTCACGGCACCCGAATCTCTCAGATATCGCTTGATTTCCCCTAAAATCATGGGAACCGCATAGGTGGAAAAACGCACCTCATGAGATAAATCAAAATTGTCAATGGCTTTCATCAGTCCCACACATCCGATTTGAAATAAATCGTCGGGATTTTCACCCCGATTGGCAAATTTTTTGATAACGCTTAATACCAATCTCAGATTTCCGTTGATAAATTCTTCTCTTGCATCACCATCACCTTTTGCAATCCGTTGCAATAGCTCTGTTTTCTTATCTTGCGTAAAACGAGGCAAATCCTGGGTATTCACTCCGCAGATAACCACTTTATTCATAAATTCCTCCGTCTTTTCCCAAAAATACTTGTCCATAGTATTTCCGATTTTTTCGGAGGCTATTACATAAAAAAATGAGAGAAACATTTATAGTGCCATAAGAAAATTTGATATATCCATTCGTCGAAATTCTTATTTTATTATCAAAAATATCTTTTTTGAAACAAATTTTAACCAAAAACAACATATTTTCAAACATATTTTTGTCATAACACCCCGAAAATATGGTATTTTTTTGATTATTATGAATTATTTTGATATTTTGTTTGCATTTTGTGAAATAATATGTTATAATGTGATAGAAAGAAGGGATTATCGTGAGTTATTTTGTTAATAATATTTATTGGGAATACCGTTTTTCCATGGGAGATGCAAATTTTGTGTTTTTCTCCAACATCAATACAGTGGGCACCGAGCCGCATAAAGGGCTCTTACATTCCCATAAACTGTATGAAATGTTTCACGTGCTTCACGGGAATATTACCCTGGTGGCAGATACCGAACGAACATTTATGAATCGCGGAGATACTGTGATTATTGCGCCCGGAACCACACATACTACCAATATCCATCCTGATACCAAGCGTTTCTGCATGATTTTTGCGGTGGAAAAAAATCCTTCGGTGCAGGGTTCCAATGTTTACGATGCCTTTCAGAAAATTCTGGCGGATGATTTTGTGTGGCTGGATTCTCCTCTGCTAGGTTCCTGCTTTAACCGTTGTGCCGAATATATTCAGTGCGATTATTCAGAAAAAGATGAACTGATTACTGCTTGTCTGCACGAAATTATGGCGCTAATCAAAGCAACCAATTCTCACGGAGAAGAAACGATGCAAATAGCGCGCCCCTCTGATAACGATAACTCCCGTACGTATGTAGTTGACCGTTATTTTACCCACAGCTTCCAGCACGGGTCTTTAACAGAATTATCAGAACTTCTGCATTTAAGCTCTCAGCAAACTCAGAGAATCATTAAAAAGATGTATGGCCAATCCTTTAGTGAACGATTAACCATGATGAAAATGCAACTGGCAAAAAGCTTATTGCAGGAAACCAAATTATCTGTAACCCAAATTGCAGAGAAATGCGGTTATACCGGACCTAACGGATTCTTTGTAGCATTTAAAAAATATTACGGACAAACTCCCAACAAGTTAAAGAAAGAAGAAAAAATCTAAAGTTCGGGTATGTTTCATCCCCAAGCAAATAATAAGACCCACGCAACCAAAGATTGCGTGGGTCATTTTTTCTTTGTCGGGATACCTATCAACGAATAGCCATCATTGCACAGACATACAACACAACTGCCACCAAAATAAACAATAATGCCATAACGCATCCTATTCCAGAAATGGTAGAACCATCTGAAGCATAATTTAACGACCTGCCCGAATTGGAATGCGCCAATATCTCTTCTCCATATTCGGAGTACAACTTGGAAAATGCAATCCCGGCTTCCATTGCGGATAAAAACTCATTCATTTCTCTTAATTGTTTTTTCGCAATCAGAAAATCGTCCCGGTCAGAAGCAGAACATCTTCTGGCAACTGTGCAGGCTTTACGAAGCTGCTTGATTGCCTCTGCTCTGTTTTCCAATCCAAATGCCTGAATTTTAGACAGATATAAGCGTTCACGATAAAGAGACGGCTCATAATCAATACTGAAAGCTGAAAGCTTTTCCAACCCTTTTACGATTTCATAATAAAGAGCGGATGCTCCGTAAAAATTTCCGTTTTTGATATGTTCTGCAGCAAGATTTTGCAATGAGCCAATATATTCAAAGCATTCTGCTTCGTGTTCTTGTATATAGCTATTCTTCCAACATTTGATGTTTTGCAGTTCGATAAAATCACCTCCCGTGAGCTATTCTTTAGTGTAACACATTTATATACAAAATGTCAAGGTTTTCGCTATGTTTCTTATCAATTATTCTCTGTTTCTGTATCGGATATATCATATTTGTACCTGTTGGATAAAAAACCACCAAAAAAAGTAAAAAGCGGAGTGAAACCACTCCGCCTTTTTCAGAACAGATTATTCGTTTTCTAAAACCGGTTCCTCTGCCGTAGGTTCTGCTGCAGGTTGTGCCTTAGGAGCCGCTTGGGTTTGGACAGGTGTTGTTTTCGCTTTTTTGATAAAATCAAAATTGTCTTTGGATGTCAGGTCTTTGAAACCTGGGAACTGATATTCCAAATCATCGGAAGAAGCTTTCAATTTCTTGTTGATCTGCATCACGTTTTTCACCAACAGAATAAACAACATCAAAAGCTCGTATGCCAGACGGATTGCAAAAGGACCGACAATTGCGATCAGAATTCCGTAAATCCCATACCACTCGGTGCTGCTGCCGTAATATGCACTGCGATAAACATCGATACCAAGTATCATGGAAACACCGTAACAAACAACAAAAGTGGTGGCAAGAATATAGAAAAACTGCATGACTTTTTCCACAATCAGGAATTTAAAGTTAAACACATCATGCAGAAACTGCCCTAATTTGTTAAGATAGGGTCTTCTCTTTTCAGGAACAATGAATCTGTAAAGCAAAATAATCGCAACAATGGTTGCCAAAACCGCAATTACACTAACAAGTCCCATTGTGTTAAAATGAAAGGGTTTGATTGTTTTTCCCATGGAATACATCACACATTCTCCTTTTTGTTTGTAAATTTTTTCGAATTCTTTAAAATTCTGATGTTATGGTAACATATTGTTCCAAAAATGTCAATATTTCTTAGAAAAACCGTCTTCCACCTTTTTCCTTACATAAAAATTCCTTAATTGCACACAATATCTTTGTAAAAACAAATTGTAGGGGCAATTCACGAATTGCCCGCATAATAAAGGAGTATTAGTTGATATGAAGGCAACAGGAATTGTAAGAAGAATCGACGACTTGGGAAGAGTGGTTATTCCCAAAGAAATCAGACGCACCATGCGAATCCGCGAAGGAGATCCCCTTGAAATCTTTACCAACAAAGAGGGCGAAGTGATTTTTAAGAAGTATTCCGCCGTGAGTGAGCTTGGAAACTTTGCCGCTCAATATGCCGATGCTCTTTATAAAATCAGCGGGCACAATACCGCCATCACCGATAACGACACCATTATCTGTGTGGCAGGAACGGGAAAAAAAGAGTTGTCCGACCAAAAAATTTCTTCTGAAATTGAAACGGTTTTAAAGAATCGTGACCCCTATTTTGTGGGACGGATGGGCGAATCCAGAGTGCATCTTTTAGACCATAACAACACCTATCTTTGCGGAACGGTGATTCCTATTTTATCCGAGGGCGATATCATCGGTTCCGTCATTTTATACGATACCGAAACCGAAACCACCTTAGGTGATACAGAAAAGAAACTTGCAACCACCGCTGCAACCGTATTGGGTAAACTGTTTGAAAACTGATAAACAAAAAAGATGATTCCCCAAAATGAGGGGAATCATCTTTTTTATACCCAGTTGATAGGTTCTTCCGGAATGGTTAACCGTCTGTAATAGGCATAGTTGGCACTAAACATATAAAGGATTGCCCAAAGCACACCGATATAGAATGCCATAGAACCTAAAATCATCCATCCTAAAAAGCTGACAGTCAGCATAAACAGATAAAACCGCTTCCCTTTTGATATGCCAAAACTTTCACGAATCAGGCGAAATCCGTTGTATTCGGGGTGTTCCACCGTAATGGCAGGAACCAGCAATAAGGAATATTGCAAATACACAGATAACCCTGCCGTGGCAAGAAGCAGAATTTCCAGAACGAGTTGATAAACCGCAACATCCATCACACTGAACATTAGATAATCATAAAAACGAACAACAAGCTCGGAAGACAAACAATAACTGATTGCCAGAGGAAGCACGGTACCAAGCAGAATGGTGGGAATCATTTTCCATATTTTTTGAAAACCTACTTGATACACCAAGAAAAAGCTTGCTTTTTCGCGGGAGGGTTTCAGATTTTCATAAATGCCGACTGTTAACAGTTGCAAAATGACGGAAAACCCTAAAGATGCTATCTGAGCATACAACTGATACTTTGCCAACTGCGGTGTGGGAGCCATGGTTTCCATGAGAATACTTAATTTCACCATAATTGCCATAAAAAGCAAAAACGGGATAAACAATGCTAAAACCAACGGGTTCCATTTCCCCCGAAGCAATCGTTTGGCATCGCTTTTAATGACCCAAAAAGGATATTTCGTAATCATATTACACCTCGGATTCAATCAAGCGTACCTGATAGGAAAATTCTTTGGATTCTCCAACCGGTAACGCAGTAATGTTCGGTTTTTCCGCAAAAATTCCGGTGGTATCTTCCTTATCGGGAATAATGGTCCAGGGTTCGATGCAGAGAAAAGGAGCACTAAGTCCGATAGGAGTCCAAAGTCCCAAAGAATTAAAGCCGTTTACGGTCACTTCCACGCCGTAGCCTTTTTCTTTGTGAACCAAACTGATCACATTGGAATTCAGTTTGGAGAACATCAAAGCATCCAGGTCAAAAATGGAATATTCCAAAGGAATTTTGGTAACATTCTGATATTCGGTGCGGATACCTCTTTCATACAGAAGTCCCCCCAAATCATCTGCCACACACTGATACACGGGATTGGTTTCCGCACGATTAAAACGGATTTCGTAATCGGTGAACACATCCCCCTCTGCCATGGGACAGTTATAAGCGGTGTGTCCGCCTAATCCGAAGAGCATGGTTTTATCGCTTCTGTTCTCCACACGATAGGTGGTGATAAAACCGTCATCGGTTAAAGCATGGGTGATATAAAATCCGAATTCATAAGGATAGCACGCCTTTGTGGTTTCATTATCCGTCAATAAAAAGGTGATGCTCTGCTCGGTTTTTTCCACCATTTCAAATTCCATACGTCTGGCAAAGCCATGTTTGGGGATGGTGTATTCCACGCCGTCAATTACGGTTTTGGAGTTTTTCAAACTGCAAACAATGGGAAACAAATTGGGATTCACACCGCCCCAATAGGTTTTATCACCCTGCCAGATTACTTCCCTGCCGTTTGCCTTTGTTAAGGAAATCAGCTCTGCACCCATGGTGGTGCAAACTGCTTTCATATCTTTGTAATGCAATTCATAATTCATAACAATAATTCCTTTACCCAATAAAGATAGTATTGTTATTATACTACCCTTTTGTGAAAAGTGCAAGTATTTTTTCTCATTTATCACCAACCACGATTTTTTTCATAGGATAAAAGAGGAGGAATCTGCTATGCAAAAAATATACAGTTTATCGGAATTGCTGCCGGGACAAAGTGCCACAGTCTATCAGATATTATTGCAAGGAGAAATCAAAAGAAGGTTGCAGGATTTGGGTTTCATCAAGGGATGCCCCGTATCGTGCGTGTTTTTTGCCGCATCAAAAGACCCTGTTGCATATCGTGTGCGGGGAACACTCTTTGCATTGAGGAGAAAGGATGCAAAAAATATTTTGGTAAAAAGAAGGAGGGAACCCGTTGAAAAGCACAAACATCAATCAAAAAGTTGACTTCACCATAGGTCTTATGGGAAATCCGAATGTGGGAAAAAGCACCGTGTTCAATGCTCTCACAGGTCTTCACCAACACACGGGAAACTGGTCGGGAAAAACAGTTGCCAATGCTTTTGGAACCTATACGTATCGGGGATGCAAATATCTCTTAACAGATATCCCCGGAACCTATTCCTTAAAAGCACATTCGTTGGAGGAAGAAGTGGCAAGAGATTTTGTGTTAGAAGGAAACTACGATGCCTTAATTGTGGTTTGTGACGCCACTTCTCTGGAACGGAATCTGAATCTGGTTCTGCAGATTCTTGAAATTACCCGTCGGGTTGTGGTCTGTGTCAATTTGATGGATGAGGCGAAAAGAAAAGAAATCTCCGTGAATTTTAGGGAACTGTCACGACGATTGGGGGTTCCCGTAATCGGAACTGCCGCCAATCAAAAAACAGGACTTTCCGATTTAACCAACCTGATATGGAAAACGGTAACAAAACAAATTGTAAGCGATCCTGCCTCCGCAAAAAAATCAGCAGAAGATTCGGTAAAAGAAGCAGAATCTATCGCAAAAGCCGTGATTACACACCACCAAAAAGACTACTTAACAAAAGAAGAAAAAATAGATAAATTTCTCACGGGAAAACTGACAGGAATTCTCGTTATGCTATGTTTTCTTGCTCTCATTTTCTGGATCACTCTGGTTGGTGCCAATTACCCCTCCAAGCTCCTTTCCGAACTGTTTCAAAATGCAGAACATTGGTTGATACGGGGAGCCAATCAGATTGGCTTTCCCAATCTGTTATCTGATTTTTTATTTGGCGGAATCTTCTCAACCGTGGGACGAATTATCTCGGTGATGCTTCCGCCAATGGCAATCTTTTTTCCCCTCTTTACATTGTTGGAAGATTTGGGATATCTGCCGAGAATTGCATTTAATCTGGATCACACCCTGCAAAAATGCAATGCCTGCGGGAAGCAGGCGCTAACAATGTGTATGGGATTCGGATGCAATGCGGTTGGGGTGACGGGTGCTCGGATTATGGATTCCAAACGAGAACGTCTTCTTGCCGTTTTAACAAACAGTTTGGTACCCTGCAACGGAAAATTCCCAACATTACTTGCGATTATTTCTGCATTTTTTGCGCAATCCCATTCCTCATTTTTCGGAACATTACTGCTCACCGCTTTAGTGCTTTTGGGGATTGTTATGACCTTTGCGGTTTCTTTTATCTTATCAAAAACAATCTTAAAAGGAGAGCCGTCTTTCTTTGTAATGGAGCTCCCTCCCTATCGGAAGCCGCAGGTATTAAGAGTAATTCTTCGGTCTCTCACAGACCGTACCCTATTCGTTTTGGGACGCTCTGTTACGGTAGCAATTCCCGCAGGCGCAATTTTATGGTTGGTATCTCATATTTATGTGGGAAATATGTCGTTGCTTTTATATCTGGGGAATCTTTTGAATTCTTTCGGAAATTTCTTGGGAATGGATGGTGTGATTCTGATTGCTTTTTTATTGGGACTTCCCGCCAATGAAATTGTGCTTCCCATTATCCTGATGGCATACACGGGCACCGCATCCCTCACCGACACACAGAATATGCAAAATCTCCATCAAATTCTTGTATCAAACGGTTGGACCAATCTGACGGCGGTTTGCGTTTTGGTGTTTTCCATGTTTCACTGGCCTTGTTCCACCACATTAATGACAATTCAAAAAGAAACGGGAAGCTTCAAATGGACATTCCTTTCTGCCGCAATTCCCACCATCATCGGTATCTCACTATGTTTACTCATACGATTTTTATGGATAGCAATTTAAAAAAAGGGCGTGTAAAAATTTGAGTTTTTTACACGCCTTTTTTTAGTATTCAATTCCGCACCGGGGTGCAATTCCCTTCTCAAAAGGATGCTTTTTGGCAGTAATTTCGGAAATATAATCGCAAATCTCTGAAATATCGGAAGAAAGCTTATGCCCCGTCAACACAATTTCCGCCCTTTTGCTCCAATTTTGAATGGTTTCCAAAAAGAGGGATTCCCTCAGGTAACCAAATGCAATCACATCTAAAATTTCGTCCAACACAATCATATCGTAGCAAGATGAAATTTCACACAGTTTCTCCGTAAAAAAACAAGTATATGCTTCCGCAAATTCTTTGTTTTTTTCCGAATGTCGATTATCAAACAAACGGTAAGAAACAGGCGGCAGACAAATATCCAGATTGGGAATGGATTTTAAAATATTTAATTCAGAAGAAGTACCGTCTTTTAAGAAAGACACAAACAACACCTTTTTTTCACATCCGAGGTAACGGATAGCAGCCCCCACCGAAGCGGTGGTCTTTCCTTTTCCGTTTCCAAAATAACATTGAATCATACTTTCTTTTCTCCTGTTTCGCAGCTACTCCAGCAAAGAGAGCAATCGCTCCGTATTTTCTTCGCTGTATTCAATTTCCGAAGAATAAAGCCTCACTATTTCAATAAAATCTTCAAAAGAAACGCTTCCCCTCCTGCCGATTTTAAAAGACACAAGAAAGGAAACCATCAGAACACCCAAAACGGCAAATAAAATTCGTTCTCCGTAGCGTCCGTCTTCCAAACCGCCCGCCAAATGACGATAGATAAAATAAGAAAACAGTTGTTCCAAATAAACTTCCCATTCTCTGCAAAGAGGCATAACAGATTCCTCGTTTTTTAAGTCATTCAGCAAGGAAACCCAAGCCTCGTCCAAATGCTCTAACGAAAGAAAAATCTCCGCCCATTCTTTGTGCGCTTTCTGCGGAAACGAAATTCCATATCCCTGGCACAAGGACAAAACTCTTTCTGTAAGAGGCAGTTTTCTGTCCCCGATTTTTACAAAAATATCATTTCGGAAACGGAAGAAAGAGTCTTCCTCATCGCTAAGTAAATCCACCGGTTTTTCAGGCATTAAAAACGGCTCTGTTTGGGATAAAATTAATCTTGCCGCTTCTTCGCAGCAAAGCCCTAATCCCACCTCGGTACAATTCTCAAAAAAATTACGAAACCGAGGGTGATCGGAGCAAATTTGGCAAAGATAATCTTCCCCTTTTTCCAAGATGATATCGCATAGATTTTCCTTGTTTAAAAAAGGACATCTATCTTTCTGTTTCAAGATAAAATGCGGTGTCTCTTCGGTGGAAATGTTCGCTTTCAAACGCTCCCCTAAATCCCCCGAAATTCCTTGATATTTCTCATAGGTTGCGGGATCGATATCAATTTCCCAACCGATACAACAGTTATGCTGACACACGCCGCCGATACACTCGAAATCTTTGTAATAAGAAGGATAATAATTACTCATTTTCTGCTCCGTTTTTATTGTAAATATCCCGTTACTTCATAGAATGTTTTACCGGATAAAGCTGCCTGCTTAACTGCTTCGGAAAAGGCATTATAGGAAGATACGTATTTCACGCTGAAACGATTGGTATTCCAACGGAACACATAGCGTAAAATCGCATCGGATTCTTCCTTTGTCACCGTTTGAAACATCGATTGGAATACTAAAATATTGCTATTTTCGGGCAACAATTCCGCCAATGTTTCATCTAAAAGCCAGGAGGTTACCACCACGGGATAATCTCCGAAAAATGCTTTTGCTTGTTGTACGGATGCAAGCACCGCCTCTTTGGTTAACTTTTCACCGCGGGGAATATAGCATCTTAACACACTATCCCCTGCTTTTACGCCTTTTTCGGGAATCTCAACCACGGAAGGCTCCAAAGCAAACTGAAGCCGTCCGAATCGGATGATTTCTCCCTTTAAAATTCGTAAAATCCAATCCATTCTGCCCAAAGAAAGCTCATTTTTCAAGTCGCTGAAAATGTGGGTATAGGTGAGAATATCGGAAAGAGAATCCAATAAAATTTCTTGGGATAATCCTCTTTCCCCATATTGTTCGCACAATGATTCCGCTAAAAACAGAGCGGATAATAAATTTCGTTTTCCATCCCGGCAATCCGTTTTGTAATTCTCGCAGGTCAGCGCATCGGAAACGGGAATTTCTTTTACCGCACGATAAAATTCTTCATCAAAGTATTTGGGAAACAATAATTTTTCATACCATTTTTTGAGAATGCCGGGCACTTCGGGATTAGTACTGGTGCAACCGCCTGCATCATCCGGCACGGGAATGGAATGCTCAACCGAAGCTCCCTTTCCTAAAAATCTCAGTACATTATGATAATAAATATTCTCAAAAATTTCTTTGCGGACACCGAATTCTCGCATCAGTTCCCCGTCAATATCCAACCATTGTTTTGCCCAGTTCGGCTTATAATCGTGGGCAAAGCAATCGGAACCGAACAAGATGTTGTGACCTGTGTCATATCCGCCGCAAAACAGTTTAAAAAGAAGGTCTTTTCTGTAAATCACGGGAGTTCCCGGGGTGGTATCCATAAACATTTCTGCAGGGTTTCCGTGTCCTTTGGCATTTAAAAACTGCCCGTATACCGCAAAGGATTCATCAATCCAGGGCCAGGAACAATGTCCCAACGAAAACCGAAGACCGGGAATTTGAGATAGCACTTCCCAATGAACGGGGCGGTTATGCTTGGAAGAATCGGTTCCGTCCCACAAAATTCCCGAATGGAAAAACACGGGTACATTTAAGTCCGCAATGGTACGAAGCACCTGCATACAATCTTCTTCATACACATAAAAATTATGGCAGATGATTTTAAATCCGCAGATGCCTTGCGCCACCGCTTTTTTCACATTTTCACATAAATTTTCTTCTTTGGGATGAATCCACACCACGGGAAACAAGCGTCCCTCATAGCCTTTGCACCATGCAAGTGCTTCCTCAACTCTGGCATCAAAATCAAGGCCGTTTACGGGGTCGGCCTCTTTTGGTCTGTACGACATCACACAACCGCCCCAAACCCCTGCTTGTTCCATCTTGGCAATCAAATCATCGGGGTCGGGCCTAGTGCCCCAGGCGTGAATATGCATATCTAAAATTTTCATAGCGTTGTCCCTCCGCATTTTCTTATCATATTGAAATTTATCATATCATAAACCGATATTTTTGTCAATTGATTTTAGGTTGACACTTGTAAAGGCAGAAAAATTGTGTTATGATATCTTTATGCGTACAAAAATCGGGAGGTATCCAAAAAAATGATCAAAATTATGTTTGTCTGCCACGGCAATATCTGCAGAAGCCCTATGGCGGAATTCGTGTTAAAAGATATGGTAAAAAAGCTTGGAATCGCTGAGAAATTTGATATTAAATCTTCGGCAACAAGTCGGGAAGAAATCGGAAATCCCGTTCACCCCGGAACCAAAAAGAAGCTAAAGGAATACGGAATTTTCACCGATGGAAAATATGCCGTTCAATTTACCAAAGCCGATTATGAAACCTACGATTATATTCTCTTAATGGACTCGTGGAATGTGAAAAATTTAAATCGCATCATCGGTTCGGATTCTCTTGGAAAAGTGAAGAAACTTTTGAATTTTGCAGGTGGTGGTGACATTGCAGACCCCTGGTACACCGGCAATTTCGATGATACCTACCGTGACGTTCTGGCAGGTTGCAATGGACTTTTAAAACATCTTGGATATTTGCAATAAAAAAGAGGCTTGAAGCCTCTTTTTTGTCATTGGTGCAATAGTCTTTTGGAAATCAGGAAAAAGCTTTTGAATCAGCAAACCGAACCGAAGTAATTCCCTGCTATTTGCAGCCGCAGTTTCTCTGATTGGTTTCACGGGGAGTGGATAAGGTGTTGTTATCAAAGCTGCAGGCGTTGGGCGGGAAAAACTCATCCACGGGGAAATTGATGTTATCAAACAAGTCGCAGGGGTTATCCTCGGTTGCTCCCACACATTCTTTATCGGGCACACAGAAATCGTAAACAGGCACTAACAGCTGCACATTTCTTTCCAGTCGAATGATTGAGAACAATCCCAAAGTAACATACACATTTTTATCCCGTTCTTCTCCGATAATTTCATCATCAAAGCAACAACAGATTTCTCTGGGTAAGCTGGAGCAATCCATTTCGCAACAACAATGATGTTGCTGACGTTCCACCACTTTTGCAGACAAGGCAATAGGTTCTACCACATCCACAATCGCCATAGGCAGATTGTTTTTTACAGATAGCTGAATATCCCGTTCGTCGGGGCGGTATTTTGAGGTGAAGCTCTTGGATTTTCCTTCGGAACCAAACAGAATCACTTTTTTATCAAAGGTGGCTAATCCTTCCACGGTTACCGGACGTCCCACACCGGTGAATACATCTAAGTAAACCTTGAAGAAATATTTTAAATCAACGGTATAGAAGCCGCGGTTGAAGGGTACCTCCTCCACATCGGTATATACCCAGATAATTTCCGCCTTTTTCACCTTAATGTTGATGGAGCGGTCAATCAACTCCTGACCGCAAGGAGTCACATAAACTCTGGCATCTGCGATGCAATCCTTATCCTTGCAGGCATCGTAAACCTTATCGGTATGGATGCAAACTGCATCGCGGATATTTCCGGTGGTAAACTCTTTCGGCATATAAAATCCTCCTTGATTGTTTTGAATCATCAAAATATTTGCAAAAATCCATGATTCACTTTTATTGTATGCAGGTTTGACAATTCGGTTCCAAAAAGTTATCTTTAACAAAAATCAATTCTTGGTAATAATTCACAAGAAAAAAATACTGTTTTGACGAATTTTTTATGTTTTTTTACTGATTTTTGCCGATTTTCTCATATTCTTTTCATTCTAAATGGTGTATAATGTAATCACCCCCATATTCTATATAGTAAAAAAATAAAAATATAAAACAACATGAAAGGAGACCCAACTTATGAGACTCAAAAAACTTCTTTCTCTGCTGTTGACTCTCACAATGGTAGTGTCCATGTTCTCCATGACTGCTACCTCCGTATCAGCAGCAAACACCGGTAAGATGAAAAACGTAATCTACATTATCGGTGACGGCGCAGGTTTTGAACCCTTCAAATTAGCTGACGCCGTAAAACAGGCAGGCGGTATCAAAAATGTGTACCCCAATGCCATCACCCAAACCACCAACAAGTTGTACATCAAGGATTACCTGATTGCAGGTGTAACCACCTATCCCGCAGGTGCATCCGTTACTGACTCTGCAGCATCCGGTACCGCTCTGGCAACCGGCCATAAAGCAGGTCTGTACTCCATTGGTGTGGATGCTTACTTAAACCCCAAAGCTAACATCCTGGAAGCTGCAGAACTTGCTGGTAAACGTGTAGGTGTTGTATCCAAATACGAATTCTCTCACGCAACTCCTGCTGCATTTACTGCTCACTACTATAACCGTGGCGTATATCGCCCCATGTCTGAACAGGCAGTTTACCAGGACTATGATGTAAACTTATGTCCCGGTATTGAAATTGCTTCCTTCAACAATGTGAAGTCCCTGATTCAGCAGCGCGGCTACAGATTTGTGAACAACAAAACCGATTTAGCAAACGTTAAAAACGGTGATAAAATCTGGAGTAACTTAAATGGTTACACCCATCCCTTTGATATCAAAAAATCTGCTTCCGATGCAAACTTACTGGATATGACCAAAGCTGCAATTACCGCATTAGACGGCAGCAGCGAAGGTTTTGCAGTAATGGTTGAAGCAGCTATGATTGATACCGGCGGACACGATAACGACGCATTAGAAAATGTAGGTGACTACATTGAATGGGACGAAACCTGTAAATGGGCCATCGAATGGGCTAAAAACAGAAACGACACCATTGTTGTTATGACCGCTGACCACGATACCGGTGGTATGAATATCAAAAATCAGTCTACCGCAGTATCTCAGATCAGAAGCGGTGTGAACCCCACCAGCGCATTAACCTGGGATTCCAAAGACCATACCGCAAGAAATGTTCCCCTGTGTATTTATGCTCCCGCAGGCATCACCATGCCTTCCGGTACTTCTTCTACTCCGGGTAACATGAACAACTTCACCAACTATGTTATCGATAACGATGATATTGCTCCCTGGATTGCAGACTGCTTAGGCTTAGACTTAGCAGATGCTACCGATGAACTGTTCGTAAACGTTACCTCCAAAGGTAGCATCACCCCCAAAACTGATGAAAACGGCGCTACCAACACCTGCGCTACTTTCAAATTCAGCGGTGTAAACGTTTCTATTGAAGCAAACCAGTCTGTTGCAACCATCAACGGCGATAAAGTTGACTTAGGTGGTCAGATTGCTGTTTGGGAACCCTACAACAACAGATTCTATGTTCCTCAGAGATTATTAGACTACATGGCAACCGGCGACTATCCGTTAGTTCCCTTAACCTGGACCGGTAACGTAAAAGTTCAGGAAGGTTTCAACGGTTACTACGGTGACTTTGCAGTAAACGCTGCAGGTTCCTTAACCTTAGCTCCCGGTGCTACCGCAAGCTTCACCTGGAACGCTCCTTATACCGGCGTATATGGTATGCAGATTAAATGTGCATCCATCGGTACTCCCACCACCTTACGTGCAACTGTTGGCGACTACTACGGTGATTACTACTTCACCACTACCGGTTGGTCCAACAACCCTGCAATGTATCAGGACCAGGCGATTTACTTTAAAGCAGGCACCAACACTATTAACGTAGAAAACGTTGGTAGTGCAAACATCACCATTTCCGAATTTGACTTCGGTCGTCTGGATGCTACCGGCTTCGATTCTATGGATTACCTCGACTTCTGTAAGAGAGTTGACGGTCTGGAACCGGAAGAAAATGCGTTAATCACCACCACTGCAATTACCAAAATGGGTACTGCAGGTACTTTCTGGGGTAACGTTTCTACCTACGAGGGTGTAACCAACGTGAACAACACTGCAATCACTATGGAAGCAGGCGGTTGGGCAACCTTCAACGTTCCCGTTGCAACCGATGGCTTATACTACTTAAAAGTCAAAGCTTCCGGCGGCAACACCACCTTAAACATTCTGGCAAATGACGAATACTACGGCGATCTGGCTGTTGGTACTGCTGATCAGTACTACACTGCTGGTACCGACGGAGATTATGAAATCATTTATCTGCCCGTTGGCAAAGCTACCGTAAAAGTACAGAACACCGGTAGCGCTGCTACTACCATTTCCGACATTCAGTTCGGTGCTACTCAGGATTTAGTGGATGCAGGTATTACCCCCACTAAGAACGATGCGAAAAAAATGGCTACTTGGGTAGGCGCTGCTCAGGATCAGGACGGCTACTTCAATGGCTACACCTCCGACGGTGAACCCGAAGTAACCTTAGCTCCCGGCGAATTTACTACTATTACCGTAACTGATATTCCTTACACCGGTGTGTATGCATTCCAGCTGAGATTACCTACCATCAGCGGCACTGCAAAAGTTAGAGTAACCACCGATAAAGGTTACTACGGTGACTATGCAATTACTGAAGCAAATACCTGGACCAACAGAATGACCCCCGGTCAGGACCAGCCCATTTACTTCACCACCGGTACCAACACTTTCTACATTGAAAACATCGGTACCACTTCCTTCTACATTAAAGACTACGATATCGGTAGAATGGACGGCGGCAACTCCATGGACTTTGCTTATCTGTTAAAACAGACTGACAGACTCCCCGGTGGCGATGCTCCCCTGCCGACTGCAACTCCGACTCCTACTACCGCTCCTACCGCAACTCCCGTTCCCACCACCGCTCCTGCTACTCCGGCTCCTACTGCAACTCCCACCATTTCCGGTAATGCATCTGCTTGGACCGGTAGATTCGGTGACTTAACCTCTCATAAGAACGGTTATGTGGGCGAAAACTACGCAATGACCACCTTCACCAACGGCGCTAACGCTGTGGAAGGCGTGGACTATCAGGCAACCTCCAGCTCTCCCTTCAATGCAGATGGTTCCTTCACCATGATTACCGGAGACTGGGGTAAATACGAAATCGAAGTTCCCTACACCGGCGTATATGCAATGCAGGTATATACCGTTTGGATGTCTAACAATGGTCCTACTACCATTAAAGTAACTACCGAAGACGGTTACTACACCGAACACAATCTGATCAGCACCGGTTGGTCCAGCGGTTATTATCAGGATCAGCCCATCTACTTAAAAGCGGGTAAAAACGTAATTACCATTGAGTTAGTTGGTCCCAACAACTGTATCTTATCTGCAATTGATATGGGTAGATTAGACTTAAACGGTGCTTCCGCTTCCTTAGATTACTTACCCTTAGTAAAAACTGAAACTCCCGTTACTCCTGAACCTACTACCACTCCTGAACCTACCGCAACTCCCACTCCGGTTTCTACCATTACCTATACCGCACCCTACACCGGTGCATATAAAGTAACTTCTGATAAAGCTGTTACCATTACCAATGAAACCGGTCATATTGCAACCTTAAGCGCAGGTGCAGAAAAATACTTCTACCTGATTAAAGGTGCAAACATTATTGAAACTACTGATACCACTGCAACCTTAACCTTCACCGAACTGGCTAAACAGGGTGTTGATTACATTGCAGAAGCAGAAGTTGCAACTCTGCCCTTACCGGCAAATCACATTTACTTAGGTAGAAACGACGGTTCTTCCAACATCAATAACTTCATCACCTCTTACGAAGGCGGTGCTGAAGCAGGTAACGGTTATGTAACCATGCCGGCAGGAAGCTCTGTTGTAATTACTGTTGATGTGGATGAAAACGGTCTGCGTTACTTACAGATGCAGATTGATGACCAGAACAAAAACCTCTTCACCATTGAATCTGATTTAGGTTACTACGGTGAAATTTATCAGGCACAGTATGGTTGGAACAACAATGGTGCAAACGACGGTACCATCGACGTAGAATACATCTACGCAAGAAAAGGCACCAACACCTTTACCTTAACCAATAACGGTACCGAAACTGCAATCGTTTACTCCTTGCGTTTATCCAAAACCGCTCCCATTCCGGGCGACACCTCCGGTGACTTTGAACAGGAATACAAAGATCAGTTAAACTATGTAAACTGTGATTTAATCATCACTGAAGAAGAACCCGCAGAATACACCATCACCTGGATTGTTGACGGCGTAACCACCACTGAAACCTATGTAGAAGGCACCGTTCCTTCCTACAAAGGCACCACCGACAAGGCAGCTGATGCTCAGTATACCTACACCTTCGCAGGTTGGGATAATGAAATCGTTGCAGTAACCGGTGATGCTACCTACACCGCTCAGTATACCACAACCGTGAATGAATACACCGTTACCTGGATTGTGGATGGCGTAACCACCACCGAAACCTATGCATACGGTGCTACTCCTTCCTACAAAGGCACCACCGATAAAGCAGCTGATGCTCAGTATACCTACACCTTCGCTGGTTGGGATAGTGAAATCGCTGCAGTAACCGGCGATGCTACCTACACCGCTCAGTATGATGCAATTCTCTTAGACGGCTTCACCGGCTTTGCATTAAACGGTGATACCGCTACCGTAACCTACAAGAAAGCTGCTAATGCTGATGACGGAATCGTAACCTTGTTCGTTGCAGAATATGCAGGTAACAAATTAGTACAGGTTAACTTAGTAACCATCGACACTACCAAACAGGCAGCAGGTACTGCTCAGGGATATTCCGTATCCTTACCGAACGCTTCTACCGGTAACGTAAAAGCAATGTTACTGACTGAAAACTTAGTTCCTCTGTTCTAAGAGTTTCTAAAAAACTATAATAAGAAAGAAAACCTTCCGAATATTCGGAAGGTTTTCTTTTTTTGCTTTAAAATTCAGTTTAGCAAATTTTCGGGTGTCGATTCGTCAAATCTTTGGTTTACAAGAAACAATCGATATGTTACAATTAAGTTACAAAAGTGTAAATAAAAAAATTTTATTATATTAAAACAAAGAAAGGAGACCCCACATATGAGACCCAAAAAACTTCTTTCTCTCTTGCTGGCACTTGTGATGGTAATGTCTATGTTCACCATTACCACAACCACAGTATCAGCAGCAAACACCGGCAAAATCAAAAACGTAATCTACATGATTCCCGATGGGGGCGGTACAGTTCCGGTTGATATGGCCGATGCAGTAAAACAGGCTGGAGGTATGAACAGAACACTCTACCCCTATGCCACTCAGCAAACTGTGAACAAAATGTACATGAAGGATTACCTGATTGCAGGTGTGGAAACCAGCGCAATCGGTACTTCCGGACCCACCGACTCCGCAGCTGCAGGTACAGCATTGGCAACCGGCTATAAATCCGGTTTATATATGATTGGTATAAACCCCAGTAACAAACCCGTTGCAAATATCTTGGAAGCTGCTCAGCTTTCCGGCAGAAAAACCGGTCTGGTTGCTGACTACGAATTCGTGCACGCAACTCCCGCAGCTTTCGGTGCACATACCATCAACCGTTCTGACTACCGTATGATGGCAGAACAGATGATTAACCAGGGCATCGATGTTATTTTATGCTCCGGCTTAAACAACAATATGTGTAAATACTCTGCAGCTCCTACCGAGATTGCAAACCGTGGCTACACCATTATCAATAACAAAGCTCAGCTTAACACCATTCAACGTGGTGACAAAGTCTGGAGCAATCTTCCCTATCACTCCTTCGACTATCAGAACACCGCTGCTACCCCTACCTTAGCAGAACTGACCTCTACCGCAATCCGTGCATTAGAAAACGATACCGGTTTCTTTATGATGGTTGAAGGTAGCTCCATCGACACCGGCGGACATGATAACAACGCTCTGGAAATGGTTGGTAACTACATTGCATTTGACGAAGCTGTAAAAGTGGCTATCGAATATGCAAAAGGAAGAACCGATACCGTTGTCATGATTGCTCCTGACCATGATACCGGCGGTATGAATATCGTTAACAAATCTACTGCTGTTACTCAGATCAGAAACGGTCAGAACCCAACAACTGCAGGCTTAACCTGGAGTTCTAAAGACCACACTGCAAGAAACGGTGGTGTGTATCTGTATGTTCCCGCAGGAATTTCCTATCCCTCCGGAACCAGTTCCAATCCTGGCGTTGCTTCCAACTACACCAACTATGTAATTGGTAACAACAAATTAGCTCCTTACCTTGCCGACTGTATGGGTATCAACTTAGATACCGCAACTTCTCAGTTGTTTGTCAACGTAAGTAGTATGGGTACATATACCAGAACCTACGATTCCGAATCCGGTTCCAACAACTTCACAGGTACCTTTAAGTTCAACAATGCAAACTGTACCATCGACGCAAACCAGTCCTATGCAATGCTGGACGGCAAAAAAGTGGACTTAGACGGTCAGATTGCAGTATACGAATACTACACAGGTAAATTCTATGTTCCCCAGAAACTGTTAAACTACATTAATGGTACCGAAGTTCCCGACGATGATGCTACCACCGGTGGCGGAACTTCCGGCAACACCAGCTTGATTACTGAAACTTCCATTACCTCTATGGGTACTGCTGCTACCTTCTGGGGCAATGTATCCAGCTATGAAAACGTTACCAACAACGGTAACACTTCCTTCACCATCCAGCCCGGCGGCTATGTAACCTTCAACGTTCCCGTTGCCAATGCAGGTCTTTACTATCTGCAGGTAAAATCTTCCGGCGGTAACACCATGCTTGATACCATCACCAACGATGTATACTATGCAATGTTACCTGTAAAATCCGCTGAAGCAAACTACTATTTCAATAATGGCAACTACGAATTCTTATATCTTCCCACCGGCAAAACCACTATGAAAATGATGAACGTTGGTAATGAAGCTTGTACCATTTCCGACATTCAGTTAGTGGCAACCAAATTTGCTGTGGATGCAGGAGTAACTCCCACCAGAGCTGATGCAAAAATCAGAGCAACCTGGACTTATGCAGCACAAGATCAGGCAGGTTACTTCAACAAATACACCTCCGGTAACGAAAATACCACCACTTTGGCTCCCGGTGCATATACTACTGTAACTGTTTCCGGCCTGCCCTATAGCGGTATCTATGCCGCACAGCTGAAATTAAGTGCTTTAAGCGGCACTGCAAAAGTGAGACTGACTACCGGAAACGGCTACTACGCAGACTACGAATTGACTGCAGTAAACACCTGGACCAACCGTATGACTCCTCCCAAAGACGAGCCTATCTACTTCAACAAAGGCGATAACACCTTATACATTGAAAACATCGGTTCCACCGCATTTACCATGGCAGAATACGATTTTGGTATGTTAAACGCAGGTAACCACTTAGACTTCTCTTACCTGTTGAAACAGAGCGACAGATTACCCGGTGACGGAACTGTTGTTCCCGTTCCCACTGCAACTCCTGTTCCCACTCCCACTCTGGATCCCAACACCGTTTCTTACACCGCTCCTTGTGCAGGTGTATTCCAGGTAACTTCCGATAAAGCAGTTACCTTAACCAATGAAACCGGCCACATTGTTACCTTAGCAGCAGGTGCAACCGGAAAACTGTTCTTAGTAAAAGGTTTCAACAAGATTACCACCACCGATACCTCTGCAAACCTGACCTTTAATGTGATGAAAAATCAGGGACTTGACTATGTTACTCAGGTTGCAACCACCGGCTTCACCATCACTGACGAAAATGCAACCTCTTCCGCATTCACTGTTGCTGCAAATTCCAGCACTACCCTGAATGTAACAGTGCCTGCAAGCGGTATGTATTATCTTTCTTACCAGAAATGGAATCCCACTAACGAAGTGTATACCATGGAAACCGATACCGGTTTATATGCCGCGGTAAAAGATACCACTTCCGGTTGGAATCATTACGGATTAGACAACACCGTTGAGTATGTATACTTAAGAGAAGGTGCAAACACTATCACTGTGAAAAACCCCACTTCCTCTTCCGTGTCATTCGAACAAGTTCGTGTTTCTAAAACTTCTAACTTCTCTACTGCTTTAGGTTGGGATAACGTAAAAGTAATTGTGGAAGAAGGAATCGTTCCTACTCCCACCACAACTCCCACACCTACTACCGCTCCTACCGCAACTCCCACCCCCACTGTGAAACCTACTGCAACTCCTACCCCGACCTCTGCTCCTTCCGGCAATATTCCTCCGATTCCTGCAAAAACCATCGACAGCTGGAATGGTAAATATAGCAACGTGGGCATTGATTACGGCACCGAATACTTCCCCGGCGGTTCTAAAGTGTATGTAGGTTCTGAAGTCAGCAACTATGCAACCGATTACTACAAAGCACCCGGTTCTTCTGTAATCTATACTTATAATGCACCCTACACCGGCGTGTATGTATTCCAAACCTTTGCCGGCGACTATGCAAAAGGTACTGCAGGTTTTGAAATCAGCACCGAAGAAGGCTACTACTGGCAGGTAAACCGTACCAAAACCGGTTGGTCCAGCGGTGATGGTACCGATGCTTTAATCTTCTTAAGAGAAGGCGAAAACGAAATCACCGTTACCTGGAATGGCGAAGGCTCTGCAGGTTTATACGAAATTGATATCGGTTTATTTAATGAAAGCGGAGATTACTCCTCTATGGCGTTCTATAACTTAGTGCCCTACAGAGGAACCGAAGTAGAACCTACTCCTACTCCCACTCCTGCTCCCACCGGTGATATCACCTTCACCGCTCCTTGCGCAGGGGTATACGAAGTGACTTCTGACAAAGCGGTTACTTTAACCAACGAAACCGGCCATAAGGTTTCTTTAACTGCAGGAACAACCGGAAAACTGTTCTTAGTAAAAGGTGAAAATGTAATCACCACTACCGACAAAACCGCTTCCTTAACCTTTACCGTTATGGAAAATCAGGGTGTTGACTACATCACTTCCGTTGCAACCAACGGACAGTTCACCATCACCTTAAACGATGTATATTATTCTACTCCCGTAACTGTTCCTGCAAATTCTTCCGTTACCATTAACGTGGATGTGGCAGAAACCGGTATGTACTATCTGTCTTATCAGAAATCTGACGCTGTAACCAATGAAGAATACATCATTTCTACTGATACCGGCTTCTATGGTGCAGTGAAAAACAGCACTTCCGGATGGAATCATTACGCTGCAGACGGCACTTTAGAATATGCATACATCAAAGCAGGTGCAAATACCATCACCATCACCAACCCCACCAATACAGCTGTAACCTTCAATCAGATCAGATTGTCTGATACCACCGGTACCACAGCAGGCATCGGTTGGGATAATGTGAAAATTGTGATTGAAGAAATTGAAGAACCCGAAGAACCTGAAATTTCTGAATTCAAAAATTTCGCATTAAACGGTGACACTGCATCCGTATCCTATGTAAAAACCTCTGCAGACGATACCGACGTGGTAACTCTGTATGTAGCAGAATATGCAGGCAACAAACTGGTTCAGATTAACTTAGTTGTAATCGACCTGTCTCTACAGGAAGTTGGTACTGCAAAAGATTACTCCGTATCTTTACCGAGTGCATCTTCCGGTACCGTAAAAGCAATGTTGTTAACCAACAACTTAGTTCCCCTGTTCTAAACAACTAACAAAAAAGAGACTTGCTTTCGCAAGTCTCTTTTTTTGGAAATCATTTGGAAAAAGTGTTGACATTTGGTAATTTTTTGTGTTAAAATAAGGGAGATGTCTTACAAGAAAGGATTGAAAAATATGGCATTTCGTCGTTGTGATATTTTATTACCGAAATTCTCGGATAATCCCGAGAAAATGAAACAATGGAGCGTGGTTGCCTGCGACCAGTACACCTCCGAACCCGATTATTGGCAGGAAGTGGAAAAGGTAACCGAGGGGGCTTATTCTACCCTTCGCCTCACCGTCCCCGAAATTTACTTAAACGATGCGGATATTGATGAGCGTATCAAAAGAACCAATGAAACCATGGACACCTACATGGCAGAAGACGTGTTCACCAAACACAAGGATGCCTATATTTTCGTGGAAAGAACCTTGCGAAACGGCGTAAAACGTTTGGGAATTGTCGGCAGCGTGGATTTGGAAGAATATGACTACTCCGTCGGCTCCAAAACCAAGGTAAGAGCTACCGAGGGCACCGTAGTGTCCCGTATCCCTCCCCGTCTGAAGGTGAGAAAAGATGCTCCCATTGAGCTTCCCCACATTATGCTTTTAATTGACGATGCCGATTGTGATATCATTGAACCTTTAGAAAAGGCTACCTCAGAATTTGAAAAGGTGTACGATTTTACTCTGATGCAGAATTCGGGCAAAATTGCAGGCTATAAGCTTCCCAAAGCTTATGCCGACAAGTTAGACGAAAAACTTGCAAAACTTTCAGATTTAGCCCTTTTTAACGAAAAATATGGTGTAGCCGAAGCTTCCCCCTTAGTTTTCGCAATGGGAGACGGAAATCACTCTCTTGCTACCGCAAAAACTAACTACGAAAACCTAAAGAAAGAAATCGGTGAGGAAGCGGCAAAAAATTCTCCCGCAAGATACGCTCTTTGCGAATTGGTAAACCTGCACGACAAGTCTTTGGTGTTTGAAGCAATCCATCGTGTGATTTTTGATGCCAAAGCCGATGATTTTTTGGCATTACTTGAAAAAAATTATTCCGTAAGCTATGCGGATGACGCCAAAGGTCAAACCTTCTTATTGGTAACCAAAGGCAAAACCAAAAAAGTGACCATTACCGATTCCAAGGAATATTTAACCGTGGCAACCGTGCAGAAAATGCTGGACGAATTTGTAAAAACAAACGGCGGCGAAATTGATTATATTCACGGGGATGATGTTGTAAAAAATCTTTGTGAAAACGAATCCAATTTCGGTATCATCTTAGATGCCATGGATAAAGCAGACCTCTATAAATCGGTGATTTTAGACGGTGCCCTCCCCCGAAAAACCTTCTCTATGGGAGATGCCTGCGACAAACGCCTCTACACCGAAGCAAGAAAAATAAAATAATTTTAAAAATACTAAAAAAACACTACTGTCAAAAAGCAGTAGTGTTTTTTTACATTGATTATTCTAAAGGAGACGCTGATTGAGGAATCGGTTTCAGGTTCACCAAATCATACCACAAGAACACCTTCACCTGCACCACTTGATTCATGTCAATATCTTCCGGAACAGGAATATAAGTGGTTGTACCCGCTAAAATATCCACTTGAGGAGCAATTGCTACAACAAAGTGAGTTTCATCCAGATAATAAGCCGCCAACACGGTGATATCCTCGTACATCACAGAATCAGGATTGAAAACGTGAATCTGGTCGTTATTGTTTGAAATGGTGATTTTCATAATTTTCTGCACTTTGTAACGGTACCAATTATCATCAGGATTCGGCACACATTCATACCCTTCTGCAAGTAAATCTGCGGGCACTTGCTTGGTATAAATCCCTCCCATTACCGCAACCGTTCCCGAATATCTGCAAATATCCATATTATAACCATGGAAAATACCGTCGTAAACATTCAATGTTCCTTTGGAATTGTTGATTCCGTTGGGATATCCGTAAGGACTTCCATTCGCATTGATCTTGCCGTTATAGAAGTTAATGGTTCCCGTGGAATAATTATAAATCGCACAATCGGTGCTGGTATAATATCCCTGATACACATCCAGATTCCCATACACGGCAACGGTTGCTAAGCACTGTGCACTGCTAATTCCTCCGCTATTATCTTCGGAACAATCACAAAACGACACACTGACATTTGATTCAATAGTAACACTGCGGTTTGTAAGAAAACTAATTCTGTATCCATTTAAGCAGATATGAGCATCCGCAGAAATGGTAATGTTTCGGTCAGGTGTGCCGTAATGCTGTGCTAAATAATAATTGCCGGGCTCGGTGATATTTTCTCCATTCCATTC
>JAZQUU010000005.1:0-40314 GCA_045631485.1 Clostridia bacterium | reverse complement strand
GTCGTATTGAAAGAATTGTGATGGCCTGCGAACGAAGTCTGTAGTAATGTCTCGGAGATAAATCTACTCTGTAAAGAATCTCTGTTAAGCTTAATCTCTCAGGCGTAATAAAAGTCTGATAAATGAGGTTATACAAAAGTTCTCCATTTTCAGGTTTCTTCCTTAAGACTGTAAGTGCTTCATTTACCCTATCCAGTAAAAGGCGGGACTTCTGAACACCTTCCATACGGCTTTCCAGTTTTCTGTTTCCCATTGATATTTCCAAGTCAACATTGTCTATCAACTCGTCCAGTTCTTCAAAAGGACGGTCCAATTCTTCTGCAACATTATCCGGGAAACATTCCAGCATCCACGCTATGGTACGATAATTCTTTAACAGCATCATTGTGTTATGATAAGTGTTTCTCTGCTTTGTCTGCCTTGCATTACGAATTCTTTCATCATCGATCCGGTGGTCACCTAAAATACCTCTGTCCGTCAAAAACGAAAGGAATGCATCCGATTTGTCTCTGATTTGATCTTCTTGTTGTTCATATAACGATGTATTGTCTTTTGCTCGATTCATAATTTTAACTCCTTTTCTAACATATCATTTGGTCTGACGGGAAACATGGTCCTCTTATTTTATCTGACTCTATAGTTCTACTATAACTATAATCAATATTCCCGCAGTCATATTTACAATGCTTACAATACTCACAATTCTTACAAGGAGAAATATACGCGCGTATTATAGGGTCAAAAAGTGCAACGCGATTTTCGGATACATTTTCACAATTTTTTTCAGTGATTTTCTTGCTGTACCAATAGACTAAACGATTGATATGTTCATGGTCACTGACGTGTTTATGTGTATGAGCTCCAAGTGTACGCACTTTATCCAATATACCCACGATTTCCTCCAATGCAGGCATTGAAACCTCTTTATCTGTTACATAAAGTTTATTATAAACGAGAGAACCGTAGGAGCCGGGCAAACGATACAGAGCAAAGACATCCCCATGTTTTTTTAAAAATCTCCATACTTTCGTTTTCTCCCAACCCCAGCGGTTTCCCAAGGTTTCCAAAGTTAAAGCAGCACCGAATTTTCCATACTGAACAATCGGTGCAAAAAAAGAAAACGCATTATTTGGATCTTCGGATACTGTGTGACACCATAAATCCAACCATGCGTCTGATTCTTCAAATATGTAATTTTGTTCTACAAGTCGTTCTGTTATATTCCGGGGAAGACACAGGAACCCGTATCCCTGAGAAGTATATACGTTCCCATCCATACACTCTTCACCGGAACAGTTTACTACCCAGTCGCTAATTCGATAGGTAAGCTGTTTTGTCTTTGTATCAAGTGTGTAACTCAAGTATCCGAGTTCAGATAGCTTATTTAACGTTTTAAGCGCTTCAGAACGTTGTTTTATCCCGAGAATACTCTTTACACCTACAATACCGCCGGACCACTCTCCTGCGTTCACAGGATTAGTATAACCGCAATATTCTGCTTGACCTTTTCGAAATGCTGCACGGGATGCAAGCCTTGTCCAGGAACGCATCACCCCTTTTCCTTCCGGAAGAATATGTCGGGGCAATTTTACCCAATCATATTTCATTAAACATTTCATACAGGTTCCCTCCTTTCCTGGTTATTTTGATAATTAGTACCGTAATCATCGCTCAAATAGAAAAGAGTGCGATTTTCCCAAATCACCCTCAAATCATAAATCATATTTCGTTATAATTTTCTACATAAACATAACATAATAAATTGGCAAATAAGTAATTTTACCCTTGTGTGTTACTTCTCTTTCATTAGATAATACAACAGCTTTTTTGATGTTGTATGATTCATTTGAAACAAAGTTATTTAATGCACTATGAATGGTATAATCTTTACCGGACTTTACTTCAATAGGAACAACCGATAATTCATCATAATCATCGATAAGATAATCCACTTCACCTTTATTTCTATTATCATAATAATACAGTTTGTGTCCGTGTGCCTTGAGTTCGGATGCAACAACAGATTCATAAACTGTTCCTAAGTTGATGCTCTTTTCAGAATCAAGAATTGCACGAATGTTATGCTTATATAAGATGTTCGTCAAAATCCCTACATCATTCAAATACAGCTTCAATAGATTCTTTCCGCTTGATTCAATCAGCGGAAATACCGGAGTTGAAATTGCTTTTACTTCCAGTGCAATTCCGGCACTAACTAAATAGTCAAATTCATCTTCATAATCGGAATATCGTTTTCCTTTGATTCCCTCAATATTCTGAATCACCACTCGTTTCTTCTTATTTTCGAGGTGAGATGGAATCTGGTCATATATTCTGCGTATTTTCAACTTCTTTTCACTATCATATTTTGAAGCATCAGCACCATAGTATCCGTGAATTTCACTTTGAATGGTTCTAACATTCACAATGTTTTTTTCTTTGATATAACTGTTTACTGCATCAGGAAGTCCCCCAATCAGCAAATATTTTTTAAATAAGTCAATTACCTTTTCGTGTGTAGGTTCGTCAAGACCTTCCCTTTTTTCAAATTTACTTTTCAGTGCATTGATTGCATAAGAATTGAATCCCTGACTGATTAAGAACTCTTCAAAATCAAGTGGATACATCTGCTTTCTCTCAATGCTGCCAATCGGGATAGATGTAGTTTCATTTAATGTTACACCAAGCAACGAACCACTTGCAATGTAATTAAACTTATCATCATCTTTTAGGAATTTAAGCATCGTAATCAAATGCGGATAAACTTGAATTTCATCAATGAAGATAAGCGTATTCTCTTTTTCTTTCATTTTATCACCTGCAAGCATACTAACCTGCAGATAGAAATCATCAACTGTTTTTGCATTTGCAAATAGTTGAGCACCGTCAAAATCCTGCACCATATTGATTTCAATAAAATTTTCAAACATCTGCTTACCAACATGGCGGATAATATAGGTTTTCCCGATTTGTCTTGCTCCTTCTACCAAAAGAACCTTGTTAGAATCTGACTTAAAATAATCCTCGATATATGCTTGAATTTTTCTGAACAGCATAAAGAAAACCTCCTTTTTTACACTTTTCAATATAATTTACATATCATTATACACACTTTTCAATAACAATATACCATATTTTTATACACTTGTCAATATATTTTGTTTGAATAAAAAGAGGTTTCGTTGGATTCATTTTTTTGAAATAATTACAAAATAATCGATTTTCATTATACCAATTAACAAATTAAAAAAATACAAAAAACCCTATACTTACAGGGGTTTCGTGAATAAATAGCTGCCATTTTTCCCTCTACTCAAACAGTTGCTGTCTGGTGGACCGGACGGCGAATTAGGCGCATCCATGCGGTATCTCTCTCAGCGTTATTCTATGAAAGATAACACCGCCAAAGCACTGCTGACCGATATCGGCACTGAAGAGCTTGCACATCTCGAGATGGTGGCAACCTTGATTCATCAATTAACCAAAAATGCCACCACAGGCGAGATTGAAAACAGTCCAATGGCGGCATATTATATCGACCACGCCAAAAGCATCTACCCCGCTGCCGCCTCCGGCAACCCCTGGAAAGCGGAATATATCGGCGTAAAAGGCGACCCCATCGCCGATTTGGTGGAAGACCTGGCAGCAGAACAAAAAGCACGTGCAACCTACGACAACATTTTAAGAATGTGTGACGATAAAGATGTGGAGCGTGTTATCCGCTACCTCAGAGAACGTGAGGTAGTACACTTTCAGCGTTTCGGTGAGGTATTAAACCGGATTCAGAGCGGTGAATGTGAACCGAAGAAGTTTTATATGGGTAATTAAAATTGTTAATAGAAAACACCTCGGATAATCAAGTGATTGTCCGAGGTGTTTATTACTGAATGCTATTTTATTTTCGTTGTTCCGTAAAAGCACGGTAACGATTCAGTCAACAATATTGACAGGTTGTGCTATGGTTTAGAAACAACTTTTTACCAAAAAATATATAGGAAATGCTGCACATACGAAAATTGTATGAAAATGAAAGTTTTTTGGTATATAAAATCAAAAAGATCTTTGCGAGGTTATCAAATTACTAAATTACTAAAAAAGGAAATGTCGTATGTGCAGCAAATACCAACTAAAATTAGTCGCCGAAGCAAGTGCCGATAGCTTTTGCAGCCTGCACCAATTCGCCGTCGGGGTCAACTGCTTTATTAGCACCGATTACATTTTCTAAGGATGCGTAAGTCATCTGATTATCTTTTAAAGCAACCATATTACCAAATTTTCCTGCCATTGCAAGTTCCACTGCAGCTACACCGTAACGGGTAGATAAAATTCTGTCTGCGGAAGACGGAGAACCGCCTCTCTGAATATGTCCCAAGATGGTTGCTCTCGCTTCTAAGCCAACCATTGCTTCCAAATCTTCTGCCACTTTCTGTGCAATACCGCCCAGACGAATGGGGTCGGGACTTCCTTCGATGACTTTCTGCACAACCACTTCCCCTGTGACAGATTTTGCACCTTCTGCAACCGCCACAACGGAGAATTCTTTGCCCTGTGCAATACGGTTCTTGATATGGTCTGCCACTTTGTTGATATCATAAGGAATTTCGGGAATTAAAATAACGTCGGCACCGCCTGCGATACCTGCGGATAATCCCAAAAAGCCTGCATATCTGCCCATAATTTCCACGGTGATGATTCTGTGATGAGATTCTGCGGTAGTGTGGATTCTGTCTAATGCTTCTGCCGCAACACCAACTGCGGTATCAAAGCCGAAGGTGGTATCGGTGGAAGATAAGTCGTTATCAATAGTTTTGGGAACCCCGATTACGGGTACACCTAAACGAGCAAAATCTCTACCACTTGTTAAAGTACCGTCACCGCCGATGATAATCATCGCATCAATATTGTTTTTCTTAATGTTTTCCACGCCAACATGGGAAACATTTTTCTTGACCATATTACCGTTTTCATCGGGTACTAAATAGTCAAAAAGGTTGTCCTTATTGGAGCTAAATAAAATGGTGCCCCCTCTATGTAAAATACCGGAGGTGTTTTCTAAAGTCAGTTCAACAGTTTCATTGTTGTATAAGCCTTTGTAGCCGTTTTTAAAGCCAACAACGCTCATACCGTATTTTTCAATTGCAGTTTTTACAACCGCACGAATTACCGGGTTTAAACCGGGGCAATCGCCGCCGCCTGTTAAAATACCAATTCTTTTCATAATTCTTCTCCTGTTTTTAGCGCTTACTTAATACATTAGCTTCGTATTCTTTAATCTCGCTAAACCATTCTCTGTCTGCTTTCACACCGCACTGACGGCAATATTCTTCCCAAATATCGCCAAAAGGCAAGGTTTTTAATTCATCCTGCATTACCTGCAATTCGGTCAGTTCGTTTTTATCCTGCAGATTCTTTAATAATTCATTGGGAGTACAAAGAGCGTTGAGTAATGCTTTCTGCCAGTTTCTGAAACCTACTGTCCAGGCAGAAATTCTGTTGATGGAGGCATCAAAATAGTCAAGTGCCATATACACTCTGTCCAATGCATCGCATCTTACGATTTCTTTTGCCATTTCTCTGGTTTCATCGTCAAATAATACCACGTGGTCGGAGTCCCAACGGATGGGTCTTGTGATGTGCAATGCAATTTCAGGGAAGAAGGCAAGCAATGCGGGAATTTTGTCCGAAACCACTTCGGTGGGATGATAATGGCCGTTATCCATTAAGGGCAGACATCCTTCGTGAGTTGCCGCAAAAGTCAAAGTGAATTCTGCACTTCCGACGGTGTATGCTTCTACCCCGATTCCAAATACTTTGGATTCTACACAAACTTTTACCAACGCTTTATCATAAGGCTCAGATAAAATTTCCTCGATAGACTGTTTGTATCTCATTCTGGGACCAATTCTGTCTGCCGGAATATCCTTATAACCATCGCCAATCCAGATATTCATAACACAAGGAACGCCTGTTTCTTTGGCAAAATACTCGGAAATTCTGATACAAGCTTTTCCGTGGTCAACCCAGAATTTTCGGGTTGTTTCGTCGGGGCTTGAAAGGGTTAAACCGTCTTTTACCTTGGGATGAGAAAAGAAAGTGGGATTAAAATCAATGCCCATATTTCTTTCTTTTGCAAATTCCACCCATTTTGCAAAATGCTTGGGTTCGATGCTATTTCTGTCTGCATATTCGCCGTTTTCAAAAATGGCATAGCAAGCGTGGATGTTTAATTTCTTTTTCCCGGGGCATAAAGACATTACCTTGTCCATATCCTGCATTAGCTCTTCGGGAGTTCTTGCTTTTCCGGGGTAGTTGCCGGTAGTCTGAATCCCGCCGGTTAAGGGGCCGTCGTGGTCAAAACCGATCACGTCATCCCCCTGCCAGCAATGCAGTGCCACGGGAATTTCTTTTAATTTTTTAATTGCTTCATCAGTATCTACACCAAGCTTTTTGTAGATTTCTTTAGCGCTTTCGTATCTTTGCATCATAAACCTCCTGAATTTTTATTCAATTAACAATTATTTCTCTTCATTACCGATGTATTTACGAATCATCGGTGTGATATAAAAAACGGTGATAAAATTTGTAATGGACGGAAACAAGAAAATTTCTGCCAATAAGATGATAAGTGTTGTGAGTAACCCTGCTTTGCTTAAAATAACCACACAAGGCAACACTGCATATATCAGGATATTGCATATCAGAATGATTAAGCTGCTCGGAGCTTTCCCCATTGCCAACAGCAAAGAGTTTTTTAAGATATGCTTTAACGGCAAATCAAAGGTAATCATCATCTGATAAATGTATGTGTGCATCATCATATAAACAAGTATCATCACCAAAATGATATACTGAAAAATAGTATTTTGGGTTTGTCCGTAAAAGGAAAATGCCACCGTAAGCACATAGAAAACTGCCAAATCAATCAACCACAGCAAAATACTTTGCTTAAAGTTTGATTTCAGCTTTTCAAAAAAATCACCGATTAGCCAACAAGGACACTCATCAGCGTATTCCCGAATAATATAACTAAATCCTGCGGTGGCGGGCCCTAACCCTGCAAATATCATAAACAAAAATGCAACCAAAAATCTGATCAAAATATCATATCCGTTCACTTGCACGGCGGTCAGCTCGGATGCTGCCGAAGTGATTACAGGTAACGAAATAACCCCGGCAACCACCATCGTGACCAGGAAAAAAGGAACTGAAACCAAAAGATACAATAAATTCAGTTTGAACAAATTACAAAGCTTTCTCGGGAATATATCCCAAAAAATTTTAATCCTCGGCTCGTCGGGATTTCTTGGTTGAATCCCCGGCCCGGGCTTATCATAGTTTTTAAAAAACATAATATTCCTTCCTACGAAACAATTTTCGCAATGTAACCGTTTTCTTCACAATATCCCGGGGGTAAAACCACTTCATATCGGATATCTTTCGGGCAATCCACACTAAGGCGGATTCCGTCATCCGTTTTTTCCCATTTTACAAAAACTCTTCCCGAGGGCAATTCACAGTAAGCTTCCGCAAACCTTAGTTTTTCAATAAAATTCGGCTTAATCTGAATGGTTTTACTGTCTACTACATCAAGTCCTGCAACTTCTGTAATAAACCATCTGCCGATATCCCCAAAGAAATGATGATTATGGGAGCCTCGGCGTGGATTATCGCTACGGAACCATTCCGGCAGAGTGGTTTCTCCGATTTCTATCAAATATCCGTAAGAGGGATATTCTTTCTTTGTAATCATTTGGTATGCCAACTCCGCATATCCAAATCGGGAAAGCACATGAAATAAAACGTGCATCCCCAAGCAACCGCAATCAAAATTGTTGTTGTTATTTTCGATGTATTCCAATAGCTTTTGAAATGCTTTTTCTTCTTCATTTTTTTCAAAAACACCATAGTACAACCCCATCGCCTGAGCGGTTTGGGTGTTACCCTTTAAACTCATAGTATTTTTGTCTAACAGAATGTTTCTTACGGTGTTTTTAAAATCTTCATAAATTTCAAGCATTAAATGAAAACGGTTATCTTCTACCGCTTCCAACATCGTGGCAGCTTTTTTTGCCATATCCATTAACATAATGGTGTTGGTAACCTCAATCGGCGTATTGTACCGATGCTCCGATGTTCCAACGGGACACCAATCGCCAAGTCCGATAGTAACCGTACCGTCTTCGTTTCTCTTTTTTAAAATATAATCAAAATACCGAACCATTGCATCGGCATTTTCCTTGATGATATCCGTATTGCCTCGCTTCATATATAATTCATAGGGCAATGTAAATAAAGCAGAATCCCAGGCGGGGCCGCTTCCCCAATCATAACCGAATTCAGAAGTAGGAACTACGCAAGGAATCTGCCCGCTTTCAAGCTGTGCCGCTCTCACATTGCGAAGCCACTCGGTAAAGCTTTTTTTAACGTCATACAACAAAGTGAAATGGTCTGCCGAAAGAGAAATATCTCCCGTCCAACCGTTTTTCTCCCGATGGGGACAATCCGTGGGAAAATAATAAAAATTGGAACGGTCTGATCGTTTGACCATCTCAAAAAGAGTGTTTGCCATGTAGTCACTGCAAGAAAATCCGCCGAGTTCTTTCACATCGGAGCTCATCACCTTGTAGGTAAGCAGTTCTTTTGTTGCCTGTTCTTCGGTGATTCCCTTTACCAGCACATATCGAAATCCGTGATAGGTGAAGGAAGGAGTGTATGCTTCCTCCCCCTCTCCTTTTGCGATATAAACATCCTTTTGCCCGTATTCGGGATAAAAAGGTGCATCGGGACGATCAAATATGGTACTGTAATTATCAAATTTACCGTCGGTTAACGCTTCCCCGTGATAGAGCTCTATTTTCTGCCCTTTTGAAGCATTGAGTTTTAATGTGCAGACTCCCGCAGTATTCTCGCCAAAATCGTAAACGAATCCATTATCCTGCTTAAAAATGCGAACTGCGGTTAACTCTTTGGTAACGACAATCGGTTCTGCAATACACTTGGTTAATTCCCCTTTGGGAGCAGGTGCCGTGATAGCAGATTTCCAGTTGCTATCATCAAATCCGGGCAAATTCCAATCGGGAATTTCCAGATTGGCATCATAATGTTCTCCCATTCTGAGTTCATCAAAGATGATGGGAGAAGGATGCACCCGAAAGCTTTCGTCAGCTTCCATAAAAAGCTTCCCGTCGATTATCAATTCGAGGCAAACGCAGGGAGGATTGCTCCAATCGGCTTTGTCAAAACCCCAAACTGCACCGCCAAAGGCATTATAGAACCCGTTTCCCAAAAGAATTGCAATCACATTTTCGCCTTGACGCAAATAATCTGCAATCTCATAGGTGTCGTAATAACAAAGATGGTTGGGATTACTGATATAGGGAGCCAAGGCTCCTTTTGTAATATCCCGTCCGTTGATATATAATTTGTAGAATCCCAATCCGCAAACAGAAATTTCCGCACGCCTCGGAATTTCTTCCAAATCAAAGGACTTGCGAAGATATGGCGCAGACACAAATTGTTCAAATGTGCATCTTTCTTTGGAAGCACAAATAAATTTTTTATTCATTTTCCGGTTCGTTTCTCCTTTGATTTTCTCAAATTTCTGATGTTACAGTTCATGGCACAACAATATTTTATACGGATCAGCGCTATATTTTTGCACAAATTCTTTACTTGCAGTTTCGTCAAAAAAACTGCCGGTATGCCTTTGTTCAACAAAACATTGTCGGGAATAGCATTCGTCCCCCGCTATCACAAAGATTTTATCATCTTTTTTGATTTCAACAACGCAGGAGCCCTTGGAATGCCCGCCGATTTTTATAACCTCAATATCGTTGCAAATTTTGTATTTGTCTTGAAATATATTGGTTTTGAAATCATTTGGAATATATTTTTTTCCGTTTTCATACTCATCCTGCTCAATATGAATGACCGCGTTTTTAAAATATTTCACACATTCAATATGGTCGTGATGGGCGTGGGTTATGATAACATCTGTGACATCCTCGGGAGCAACTCCCGCCATTTTTAGTGCAGTTAATGTTCCCACAAAATCCTGCATCTCAAATCCGGGCATTGTTTCGCATCCTGCATCCACCAAAATGATATGATTTTCGGTCTTCACCAAATATATCATAAAGACAATGGGCAAAACCTTATCATTTGAGCCATCATAAAAGATTGCATCTTCCGACAAAACTGATTTTCCGTATAAAATGGGAGTAATCTCTATCATTTTACCGTTAACACTACCTTACCTGCACTTTGTCCTTTATACAAAAGGTCGTGGGCAGCTTCCGCTTCCGTGATGGGAAGCACCTGATAGATTGTGGGTTTAATTTCTCCGTTTTCGATTTTCGGGAACACCTTTTCTACAAGCTCAGCCAACAGCTTTGCTTTAAATTCCGGAGTTCTGGAGCGAAGAGTGCTTCCCACAATCCGAACATTTCTCACATAGATATTTTTTAAATCAATTTCGGTTTTCTGTCCTGCCAAAGCTGCAATCATAATCCAACGTGCCCCATGGGTGAGAAAATGAACACATTTGCCCATAATTTCACCGCCAAGACAGTCAATTGCAACATCAACGCCGTGACCTTGGTCAAGCTCTTCTTTTAATACTGCGGTAATATCTTCTTTCGAGGTTACCACCACTCTGTCTGCATTCAAATGCTTAATCGCATCTGCTTTTTCTTCGGTACGAACGGTGGTGATTACCCGCACACCAAACGCTTTTGCCATCGGAATTACCACACTTGCAAGACCGGAAGTTCCTCCGGTTAACAACAAGGTATTTCCCTCTTTAATGCCGCCTTCGTGGAATAAATTTAAGTATGCGGTGGCATAGGCTTCCGGGATGGCAGCAGCTTCAATCATCGTGCAATTTGCGGGAACGGGCATCAGCATATCATATTTCACGGCAACATACTCGGCATAACCTCCGCCGCCAAGCAGAGCACACACCTTATCCCCGATTTTCCAATCGGATTTCTCCTTCGCTTCGTCTCCCATTTCTACAATCACGCCGGAAATTTCAAGACCCATCCATTCGGGGCATCCGGGAGGTGGCGGGTAGTCGCCTTCTCTTTGCATTAAATCAGCACGGTTTAATGCCGCCGCGTGAATTTCAACCAATACTTCTTCACTTTTAATAATTGGATCGGGAACATTATCCCATCTTAAACTTTGGTCATCATTTACCAGAATTGCTTTCATTATGATTATCCTTTCTTTCACCTTTATGTCTTTAAAAGTGAATCTCTATTTTCTATCTAATCAACATTATTACCATTCATCATCGGTTTGGCATGCTTTTAAAACAGTTTGATAAAGTTCCAGTTCGTAGTCATAATCCCAGGGATTTGCTTTGTCCCCCAGAACCATTTCCCCAAAGTCTTTCATCATACTGTCATATCGTTTAAAACTGTTGCTTTTCTCTTTTCGGGAGGTAATATGCCAATTTTCGCTGTCATACACGGATTTTGTGGTGATATTATCTTCCGATGCATTATTCCATTCCAATGGCTTTAATTCAACGGTTTTTTTGGTCCCCGAAACAACAATCTGTCTTCGTTCAAAGCCACCAATCTCCACCGCAGAAGATTTTGCAAAGGAGAACCCGTTTTCATATTCAAACAAGGTCATTGTGAAATCCTTTGCAGTAACCCCGTCTATTCCCGAGCTCTTATGAAGCGGAATAATTCGTTTGGGTTTTCCCTGAATGGAAAGAATTAAATCAATGAGATGGCATCCTAAGAAAAACATCATTCCACCCGGGAAATTCCCCAGCCAATCGCGCACCTTTTTGGGATGATAACAGTTCATTTGCGCTTCAATACTGATGATATCACCAAGCTCCCCATTTTTAATCTGCTCTTTTAGTTCTAAAATATAGGGATTATAACGGTACATATAGCCCGTCTGGAAGGTTTTGCCGCTTTTTTTCATAAGCTCTATGAGTGCTTCAAAATCGGCAAGTTCCACCCCGCCGGGCTTCTCCATATGAATATGCTTTCCGTGTTCTGCTGCCATTAAAGCATACTTTGTAAGATAAATTTCTTCTGTTTCTATGGTTACCGCTTCAATCTCGGGGTCGTTTAGAACCTCTTCTAAGGTAAGTTCGCGATATCCGCTGAAATCAGCCATTCGTTCCGGGAATTTTTCTCTCTCATTTTCGGGGAACACAAAACCTGCAATTTCGAATATGTCATCCAGTCTTTTTATGGTGTTGAAAATTTCATTCCCGTGGCTGTTGATACTGGTACCAATCTGAGCAATTTTTATTTTTTTCATCATCCAACCTCTGCACCTGAAATTAAATTTCCGATTTTATTTTATCAATTTCCAAAATTAACGCTTCTTTGATTGATTTAAAGTCTTCTTTTTTCATATCGGTTACGCTTAACACCTTGCTTGCATCAACTGTTCTGTCAAGCACTCTGTCATATTGTAAGCCCCATTTATTTCCCGACATATCGGGTCCGTATTTGATAAAATCGTCCATACTTACCCAATCAATCACAATGCCGAAAACTTCCTGATAAATGTCAGCAAGCTCTCCCCAAGTGATATTCTGTGCGGAAGAAATGGTATAAGCTTCCCCGAGCGTCTTTTCGTTCATCAGAAGTTTTCCCATCAATTTTCCCGTATTCCCTGCCCAATCGATACCTGCCGTGGTATCCTTCACTTCTATGGGCAACACAATTTTTTCTTTATTTTTCATTTTGGAAATAATCATAGAGCCCGTGTACATAAATAAATCAAATCTTCTGTTTGAAAAGGAAATTACAGGTCTTACGATTGTCCAATTCTTAACGGGTTGGCTCTTTAAAAATGCCTCACAACGAAGCTTGGGCATTGCATAGTTTTCGTTTTCCAAAAATTCCCGATCCACGGTAACATCCATCCAGGTGGGAGATGTTTCCACCGTGGGATGCTCTTCCCCTGCATATACCCGATAAGAAGATAAATACACAATCTGTTCGGTGTGTTCCGAATAGAGATGATATACCTTTTTGTAATCTTCCACTTCTATGTAATGCAAAAAATCCACAATTGCCGAATACTGCTTATCTTTTAAAAATTCGGTAAGATAGTCATAGTTCACCCGTTCTCTATAATAGGTAACCAGCTCGGAATTTTCATATTCTTCCAGGCAAATCACATCAACCAAAACGCCTCGTTCCACAAGCTCTTCGGTTACATAAGTACCCAGTGTTCCGCCACCGGCAACCAATAATACTCTATCCATCGTTTCAACTCTCCTATTCTAAGTTAAGACCGCAAGATTTTAATAATAATTTGTATAATGTTAATTCGTAATCATAGGTATACGGATTTTCCCGTTTCCCCATCACCATTTCAGCAAATCCCATCATCATATCGTGATAACGGTTAAACATGGGGGAATCAACTGTTTTGGCACTGTTCCACCAATTCAGCTTTTGGGCTTCTTCATAGGTGGTTTCACGAATTACCGAATGTTGCAACCCGTCTCCATCCAAAATTTCCAACGGATTAATTTCCACCGTTTTTTTACTACCGCATACAACTAACTGTCTTCTCATAAATCCGCCGATTTCTGCCGCACAGCTTTTAGCAAAGGACACGCCGCTTTCATATTGGAAAACCACCATGCCGATATCTTTTGCCGAAACGCCGTTCACTTTGGATGCCGTGCTAAGCGGCAACACCTGCTTTGGTTCTCCCTGAATGCTTAAAATCAAATCAATCAAATGGCATCCCAAGAAAAAGAGCATACCGTCGGGAAATTTGTTTAACCATTCTCGTTTTTCATCCGTGTGAAGACAACTCATTTGTGCTTCCACACTGAAAATTTCTCCAAATTCACCGTTTCTGACATCACGAAGCAGTTTGATAATGGTGGGATTGTAGCGATACATATAACCAAAATGCAAAACCTTTTTATCTTTTTTTGCAAGATTTATCATATTTTCAAATTCTGTAAGATTCAGACCGCCCGGTTTATCCGAGTGAATGTGCAAGCCTTTTTTCAAAGCTAAAACGGAATATGTGGTTAAATATTCTTCCTCGGTTTCAATGATGGCAGCATCTAAGCCTTCCAAACTGAGTGCTTCCTCTATCGTGAAATACGGAATATATTTTTTATATTTTTCGATTCTGTCTGCATATTTTTGTTGCTCCGCTTCGGGAACCGCAAATCCGACAACATCATATATTTCCTGATTGATTACGCAATCATACACAGCAGGTGCGTGGTCGTGTCCAACACCAATTAAAATAACTTTTATTTGATCCATTTTTATTTTCCCAAACACGCATCCACTGCATCCGCATAGTAGGAAAAGCCCATTTCGTTGGGATGCAGATACTCATCAAAATACAACTTGGGATCGTGAGGAATGAGCTCAAAAACATCCAAAATCTTGATGTTATAGTTTTGCGCTTCCTCTTTTATCATTTGTCGGATTTCTTCCAACGAATAGGTAAATTCAGGATGCTCATTCATATCTGCTCTCCAAATGGGGGGAATCACATATTTATTTGCATTCTGATACAAGCTATCCAAAATACTGAAAAATTCCTTGATTCTTGCGGGAGAACCTTCATTTGCCCACATCCAGTCATTGGTACCGTATGCAATAAATACCGTGTCAAACTCCCCATCTGGCAAATACATAAGATGATGCTTGGAAAACACATCGCCGCCAATGGCTTCGTTGACTGTTTCATACCGGTATTTTCGGGAGATTACATTTGCATAGGTTAATGAGGGAAAATCCACGTAAGCTGCGTGGGTAATGGAATCCCCCAAAAACAGCGTTTTCCCGGAATATGTGACTTTAGATAGTCTTGCACCTTGGGAAATTGCAAAATCTTTGATATTTACCGCACAGGAGCCCGGCAAATAGATGGTGATTTTTTTGTTGCCGGACTTAAATTTCACAGAAACTGTGCCGCTTCTGTCACAAGTTACATCCTTTTCGCCCTGATGATGTATCAATTTGTCATCCGCATAAACATCGAAAAAATAGTGCTGATAAATACCGGAGACAAATTCCATAAATGCAGTATAGCAAAAGGACAACTCTTCAGTGTCGGAATAAAACTCAATCTTGATTCCCGTTCCTGTGGAATGACGGATTTTTCTTGCCGCATCATCGGCAGAATCCATTTTTTCCTTGGTAAAACGATACGGAATCAAACCATCAGTTTCATTATAATACACCGCTCCGCAGATATATTGTTTCAGTTCTTCGTTATTTAAAACAGTCATAGATTCGCTCATAGTATTTCTCCTCATTTATGCCAGGGAATATTTCATACCAAGCATAGGATATTTTGCACCTGCCATCGTGTTATAGGGCAGATATTCCACGGGGTATCCCTCGGTTAATTGTTTGATTGCATCCAGATTTTCTTTGGTATCGGTAATATTTGGTATCATGGGCACACGGAATACAAATTCTTTGCCGCTTTGTTTTAACCATTCGATGTTTTCTAAAATCTTCCGGTTGCTGACACCGGTATATTGGATATGCAGTTCTTCGCTCACAAGTTTCACATCCTGCATCACGAAGTCCATTTCGCCAATGACCTTCTGGTAGGTTTTTTTGTCTGCATATCCGCTGGTCTGAATTGCTTTGTGAACATTGGGAAGTTTCTTTGCCACCTCGATGACAAAATCGGATTGCATCAAAGGCTCCCCACCCGAAAAGGTAACACCGCCGTTCATGGTTGCCAAAAGGTCGGTATCCTTTAAAATGGTGTTGGCCAAATCTTCTGAGGAAATGTTTTTTCCTGCCAATTCCACCGCTCCATTTGCACAAGCGTGCAGGCAACGACCAAATGGTGCACATTCGGGATGATTGCAAGGCTCAAAACATTTTCCGCAATGTCCGCAAATATTCTCTTTATGCATCAACTGAATTTCTTTGGATAATCCTTCCGGATTATGACACCACACACAACGGAGCGGACAACCTTTTAAGAATACGGTGATTCTGGCTCCCGGTCCGTCGTGTATGGAAAATTCTTTGATATCAAAAATAGTACCGTTCATAGCAATACTTCTTTCACAATTTTATATCAAGAATAAAACGGTGAATTGTTTTATACCTGATATTGCTGGCGGCGCAGTACGTGGTCTTGATACTCTTTATCTAATTCCACAAAGTATGCACTCCATCCCCAGATACGAACAACCAGTCGACTGTGGCGTTCGGGATGTGCCTGAGCGTCTTTCATCACTTCTGCATTCACCGCATTTAACTGCATCTGATGGCCGCCCATATCCATATACGCTTTTACCAGCATTGCAACCTTGTCAATAGAGTCTTCTCCCTCAAACATAGAACTTGCGAATTCCATGGTTAAGGGACCGCCGTTGATTGCTTCGGTGAAATCAGGTTTGGAGAAGGACTTAATCACAGAGAAAGGCCCTTTGATTTTGGCAACTAAGCTGGGAGAATAGTTGGTACCGAAAGGTTCCCCTTTTCTTCTGCCGTCGGGAGATGCACCGATTTCATCTGCGTGCCACAGATAGAACATGGCAGAACCTGCACCCACACGGTAGATACCGCCACGGCAGTTGGTTTTGCCTTTTACGCTGTTGGCATAGGTTTGAAGTAAGATTACGGCTTTTTGGTCTGCCGCATCATCATCGTTGCCCATTTTGGGTGCTTCATATCTTAAAATCGGTAAAATTTCACTATGTTTTTCGTAATCGGAATCAATGGCTTCCAGTAAATCTTCTTTAGAGATTGTTTTTTCGTTATATACATATTTTTCGATAGCTGCCAAAGAATCTGCCGCAGTTGCGATACCGGTTCCGTGTAAGCCAAAATTATTGTATTTTCCACCGTTATAAATATCACAGTTCATCATAATATTCATAAACGGAGACGGAACAAACCATAAGTTATCAAAAGAATCACAAAGCTTATCTGCACCGTCTTTGATTTCTTCTTTGATTTTTTCCATCAAATCATCAAAGGTTTCTGAGGTAGTCAGGTGTTTATGGATAACGGTATCCACCACTTTCGGGAAAGACAATGCACCGATATTGGCAACATCACCGCCCACTTTCGGGATAATAAATTCCCAACAAGCTGCCATTGCATAGTTTCTGGCATCTTCCAAATCGTAACCTAATTTCACCAAACCTTCCACCACGATATCATCGTTGGAATACTGAGGGAAGCCAAGTCCTGCTTTAGTTAATTCGCTACCCAAACGATACACTTCCAAAGGAGTGTTTTTATTCACACGAAGATTGATTTTCGGGTCAATCATCAGAAGTTCTTTACTTGCTTGTAAGCACAGTTTGGAAAGCAGATTGAACACTTCGTTTCCGTTTTCATCCATACCACCTAATACCATACTCTGGCCGTTATCCCCCTGCTGTACGCCTACATAGAGGTCACTGTCTTTATTGAAGGATAAGAAGAAATCTTCCAGTAATGCCAAAGCAGATTCTTCGGTGTATAAGCCTTTTTCCATATCCGCTTTTAAATAGGGATACATATATTTATCAAAACGACCGCAAGTGTTATGATAGTTGCCTTCCAGCCATAAGGAGTAGTGAATTACTCTGAAAGACTGCAAAGCTTCTCTGAAATTGGTTGCACCATATCGTGGAACTCGTTCTAATATTTCCGCCAAATCGTTTCTGCCGATTTTCTTTGCTTCGGCTACATAACGGTCGGTCAAATCAAAAATAGCGTCAATAATTCGTTTTCCGTATTCGTCTGCTTCCTCATATTTTGCCAGTAATCCGCTTTTGATCACGTCTTCATAGTTGGGAGAAAGGTTGGACATATAGCCAAGCTCGTGAATATAATATTTACTGCGGATTTCTTTCCACTCTTCTTCGGTGAAAATGTCGGGCAGATTTTTGATGGTACGGATAAAACAAATCTGTTCGTTCTCCAAAATGACGGGAGTTTCGGCTTTTGCCATCTGCTCAAACCGATAGGTCATTCGCTCAATAGGAGTCATACTTTGATCGAATGTGATTTCGATATTTTTTCTGTATTTATGATGTTCTTTGTTTAAGATATATTCATATAAATTTCTATCCATAAAAATGCTCCTTTCCATAGATATATTACTGCCGATTGACCGATTGCATCAATCGGCAGTAATCGTATTAGTTACCAAATGTCATATCTCTGATAATGGGTTCCATATACTGCCAGATTCCGTACGCCATTGCTCTCATACCGTTGTTACCCGGATGAACATACACGCCGGAGGCAATGGGAACATCAGCTCTGAATGTGCCAAGCTCCAAGCCTTCCTGAATCTGGTTGGGGGTGAGATAATAAGCACCGTTTTTACTTTCTTTAAAGTTGGCATTGTTGCAAAGATTTACATTCGCCCAACCGTTTTCTTCACAAGCTTGTTCCTTTGCTTGGAGCACCACAGATTTATTACTCATCATACTGGTAACGGAAATTACGGGAACATCTTTGCCGTCTTTCATAAACGCTTTTACAATGTTGGCAAAAATGGCAGCATTAAACTCGTTATCGTTATCGAAGCTACCGCCTAAGGAGCCTTCGTTTTCGTTATTTTTCACATTTTCACCAAACTGTGCAATGATAATGTCTGCATCGTAGTTTACGGCATCCTGATATTCGGAAGCAATCAAGGTTTCCCACTGGTCGAAATTAGCTTCCAAAGACCACGCGGTGACAATTTTCACTTCCACATTGGGATTGATTTCCTTGGCTTTATTTAAAACAATATGAACAAAGTCTTTCTCTAAGCTGGTTGCCGCCATCCCCTGACTATCGGGTGCAAACCAACCGGATGAAGCACTGGTTCCGTGGTTGGAAATGGAATTACCTAACACCATAATCTTAATTGTTTCCGGTTGTGATACGGTAGCAACTTTGTTGATGGGAGTAACGCTACCGTCATCATCCCATACCATCAGTTTTAATGTAGTATCTTCACTGTAACCGGGGAATTTCATATCCTTGGTATAAACTGTTTTACAATCGTCGGTATTGAAATTGGTAACAACGGGATCACAACCTAAAAGCTTGTTTCCTGCATATAACGCACCAATCACATTTACATTTCCGTTATCGTAAATATCACGAACCGTTACGCGGAAGGTGTTGTTGCCAAGTGCAGTGTATTCCAACGGATACTCTCTGTCTGCAATATCAATAAATTTGATGCCGCTGCTATACGCAAACTCTTCTGCTACACTTCCTCTAACACCGCAAATTGCAAGATTGCCGTTGGTAGCACCTTTAAAGGGGTTATCTGCCCATTGTTTACTGGTGTTGGTTTCCACATATTCTGCTTCTGCCTGAGTTTCATCCTTAAAACCAATCATTCTGTCGAAGGTGGTTACGGTTTCGGGAATCACCACGGTTTCCAGACCGGTACAATTTGCAAAAGTGTTTTCATAAATTGCAATGATATTTTCGGGAATCATTGCTCTGGTTAATGCTACACAACCATTATAGGTATTTCTAAGTGCAGTTACTTTCGCAGGAATATCCACAGTTTTTAAGCTTGCACAACCAACAAAGGTGGAATCTAAGGTTCCTTCCACATTGTCGGATAACATAACGGTCTCTAACTGCTTACAATCTGCAAATGCATAAGCACCAACAGAGGTTACGGTATCATCCATTGTTACAGAGGTGATGCCGTTCTGGGCTTTGAATGCATTTTCTGCGATAGCAACAATCGGCAGACCGTCAAATGTTGCGATAGTAATTTCGCCGGAAAGCTCAGTATCCTTTGCCGCACCATAGAGTTCCAATCCGTTTACGGAAGGATATTTTTTATATGCAAGAGAAGTCGCTGCATCATCTGCAATATAGGTAACATTTACTGCTTTGATTGCTTCGTATGCAGAGGTTTCACTATTCACACGAACTGCAAAATCGGCGTTACTGCAACCGACGAAGGCGGTTTCGGGAATTTTTAAAACAGAATTGGGAATGGATAACACGGTAAGTGCATCCTGGTCGGCAAATGCACCGGAAGCAATGGAAGTAACCGAATACTCTGCACCGTCGATTACAACAGTTTCGGGAATGATATACTCATCAATGATGCGGAAGTTTGCTTTACTAACCTCTGCATTGCCATTATTGACAGAATATTCCACCACGGATTTCACAATGTAATTGATATTATTTGCAGCCGCATATTCCAATGCTGCACTATCTTCTTGCACAACCAAAGTAATCGTACTCGGGAATACAGTTCCTGCTTCATTACCGCCATCTGTAATCTGCAATACGGTGTTGGGTACTACCAATTCGGTCAGTGCAGAACAACCATAGAAGGTCTGATTGGTTAAGGTAGTAACAGACTGTGCCAGTTTCACAGAATTCAAGGTTGCACAGTCTTTAAAGGTTCCGTTAAGAGTTGTAATACCTTCGGGAATTACCACAGAAGAAAGTTTTGTGCAACCTGCAAAGGTGTTTTTGAGTTCTCCGTGAAGATTTTTGGAGAGAACAACGCTTTTTAGATTATCGCAATTTGCAAATGCACCATCTCCCACGCTTACCACAGAATCTGCAATTACCACGGAGGTGATATCATCCGCATTTTCAAAGGCATTATCCGCAATTGCAGTCACCTTCAAAGCACCAATTGCAGAAGGAATCGTAACAGCGCCCTCTAAGGTGCTTTGGGGAAGAATTGATGCCACGGTTAAGGTATTATCATCCTTTACAACATATGCAATATTATTTTCGTAGATAAAATAGTTTTGGATAAGGCTGCTGTATCCACCGTAAACGGAACCGTCGGAGGGATAGTACACATTCACGCCGTCTGCGCTTGATAAGGGAGCATATTCATTGTTGGAGCCTTTGGGAAGTTCAGTTCCTTTTGCCTTTAAAACGATATTCTTTACGCCTGAATTTAAAAATGTTTTGGGCAAGCATTTAATGCCTGACGGAATCACAACTGTTTTTAACGCAGTACATCCGTTGAATGTGCCCACAAGCTGATAGCTTGCAGATGCATTGGCTAAGCTTTCTGATAAGTGAACATAGGTTAAGTTTTTGCAACCGTAGAAAATATTGGAGCCAACTGTTGTGACGGTATCTGCCATCACAAAGCCGGTCAGGTTGGCATTGTTGGCAAATGCCGCATAGCCAACGCTCACCACGGTATAGGTTACATCTTTATAGGTAACGGTTTCGGGCAGAACTTTTTCTCCTGCTTTATCAGAGGTGGAAGAAAATCCTAAAACCCCAACGGTTTCGGTACCTTCCACAACTTTATATTTAAAATCGCCAACACTAAATTCAGATACTGCAGGTTCCTCCACTTCGCCGCCCTGTCTTACTGCAGTAATACCGATACCATTCCCGGTGATTCTGGTAGGAGCAGTTCCGTTTTCGGGATAGTAAATGGTAATGCCGGTGGTGTTAGCTGCCCACGCTCTTGAGGTGGCAGAAGTTGAGTCACAGTAGAAAGAAACTGCATTGGTTCCGGTTATGGTAACAGTTTTCACAGCAGAATTCTGGAATGTTCCTACACAAGCCACAATGGATGCGGGAAGTGTAACCGATGTCAGTTTGGTACAATATTGGAATGTGTTATAGAAACAATTGCCATAACCGGAGCTGCCGTCGGAAATCAAGTTTTTCGGTAAAGTAATAGAAGTCAGACCTTTACAAGCGTAGAAGGTTGCAGTACCGGTGAACTTGGTGATGGTATCAGGTAACACCAGAGAGGTCATTTCCAGAGTCTTATTTCCCTGATTTTTAAAGGCGTCTCCCAACTGAGTTACAGTGTAGTTTTTTGCACCATCGGACACAACAGAAGGAACTGTTACGGCACCCGACAGTTTATCGGTTGCAATTGCGGTTAAGGTTACGCTATCGGTTCCTGCATTAATGGTGTAGCTAAAGTTACCATAAGTAAAGGGTGCGCCGCCATAGGTTTTTACCGTTGCAGTAAAAGAGCCGGTATAACGGGTGGGAATGGTACCGTCTGCAGGATAATAAATGGTAATCCCGGTAATACCGTCTGCCCACGCTCTTGCTGCCGCTGTGCCGGAACCGGCAAAGAAATCCACCTGAGATTTTCCGGTAATGGTAACGGTTCTTGTGCCGCAGCTATTGTTAAATGTGCCGTAGCATTTCACGATTTTGGGCGGTAATTCCACATTACTTAAATAAGCACAAAAATTAAAGGTATTGGTAAGATATCCGGCTCCCGTTGCGTCGCCGATTAAATTTTTCGGCAAATGAATGGATTTTAAATTCTTACAACCGTAAAAGGTAGCGGTACCGGTAAAATTGGTCATCGTATCGGGTAATACCAAGGAGGTCATTTCCAACGTTTTGTTACCCTGATTTTTAAAGGCATCCGCCAAATGTGTTACGGTATAGGTAGCAGAACCATCGGATACCGTAGCCGGAACAGTAATTGCCCCGGTCAGTTTTGACGCTGCAATTGCAGTTAAGGTTACGGTGGTCGTATCGTTATTTACCTTATAGGTAAAGGCACCGGATGTAAATGTGGTACCTGCTGCCGCCGCATAGGAAAGCGTGGGAACAACAGATAACAGAATACATACCGAAATTAATAAACTAATGATTTTTTTCATATTAAAACCCCTTTACTTTTTATTTTTGATGACAAGCTTTTCATTTTCAACATAAGCATACTCACCATCTTCAAAAAGCTCAATATTGTTATGAGATACTTCTTTCACGGTTTTGGGCGAAATGTATTTATCGCATCTGCCAATCACGCCGAAGCCGTTTTCCAACGGAACAATCACATACAGCTTAAATTCGTCTGCATTGTTCAGTGTGATTTCAAATTGCTCATCTTTATTTAACACAATGAGTTCTTTGGTAAAATGCTCGTAAATCGCAAATCGTTCTCCCGAAAGTCCGTCAATATCCGAGGGAGAAATACTGCCGCACACCGCATCCTCATTTTCGTCCAGATTAAATGCTGCAATCACGCCGCCGTATCCACAGATATTTTGAAGTTTGAAAATCTTTTTGGAGGTTTTGGCATCGACCGTTAAACAATCTGCAGTAGGCATAGCCGGTCTGTCGCACATCAGCACTTTACCGTCGGATAAAACAAGGGGCAAAAGCAATTCTTTTTTGCTTCTTCCCAGCTTGTCACTCACATACACGGGACCGCCGCTGATGGCTCTTAAAATACTGTTTTTTACCCCTTGTGCATCATCTGTCCACCACATATCCCAGTCACAATAATAGAACTGACCGTGAATTAAGGTGTTATAAGAGCATTGCATAATATGTTTGGTAAACCAGGCTTTATTTTCGGGCAGAAAATCGTCACTGCATCGGATAATGGGGCTGTTACTTCTGTTAAACATATCCTCCGAAGCCATTCCCATACAGTTAATCATTTGCCCCGAAAAGTTTTGGCACACGGAAGCTTCCATGGCATTATGGAATTCTCTTGCCGCAACTCCTACGGGCACTTTTCCTTTGTAAAATCTTCTGCTCATACTCTGATTATCAATTTTTACAAATTCTGCGCCGCATTTTCTGAAAAAGGAATTAAAATGGTCGTAATACATATAAGCATTCTGCTGCTTGTAATCAGGCACATAAATTCCGTTATCTGCCTGAATGAGGTAATCCTTCACATCTTTATAAAGTTCCCCGTCGGGGTCGATTCCTCTCCAATAACCGGTTGTGGGAAGCCACATCCCAACCTTCATACCAAAGTCTTTGGCTTTGTCTATCACACCCTTTAAACCGTTGGGGAAACGCTCGGGAGCCGCTTCCTTGGAATAGAGCTTGGAGGAATACATCAGTTCAATCATTTCACCGCGGGAGTTGTAGCTTCTGCCGCGAAAATCTCTCACATCGCCCCACATATCGTCCAATACAATCCATTTTACAGGAATTTCTTTCTTTGAAAACTCGTCACACTTTGCCACGATATCATCTTCGGTAACGCCGATTGCAAAGGCATCCCAACTGCACCAGCCAAGATAGGTAAACAATTCGGGATAGTCTCGTTCTTCTATGGTTTTTAAACCGTTGTTTAAAAGCTTCACGGCTTCTTTGGCGCAGTTTTTCAGTAATTCATAAGGATTTTTGCCTTCGGCATATACAAAAGCAAGTCCTTCCACTTTAAACAATTTATCATACCAACTGAATAACTTAGCGCAAACCTTGTCTTCCCCACCGCAAAGCACACATTTATATTGCTCCGAAACAATCGGCAAAATCACACCGAATTCACCATTCTCTTTTTCATAAAGAAAGCCCTGGGTTTCATCGGGAATCTGAGAATATGTGTTTCCGAAGGCAGGAGAACACCAAAATTCGCTGTGTCGGGTGTTTGCCATAAAGCGTTTCATCCCGGGAATTTCAAATTCGATTGCCGCACCAAATTCTCCGTTTATGGGAAGCTTGGAAACACCGCTGATTGACACCGCAATAACGCCGTTACAATCAGTTTGCACGGTATCCACAAACAAGGTTCTTTTTTCACCACTTAAGGTATTGATGTATGCTGATAACTGATACATGCTCTATCACCTCACTGCCACGTTTTAAAATTCAATTTTCGTAATCATTGCGCAATTTCCTTCGGGGAACTTTGCAGTGATACAATTGCCCGAATATGTCAATACATAGTTATTTAATTCGGGATACAGCTTTTCGGCTGTTGTAAGATTTCCGTATTTGGATAAATCAACAGTTAATTCAGACTGTTCGGTATTGATTTTCCAGATTGCTATGTAGGCTATCTTTTTTTCGGGAACATACAAGCCTAAGGTCTTGATTCCCTTATCTTTAAGTCGGAAGGTTCCCATAGGATAAATGGGATATGCCGACGGATAATCACGTCTAATTTCTTTATAGGTATGAATTGCATCCTTCATCAGGCAAGTATTGAGCTCGTCTGCAGCATCAATTCTGCCGGAAAGATACATCAGCCCCATCATGGCATTGACCATATTAAAGGATGTTTGATAACCGTTGGTATAGTCATCCGGGAAAATCTCATATTCCATTCTGTCGTTATAACGAACGGGATAAGGATATGCCCACACCCCTGCCTTTTCTACGGGCATATACGAAAGAGAACCGCAGATAATGGACGGATTGCAGGTATAAACCTCCTGGTCACTGGTGCTTTCCAAATGGAAATGAGAAAGGGTTTCACTATCGCATCTCATACCGCCACTACCACAGTTTTCAATAATCAGATCGGGATACTTGGATTGAATTTTATCAATAAACTTGCAAAATGCAATCATATTTTCCCGCATAGTTTCGCTCATGGAATAGTCGCCGTCGCAACCGATACCAAGAGTCTGGTTGTAGTCGTTTTTGATGTATCGGATACCCATTCCATAGAGCATATCAAAAACTTTTTCTATCTTATTCTGAATAAATTCAGTGGTAAAATCAAAGAAGGAAATGGTTTTGCCAATCCGATGATTTCTTCTTCTTAAGATGTACCGGTCTAACTCGGTAAAGCTTAAACCACCTTCCATAACAGCTTCAATTTCAAGCCAGGCACCGCATTTCATTCCTTTGGAATTGATATACTCAATAATCTCTTCAAAGGATTTGGGCAAAAATCTGCTTTTCGATACCGCCCAATCCCCTTTTCCGCGAATATAATCGTTGAGTAAAGGTGCCTGCCAACCGGAATCAATGCAAAACACTTCAACGCCAAGCTCTGCGGCTTTATCAATTAAGGCAGTGGTTTTTTCGTAAGACGGCATCGCCCAGCAACAGTTCATATAGTCATTAAAGCATACCGGCGGAAACTTATTTTCAAACTGCACTTTGGAATCGGCTCTTTTATAATCAATCAATTCTTTTACCGCTTCTTCAAAGCCGCCATCCACCGTTCCATATACAACCGTTGCGGTCTGATAGCTTTCCCCGGGCTGCAGATTCTTATTCCAACAATCATTCTTTTCGCAACTGTCCGACAAAAAGACGTGCAAGGTTTCTTCCTGATTCTCGTTATATTCAATGCAGAATTCAACATACCAGGAAGCAGAAGACTTGATTTCAAAATAATGAATTTTCCCAAGCTCCAAATCTTCTACCATCACCAAGGGATAGTAACGGGAGGTACTCCAGCTTCCTTTGGAGGAAATACAAGCATAATTTCGATGTTGATGGTCATCATACACCTGATACATTCCCAAATTATCCAAGGTGGAACTGTTCCATTGACCTTCTCCGAGCCACGCACTCTGGCAAAAATGAATTTTATATTTTTCTTCATCGTGCCAGGGCAATTTCCCCTCGTTTTTAATTTCAATAAATGCAGAACTGATCTGATTTACATCCATACATTCGGAAGATGCGTTGGTAATGGTGGTAAAGCATTCGGTGCTTCCGCAAACCTTCTTGGTATGATGTGCTAATTTTACTGTTTTATCCTCGGTATAAATGGCATCATCCTCGGTTACGGTAACGGTTTTTAAACAACTGGTATGAGTTTCTTCACTGTTTTTAATCAGACTGAAATAATTTTGATTCTCCATAGATTTGTCCTCTTACATAACAAATTTCAATGTAACAATTTCAAAGTTGCCAACGGGAACCTTGATCATATCTCCATTCGGCTCCAATTTTTCCAAAGGATTTTCCAGCATATCACAAACATAAACTTCACGATAGGGGAAGTTCACTTTGATGCTTGCTTTTCCTCTTTGATTATAGGCATCATACATTCTCACCACAACAGAGTTATCATCCTCTGCTTTTTTGATGGTTTCGATAACTACATTTTCGTTTTCACATTCTAACAAAGTCAGAGTGTCGCTTAACATTCCGTGAGTTTCTTCCACCACACTTGCCACCAAGGGCATATTCAGCTTGTAGCCTTCTTTTACGGTACCGCCCTGTCTGAAATCTCCGCTATGCGGATAGAGTGAATAGGTGAAAATGTGCACCTCTCTGTCTGCCATCGGATTGGGATAGGTTGCCGCTTTTAATAAGGATAATCCCATCATATTATCTTCGATGCTGTATCCGTATTTGCAATCATTTAACAAGCTGACCCCGTAGTTCCCTTCGGAAAGGTCTGCCCACTTGTGAGCCACCACTTCAAACTTCGCCGCATCCCAGGTATTGTTTCTGTGAGTGGGTCGGGTCACATTACCAAACTGAATATCATAGGTTGCATCGGTGCTTCTCACATCTACCGGGAACAAGGTTTTTAAAAGAACATGGTCTTCCTGCCAATTGATGGTGGTGTTAAAATCAATTCGTTTGGAATTCGGTTTTAAGATGATATCCTGAGAAAAAGAGGATTTTTGATAATTTCTTTTAATTCTGATTCCGTCTTTTAACAGTTCGACGCCTGAAACATCGTCAATGGTCCAGAATTTCTGTTTGTAATAATCGGTAATTTCCCAGGCATCGTATTCTCTGGGATAATCTTCGTAAACGGTAAATCTGTTTGCCGCTTCCCCTTTTGCAATCACTTCTCGGTCGTTTTCTTTATCATAAACAGACACGATGTGATAATTTTCATCGAATACCACTTTTAAGAATTCGTTTTCCAGGCTGAATTTGGTTACAACGGTGGTTGCATCGGTTTTCTTCGCATCAACAACCTTCCAGCCTCTTGCGGGGATATTTTCGGCATAATATTCTTCCCCATCCACCGTTACATAATCACTTACGGTGTAGGGAGCGGGATTATAAACAAAGAGTCCGCCTTTGGTATTTAAGTTATTTTTGATGTGAGAAAGACCGTTTTCCAACAGGGCTTCCCCGTCGGAAATAATTTTCGCATATTCCCTGTCGGTCACATCATAAACGTCTTTAATGGAAGAACCGGGCAGAATATCGTGAAACTGATTTAAAAGCATCGTTTCCATATTTTCCCGAATGGTTGCTTCGGGATAGGAATTGCCCAAAAGCAACATATCGTTTACGCCGATGTTTTCCACGCTCATATAAAGATTTTCCGATTTACGGTTGAATTTTTTGTTTCTTGCCATGGAGGTGTAGGTACCTCTGTGCATTTCCAGATACATTTCGCCTACCCATTTGGGAGTGGTTTTTAATGCATCGCAGTTTTTATAAAAGGCTTCTTCGGCTTTATCAAAATATTCTCCGGCAGTTTTAATTTCGGTTTTTGGCATCCCGGGAATTCCGCGATTAAAACGCTTATAGTTTTCCATCATTTCGTAGGTGGGTCCGCCACCGCCGTCTGCAAAACCAAAGGTTAAAAGGGTTTCATTATGTAAGGATTTATTTTTAAATTTCTTCCAGTAATCATACACATAATTGGGGGTGATTTCGGTAGAATAAGCATATTCAAATGCTGCAAATACCTGACTTCCGTCAATGCCCTCCCAGATAAACATATCATTGGGCATTTTATTGCTTTCGTTCCAGGTCATTTTGGTGGTGAAAAACTGTGTTACATTACACTTTCTCATAATCTGAGGCAACGCACCGGTATAACCAAACACATCGGGAAGCCACAGAATTTTGTTATCCACCCCAAATTCTTCTTTCATAAAACGCTTTCCGTAAATCATCTGACGGATTAAGCTTTCCCCGCTTGCTAAATTCACGTCGGGCTCCAACCACATTGCGCCCTCTGCTTCCCATCTGCCCTCTTTTACAGCTTGTTTGATTTCCGCATACAATGCAGGGTCATCTTTTTTCACAAAACTGTACAGTTGAGGCTGGCTGGACATAAATTTATATTCGGGATACCGCTTCATCATCTGAATCACCGTTGCAAAGCTTCTTTGTGCTTTTTCACGGGTCTGTGCCACGGTCCATAACCAGGCAACATCAATATGAGTGTGGCCGATACAACTTACTACCGCATTGGAATTGCCGCAAATTTTGCCATAGAATTCCTCTTCCAGATATTTTCTGGCTTCTTTCACACTCTGATGATATTCCTGCGATTTGCAATCTCTTAAATCCAATTTTAATAACGCTTTATCCAAACAATCCAAAATCTGATGATACTCATAGGAACTTTCATCCAATTTTGCAAGACAACTTAAGGGAACATTGATATCATAATAAAGCGCTTCTGTTTCAATATCGGTAAAGGATAAGGATAAAATCGTCTGATACGGCAATCCTACCAAACCGGAATAAAGATACAGATAAATGTCATAATCCTTGTCATATTCCAAGGGCATCCAGGTGTGATTTACATCAAATGCCTGCTCGGTTTTTCCGTTGGCATACACAATAAACTGCGGGGTTCTGGCATCCCACAGACCTTCTTTCCCCGTTCTCACACAAAAACGGGCTTCCTGACCTTCTCTTTTCTCTATTTTCGGAATAGTAAGATGAATCCAGAAATGCGTATCCACTCCGCCGAAAGTGTCGTTTTCGGGCGGCTTTTTCCAATTCTCGGAAAGACTTGGCGGCACATTATTCTTCTTATATTCCGGACATTCAATATATTCAAATTCCAAAACCTTAGATTCTACCGTTCTCAATGCGGCAAGTTTATTCTTAATGGTTTGAACCTTTGCCTTAATAAAACTCATACTGTTCCCTCCAAATCTTTCTGTGATATGGTTACTTTAAATTGATAATATACTGCATATTAAGCGCCGTTAAGCTTTCTAAATTGTTCCAGACAAATAATTTCACAAGGTATTGTTTTCCCTGCACAAAAGCACAACTTACATCCAAATCAAAGCTTTCTTCCCCGAATGCGGTGTCTGCAATCTGAATCCCAACCATACGATTGGTGTCGGCTTCATAAACCGCAGCCATCATCAGATAGCTTTCGTCCACATCAACCGTTACATTCCCTGTAACAACATTTTTTTGTTTCTGTGCGGTTGCCTCGGTGATGCCGTCAAATTCAATTTGGTTGATGCCGTTACTTAATTGCACGTCACCTGCAATATGTCTTACATCATTTACCAGTGCTCCTCTTCCCATTTCGGAAGGAAGGTTAATCACGCCATAAGTTTCTGCAAAAGAAAACGCTCCATCTCCTGCAACATTTACCATATAAGTTGCAGCTTTTTTGACAGATGATTTTTGTGTTTCGTAACAATCATCAGAAAATACAATATAATTCTTTTCGTTGGTGTTGGAATTACTACGGCTTCCTGCATAAATCCCCATATCCAGTTTATTTAACCAGCTTAAACCGTTTCCTGTACACAATTGTGCCTCAGGATAAATTTCAATTACAGTGGTTCCGTTTACATATTTTCCGCTGACATTATCCAGATTACAACCGCCGTAAATACGTCTGGTTACTTCACCGCCGTAAATTTTGATATTGGTGCTGCCGGACATTAACTGATCCAGAGAACCACCAAAAATTCCTTCCACACATCCGCCCATCATGGTGATATGGGTATCACAATCGGTCAATGCCGCACCGCCTGATAGAGCACCGCCGTACACATTCATCACACGACCGCCCTCAATATTAACATTGGTATCTTTTGCGGTACCGTTTGCGCCGTTTCCTGCACCCACAACGGTATTGACGGTTGCATTGCCGGTAATGGTTACGTTGGTTTTTCCGCCAACTAAGGCGTTATAGCTTCCGCCGTATACATAGGTGGGAGATAATTCGGATTCTTTGGAATCATCCACACCGTCATGGGGGTTCACATTGCCGCCCACAATCACATGGGTATCTCCTGTTACCGCACCGTTATAACCGCCGGCATAAATCCCTTTATACTGTCCGCCGTATAATTTTAAGTCAGTGCTTTCTACCGCTTCTCGGCTTTTTCCGCCGTAAACGGTTAATCTTCCCGTGGAGGTCAGATTACTGCCCATTTCCAGAGAATATCCGTTGGCAAAGATGTAGCAGCTTACGCCGTCGCTTCCGTTATTGGTGCCGTGAAATACAAGATTATCAAACTTTAAATTTCCTTTTATGTTCAAACCTGAAACACTCAGTTTTTCTGTTCCTGTGTTCCCTTTGATGATAAGAGTGCCCTCGTATTCGGTTTGCGGCACAGAAAGGCTCATATCGGATACAAGCACAATTTCCGCCACCTCATCCAACATACGATACACGGATGCAAAAGTCTTCTTCGGTGCACCCAAGGAAAAACCGTCATTTTCATCATTGCCGTTGGCACTAAGATATACTGTTTTTTTGGGAACCTCTTCCACGGCATAGTGATCTGCGTTGGTATGTGTTTCAAAATCTCCGCTAAGCAGAGGCATTTTCAGAGTAAATGTGCCATCTTCTGAAACCATTGCCTGATTGATATACACAATATCCAAAGGATTCAAACGATGAATATCCGCACCCGATTTTGTGACCAGAAGCGAAATTGCTTTCGTATCCCCCTGAACCTGACCGGTGAAATTAACGCTTTTTGCAGATGCGGTTACGCTAAACATCAAAATCGCTAAAAGCATTGCCAAAACAACACAAATTTTTTGTTTCATAATATGTGCATCCTTTCTGATATTGTTATCTATGAAAACCATATTCGGTATTTTTTTCAAAGTTAAATGTTTTATTGAATCGAACCTGAGTCTGTGATCTGAAAATATCTTAAAAATGGATTTTGCTACCGAACAAATCCATAAATGTTTAAAACGATAACCGTCTGCAGGTCGATTATCCGTGATAAGCCTTTCGGATTTGTTCGGTAATCTTATTTTGTTTCATATTGTTAATTTGCTTTTCTGTTTTGTTTGGGGAGTTTGCAGGCAAACTCCCCAAACAGAGAATCGTAATTGATTCTTATTCCGCGATTACTTCTTCATACAATTCTGCATAAGCTGCTAACGGATTGAAAGTGCCAACTTCCCATACGTATGCACGCAGATATACAGTGTTTGCATCATAACCTTCGGTCATAGTAACAGTAACGTTTGCAGTTTCTACTGCACCAATGTTGGTAACTTCGGTGATACCAACATCTACCAGACTTCCGTCTGCTTTGCTGTAGTATGCACAGAACACAAGTTTGCCGGTTGCATCATCTGCTTTTGCAAAGTTTGCAACGTCAACGGTTACGGTATTATCCAGGTGCGGTCTGGGAGCAGCAATTGCTAAAGGCATAGTTGCATCAATTGCTTTAAAGTTCCAACCTTTACCGTTCATATAGGTTTCAATTGCAGAACCGGTATAACCCATTACCACAAAGCCGGGTTCGGTGGGAGCACCGGTGATTACGCCTTCACGATCAAAGGTGGAGAATAATCTGGAAGCGATGTCGGTTGCATTGTCACCGGTAATGGTGGTAACAGATGCAGGAACCACAACAGTTTTAATGATGTTACAGTACATAAAGGTTCTGTTTAAGGTGGTTACGCCTTCCGGAATTACACAGTCTTTCAATTTGTAACAATATGCGAAAGTGGTCTGTAAAGTTCCGGTCAGGTTTTTAGACAGATTTACTTTTTCTAAGTTAGAGCAATCATAGAAAGTACCATAGTCTAAAGTAGTAACGCTGTCGGGCATATCAAAGGAGGTTAAACCGTCCATATTCATAAATGCCTGATAACCGATTTTGGTAACGGTATTGGGCAGAGTCAGAGAGGTTACAGCGGTCTGATTTGCAAATGCCTTGTTACCAATTGCAGTAACTGCTACTGCATTTCCATTGTAGGTTGCGTTTGCAGGAACCAAAACTGCACCACTCAGAGTTTCAGCAGCGCTCAGTAAGGTTACAGATGCGCCATCTGCGTTCAATACATAGTTGAAGCTACCTTCGGTGAAGGTGGGCATAATCATCTTAACGGTTGCGGTGAAGGAACCGCTTGCGCTGGTTCTGGTGGGTGCGGTACCGCCATAGGGATAGTAAATGGTGATACCGGTGGTTCCGTTTGCCCATGCTCTTGCATCGGTAGTGGTGGAACCTGCAAAGAAATCAACCTGAGAAGTTCCTTTGATGGTAACCGTTCTTACCGCAGAATTATCATAAAATGTTCCATAGCATTTGGTAATTCCAACAGGCAGTTCAACAGCAGTTAATTTGTTACACTGATGGAAGGTTTTGGTTAAATATCCTGTACCCTGACCGTCTCCGGTAAGATTTGCAGGTAATTTGATAGAGGTAAGACCTTTACAAGCATAGAAAGTAACGGTACCGGTGAACTTGGTGATGGTATCGGGTAACACCAAGGAGGTCATTTCCGCAGTTTTTGCGACCTGATTTTTGAATGCATCGCCTAACTGGGTTACAGTATAGGTTTTGGTTCCGTCAGATACGGTAGCAGGTACGGTGACTGCACCGGAAAGTTTATCTGCAGCGATTGCAGTCAGAGTTACAGTGTCAACACCATTGGTTACATAGGTAAAATCACCGGATGTAAAGGTAACGGTTTCTACCTTTGCGGTTGCGGTGAAAGAACCGCTTGCAGTATATCTGGTAGGTACTACACCATCTGCAGGATAGTAAATGGTGATACCGGTTGTTCCGTCTGTCCACGCTCTTGCTGCTGAGGTACCGGAACCTGCATAGAAGTCAGCCTGGGAGGTGGTTTTTAAAGTAACGGTTTTTACACCGGAGTTTCTGAATGTACCGTATAACTGAGTAATTCCTGCAGGAACGGTAACGTTGGTCAGTTTGGAACAATAATGGAAGGTATTGGTCAGCTGATTTGCCGCACCGCCGTTTACCAATGCAGAGGACAAATGAACGTTTTCCAGGGCGATCCAACCGTAAAATGTTCCGGAATCAATGGCTTTAACGGTATCGGGCATCGTAAAGCTTTTGGTAACTTTGTTATTTTTTAAACTGTTCATGTATAACTCGGTTACGGTTTTTCCGCCTAAGGTATTGGGAATTACAACGGTTTCTCCCAAAGTTTTGCCGGGAACCAGTGCATCCAATTTTGCGGTTCCGTCTGCTTTGACGGAGAATCTGTAATCCCCGTCATAATAGTAATAGGTAGGAGTGAGTTTACCGGAACCCATTCTTGCAAACATAGAACTGGGAGTTTCCAGATAAGGAACAAATAAGTTTACTGCAGAACCGTCTTTGAATGCATGGGATGCAGCGGTAGCGCTGTCCATATAAAGAGTTCTGGTCGTGGTTCCTTCAAAAATTACATTCTTGATAGACTGAGCATTTAAGAATGTTCCGTATAACATCGTAATTCCTGCAGGAACATTTGCAGTTGCCAATAAGTTACACTGATTGAAGGTATTATTCAGATACCCTTTTCCGCCGGAATCTCCGGTAAGAGCTGAGGACAAATGAATTTCAGTAAAACGACAAGCATAGAAAGGAGAGGATACTGTGATAGAAGTAATGGTATCCGCCATAACCAGCTTGGTCATATTGTAGGTTTTAGTTGCAACAGCAGTATCTGTTCCCTTAAATGCTCCGGCAAGGGTGGTAACAGTATAGGTTTTGCTGCCGTCGGTTACAGTTTCGGGAATTACAACTTCCCCGGAAAGAGAATCTGCCGCAATTGCAGTTAAGGTAACGGTGGTTCCGTCTGTGTTTACTTTGTAGGTAAACGAACCGTCAATGAAAGTTTCGCCAACTCCTGCCGCAAATGCAACATTGGGAATAGCACTAACCAACATACATACTGCCAGCAAAAGTCCAAAAAATTTGCTCATTTTTTTGCTCATTTTTTTGTTTCCTTTCTTTTTTTATTGTTTTTTTCCAAATAACCTGCAGATAAATGATAAGAAAGTTTATTTGGAAAATCATTTATAAATAAAACCATAAACGGTCTTATCTAACTTTGTTTTTCGTCCTTGATTCGGATAATAATTTTTGTATATTTGCCATACTCGGATTCCACCGTGAGCCCGCTTTGCTCTCCGTAACAGATTTTTAAACGCTTATTCACGTTTAAAAGCCCGATACTTTGATTCGTTTTCGTGTTTGCCACACTCAGATCATAGTTAATGCTCTGAACTTTGGCGGCATCAATACCGATACCGTTATCCGTCACGGTAATCACGATATCTCCCTGCTCACGATAGGCGGCTATCTGAATCAAAGGATTCTCCACATTTGCAATATCGCCGTGTTTGAATGAATTTTCAATCAGAGGTTGCAAAATCATTTTCATAATCTCAAGCTCATACAACTCGTCTTCAATATCCAATTCACATTGAAATTCACGACCATATCTGCTATTGAAAATTTTAATGTACTTATACACAATATAGATTTCTTCATCCAGGGTTGCCTTATGCCCCCCTTCGATACTGTAACGGAAGATTTCCGCAATACTGTGTGTAATATCCGTCACATTATCAAGCCCCTTTGCCAAACACATCTGCGTGATGGTGTTTAGTGTGTTAAACAAAAAGTGGGGATTAATCTGAAGCTGATTCATATAAAGGGTCTGCTCGTTTGCCTGAAGCTCTTTTTCGTACATCTTCTGTTGGGTATACACCACCATTCGCGCCTGCTTGGTGACCCTGTCAAAAAGTTCGTTGATATATTTTAAAATATCATCAAACTCGTCCACTCCTACGGAGTCAAGCACGACTTTGCCGCTCTTGGAAATCATAAATTCTTCAAGATAGCAAGACAGCTTATTGATAGGCGTATCCACAAGCACTCGCATAGTCTTTCGGAATAAAACGACATACAGAAGCAATAATCCAAGCAACAGAATGGATAAGAATACAAATGGTGATAACACACTCACGCCGATAATTTCAAATAATTCCACCTGAATAAACCAGCTCGTGTAGCCGACTCTCTGCTCTACTGCAGTTTTGCCGCCCTGCTCTCCCGAGGTGGTATCCACCAGAGAAATCACTTCATCGGTTTGATGATTCACCAAATGAATCAGAATCACAGAATTTTTCTTGGCATTTTCCTCCAATTCATAAAAATTGACTTTGGAGAAAATGGCCATTGTGCCCACTTCGTAGGAATTCACTTCTTTCAAACTGTGATATATCACAGGAGTGAAACGGCAAATATAAAACTCTGAGTATAACTGATTATCCGGCTCATACATAAACAGATCGCCTTCGCTTGACAGATAGCGCCGATACATTTCGTCAATGAATGATTGCTCATCCGAAGTACTGTTGCAGCTTAGCATAGCGCTGTTTTGAGACTTTCCGAACAAAATCGCACCCATGCCAAGTCCTTTCGCATTCAGCGTGTTATGAATCACGCCGGCAGCATCGACTTTCAGGATTTCCGATTGAATCGGGTCGGTTTCGTTTAAAAATTCCTGAATTCTCCTGTCATTATAAAGAACGCCTTCTGCATCTGTGATGGCATTCAAATGCTCTGATATAATTTTGTCGGTACTGTAACAAGCAGAATCCACTGCCGATTTTTTGGCGTGTGCCATATTTTTATACAGTACCACCGAGGTATAAACTGAACAGATTACCACAATCAAAAGCGTGATTAACAGAAACAGACTGAACATCTGCCTGATGCTTTTGATTCCAAATCTTTTCATATTGATGCACCCTTTCTATTCGTTGGTATTCGAATATCTTCTTGGTGTCATACCATAATACTTTTTAAAAATCTTATTGAAATAAATGTAATCATAATTGAGATATTCTGCAATCTGATACACATTCATTTCCCCATCTTTGATAAGCTCAGCTGCTTTCTTCATTTTGAGTCTGGTGCAATATTCAATGAAGGTGCAATCAAAGGTCTTGTTGAATAAGGAACAACAAAAGGTCACGTTCAAATTAAACATATCTGCCAAATCACTTAAAGACAGTTTTTTCATATAGTTATTGTTAATGTATTCAATCATTGCTTTGAATCTTACATTCTTGATCCCATATGAATCATCAATCTCAGAATATACTCCGTGATCTTTATCCAACTGCACCTTTAACTTCAGCAAAACATCCTCTGCTCGTTCTTCAGTAATCGGTTTTAAAATATACTCAAACACACCGATACTGATTGCCGTTTGCGCATAAGAAAACTTATCGTAAGCACTTAAAATCACAATCTTTGCACCGGGCACAGATTTTCTGACCTCTGCAGCAAATTCCAATCCGTTCATCACGGGCATTTCGATATCAGTAAAAACAACATCCACATCGATTTCTTTGCATCGCTTCAATGCCGTTCTGGCGTCGGTAAATACGCCTGCTATCTGAAAATCGTAATTTTCCCATTTGAAACTTTGCCCAAGCATATCAAGAGAGATTTTTTCGTCATCAACCAAAATTACCTTATACATTGGAAAAACTCCCTTTTTTTAGTTTTATCCTTTTACGGAACCGACCGTTAATCCTTTGGTGAAGTATTTCTGGAAGAACGGGAACACAATTAAAATCGGTCCTGTGGTTAATACAGCCATCGCCATTCTCAATGCCTGAGACGGAACTTCTGTCTGAACATTAACTGTTCCTGTTAACTGCTGACCTTCAGCACTCTGCATAAACTCGATGTTTTTCATAATTTTCATCAAAAGATACTGCAGCATAACCTTATTTTCGCTGGTAATATATAATAAGGAAGAATACCAGGCGTTCCATCCGGTTAAAACCATCAGTAAGCCGATGGTTGCAAAAGCAGGTTTGGATAACGGCACAATGATTTGTAAAAAGATTCGAAATTCGCTGGCACCGTCAATTTTTGCAGATTCAATCAGTGCAGTGGGAATCGACTGGAAGAAGCCTTTCATCAGCATAACATTCCATGCGGTACACATCCCCGGAATAATCAATGCCCAGATAGAATCCTGCAGTCCCAACCAGTTTGAAATCAAAATATAGGAAGGAACCAAACCACCGTTAAAGAGCATTGTGAAGAACACATAGAAACCAAGGAATCCTCTGTAAGGATAGTCTTTTCTGCACAGCACATAACCTAAGGTAGAGGTTAAAATCAAACCGCCCAAGGTCTGCACAATCGTTACAATCATGGTTACGGTATAAGCATCCACCAACTGTCCGGGATTGGCAAAAATGGTGCGATATGCTTCTAATGATGCAGGCTTCGGAAAAATTCTGTATCCAAAGTTTACAATAGATTCCTGAGATGCAAACGAAGACCCCACAATAACCAAAAAGGGATAAATACACATAAATGCAAGGAAAATCATAATGAGATGAAAACAAAAATGTGCGATTCTGTCTCCGGGTGATTTTCTACCCTTGCTTGTTAACAATTTCATATCTGTCACCTCCCCTTTCTTAATACAATGCGGAATCTTTATCCACTTTGTTTGCAATCGCATTGGCAACGACTACCAAGATAAAGCCAAGAACTGCCTGAACCATAGATACCGATGAGGAAATCCCAACATCACCTAAATTGATTAAGGTTCTGTAAATATAAGTATCGATAATATCGGTTGTTTCATACAACAAAGATGAGTTCTGAGAAATATTGTAGAACATACCGAAGTCACCATGGAATACTTTACCGATATGCATAATGAATAACATTACAATCATATTTTTGATGCCCGGCAAAGAAATATGCCACATCTGCTGTAATTTATTGGCACCATCCAGCTCTGCCGCTTCAAATAAGGACTTATCCAGACCCATTAAGGCTGCATAGTAGATAACCGCCGAATAACCAAATCCTTTCCAGATATGTGCTATCGTAAGAATGGTTGGCCAGTATTTCGGTTCGTTATACCATAGTACCGCTTCCCCGCCAAATGCGGTGATAATTTTATTTAAGATACCATAGTCCATATCTAAAAAGACCATAAATACATAGGCTGCCACAACCCAGGAAATGTAATGGGGTACAAATATTGCTGTTTGATATATTTTTACGCTTCTTTTAGACATTTCATACAACATCAGCGCAACCGCTAATGTTACTGCTGTGCCCAACAGAATGAAAACAATATTATAAACAATGGTATTTCCTACCGCTTTAATCAGCTGGTCATTATTGAGCAGAAACTTAAAATTCTTAAGTCCAACCCATTCGCTTCCGAAAAATCCCAATCTGGGTTTATAATCTTTAAAAGGAAGCAACAATCCGTATAACGGAATGTAGTTAAAAATAAATATATAGATAACAGCCGGCAATGCCATAATGGTAAGCGGCAAGCTTTTCGTAAAACGAGTCCACCCCTGTTTTTTCTTGGGGGCTGCCTGCGCGATTTCTGTTACCGTTTTAGACGCCATCTTTTTCACCTTCCGATTCATAAAGTAATTTTAAAAAACAGAAACTCATTCTGCTTCAAGCACTCCTACCCGACAAAATCCATAGAATTTTGTCGGGCACGAGATTTTGGTTTATTAGTTACCCTGAGCCTGTTTCCATTCGGAATACTGTCTGTTCTTTTCAGCAATTACCTTATCAAGACCTGCATTGGCAAATTTTGCTTTTGCACTTGCAAGATATTCGTCAAAATCGTTCATACAACCGTAAACGAATACAGGTCTGCATTCTTCATAGATTGCACTGCACTGTGCGTGTTCGGATTTTACGGATTCATTTTCAAAGGAGAAGCCCAAACATTTTGCAACAGCACCGTTTTTGTTCATTTCCTGCATATTCTGTAAGGATTCCACTCTGTTCCAGGAAGAATCCCACTGATCCCACAGAGGACCAATCCAGTTATGCCAGATTGCCCAATTCTGTTCTGCACCGGATTTCGGAATAATCGCTTTGCTGCCGATTTCCTGGCTTCTTTCTTCATCAATCACATAGTCAACGCCTTCCACACCGTATGCTAAGGTGTTGGAGAGTTCGGGATCTTCCCAAATCAGATTTAATACCTGAATTGCTTTTTCGGGATGAGTGGAGGTGGAGCTCAAGCAGATTCTTGCACCGGATGCAGAAGAAATTAAAGTGTTACCGGTGTATTTTTCCACGCAGGGGAAGCCGTAGAATGCGGAGGATTTTGAAGCATCTTCGGTGTAGTATCCGCTATTGGGTAATACAGCGTATTTACCGCTCTTTCTTTCGCCTGCCAAGTCATTTTTGGAGAGAATGTCTTTGGGTAAATATCCCTTCTGATAATAATCAGCCATCGTTCTGTATAAATTCATAGAAGCGTCGCAATCAAACCAGCTGATAAACTGTTCGGTTTCGTTATCATATACGGTTCCGTCAGGATTTACGATATAACGTTGGCTGACTTCTAAGGTTACAGAACCGGATAAGGGATAAATATTGGGTTCGTTTTCTTTAATTGCTTTTAAGAATACTTCCAGTTCTTCGTAAGTATCTGCGTTCTGATAATCAAAATTATATTTTTCTACCAGATCTTTTTTAAATACAACGGAGGATGCGGTGGAATAGGTACCATGGTTTTTTACCGCATACACTTCGCCGTCATAACGAACCATATCCCAAGCTGCTTCGTCCACTTTTTCTAAAATAGCGCTTCCGTGCTCTGCCAGTAAATCATCTAAGGGCAGAATGCTTTCCTGTTTGATATATCTTAAGTAAGTATTCTGATCACTTAAGAAGAATAAATCCATAGGTTCTGC
>JAZQUU010000004.1:0-21693 GCA_045631485.1 Clostridia bacterium | reverse complement strand
ACCATCGGCGGCAATATTTCCACCAATGCAGGGGGTATGAGAGCTGTAAAATACGGCGTAACCCGAGATTATGTGAGAGCGTTGACCGTGGTAATGCCAAATGGCGAAATCGTGCAGCTTGGTGCAAAGGTTGCAAAAAACAGCTCCGGTTACAGTTTAAAAGATTTGGTAATCGGTTCGGAGGGAACCCTTTGTATTATTACCGAAGCGGTATTGGAAGTGATTCCGCTGCCGAAAGTGTCACTGTCTTTATTGGTTCCGTTTGCCGATATGAAGAGTGCCATTGAAGCGGTACCGCAGATTTTCAGATCCAAAATCACGCCTACTGCAATCGAATATATGTCCCGTGACACCATCTTGTTTGCAGAGGATTACTTAGGAAAAAAATTCCCCGATACCAAAAACGACGCTTATATTCTCTTAACCTTTGACGGTAACACCGATGCCCAGGTGGATGCAGATATGAAAGCGGTGGCAGATTTGTGCCTTTCCATCGGTGCATTGGATGCCTATATCGTGGATACCGAGGAACGAAAGAAATCCGTTTGGTCTGCCCGTGGTGCATTTTTGGAAGCTATCAAAGCATCCACTCCCGAAATGGATGAATGTGACGTGGTAGTTCCCGTAAATCAGGTGGATAAATTTATTAAATTTACGCACGCTTTGGCAGAGGAAATGAAGGTTCGTATCCCAAGCTTCGGCCATGCGGGAGACGGAAATTTGCACATTTATATCTGTCGTGACAGCTTAAACGATGCCGATTGGAAACAAACCTTAACCACTTGCTTTGACAAAATGTATGAAAAAGCAGAAGAACTGGGAGGCTTAGTATCCGGGGAACACGGCATCGGTTATGCAAAAAAAGAATATTTGAAAAAACAGTTGGGAACTGTGCCCATTGAAATGATGCAGGGCATTAAAAAGGTGTTTGACGAAAAAAACATTTTAAATCCCGATAAAATCTGTTTTTAACGGTTTTATATTATAATAAGTATGTTAAGATTCCAAATGAGCATTGCTCTTTTGGAATCTTCCTTTATCCTTTGCCGCAAAGGAGATATCAATTTTTGAAGCAAGAAGGAAAGAAAAAATGTTGGAGCTTATTTTTGGAATTTTTGCTCTTTTGGGAGCATTAGACCGTATCACGGGGAACCACCTAAAAATCGGAGAAGAATTTGAAAAAGGGATTCTCTCCGTAGGCACCTTGGCGGTTGCTATGGTGGGGATGATTACCATTGCACCCACTTTGGCAAATCTTTTGGCACCTGCCTGCAATTGGCTTGGTCAACGGATGGGGATTGACCCTTCGTTTTTAGGCGGTTTTGTGGCAAATGATATGGGTGGTGCATCCATTGCCGCAGAGCTATCCAAAACAGATTGGAGCCGCTTTCACGGTCTTGTGGTTGCCGCTATGATGGGGGTAACCATTTGCTTTACCATTCCCGTGGCATTAAAAATGGTGAAAAAAGCATATCATAAAGATATGCTTACCGGCATTTTATGCGGGGTGGCAACCATTCCCTTAGGATGTATTGCATCCGGGATTTTTATGGGATTTTCTGTTGGTGAACTGCTTTTGAATCTGCTTCCCGTGATTTTGGTTTCTTTGCTTACTTGTTTGGGTTTAATCTTTTGTCCCGATTTTTGCAGAAAAGTGTTCCAAGGAATCGGCAATGTGGTGCTCGCAATTATCACCATCGGTCTTGCCACAGGGATTTTTACTTATTTAACGGGAATTGTACTGATTCCCGATATGGCTCCCGTTACCGACGGATTTATGACGGTGGCAAGTATTGCCATGATTTTGGCAGGCGTTTTTCCGCTGATTTTGGTATTGTCTCGCTTATTAAAAAAGCCATTTGGTTGGCTTGGCGGAAAAATGGGAATGAACGAGGATGCCGTGGTTGGTTTGCTCTCATCTTTAGCCAACAGTATTCCCACCTTTACCTTGGTGGAAAAAATGAATTCCCGCGGAATTATCATCAATATGGCATTTGTGACCTCTGCATCCTTTGTGTTGGGAGATCATCTCGCCTTTACCATGGCGTTTGATTCCGAAATGATTCTCCCAATGGTCATCGGAAAATTGACGGGCGGTATTTTGGCGGTGGTTCTTGCAGTAATTTTATGTAATCGTGCCGAGAAGAAAGAGGCATCAAAATAAGGTATCTTATGTTAAAAAAATTCCAAAAAATGAGAGGAAATTTGGAAAAAATTTCTTGACAAATAACCGATAAAATTTTATAATAAAAACGATAGTGCAATAGCACAAAAAGAAAGGGTGATTATGATATGGTAATCGGTACTACAAAAGAAATTAAAAATCACGAATATCGTGTAGGTCTGATTCCCGATAATGTGGAAGTATTGGTAAAAGACGGTCACACCGTCTATGTGGAAACAAACGCCGGAGCAGGTGTTGGTTTTACAGATGAGATGTACGCCGCCGCCGGTGCCACCATCTTAAAAACCCCCGGAGAAGTCTTTGAAAAATGTGATATGATTATCAAAGTAAAAGAACCGGAAGAATGCGAATACAAATATTTAAGAGAAGGTCAGATTTTATATACTTATCTTCATATTGCTCCCAATCCCGCATTGGGAAAAGCACTTTTGGAAAGCGGTGTGAAAGCGGTTGCTTATGAAACCATCACCGATAAAGACGGAAACTTACCTTGTCTTCGTCCTATGAGCCAGATTGCAGGCAGATTAAGTATTCAGGAAGGCGCAAAATACTTGGAAAAATGCTTTGGCGGTCGTGGTATCTTATTGGGCGGTGTTCCCGGTGTGGAACGCGGTAAAATTGCCATCATCGGTGGCGGTATCGCAGGTACTTATGCTGCAAAAGCTGCTGTGGGCAGTGACGCTCAGGTAACCTTATTGGATGTAAACTTAAATCGTCTTTCTTACTTGGAAGATGTGTTCGGTGCATCTGTTACCACCTTATATTCCAACGAAGCAAACATCAGAAAAGTGTTGAGTGAAGCAGACCTGGTAATCGGTTCCGTACTGATTCCCGGTGCAAAAACTCCCAAACTGATTCGAAAAGAACACTTAAAACTGATGAAACAGGGTGCGGTAATCGTTGATATCGCAATCGACCAGGGCGGTTGCTGCGAAACCTCTCACGTAACTACTCATGAAAATCCCGTGTTCATTGAAGAAGGTATCGTGCATTACTGTGTTGGCAATATGCCCGGTGCAGTGCCTTATACCTCCACTATGGCTTTATCCAATGCAACCTTCCCCTATGCAAGAATGATTGCTAATATGGGTCTGGAAGCTGCTATCAAAAAAGATGAAGGCTTAATGAACGGTGTGAATGTGTATGCACATAAATGCACCAATAAAAACGTTGCAACAAGCTTAGGATATGACTTTGTTGACGTGAAAGAATTAATCTAACAATTACGATTTAAAAAATGGCAATACTTTAGAGGTATTGCCATTTTTTAAATACTAAAAAATAGATTGATGTTCACAAATTGAACACAACCATTCGCTACAATAGAGAAAGAATACGAAAAAAATAACCGGAAAGGCGGAACATTCTTTTGAATAACATTCTGGAAAAAGTAAAAAAGGCAGGATTTAAAAAACTGTCTAAAAAGTGGATTATCATATTGGCGGTTCTTCTGGCAGTTGTGATTGCCGTGGTTGCGGTGTCACTTCTGAAAGGAAAATCTGCACCCAAAGACCAGCTTCTTACCGCAACGGCAGACCGAGGCGATGTGGAAGTGATTATCAGCGGAACGGGAACGGTGGAACCAAATGCTTCTTATGAGGTAACCGCTCTGGTCAAAGGAGAAATCATCGAAGCTCCCTTTGAAGAAGGCACCATCGTGGAAAAAGGAGACCTGTTATACAGAATTGACACGGCGGATGTGGAAAATTCCATTGAGCGTTCCAAACTTTCTTTAGAGCGTTCTCAGAATACATATAATCAGAATGTGGAGGACCTTGCCAATCTGAATGTGCGAAGCAAAGGGAATGGCAATATTACCGCTTTATATGTGAAAAAAGGGGATAAAGTATCTTCCGGAAGCAAAATTGCAGATTTGGTAAATTCCAAGGATTTGCTTCTTAAAATTCCTTTCATTTCCGAGCATGCGCAGGGAATTTCCGTGGGGGAAACCGCCGAAATCACCTTGCAGTCCGGCGGCGGTACCCTTTACGGAACAGTAAGCCGTATTTCTACCGGTGAGATGGTTTCTTCTTCCGGTATTATGATTAAAAATGTGGAAATTAAAGTGCAAAATCCCGGTAACATTATGGAAGGGGACACCGCTACCGCTATTGTGGGCGATATTTCCTGCAATGATGTGGGAAGCTTTTCCTATCCCGATTCCGATATCATCACCGCAGAGGTTTCCGGGGAAGTGGAAGAAATCTATGTGATGGAAGGGGACTATGTGTCTGCAGGTTCCGTGGTTGTGAAGCTATCCAGCACTTCTGTGGTGGATAGCCAGAAAAGCAGTGCTCTTTCTTTGAGAGAGGCGGAATTGTCTTTGGAAAATCAGTATGACCAGTTGGAAAACTACAATATCACTTCTCCTATTAACGGTACTGTGATTCAGAAAAATTCCAAGCAGGGAGATACCCTTGATAATACCAACAATACCAAAGTGATGGCAACCATTGCGGATATGTCCAAAATTTTATTTGAAATGTCTGTTGACGAACTGGATATTTCCAAGATTCAGGTGGGGCAGGCTGCACTCATTACCGCAGATGCTCTGGAAGGCAAGATTTTTAATGGTTATGTGGAAACTGTCAGCATCATCGGCACCAGCTCCAACGGGGTTACCACTTATCCTGTTACCGTGGTGATTGAACAACCCGACGGACTGATTCCCGGGATGAATGTGAGCGCAGATATTATCGTGGAAAAGAAAGAAAATGTGGTTCGCATTCCCGCTTCCGCATTGATGAGAGGCAATCAGGTTGCCGTGCAGTTAAAAGATGGCGAAAAGGCACCTGAGATGAAAACACCCGACGGAAAAGAAATTCCGGGTAACAGCAAAATGATGATGAATGTTGCACCGGAAGGATTTAAACTGGTGAAGGTAAAGGTTGGTTTGTCCAACGAAGATTTTGTGGAAATTATTGAGGGAATCTCCGAGGGAGATGTTGTGCGGGTAAGCGCAACTCAAACCACAGCTGCAGGCACCATGGGAGCCATGGGCGGTATGGGCGCAGGCGGCATGGGAGGTATGCCTGCAGGAGGCATGGGCAGAATGCCTGCCGGAGGTATGGGCGGAATGCCTGCCGGAGGAATGCCCGGTGGTATGTCCGGCGGAAGATAGGCGGTGGAGCGATGATCGAGTTAAAAGATATTTATAAAATATACTCCGACGGCGATAGCGAAATCCGTGCATTAGACGGCATCAATCTTCATGTTGCCGAAAAGGAATTTGTTTCCATAATCGGTCAATCGGGATCGGGGAAATCCACGGCGATGAATATTATCGGTTGCCTGGATATTCCAACCTCAGGCTCCTACTTTCTAAACGGCGAAGACGTGAGTAAAATGGGAGAATATGAGCTTTCCGCTATCAGAAGCAGAACGTTGGGATTTATTTTTCAGCAATATAATCTGATTCCCAAGCTTTCGGTGTTTGAAAATGTGGAGCTTCCCTTGATTTATAAACGGATGGACCCCAAAGAACGAAAGGAACGGGTTGAGAGAGCTCTGGAAAAAGTCGGCCTTTTGGACCGTATGAAAAAATATCCCAAACAACTCTCGGGCGGTCAGCAACAGAGAGTGTCCATTGCCCGTGCTTTGGCAGGAGACCCCAAATTGATTCTTGCCGATGAACCCACCGGTGCATTAGACAGTAAAACGGGAATTGAAGTGCTGGAGTTTATTAAACAATTAAACCGTGAAGACGGCACCACCATTGTTCTGATTACCCACGATAACAGTATTGCCTATCAGGCAGACCGTGTGGTAAAATTGCAGGACGGCAAAATCATTTCGGATGAGGTGGTGGCAAAATGAGTATCAAGCAGGCATTTATTTTAGCGGTGAAAAGTCTTTCTGCCAGTAAAATGCGCTCCTTTCTCACAATGCTTGGGATTATTATCGGGGTTGCTTCGGTGATTATTCTGGTGGCATTGGTGGATGGCTTTAAAACCCAACTGGTAGAACAGTTTGAATCCATGGGCACAAATCTGATTTCGGTTTCCATTCCCGGAAGAGGGGGAAACCGTTCTGTGAAACCGGATGATATTATGGATTTTGCCATTGAAAATGCAGATGTGATCGGATATGTTTCTCCTGTGGTGAATGTGAGCAGCCTGACCGTGAAAAACGGGTCCCAAAGTGTTGATACCATCGCCACGGGCACCAACGAATTCTATCCCGAGATTAAAGGATTGGAAGTAGAACACGGCAGATTTTTGGAATATGTGGATGTGGAACGGCGGCAAAAGAGCTGTGTCATTGGTACCTATATTGCCAAAGAACTGTATGGCAATGCGCAGAGTGCTTTAGGAAATGAGGTAAAAATCAACGGAATTTCCTACACCATTGTGGGCGTTTTAAAGGAAGTGCAGGGCAGTGAGGAAGACGGCGGAGACGATGTTTTGTATCTTCCTTATACCTTAGCCACCGGGCTTTCCTGGAACGGCAGAATTTCCAGCTACGCTTTCAGTGCGGCGGAAAAAGAACTGGTGGATGAGGCGGAAAACCGCATCACCGGTTATTTGTATTCCGTGTTTAGCGATACCAACGCTTATCGTATTATGAATCAGTCGGAAATGTTGGAAACGGTGAACGATTTAACGGGCACCATCACCACAATTCTGGTCGGAATTGCGGCGATTTCCTTATTGGTAGGCGGGATTGGAATTATGAATATTATGTTGGTTTCGGTTACCGAGAGAACCCGTGAAATCGGAATCAGAAAATCCTTGGGAGCAACTCCCTGGGATATTATGAGTCAGTTTGTGGTGGAAGCGGCAACCACAAGTTCCTTTGGCGGAATTCTCGGCATTGTACTTGGTATCAGTGCTGCTATATTTGTAGGAAATCTGATGGGGGTAGCGGCTAAGCCGTCATTTGGTGCCGTTGCCGTTGCATTTTCGGTTTCTGTGGGAATCGGTATGATATTCGGATATTTTCCGGCAAAAAAAGCGTCCCGTATGAGTCCGATTGATGCATTACGGTATGATTAAAAGGGAGATATATGATGAAAACTATGAAAAAAATAATGCTTTTGTTTCTTTGTGTGATACTTGCAGCGATGCCTGTATCTGCAGAGAATTTGCAAACCAATATTCTTCCGCTCTTAAATGAGATGAAAATTATTCAGGGAGATACCGACGGGAATCTTCGTCTGGATGATGATGTTTCCCGTGCGGAATTTGCGAAAGTTGCCATAATGGCATCCAAACATAAAAACACAGTTGCTTTGAATTTGAAAATTTCACCCTTTAAGGATGTTACCCACAAGCATTGGGCATCTCCTTATATCAAATTGGCAAGTGATAATAAGCTGGTAACAGGGTATCCCGACAGTTCTTTCCAACCGGATAATACCGTGCTTTACGAAGAAGCGCTAAATGTGTATTTAAAACTTTTGGGATATGATGAAACTGATTTTGGCACCTCCTGGCCTTACGGGCAGGTAGGGTTGGCAATCAATATCGGTTTAACCGAAGGATTAGACAGAGCTATCGGCGATCAGATGACCCGCCGTGATGTTTGTTATCTTACCTACAATCTGCTGAACACAGAACCGAAAAACAGCACTTCTCATTACATCGAAGGATTAAATTATAAAATCGTGGAGGACGTGATTCTTTTAGGAACGCCTCTTACCGATTCTTCGGTGGGAAGCGGCAGAGTGAACACCACCTCCGGAAATTACAGAACCAATCTTTCTCTGGAAGATTCGGTTGGGAAAAAAGGGGATTTGATTTTAAAGAATGCCAATGAGGCAGTCGGCTTTATTCCTACGCAACAGTATATTGAGGAATATCTGGTATATCAGGTTTTAGATGATGATATTGTGGTATCCCGTGACGGTTCTTTAACCACCCTTTTTGTGGATAACGGTTTAACGGTTTACAACAAATCTCAGACCACAAGCCTGAAAAATGCGCTGACAAGCATTTCCGTGGGAGACACCCTAAAAATTTATAAAACCGGGGATATGGTTACCGACTACGGTGTGCTTGCCACCGAATTGCTGAAAGGCCCCATCACCGCAACCACAAAATCTGTGATTGCAACCAATGATGCTACCACCTATATCCGAAACGGCTCTCAGTCAAGCGGATATGAGCTCAATGATATTTTGTATTATTCCGAAAAGCTTAACACCGTGTGGGCGTATTCCAAAAAGGTATCGGGTGTGTATGAAAGTGCATCTCCCAATCGTGATAATCCCACCTCGGTTGTGATTTCGGGAACCACTTATGCTCTGGAAGGCTCCGAGGCTTTCTATAAGCTTTCTTCCAACGGCAATATTAAGTTGGGCGATTCCGTCACCGTTTTATTGGGGCGTGACGGTAAAATTGCTGATGTGATGACGGGAACTGCCGAGTCGTTGGTTGGCTATTTGCAGGCAACCGGCAAAAAGAAGTTTGAAAATGCCGACGGCAGCGAATATTCTTCCAATTATATCGGCGTGGTGACGGCAGACGGTGAACTGTTGGAATATCCCACCACATCTGATTATTCGACGTATAAAAATTCCATTGTGAAGGTGTCTTTCGGGAATCAGAAAGTAAAAGTGAACAGTTTAAATACCAATTCCTCCATTAGCGGAAAAGTGGATTACGAAAAGAAAACCATCGGTAGCACCAAAATGGCAGATGAAATCCTGATTCTGGATGTTTCCACCTTGGATAAATCCGAAACCGGAAGTTATATCAGGGTGTATCCTCAGCGTTTGGACGGAATGAATTTGCTATCTTCATCGGTTCTTTATGCAGAGAAAAACAAGGCAGGAGAAATCAAAACCCTCTTTTTAAACAATGTGACGGGCGATGCTCATAAATACGGCATTGTGACCTATGCTTCCGAGTATAACGAACGCTCCAATTCCCGTAGTTATACCTACGATATCGACGGCGTTACTTCGTCTATGAACGGTTCTATTTTCACCTCGGTTGCCACAGGTGCACCCTCCCGTTTTGTATTTTCGGGAAACTCTGTGGACAGTATCACACTGCTTACCAAGCTTAGCACCCTTGTTGAAAGAATCAATGAATTCTCCATCGAATGTGATGATGAGGAATATCTGATGAGCGACAAGGTGGCGGTTTATCAGAAAAATGCGGATTATCAGTATATGAAAATGTCAAAATCCGATCTTGTGGAGCGTCAGGATGAATACAATATCTATGCTTATTATGATAAAGCGGAATCCGCAGGCGGAAGAATTCGTGTGCTGTTAGCCACCAAAAAACCGAACTGATAAAAACCAAAGAATAAAAATGACAATACTGTAACAAGTATTGTCATTTTTGTTTATTTGTGTTAGAATAGATGTAACAAAGTAAAAACGGAACAGGAAAGATTTATGAAGCTTTTAAAGGATTATTTTTTGGTCATTATCGGTTCGCTATTTATGGGACTTGGGATTGCACTTACAAAGTGTGCAGACCTTGGGCTTTCCACCATTTCGTCGGTGCCTAATGTTGTCAGTATCAAATTTTCTTTTTTAACATTGGGAACCTGGAGCGCTATCTGGAATATTGTGATGATTCTGGCGCAGATTGTGATTTTGGGCAAGAAGTTTAAGCCTGTGGAATTGATGCAGATTCCGGTTTCGGTTATCTTTGGTTGGTTTACCGATTTTGGGGTTTGGGCATTTTCTTACATACCCGCCGATTTGTATGTTGTGAAACTTTTGATGACGGTGACAGGGATTATCGTTCTTGCTTTCGGGATTTCGGTGATGATTGTTGCCAATAGAGTAATGAATCCTGCCGAAGCAATCGTGAAAGTTGTTGCGGACAAGTATCACAAGAATTTCAGCAATATGAAAATCGCTTTTGATGCCTTTTGCGTTGTGCTTGCAATCGTTCTTTCCATGGCGTTCTTCAACTTTAAAATCGTGGGCGTCGGCGTGGGAACCATTTTGGCAATGTCAACAGGATTCTTTATTAAATTCTTTACCAATATGTTCGGCAAACATGTTTAATGCGAATAATCTGATTTTATAAAAAAGGAGACTTTTTTATGCAAAGAAAAGGTACTGCATTACAAATGATGAAATTCACATTGTTTTCCATATCCGCAGGGATTGTTCAGGTGGTATCCTTTGCGGTATTTAGCGAAGTGTTTCGTTGGATATACTGGCCGTCTTATTTGTGCGCATTGATTCTTTCCATTGTGTGGAATTTTACGTTAAACAGAAATTACACCTTCAAGTCAGCTGCCAATATTCCGATTGCAATGGCAAAACTGTTTGGGTTTTACCTTGTTTTTACCCCCGTGTCCACTTGGCTTGGCCATCTGGCAGAAGGAGCCAAAATCAACGAGTATATCATTCTTGGAGTAACAATGATAGCAAATTTTGTGTTGGAATTTTTGTTTTGCAAGCTTGTGATTTATAAAAATCAGGAATATACAAGAGAGAAATGATTTTCATATCAAAGGAGAAAATATTATGTATAAGAAATTAGCAGAGTTAAAAACACAAACCAAATTAAATGCCATGGGCAAAGAAAAAATGTTAAAAACCAATCTGGCGGATTTTGATGGTTGGGATCCGAGAATCCGTCTTTATTCTCTGGTGCAGGTAATGCCGGGTGAAGAAGTGGAATATCATATGCATGTGGGCGAAAGCGAAACCTTTGTTTTCTTATCCGGAAAAGGCATTTACAATGATAACGGAACCAATGTGGATATCGCTCCCGGTATGGTAAGCTTTACTCCCTCAGGTCAGGGACACGGGGTGAAAAATACCGGTGATGAAGTGCTTTCTTTGATTGCTCTGATTTTAGTGGACTAATTAAGGAGAGGAAAACAATGGATTGCTTATATTCAATCACTATTCAGCACTCTTATAAGGAATACAGGCGATTTAATTGGAAGTTATTTCTCAATCCCATTCGTGTCATTATATATATTGCTTTAGAATTATGGCTATTGTTTCTTGGGTGGTTGGTAGGTCATCGTTTCTTATACTTGTTAGCAATTTTGTGCCCTGTTCTTATGGTGATTTCCCAAGATATACAGTTCAAAAAAACTTGGCATTCCAATAAAATCGCAAAAAATCAGACTGTAAAATTTGATTTTTATGATACTTATTTCATTGGAAAAGATTCGTATGGTGAATCCAAGGTGGAATATAACAAATTATATAAAATTTTGGAAACCAAAACCGATTTTTACCTGATGCTATCCAAAAATCAGGGAAGCATATTGGTAAAAGCGAATTTGCCTGATGGGCTTTGTAAATTTTTAAGAACTATTAAAATTTCATAAGGAAACGGCGAACGAGTTAACTACGAAAACAACCGTTCAGAAAGCCGTGAAAAGCTATCGGATTTTTGATGAGAAAAGGCGTATTTTGGAATATTGAGAAGAAAAGGGGGAGAATAGGATATGAAAAAACTGACATGCCTACGCTGTAATTGTGAAATGACATATAGCGGTACCCGAAAAATTCAGTTAGGGGAAACCGGTTGGGTGCTTGGAGATTTACCCAATTTACTGGCAGGGTCGATGGAAGTGGATATCTATTCTTGTCCCCAATGCGGAAAAATTGAATTTTATCATACCGAACAGACAGAAAGCGGAGTTGCTAAGATTCAGTGTCCTAAGTGCGGTCAGAAGCACGAATGTGACGACCCCAAATGTCCTTTCTGCGGACATCGTTATTAAAAAAATGTAAAGGAATCCAATCATGTCATACATCTTAAGCGGACTTGGACTGGCGGTGCTGATTATTGCATCGTTGATTAAGGGTGAAACCATTAAGAAAACCTTATATTTGGTGCTGGCAGGAAATCTGCTTGTGGCAACCAGTTATTTGTTTGTACCAAACGGTGCCAACGGTGCCATTTCCAGTTATATCGGAAGTATTCAGGCGTTAATCAACATTATTTATGCCAAGAAAAATAAAAAAATCCCCGTGTGGTTGTTGGTGGTGTATGCCTTATCCTTTATATTTGCCAACTTTGCGGTATTGGAGGATGCCATCGGCATCATTGCCTTGCTTGCCACCCTTTGCTTTGTGGGATGCGTTTCTTCCAAAACCGGGAGAGGCTATCGCATCTGGCAAACTGCAAATAATTTGCTCTGGATTTTATATGATATTTTGTCTCATTCCTATGGACCTTTGGTTACTCACACCGTTTTGTGCTTATTTACCGTAGCGGGAATCCTTTGGAATGACTTAAGAAAAACAAAAACCGTTTAGAAGGAGTGTCAATTATGAAAATATACATTGTTCGTCACGGCGACCCTGATTATTCCATTGATTCGTTAACCGAAAAGGGTTGGCGTGAAGCAGAATTGTTATCCGAACGAATGAAAAACCTACCCATTGACGATTTTTATTGTTCCCCTCTGGGGCGTGCGCAGGATACTCTGAGACCCACCCTGGAAAAAACAGGGAAAACCGCAGAAACCTTGCCCTGGCTTCGGGAATTTGAGGGGCATAAATATAATCCCGTTACCCAAAAATATCGGGTTTCCTGGGATATCCCTCCTTCCATTTGGTGTAATGAACCCAAGTTTTATACCTTAGACCAATGGCAGGAGCCTTCCTGGATGGCAGAAACCACCGCACCCACGGCATATCCCGAAGTGAAAGAGGGGATGGATGAACTTTTATCCCGTTACGGATGGAAGCGTGAGGGGATGGCGTTTCGTGGCGGAGAGGATAAAACCATTGCACTCTTTTGCCATTTTGGGTTGGGAAGCTTGCTGATGGGGTATCTTTTGGGGATTTCTCCCGTGGTGGCGCAAAACAGCTTTTTCTTTTCACCCACTTCGGTAACCACATTGGTCACCGAAACCGATGAGGCGGGGTATTCTCATTTTCGTGCAACGGGCGTGGGAGACATTTCCCATCTGTATGCAGGTGGAGAGCCAATGTCGGAATCAGGGCTTTATCCCAACTTCGGAAAGTAAGGAGCAAAGGAAATGAAAATATCGGTATTAGATGTAAAAACTTTGGGCAATGATTTGGATTTTTCGGGAATCCATCAGTTGGGGGATATCACCGTTTATGATTTAACCACTCAGGAGCAGGTGATTGAAAGAATCCAAGATGCCGAAGTGTTGATTTTAAATAAAGTAAAACTCAATAAAGATAACTTACCCTATGCCAAGAATTTAAAGCTCATTTGCATTACGGCAACCGGGTTTGACAATGTGGACATCGACTATTGCAAAGAGCACAAAATTGCCGTGTGTAATGTGGTTGGTTATTCCACCGACAGCGTGGTGCAATTAACCGTTTCCATGGCGTTTTCTCTGGCAACCAATCTGCTTTGCTATGATAAATTCGTAAAATCGGGAGAATACACCAACTGCGGCGTGTTCAATCGTGTGGAACCCGTTTTTCGTGAAATGTCCGCACTTACCTGGGGCGTGGTAGGGCTCGGAACCATCGGCACCAAGGTTGCAAATGTTGCCAAAGCCATGGGATGCAGAGTGCTTGCATACAAAAGAACGCCCGTAACGGAATTTGAATGCGTTGATTTGGATACACTATGTAAGGAAAGTGATATCATCACGGTGCATACGCCCTTAAATGACGGCACTTTTCATTTAATCAACGAACAGACTTTATCCAAAATGAAAGACGGCGTGGTGTTGGTGAATGTTGCCCGCGGAGCCGTATTTGATGAAGAAGCGGTAACCGAGGCGGTTCTTAGCGGAAAAATTGGCGGACTTGGTGTGGATGTGTATTCCACCGAGCCTATGCAAAAAGACAGTCCCTATCAGAAGATTTTAAACCGTGACGATGTGATTTTCACTCCTCATATGGCGTGGGGTGCCATTGATGCCCGTCAGCGTTGTATTGATGAAATCGAAGCCAATATCAAAAGCTTTCTGGCAGGCGGCACAAGAAGCCGTTTGGTATAATTTTTTTGTTGACAATTTTTTTTAGAAATGATATGATGAAAGAAAAAATATTTTTTTCTGAAATGTGTTTTGATAAAAACTCACTAAAATATAAGTAAAGGAGACAAGTTCAATATGGCGAAAAAAATGATGACTATGGACGGCAACCAGGCAGCGGCATACGCTTCTTATGCGTTTACCGAAGTAGCAGGGATTTATCCTATCACTCCGTCCTCCCCGATGGCAGAAAATGTTGACCAGTGGTCTGCAAAAGGTCAGAAAAACATTTTCGGCAACGAAGTAAAAGTTGTAGAACTCCAATCTGAAGCAGGTGCGGCAGGTACTGTGCACGGTTCTTTGCAGGCAGGTGCTTTAACCACTACCTATACCGCTTCTCAGGGTCTTCTTTTGATGATTCCCAATATGTATAAAATCGCAGGGGAACTCTTGCCTTGCGTGTTCCATGTTTCCGCAAGAGCATTGGCTTCCCACGCGTTATCTATTTTCGGTGACCATTCCGACGTAATGGCTTGCCGTCAGACAGGTTTTGCCATGCTTTCTGCCAACAGCGTGCAGGAAGTTATGGACTTAGGTGCGGTGGCGCATTTAACCACCATCAAATCCAGAGTACCTTTCCTACATTTCTTTGACGGTTTCAGAACCTCTCACGAAATTCAGAAAATTGAAGTGTTAGACTATGAAGATTTGAAAAAACTGACTGATTTAGATGCTGTAAAAGCATTTAAAGAAAGAAGCTTAAATCCTGATGCTCCCGTTCTTCGAGGCACCGCGCAGAATCCCGACATTTTCTTCCAGGCAAGAGAAGCTTGTAACGGCTATTATGATGCAGTTCCCGAAATCTGCCAGAACTATATGAAAGAAATTTCTAAATTAACCGGCAGAAATTATGATTTATTCAATTACTATGGTGCTGCTGATGCAGAACGCATCATCATCGCTATGGGTTCCGTTTGTGATGCGGCAGAAGAAGTGATTGACTATTTGACCAAAAAAGGTGAAAAAGTCGGCTTATTAAAAGTTCGTTTATACAGACCCTTCTCCGTAAAACATTTCTTAGGTGCGATTCCTGCAACTGTTAAGAAAATTGCCGTATTAGACAGAACCAAAGAACCCGGTTCCTTAGGCGAACCCTTATATTTAGATGTTTGTGCTGCTTATGCAAGTGCAGCGAACAAACCCTTAATCGTTGGCGGCAGATACGGTTTAGGTTCCAAAGACACTTATCCCGAACAGCTAATTGCGGTTTTGGATAATTTGAAAGAAACTGAACCGAAAACCAATTTTACCATCGGTATCAACGATGATGTTACCCATCTGTCTTTACCCGATGCAGCTCCTGTTGACGTGGCTCCCGAAGGCACCATCAGCTGTAAATTCTGGGGTCTTGGCGCAGACGGTACCGTTGGTGCAAATAAAAACTCTATCAAAATTATCGGTGACCATACCGATATGTATGCTCAGGCATATTTCTCCTATGACTCCAAGAAATCCGGTGGTATCACCGTGTCTCACTTAAGATTCGGTCACACTCCCATCCGTTCCACTTATCTGATTAAAAAAGCGGACTTTTTGGCTTGTCATAAAGCTTCCTATATCAATCAGTATGATATGTTAGCAGATGTAAAAGAAAACGGTACCTTCTTACTGAACACCTCTTGGACCGATGAAGAAATTATGGCAAACTTACCTGCCAATGTGAAACGTCATTTAGCGCAGAAACAGATTAAATTCTATGTAATTGACGCCGTTTCTTTGGCAAAAGAAATCGGCTTAGGCGGCAGAATCAACACCATTATGCAGGCGGCATTCTTTAAACTTGCCAATGTGATGAATATTGATGATGCAGTTTCTTATATGAAAGAAGCTATCAAAAAGTCCTACGGTAAAAAAGGTGACGATATCGTTAATATGAATAATGCCGCAGTGGATGCAGGTGTAGAAAAAGTAAGAGAAATCACTGTTCCCGCTGATTGGGCTAACGCTACCGACGATGTGAAAGCAGAAAAAGAAACCAATGTTCCCGCATTTGTAAAAGATGTGGTGGAAGTGATCAACAATCAGGAGGGTGACAAATTACCCGTTTCTGCATTCAAAGGCAGAGAAGACGGTACCTTCCCCCAGGGCACTTCCAAATATGAAAAACGCGGTATTGCGGTGGATGTTCCCCAATGGATTCCCGAAAACTGTATCCAATGTAATCAGTGTTCCTATGTTTGTCCTCATGCGGCAATCAGACCCTTCTTGTTGACCGAAGAAGAAAAAGCAAACGCACCCGAAGGCTTTGTCACCAAAAAAGGCTTAAAACCCTACGATAACTATGAGTTTAAAGTTCAGGTAACTCCTTTGGATTGTACCGGTTGTGGCGTTTGTGCCAACAACTGTCCTGCCAAAGTGAAAGCTCTGGTAATGAAACCCTTAGAAACTCAGGTGGAAAAAGAAGTTCCCAACTGGAACTATGCAATTTCCTTACCCGAAAAGAAAAACCCCATGAACAAAGACACCGTAAAGGGCTCTCAGTTTGAGGTTCCGTATCTGGAATTCTCCGGTGCTTGTGCAGGTTGTGGGGAAACTCCCTATGCAAAACTGATGACTCAGTTATATGGTGATCGAATGATGATTGCCAATGCGACCGGTTGTTCCTCCATCTGGGCAGGTTCTGCTCCGGCTATGCCGTACACCACCAATCAGAAAGGTCAGGGTCCTGCTTGGGCAAACTCCTTATTTGAAGATAACGCAGAATTCGGTTTCGGTATGTATACCGCTTGTGAAACCGCAAGAAATGCAATCTTAGCAAAAGTAAAAGAAGTCATCGAAAACACCAAAAATGGTGATGTAAAAGCAGCAGCTACCGCTTGGGTAGACGGCTTTGATGACGGGGAAAACACCCGTGCATTATCCGATGCATTGGTTGCAGCATTAGAAGCTTGTGACTGCGATTGCGACAACAAGAAATATATCTTGGAAAACAAACGTGACCTGATCAAAAAATCTCAATGGATTTTAGGTGGTGACGGTTGGGCATACGATATTGGCTTCGGCGGTTTAGACCATGTGTTAGCTTCCGGTAAAGATATCAATGTTCTGGTATTTGATACCGAAGTTTATTCCAACACCGGTGGTCAGGCATCCAAATCTACTCCTATCGGTGCAGTTGCTCAGTTTGCGGCATCCGGTAAGAAAGTGAAGAAAAAAGACCTCGGTATGATTGCTATGAGCTATGGCTATGTATATGTAGCTCAGGTTGCAATGGGTGCAAGTCAGGCACAGACCTTAAAAGCATTCAGAGAAGCGGAAAAACACAAAGGTCCGTCCATCATTATCGCTTATGCTCCCTGTATCAACCACGGTATCAAAGGCGGCTTAACCGGTGCTCAGGTGCAACAAAAGAAAGCTGTGGAATGTGGCTACTGGCACTTATACAGATATAATCCCGCATTAAAAGACGAAGGCAAAAACCCCTTCACTTTAGATTCCAAAGCTCCCACCGCATCCTTCCGGGAATTCCTGCAGACTGAAGTTCGTTATACTTCCCTCGAGAGAGCATTCCCCGAAGAAGCAAAAGAATTGTTTGAAGCGGCAGAGCAAGCAGCAAAAGAACGGTATGAAAGTTATCTTTCCAAGGCGAATCAGTAGGGCTTGAAAAACAACGCATAATCTGTGAATCTCACCGCTCGCCGTACGCACGGTACGGATTCGGGCTCGTCAAGGCGTTGCCTTGATTCGATTTCCAAATTCTGCATCTGTTTTTCTGCACCTGCCATACAGAGTAATATTTTAAAAGGGTTCAACCGCATTGGTTGAACCCTTTTTGTGTGGGACTAGCTCGCTTAATCTTGCCTCCATCTGAGGAGGGAGAGAAAATTGTTGCAAATGTAGGAAATATGTGGTACAATAAAAAATAATACGTTTGTCATTTTCGAAAAGTTTTAAAAGGAGTTATACCTATGTTTTTTAGTTTGTCTAAAACGATTACAAAATTTGGTGGATTCCGTATTGGAATTGGCACAAGAATGAATAAGAAGAATGCACCGCTTTTTTTGATTGGTTTATTTTTTTATGCTGCTTTTATGTTAATGTGGTATATGTTACTTTGTTGCGGTTGGTTGATGTATGCTATGTGTTATGGAATTTACTGGATAATTAAAAAAATTATAGTTTTAATAAAAACAAAAGGAGAAGTCAAATGAAAAAAGAATTGATTCAAAAAACAAGCATACTGATAATTGTGTTAAATGTTGTTTTTGCATTCTTAATCGCATATGCTCATCCTGGAAGAACAGATGGAAGAGGTGGACATGCTGTGAATACAGCAGGATGGGGATATGAGGTGGGAACTTACCATTATCATGATAAAAAATACGAAAATATTGTTCCTGTAGAGAAAGAAACGGGAAAGCCGTTAGAAGTTACTGTTATTGTTAGAGGAGAGACGGTTCATTTTGATCAAAAACCGGTAATTATAGATGGAAGAACGCTTGTTCCTGTAAGATATGTTGTTGAAAAATTAGGATATAATGTTGAATGGGATGCAAATACACAGACGGTATATATTAAAAACAGTAACACAGAAAATGTGAACATTCAGGATAATAATCTTAAAGTTGTAGTGAACAATGAGTTGGTGCAATTCGATGTGGAACCTGTTATTATCAATGGCAGAACGTTGATTCCTATCAGAGCCGTTACTGAAAAAATTGGATGTACTGTTGATTGGGATGGCGAGTTGCAAGTAGTTTATATTGAGTAATTTTCTAAGGAGAAAACCTATGAAATATTCAAATAGTTTTGGGAAAAGAAGCTCCAAAATTTTGCTTGGCACTGCATATTTTGGGGACACCATATCGGAAGAAGAATCCTTTGCCATTATGGATGCCTATTACGAAATGGGCGGACGGCATTTGGATGTGGCTCGTTTGTATGCCGACGGTGAGGCGGAAAAGGTGGTAGGCAAGTGGTTGAAAGAAAGAAACCCTGCCGATATTTTTGTTTCCACCAAGGGCGGCTATTATGAACCTGATTTGGGAGAAAAACCTCGTATCAACGAGAAAGATATCCGTTCGGATTTAGAACGGAGCTTATCTGCTTTAGGATTAGAAAATATTGAATTTTACTGGCTACACCGTGATGATGAGAATGTTCCCGTGTCCGAAATCATTGATTTGATGAACGCTTTGGTAAAAGAAGGCAAAATCAAAAAGTTCGGGGCGTCTAACTGGCGTTCGGAGCGTATCGGTGAGGCAAACAAATATGCTAAGGAAAACGGACTGTTGGGATTTTCGGCAAGTCAGATTCGCTTTAATCCTGCCTATTGCATAGGAGAACGAGGGGGACTTGTGGGAATGGATGAGCACGAATTTTCCTTCTACAAAAACAACTCTATGCCTGTGGTGGCATATTCCTCTCAGGCAAAAGGGTTCTTCTCCAAAATGGCAGAGCAGGGTGAGGGAGCTTTGTCCGAAAAGGCGAAAAAACGCTACTTTTGTGACGAAAATATCAGACGGTTGGAAATTATCAAGCAATTAGCTGCCGAGCTAAACTGCAGTGTAGCATCGGTGGTTTGCGGACTTCTTTGTTCAATTCCCGAGGTGGATGTGTTTCCCGTCATCGGCGGACGAACTGTTTCTCAGATTACAGATTCTATGGGCGGTGCGGACATTACCATTCCATCCGATGCAATCAAATCTGTACTTGGCTCAATCTACTAAGGAGTTTTGCTACGAAATAGGAAAAAATCATTGCACCCTCATATAGTGATACAATTGAAAACATTTTTTACACAAAAAACATTGCATTTCATAAAAAAAGTGATACAATATAAGATGCAAACTGGTTGATAATAACCGAATTTTCAGAATCGAATAATTATATTAAAAAGGAGATTTTTTACAATGGATTGGAACAAATTTTTATATAATGAAAATGAAAAACCTTTAGATAAAATTGTGGAAGGTTACAGCCGTACCTCCGTATTTCGTAAGGTGGCATTTGTGGGCGACAGTTTGTCCTCCGGCGAATTTGAAACCCGTGATGCCGAAGGGAAACCCGGATATCACGATTTGTATGAGTATTCCTGGGGACAGTATATCGCAAGAAAGAACGGCTTTTTTGCCTACAATTTCTCCCGTGGCGGTATGACGGCGAAAGAATATATGGAAAGCTTTGCCGAAGAAAACGATATGTGGAACAAGGAAAAAGCTTGTCAGGCTTATGTGATTGCATTAGGGGTAAACGACATTTATAACCGTAATATGGAAATCGGCAGTATCGCCGATGTGGATGATAACGACTATCGTAACAATAAACCCACTTTTGCAGGCTACTATGCACAGATTATTCAGCGTTATAAAGAAATTGCACCCGATGCTAAATTCTTCTTTGTTACATTCCCCAATTCCAACACTCCCAACCGTGATGAAAAAACCTTTGGCGTGAATAATTTGTTGTATGACTTTGCAGAACATTTTGACAATGCTTATGTGATTGATATATACAAGTACGGACCCGTTTTCGCAGGAGACTTCGGAAAACATTTCAATCTGTACGGACATATGAATGCCAGTGGATACATTCTGATTGCACAGTTAGTAGATTCTTATATTGATTATATTGTAAGACATAATCCGAAAGATTTCGCAAACATCGGCTTGGTGAACACCGGTATTCAGTATAAGGTTTAATGTGTTGTAAGCAACACATTAAAATGAATTGCCTTCGGCATGAATTGAAATCCGAAGATTTCATGAATTGAGTCTTGCGACTCATGAATTGCACCTTTGGGTGCATAAAAGGCGATTCAATTCATGGAGCGATAGCGAGAATTCATGGCAAAGCCAATTCATGACAACATAGTTGTCAATTCATTAGGAACGGAGAATAGCAATGAAAGAAAATAAACTTATTGAATTATAGAAAATATTTGCAGTTGATATTGTTAATTTATGCACTGATATAAAAGAAAACCGGAAGGGAAATGTTTTGTTAAATCAGTTGTTAAGAAGCGGAACAAGTATCGGTGCAAACATTCATGAAGCAAACTATGCATCAAGCAAGGCGGATTTTATCAATAAGTTTCAAATAGCTCTGAAAGAATGCTATGAAAGTGATTATTGGTTAGGCTTGTTCGAAGAAACAAAAATGATAACCGAATTAGAATATGCTGATATGTATGAGAAGTGCAGTAAAATTCGTAAACTCTTAATTGCATCAATAAATACTGCGAAGGGAAATCAATGAATTTGACATGAACTTTTTCGAATTATGCGAAAGGGGAGGCTGAATTGAATAAATACTTATTTACATTTCCATATGACAAAATAAGAAGCGTGGAACTTATTTTGAAAAACACAGAAAAACCGCGGTTGATTTCTGCTGATAAAAAGATATATGCCAAATCATCTAAAAACGGTAATCGTATTCTATTATATCATGGAATCAGATATCGTAATTCATTTATGCCTATTTTTGAATTAATACTTACAGAAAAATATGATAACTGTACAACTGCATTAGGTTTTTGGAGGTGGCATTTATTTACGATTGCATTTACATGTATATTTATGTTTCTTGTTCTGAGTAATTTAGTTGGAGGTATCATAGCGAAGAATCATATTCAGATAATTACAATGATATTATTT
>JAZQUU010000003.1:0-27334 GCA_045631485.1 Clostridia bacterium | reverse complement strand
GGTTACAAAGTCTGCATAGGGAACCGGGCTGGGATGTAATCCTGCAGCAACCAGACCTGCGATATGAGCAATATCCACCATTAAGTAGGCGCCCACTTCGTCTGCAATTTCTTTGAATTTGGGGAAATCAATGATTCTGGGATATGCGGATGCACCAGCCACAATCATTTTGGGCTTGTGTTCTAAAGCTAATTCTCTTACTTTATCGTAATTGATGGTGTGGGTATCGTCATCCACGCCGTAGGAAACAATGTTGAAGTATTTTCCGGAGATGTTTACCGGGCTTCCGTGACTTAAATGACCGCCGTGTGCCAAACTCATACCTAAGATGGTGTCACCGGGTTCTAACATTGCAAAATATACTGCGGTGTTTGCATTGGCACCGGAATGGGGCTGCACGTTTGCATGGTCACAACCGAAGATTGCTTTTGCACGGTCTCTTGCAATATCTTCCACAATATCCACACATTCGCAACCGCCGTAGTAACGTCTGCCGGGATAGCCTTCTGCATATTTATTGGTTAAAGGGGAACCAACTGCCTGAAGTACTGCTTCGGATACGAAGTTTTCGGAGGCAATCAGTTCAATTTTAGAGCGTTGTCTTTTTACCTCCAACTCAATGGCATCTGCCACTTTGGAATCGGTTTTTCTGATGATGTTGGTAAAATCCATAGTTTGAATCCTCTTTTCCTGATTGTAACAAAATTTTCACTAATTTTATTATACAATAGAATCATTTTTTTGACAAGTCTTTTTCTAAAAAAAGGTCACAAGAAATTTCCTGTGACCTTTTTTAATGCTATATAATCCCGCCGAGCCGTTGCCCGAAGATAATATTAGAAACCTGCATGTGCAGGTGGGTGCTTACCCTCAGTCGCACGTTCCCCATACGGCCATAAAGGCGGTGGGCCTACAATTGACGAGAGGAGATAGGCTCCCTTATAAAAAGTGTTGGTTCTAATAAATACCCGGCTGACGCGAACGGCAGGATGTTTTATTTTGGTAACGCATTTTCGAGCGTGATATTATTATACCACTAAAGATATGGTTTTACAAGTACTTTTATGAAAATTTTCAGAAAAATTATTTGATTTCGTAGGCACCTTTTACCATAATAATGGTATCGGTCACAGCGTCAAAGCCTCTGCCGTCATCACGGGGTACGATTAACAGATGGTTTGCGGGAACGAGCTCATCCTGCACCAAATCCACACCGTCGGTGGTGTCGGACAGACCGCCGTTTTTGGAGGCGATCACGGTTGCTTCACCGCCGCGCAGAATCAATTCACATCCTGCACCTGCTAAGAAACTGTCTCCTTTTTTCACATTCACCACGGTAAATACGGCGGTATCGTTAATTTTCTTTTCCACCTTGGGCATAAAAATTTCATTCAAATAGCTTAAGGAAATCACCGGGTCGTCACCGGATGCCAGAGCGGTTACGGTTAAAATTGCGGCAAGAGCCAAAGTGATGGCGATAATCTTTTTAAAATGTTTCATCTTAAAAAATTCCTCTCTTTCTTGTTAGTGTTAACGGATGGTGCCGCCGCCTACCACAACGTCCCCGTCGTATAACACAACGGCCTGACCTTTGGTGATGGCTTTTTGGGGCTCCGAAAATGTGACTTGTATGGTGTTATCATCAATTTGTGTCACGGTGGCAGGTTGCTCTTTTTGGTTGTATCGGATTTTGGCAGATACCTGCATTTCACCTTCAATCTTATCAACGGATATCAGATTGATATCGGTGGCATAAAAGGTGGTCTGATATAATTCGTCGATGGGACCGAGGGTTACGGTGTTGGTGGCTAAGTCTTTTGAAATCACATACATAGGGCAGGGGAAGGATAGCCCCAGTCCCTTTCTTTGACCAACGGTGTAGTGAATAATACCTTTATGTTTGCCTAAAATGTTGCCGTCTTGATCCACAAAATTCCCTTCGGGGAACGAAATTCCTCGGTAACGACGGATAAATGCCGCATAGTCTCCGTCAGGCACAAAGCATATATCCTGACTTTCTTTTTTGTGAGCGTTTTTTAATGCTTTTTGTTCGGCAATTTCCCGAACCTGAGATTTTTCCAAAGTTCCAAGCGGAAACAGAGTGTGCGCCAACTGATGTTGGGTTAAAGAATACAGCACATAGCTTTGGTCTTTGGTGATGTCGGTCGCTTTTTTTAGCAGATAACGCTCCGATGTTTCGTCATATTCCACACGGGCATAATGGCCTGTGGCAATGCCGTCTAACCCCAATTTGAGTGCCTCCGTAAGCATGGCATCAAATTTCATATAGCGATTGCATAAAATACAGGGATTAGGGGTTTCGGCAAGCTCATAGCTTTTGGAAAAACGGTCAATTACTTGGGATTGAAAATTGTTTCGTTGGTCGCAAACGTGCAGGGGAATATCTAAACGCTCGGCAACTGCTTTGGCATCCTCAATATCCGAAGAAGTGCCGCAACCTTTTTCATCTTCGCATCCGCCGTGCAGAAGCATAGTGATGCCCGACACCTCGTAGCCTGCCTCCTGCAGGAGTACGGCGCAAACGGAAGAATCCACACCGCCGCTCATTCCGACGGCTATTTTTTTCAGTTCGATTGAGTTCATATCATAAATCCTTTAAAAAACTATTTTAAAAGCTTCTGCAATTCTTCCATAAAGGTGTTGATATCACGGAACTGACGGTAAACCGAAGCAAAACGAACATAAGCAACCTCGTCCACTTCTTTTAATTTATCCATCACAAGTTCCCCGATTTTTTCGCTTTCCACTTCCTGCATCAGCTCGTTGTTTAAAGCGGTTTCCACTTCGGATACCATTTTTTCCATCATATCAATGGAAACGGGACGTTTTTCGCAGGCGTGCATAATGCCCCGAAGCAATTTCTGGCGGTCAAACTGTTCACGGTCACCATTTTTCTTGATGACTACCAGGGGAGCCAACTCCACTCGTTCGTAGGTGGAAAAACGCTTTTCGCAGGACAAACATTCCCGACGGCGTTTGATGGAATTGGTTTCCTCCAATCGTCTGGAATCAATTACTTTACTTTCTGCGAAACCGCAATACGGACATTTCATAGTTCACGCCTCCTTTTTTACTCGTTTATTATACTATACTTTCCAAGAAAAAATCAAGCAAATTATGATAATTTCAAGAAATTGTAAATTTTCTTTAAAAAAACTCAAAAAATCTTAAAAAAAGTATAGCATTTTGGGAGAATGTGTGTTATAATGAATAGAATTATTGTAAATAACACAACTTGTGTGGCATAAAGAAAGGAACGAAAAAAACTATGATTACCAACGAAAAAGCATTGGAACTGTTAAAAGAAGCAGGCGTATTACTGGAAGGCCATTTCTTACTGACCTCCGGTCGTCATTCCAACAGATACTTACAGTGTGCAAAAATTTTCAAAGATGCAAAACTTTCCGAACTGCTCTGTAAAGAACTTGCAGACCGTTTGGGTGAAAACAAACCCGACATCGTTTGCGGACCTGCAATCGGTGCAATCTTAATGTCTTATGAAGTTTCCCGTCACTTAAATGTGCCCAACATTTTTGCAGAAAGAGAAAACGGCGAAATGACCTTCCGCAGAAGCTTTGGCGTGGAAAAAGGTCAGAAAGTTTTAGTTGTGGAAGATGTTGTTACCACCGGTGGCAGCGTAAAAGAAGTAATCAAACTGATTCAGGAAGCAGGCGGGATCGTTTGCGGCGTTGGTTCCATCGTGGACAGAACCGGCGGACAGATTGATTTCGGCGTTCCCTATTATTCCGTTCTTTCCATGGCTGTGGAATCCTTCGAACCTGAAAACTGCCCCATCTGCAAAGAAGGAAAAATTGATCTGGTAAAACCCGGCAGCCGTAACTTAAAAGTATAATTTTTAGGAGCGTTTCTATGAATATCTATAAATACAGTGAACTCACTCCCGAGAAAAAAGAGTTCATTTTAAAACGTGCGGAAATTGATATCACCGCATATATGGATGTGGCGAAAGAAGTTTCCTGGGACGTTAAGGAAAACGGAGACAAAGCGGTATTAAAATATACCGAAAAATTTGATAAAATTGCCTTAACCTCCGAAACTATGAAGGTGTCTCCCGAAGAAATCGAAGAAGCATACAATCGCATTGATGCCACCTCCAAGGAAGCCATTACCTATGCTTATCACAATATCCGCAATTTCCACGAAAAACAGAAGCCCGAAGAAATGTGGATGACCGAAGTGGACAAGGGTATCATCGCAGGGGAAAAAACTACCCCCATTGAAAGCGTTTGCTTGTATGTGCCCGGCGGAAAGGGAAGCTTCCCCTCGGTACTGTTGATGCTTGGCGTTCCTGCGGTGGTTGCAGGCGTGGAAAAAATCGTGGTGGTCACTCCTCCCAACAAAGAGGGAAAAGTGGACGATGCTATTTTAACTGCGGCAAAACTCTTAGGAATCACCGAAATCTTTAAAGTAGGCGGTATTCAGGCGATTGCGGCAGTTGCATTCGGCACCGAAACCATTCCGAAAACCAGAAAAGTAATCGGTCCCGGTAATGCATTTGCCACTGCGGCAAAGCGTGTGTTGGCTAACTATATCGACACCGGCTTGCCGGCAGGTCCCAGTGAATCCATCATTTTGTGTGACGATTCCACCGACCCCAAAAAAGCAGCGTTAGACTGGCTCATCGAAGCAGAACACGGTCCTGACTCTGCGGCACTCTTGGTTTGTCACAACGAAGCATTTGTGCAGGAAGTTTGTAAATTGGCAACCGAATATATCAAAGAACTCCCCGAGCTTCGCCAGAACTTTATCAACACCAACTTATCCACCTACGGCGGTGCCATCATTACCGATAATTTCGAGCAGTCTGTTGCCTTTGTGAACGAATACGCTCCCGAACACATGGAAGTGCTTTGCGAAAATCCCTTCGACGTGCTTCCCAAAATCAAAAATGCAGGGGAAATCCTATTGGGCGAATGGACTCCCGTTACCTTATGTAACTTCTTAATGGGCCCCAACGCAATTCTCCCCACCGGCGGCTTTGCAAAAACCTATTCCTCCGTTGGTGTTTTAGACTTTATGAAACGTTCCTCCTTCGGCTACGTAACCAAAGACGGCTTCATCTCCGTAAAAGACAAAGCCGGCAATTTTGCGGAACTGGAAGGCTTTGCGGCACATGCTATGGCAGTACGCAAACGTCCTCTCTAGGAAAACTTGAAAAATGGCGCATAATCCGTGAATCTCACCACTCGCCGTACACAAATATGCTGTGCGCTGGCACTACGGCTTCGGGAACTTCTCTGCGGGTTCTGTTCCTCCGTTCTACATCCATTTTTCCGCGTTTTAACTTTTGGATGAAAATGGCGTACAACGAATGAACAGAATCGCTCGGTGTACACCAATATGTCGTACGCAGTATTACGGGTTTGGGGTCAGATTCCTCACGTTGTATCTTGAATTTCTTTTATCATTCCCGTAGGGCGTGACGACCTCGGCACGCCGTGTATGATTCTTTATTTTGGATTACTAACAAAAAAGAGCAAGTATTACTATGAATACTTGCTCTTTTTATGTGCTCGTTATGCCGCGGGGGCGATTTCCTGAGCTTCCGTATTGGCGGAAGCATCTGTGGTGTCGGAATTGGTTTCACCTTCTGCTCCGACAGTTCCTTCGGGAACCTCGGCTGCCAGGTGTAATTCTTCCGTACAGGTTTCGTAAGGGGCTCCGTCTAACAGACTTTCCGTCACAACGGTGCCGCTATTGATACAAAATTCAGAGGGTAACAGCTTGGTCACGCTGCAAACTTCCACGCTGATGGAAGAAGAGGGAATTACCGCAGGTGTTTTGGTGGCGTATTCTCTGCGGGGTGCGGATTGCATAATGGGATCCATTACTTTTTTCCAGGCATTTAACGCCGGGTTTCCACTGACATACGCCATACTTTTGGGTGTGTCAAAGCCGTACCATACTGCTGCTACATAGTTGGGAGTATATCCCACAAACCATCTGTCGATATCATTATCGGTGGTACCTGTTTTACCTGCCACCTTGGTTCCGCTGATACGGGCTGCGGTACCGGTACCGTTCTGAGCAACTGCCAAAAGCATCTGATGCATCTGTTCCGCAGTTCTTTCACTGATGGCGATATGAGATTTGGGAGCAACGGTTACCACGGTTCTTCCGTGACTGTCCCGAATTTCCAAAACGGTGGTAGGTTCAGTATAAACGCCGTTATTGGCAAAGCTTGCATAGGCTGCGGTGATTTCCAATACGGAAATACCTTTGGTTAAGCCGCCGAGTGCCAGGGCACCCAACACCTTATCGGATTCCTGCAGACTGGTGATATGAAAATCATCCCGCAACATACGGTAAGACTGTTCCACGCCCAACTTTTCCAGAATCTGAACGGGAATGGTGTTAACGGAAAGTTCCACCGCTCTTTGCACACTCATCCGGCCTTTAAAGCCACTATAATAGTTTTTGGGACTCCAGCTGCCGTAAGTAACGGCTTTATCGGTGTAAACATCCATCGGTTTGATAATGCCTGCTTCCAACGCAGGTGCATATACGCCGATTGGTTTCATACAGGAACCGGGTTGACGGTAAGAATCAACGGCACGGTTTAAGGAGTAGGCACCGGGTTTGGGGCCGATTCCACCATACATACCTTTGATATGACCGGTCTGAGGGTCCATTACCACAATGGCACCCTGAGGATGCTCATTGTAGGGAGATTTGGGGAAATTAGCGGGGTCGGAGAATACCTGTTCAATGGATCTCTGCACTTTGGGGTCCACAGTGGAAATAATCTGATAACCGCCGGACACGATTTTCTTGGTTGCCATGGTTTCCGACAGACCTTCTGCTTCCATCAGGAGTTTTACGGCGTCCTCAATAATCACTTCCGTCATATAAGACTGATTGGATGCAGAGGTTTTCATATTCCCTTTTTTAAAGTTTAAGGTTTCTGCCACCGCCTGATCGTGCTCTTCCTGAGTGATTTTTTCAAGCTCAAGCATTTTTCTTAACACAACTTCCTGCTTTTTCTTGTTGTTGTCGGGATTAAGGAACGGGTCATAATAGGTGGGATACTGGGTAATCCCTGCAATGGATGCGCATTCTGCCAATGTAAGCTCGGAAACATCCTTATCAAAATACAATCGGGATGCGGTTTGCACACCGTTTACCCCTTGTGCAAGATAAATGGTGTTCATATAAAGCTCTAAAATCTGCTCTTTGGTTAAATCCTGCTCCAACTGATATGCAAGCCAGATTTCCTGAATTTTTCGCACGGGGGTACGGTCCTGATTGTTGGTGATGTTTTTCACAAGCTGCTGAGTGATGGTACTGCCGCCCTGTGCGCCGGAGCCTTCTGTCAGATAGTCCAGCACGGCACGGAACGTACGCTTGATATCAAAGCCGTTGTGAGAGAAGAAACGCTCGTCCTCAATAGAAACAAAAGCGTCTTTCATCTGTTGGGGAACCTTGGTGTATTCCACCCAGAAACGATTCTGAGTGCCCGATACTTTTTCGTATTCTCCCAGCTCGCCGTTTTCATCCAGATAACAAATGCTGCTGTTCACATCCAGGCCGATATTTTCCGTGTCAATGGGTTCGGAGGAGGCAATTACAAAAATCACCACCGCCACGCCGAACAGAAACAGCCCGGGAATTGCAAATTTGAAGAACTTCCAGACAGTGTTCATAAACACACCGAAAAAAGTTTTCGGTTGTTCTTTCTTCGTTTTTTTGGTTGTCTTGGTTCTTCTTTTCGGTTGATTCATACTCAAAAAAGTCACCTCGATTGATTCTTGAAAATCGGATATCAAAATTAGGGTTGGTTTTTCATAATCGGTTTTAAAAAACATTTGGGATATCTGCCCTCAGTATAACATAACATCCCTGAAAATTCAAGTAAAAACCCAATAATTTTCTGTTTCATCTTTGTTACAGTTCGACAGTCTCGGCATAAAAAAGTTCCGCTTTTTTCTTATTTTGGCAAAAACCTCAAAAAATCCGTTAAAATTCTTCTAAAAAAAAGGAAATCTTAGCTTTGTGTCGAATATAGCTAATGAAGGAACCCGAAGGTGTTAAAAAGCAAGAACCCTTTGGGGAGAAAGGAGAGTGATTGTCGGTTGTATTTTGAAGAAGAGTATCTGAATGAAGTCAAAGAGAAAAATGATATCGTGGATGTGATTTCTTCCTATGTGAATCTAAGACGAAGCGGCAACCGATATATCGGGCTTTGTCCCTTCCATTCGGAAAAAACACCCTCCTTTTTCGTGAATCCCCAGATGCAGTTGTATCATTGTTTCGGATGCGGTGCAGGGGGAACGGTGATTCATTTCATTGAGCATATTGAAAATCTGGATTTTGTGGAAGCGGTAAAGTTTCTGGCGCAGAGGGCAGGAATTCCCTTGCCTGAGGAAAAAGATGAGGTCAGTGAATATTCCCGCTTAAAACGAAACATCCGGGAAATGAATAAAATCGCAGGCAGAACCTATTTTCGTTGTTTAAACAGCGAAACCGGAAGAGGAGCGCTTTCCTATCTTCGCGGCCGCGGACTTTCGGATGATACCATAAAGACCTACGGATTGGGCTACGCTCCCAACGAATGGAACTTTATGTATCGCACATTAAAGCAAAACGGCTTTTCGGACGACGAGATTGTAAAGAGCGGTTTGTGTCTTAGTAAAAACGGAAGAATCTTTGACTTCTTTCGGGATCGGGTAATCTTTCCTGTAATGGACTTGCGGGGGAATGTGATTGCATTCGGCGGCAGAGTAATGGGGGATGCGCTTCCCAAATACTTAAATACCGGCGAAACCCCGATTTTTTCCAAACGGCAGAACTTATTCAGTTTGAATCTTGCCAAAAATACTTCCGAAGATTATATCATCTTAGCGGAAGGATATATGGACGTGATTGCATTGTATCAGGCGGGATTTCAGAATGCGGTGGCATCCTTGGGAACGGCATTTTGTGAAGACCACTCCCGTTTGCTCAAGCGATTTACCAATCGTGTGATTATTTCTTTTGATAGTGACGGTGCAGGGCAGTCTGCCACCAAAAAAGCGGTGGATATCTTAAAAAAAGACGGCCTGCAGGTTCGTATCCTAAAATATTCGGGAGCAAAAGACCCGGATGAGCTCATTAAAAAATTCGGCCCCGAAGCGTACCGCTCGGCGATTGCAAGCTCGTTAAGCGGAGTGGATTACGAGCTTTCCTCCATTTATCCCAACGGCGGTTTTTCCGATGATGAGGAACGAATTGAGTACACCAAAAAAGCCATCGGTATTTTAAAGAATATTTATAACAAGCTGGAGCTTGAAGTGTATGCCAAAAAAGTGGCGGAGCTTACCAAAATCAGTTATGATTCCATTTTGGCACAGGTTCGGCAGGCTCAGAAAACCAAAAAACTGGAGACCCCCGTGGATGCCGCAGAAATGGCGTTGATACGAAAAAAGAGTGTGTCCCAGTCTCTTTTAAAACTTGTGGTGGAAAATCCGTCATATTTTCCGAAAATTCGGGAAAAAATCAAGTTGGAACATTTTCGGGAAGAGCTTCACAAAAAGATTTACACCATTTTTTGCGAATTGACCGATGCCGCTCAAAAGCCGGATGTGGCAATGATTATCGGGAAATTAGACAGAGCAGAAGCAAAAGATGCCAGCGAAATCTTTATGGAAAAGGAACCTTTTTTGGATTTTCATATTTATTTAAATTCACTCATTGAGAAAACCGAAAATGAAACACAAGCAGTCACATTTTCCGGTGATGACAGAGACGATATGTTAAAACTGTTGGAATATACCAGGAAATTGAAAAGTAAGAACGATAAGAATACAGAGAAAGATTCTTAGGAAAGAGGTACAAGATGTCTGAAATTACAGAGAATAAGAAGCAAGTCATCAAAGAGTTGATTGAATTTGCGAAAAAACAGGGAAAAATCACCTTAAATGAATTGAATGTCCGTTTGGACCAGATTGACGTTTCGGTAAACGATATCGAAAAGATTTACGAGCGTCTGGAAAAAATGGGCGTGGAAATTGTTGGCGACGAAGATTTTGAAGATGCGGTGGATATCGAGTTTCCCGATGAAGCCGAGATGAACATCGTCTTAAACGCGGAAGGCATTTCCATTGATGACCCTGTGAGAATGTATTTAAAGGAAATCGGGAAAGTGCCTCTTCTGCACACCGAGGACGAGCTGAAGCTTGCAGAACGTATGGCAGAGGGCGACAAGGAAGCGGAACGCCAACTGGCAGAAGCAAACTTGCGACTGGTGGTAAGTATTGCAAAGCGTTATGTGGGACGCGGTATGTTGTTTTTGGACTTGATTCAGGAAGGAAATTTGGGTCTTATTAAGGCGGTGGAAAAATTTGATTACCGCAAAGGCTATAAATTCTCTACTTATGCAACCTGGTGGATTCGTCAGTCCATTACCAGAGCAATTGCCGACCAGGCAAGAACCATCCGTATTCCCGTGCATATGGTGGAAACCATCAACAAGCTCTTAAGAGTAACCCGTCAGTTATTGCAGGAATTGGGAAGAGAACCTACTCACGATGAACTTGCAAAAGCACTTGGCACCACCGTGGAACGTGTGCGTGAAATTCAGAAAATTGCTCAGGACCCCGTGTCTTTGGAAACTCCCATCGGGGAAGAAGAAGACAGTCACTTGGGCGACTTTATTCAGGACGAATCCGCACCTGCACCTGCAGATTCCGCAACTTATATGTTGCTTCGTGAACAGTTAACCTCCGTGCTTGATACCTTAACTCCCAGAGAATCCCGTGTATTGAAACTTCGTTTCGGCTTGGACGACGGCAGAATGAGAACCTTAGAAGAAGTTGGGAAAGAATTTAATGTAACCCGTGAAAGAATCCGTCAGATTGAAGCAAAAGCGTTACGAAAACTCCGTCATCCCTCCAGAAGCAAGAAATTAAAAGATTATCTCGATTAAAACTCATAAGACAGAATTTGTCCGAAAAAGCCCGTTAGCAACAACGGGCTTTTTTGTTTGTTTTTTTATCGCTTTTAGTATCAACTTTCCAAAAAAATCATAAATTGAGAGGAAGGGGGGATACTATGGGGAAGGTTGCAATACGCCGTGTAGTCAGCAGGATTGGGTACCATTATCAGAAAAGGCAGGGCGGATTTTTTTGGATGTTGTTTGTCGCATTGATTTTTGCAATGCTTTTTAGTTGGTACACCCGTGTGTTTTCTCCCATGCTTTCTCATTTGTGCGAGGCAAAGGCAAACCGTATCGGGCAGGAGATGATTCACCGCTCCGTTTCAAAATTACTGGAACAAGACGCCTATTTGGGGAGCAATTTTCTCCGTGTGGAAAAAACGGAGGAGGGAGAACCCTCCCTGGTGTTGCCCGATACTGCGGTGATGAACCGATTCCGTTCGGATTTGACGCTTATGATTTCGCAAGGGCTCGGGGAGATTAAGACTGCCGAAATTTCTATTCCACTCGGCAATCTTTCGGGGCTTGAAATTTTGTCCAACCGTGGTCCCGATCTTAAGATGGAAGCCTATCCCTACGGAGAAGTGTTTGTGGAATTGTTCAGTGAATTTTCCGATGCGGGAGTGAATCAGACCCGTCACGCCATGACGGTGAAAGTGACGTTGGATGTGTCTCTGATGCTTCCGGGACACAATGCTTACGGCACCCGTGTGGTTGCCACAGTTCCCTTAAGTGAAACGGTGGTGGTGGGTTCGGTTCCCAACAGCTACACCAATCTGGAAACCGAACGGGAAAACTTAAAAGATGATTTACTGAACTTAATCGACGAGTAGATTTGAAAATAGCCGTAAAAATCTGTATTTTTCCATACTTTTTTTGGAAAATCCGTTGCAAATCGGGGGAGTATGTGGTACAATATATAATAGGTGAAAACTATCAACCCGAAAGGACTTTGAATTCGTTATGAATCTGTCGATATATACTGTAATTGATGCACTGATTATGGTGCTCACTTTAACCCTTGCTCTGCTTCCTCACGAAATTGCACACGGTTATACCGCTTATCTGATGGGAGATCGCACCGCAAAATATATGGGGCGTCTCACAATGAATCCCCTAAAACATATCAATCCCGTGTATGCAGGTTGGATTCTTTTGGGTGTTTTTGTCGGAAAACTGATTCCCACCGTGTCCTTTTTATCCGACATTTTAATGTGGGTCGGATTCGTTTTGCTGCTGAAACCTGTTCCCATTAACCCCGGCAATTTCCGTGACCCCAAAAAAGGGATGGCAATTACCGCTTTGATGGGACCTGTGACCAACCTGGTGATTGGGTTTGTTTCCATGTTGTTGTTTTATCTTTTCGCAATTATGGTGCAGAGCTTTTCCGGCGCACATGAACTCTGGACTTCGCTGCTTGGCTTTTTCTATCAACTGACCTATTACAGCGTGATGTTGGCGGTATTTAATATGATTCCCGTGCCGCCCTTAGATGGCTCCCGTGTGTTGTTTGCATTTTTGCCCGACCGCTATTATTTTAAGGTGATGCAGTACGAACGCTATATTATGATTGTGTTTTTGATTATGGTTTATTCCAACACCTTTGATGCGTTGCTCGGAAACGGAGTTCGAAATATTTTATCTGCGTTTTCAACTGTTTGCGAGATGATTATAACACCTCTGGCGAATCTGATGTTAGGATGATAGGACAGCATTTATGATTGAATTGAAATTAGAGCAGTTTGAGGGGCCGATGGATCTTCTTCTGCATCTGATCCGTACCAATAAAATTGATATTTATGATATTGAGATTTTCACCTTGACCGAGCAGTATATAGCCTATCTTCGGCAGATGGAAAAACTTGATATGGAGATTGCCTCCGAATTTATTGTGATGGCATCCGAGCTTTTATACATCAAATCCAAAATGCTTCTTCCCAAGCCACCGCAAGAGGATACCGAAGAAGAGGAAGACCCCAGAAAAGAACTGATGCAAAAGCTTTTGGATTATCAACAGTATAAGGAGCTTTCCTGCTATTTAAAAGAGCGAGAACCCTTAGGGGCATACACCTTTACCAAAAAAACAGAAAAAATCAAGGGCTTAATCCGCTATACCAAATTGGATTTACCCAAAGAAAATTTGGTTACCGCATTGGAAGAACTGGTGATGCGCATTGAAACCAAGCTTCCTCCAGATAAAGGGGTTTTCTCGGGCATTATTGAGCGGGAAGTGGTGTCGGTTGCCTTAATGTCGGACAAGCTTTTTTTGATGGTGAAGGAAGCCAAAAAAATGGAGCTTGTGGAAGCGTTTTTAAACATTTGTTCCACAAGAGCACAGGTTGCGGCAACTTTTATGGGATTACTTGATTTATTAAAAGAAAATAAACTTTTTCTTACCTACCGTAAGGATACTTTTGTGTTAAGTCACAAAGAATAAGGATAGCATTATGAAAAAAGAAGAATTGTTCGGGATTTTGGAGAGCATTTTATTTGCTTTGGGAAGTCCTGCAGAATTTGAAAAATTGGAAGATGCACTGGAGCTTTCCCATGAGGAAATTGTGGACCTGGTTTCTGCTTTTATGAAAGACTTCAACAAAAAATCCCGTGGGATGAAGGTGATTCGTCTGGAAAATTCCATTCAGATGGTTTCCAAAAGCGAGCATCATCCCTATATTGCAAAAATGTTGGAAACCAGAGCGCAGAAAGGGTTAAGCCAATCCTCTTTGGAAACCCTTTCCATTATTGCTTATAATCAACCCGTGACCAAAGCTATGGTGGATGCGGTCCGCGGTGTGGACAGTTATAATTCCATTGTCCGCCTTTTGGAGCGGGAGCTCATTGAGCAACGGGGCAGAATGGATGCACCGGGGCGGCCGATGCTTTATGGTACCACCAGTGAATTTTTACGGGTATTCGGATTGGAAAGCTTAGACGAACTTCCCAAATTAGAGCTTAAAATACTTCAGAATATCAATCACACGGACAACCTGTCTTTCTCGGATATTGTCCCGGAAGAACCTGCCGAACAAGAGGAGTTGGTGTAATGAATATATTTTTTACGGTGCTTCTTGTGATTTTGCTTATGGTTCTCATATTGGCGGCACTTTTGCTGTTTTGCCCCCTTTCGGTGTTGTTATCCGTTGGGGAAAAAGAAATGCTTGTCAAACTAAAAGTGCTTGGAATCGCCATTCGGATTCCTCTCGGCAAAAAGGACAAGACCAAAAAGCCGAAAAAATCTAAGAAAGAGAAGAATAAAAAGCCGCAAGAAGACAAAGAATCGGTGATGAAAAAATTCCTGGAAATGCGAAACACCTTTGCCAGAATCCGGGAGGCACTGGGAAAAAGCCTTTCGTACCTTTCCCGAAAGATTCACATTCCGCAAATTTGCGTTTTAGGGAAATTCGGCTTGGGTGATGCCGCCTTAACGGGAATGAGCTACGGTATGATTGAAGCGTTTACCGGTTTGGTAACGGGATTTTTGCAACACTTTTTTGTGTTTGATAAGCCCGTGTATTACGGACTGGAAATGGACTACGATAATGTGGTTTTTAAGCTTCAGTTTGCAATTCAAGTAAAAACAAAGCCCTGGTATCTGGTAAAAGGGGCACTTATTTTCTATAAATATTGGAAACAATCCTAAAAGGAGGTATGTGTTATGTCACATCCAATTGAAAATCTTATGGACTCTGTGTTAAAAAACATTAAAACGATGGTCGATGTGAACACCATCATCGGAGAACCCATCCATGCGGATGACGGGGTGATGATTATTCCCGTGTCCCGTGTTGCTTATGGGTTCGGAACCGGCGGTTCCAATTTCGGTGATGCTAAAATTCCTGCGGATAAGCAGTCCTTTGGCGGCGGTGCAGGTGGGGGTATCACCATTTCTCCCGTTGCATTTTTGGTGGTTTCCCACGGAAATGTGAGAATGATTACCGTAAGTCAGGCAAGTCCGTTGGATAAGATTATCGATCTGGCTCCCGAAATGATTGATAAACTCTTAAAAAAATTCGGTCCCAAGGATGACGAAAATGACGGTGACACCGTGATTCGTATCGAAGAAGACGAAATCATCGTGGAATAATTTCTTTCTTTCCTTCATAAAGCTTACTTAGGAAGAGTTTTAGGGAGGAATGCTATGAAATTGCGGGGAATTTTTGTAATCAGTCTTGTTGTGATGCTTGTTTCCCATCTTCACGGATTTTCCTATTCCGCAAAAGCGGTGTGCGTGATGGATGCGCAGTCTTTTGAGATGGTGTACGGCTATAATGAGCATATCCGTATGCGTCCTGCTTCCATCACCAAAATCGTGACGGCAATTACCGCTCTGGAGCTCGGAAGTCCCGATGATGTGATTTTAGTGGACAAACGTGCGGCAGGCACGGAAGGCTCCAGTATGTATTTAAAAGCAGGAGAAAAAATCCGCCTGGAGCATCTTTTGTATGGGTTGATGCTTCATTCCGGAAATGATGCGGCAAATGCCATTGCCTATCATTTCGGTTATGACGAATTTGTGGAGCGTATGAACGAATTTGCTGCCCGTGCGGGAGCAGATGATGCTCATTTTGAGAATCCCTCGGGGTTGGATGGGGAAGACCATCTGGTCACTGCCTTTGATATGGCAACAATCATGGCACACGCTATGAAAAATCCCGTATTTCGAAACATTGCAGGCACAAAGGAAATTAAAATTGTGTCGGAGGACGGAAACGTCCGTTACTTAAAAAATCATAACAAACTGTTGTGGCAATATGAAAATACCGTTGGGGGAAAAACAGGATTCACAAAAAAAGCGGGACGCACGCTGGTGTCTTGCGCCACCGACGGAGAAAAGATGTTTGTTTGTGTCACCTTAAATGACCCCGACGATTGGAATGACCATATCAGTTTATATAAAAGTTACTTAAAACCGCCTAAAAAAGGAGAACATACCCAGTGAGAATTCAGAAATATATTGCCGATGCAGGAATCTGCTCCCGCAGAAAAGCGGAAGAGTTGATTCTAAAAGGGGAGGTCAAGGTAAACGGTCAGGTGCTTTCGGAACTTGGCTATCAGATGCAGGAGGGAGACCTGGTGGAAGTTTCGGGCAAAGAAATTTCCGCTATGGAAAAGAAGGTTTATTATGTGTTAAACAAGCCCAAAGGCTATGTAACCACCGTGAAAGACCAGTTTAACCGTCCCTGCGTGCTGGATTTAATCGGTGAAGAGGTGAAGGAAAGAATTTACCCTGCCGGCAGATTGGATTACAACACCGAAGGACTTTTGATTTTATCCAATGACGGTGAATTTGTAAACACCGTGACTCATCCCAAAAATCAGATTCAAAAGAAATACATTGCCGTGGTGAACGGCACCGTTTCGGAAGACAATATTAAAAAGCTGCAGCGAGGCGTGGTGATTGATAAGAAAAAAACCGCTCCCGCAGAAGTGTTTTTATCCGAAATTTTTAAGGATAAATGTGTGGTGGAGGTCACCATTTCGGAAGGCCGTAACCGTCAGGTAAGAAAAATGTTTGAGGCGGTTGGCCATCATGTGATTGATTTAAAAAGAGTGCAAATCGGTCCCATTGAGCTCGGCTCGTTAAAAACAGGACGTATTCGTAAATTAAATCCCAATGAAGTGCAGGCGCTTCTTAGTGCCGCAGGTAAATAGCAAAGGAGATATCATACTTATGACAGCATTTGAACAGTATAACACTTGGTTAAGCTTCCCCGAACTGGATGCGTCCTTAAAAGCAGAGCTTCAGGCAATCGAGGGAAATGAAGAAGAAATCAAAGAACGCTTTTGCACCGCTTTGGAATTCGGCACAGGCGGACTTCGCGGAATTTTAAGAGCAGGCACCAACGGTATGAATGTGTATACCGTGTGTCAGGCAACCCAGGGGCTAGCCAACCTGATTGTGAAAAACGGCAAAGAAGCGATGGAAAAAGGTGTTGCCATCGGTTATGATTCCCGTCATTTTTCCGACACTTTTGCCAAGGAATCCGCAATGGTATTGGCGGCAAACGGGATTAAGGTGTATTTGTTCCCGTCCCTTCGTCCAACTCCTATGCTTTCCTTTGCCATTCGTGAAATGAACACCACCGCAGGGATTGTGATTACCGCATCCCATAACCCTGCAAAATACAACGGCTACAAAGCATATTGGTCCGACGGCGGTCAGCTGCCTCCCGAAGAAGCAGATGTGGTATATCAGGAAATGAAGCAGGTGGATATGTTCACCGGCGTGAAAAAAATGCCTTTTGAAGAAGGCATGGAAAAAGGCTTGATTGAGTGGATGCCTGCTTCCGTGGATGAAGCATACTATAAGGCGGTAATGGATTTATCCATCAATCCCGATGCCTTAAAAAACACCGATTTAAAAGTGGTATATACCCCCTTCCACGGTTCCGGTAACATTCCCGTGAGAGAGGTGCTGGGCAGAATGGGACTTAAAAATCTCACCGTGGTAAAAGAACAGGAATTGCCCGACGGTGCATTCCCCACCGTGAAATCTCCCAACCCCGAAGAATCCGAAGGCTTCAAAATCGCATTGGAATATGCAAAAAGAGAAGACGCGGATATCATTATCGGCACCGATCCGGATTCCGACCGTGTGGGCGTTTTGTTAAAAACCGATGCAGGTGACTATGAAATCTTAAATGGTAACCAGATTGGCGTACTGATTGTTAACTACATTTTAGACGGCTTAAAGAAACGAAATCAGTTACCCGAAAACGGTGCGGTGATTAAAACCATCGTAACCACCAATATGATTTACGAATTCCAAAAAGATTACCCCATCGAAGTGATCAATGTATATACCGGATTTAAATTTATCGGAGAACAGATTAAAATTTTTGAAGAAACCGGCAAACATACTTATTTGTTTGGCTTTGAAGAAAGCTTTGGATTCCTATCCGGTACTCATGCAAGAGATAAAGACGCCGTGAACGCTTGTATGTTGCTCTGCGAAGCGGCAGCATACTACAAAGCGCAGGGCAAAATCTTAAAAGATGTGCAGACCGAATTATACGAACGCTATGGCTACTACCGTGAAGGTTTGGTTTCCATCACCCACGAGGGTATGGCAGGCATTGAAAAAATCAAAGGCTTAATGGCAAATCTTCGTGCCGATGTGCCCACCGAATTTGCAGGCGTAAAAACCGTGTTGGCAAATGATTACAGTGTGGCAACCACTAAAAATCTGGTAAGCGGGGAAGAAACCGAATTGGCATTCCCGCCCTCCAATGTGTTAAGCTATCAGCTGGAAGACGGCACCCTCATTTCTTTCCGTCCCTCCGGTACCGAACCCAAAATCAAGTCATACATTATGACAAAAGGCAAAACCGAAGCCGAAGCATTGGAAAAACGCGCAGCGTTTGATGCCGCAATCCGAGAACTGCTCAAATAAACGGCTTGAAAAATTGGCTCAAATGGATGAACCTCATCACTCGGCGTACCTTTGTACGCCTTCGGATAACCCCTGCGGGTTCGGTTTCTCCATTTTAACCGAATTTTTCTGCACCTTACTTTTTTGTGTAATGATAATGATATGAATAAAAAAGCACCGCAAAGATAATCTTTGCGGTGCTTTTATGATATAGACAATTTTCCAAGACGCAGAGAAAAGGATGGTGCCCTCTCCGTCGCCTACGGCGCCACCTCTCCCAAAGGGCGAGCAGTCAGCTATGCTGACTGAGAGGGTTACAAGCGGTGAGATTCACAAATTGTGCGCATTTTTTCAAACCGACTTCATTATGACAAAGCCGTAACTTTCCAAAATGGAAAAATATTTCGCGAGTCTTGGATACAACGGTTCTGCCTTTTCGCCAAATTGCTCTTTTACGGGGTCGCCCATAGCGTAAATGGAGGTTTCTCCGTCAATTAACTGCCAGATAAAGCTTCCCAATTCGTCTAAGTGGATATAGGAGATTTTCGGCCGTTTAAAGAGCTTCTGCGCAATTTTGTTCATCAATCCCGTGTTTTCCTGCTCTAAGATAACGAAGCCGTCATCGTTGACCTTATAGGAAAGTTTTTCACTTACCACAGGAATTTTATCCAAATAATTTTCGTTGATGGTTTGTTTTTTCATATTATTTCTGATTGGATTTCTGTTTTTTCAGAGAGAACACAAATACCAATGCAATAATTGCAGCAAATACCACAACACTCAACCATTGGGAAACAACTGCAGGCAGATTCATCATTGCGCCAAGGTCAATCATTTTGTCCCAACCGAAGATGGCAACAACTGCCAGCAGAATACCTGCTAAGCCTTCCCCTGCAATCATACCGGAGCAATACAGAATACCGTTGTTCACAGCGGTTTCTTTTTCTTTTGCATCTTTTTTGGATTTTTCCACTACCCAGCGGATGATGCCGCCCACCATAATGCAAGCGTTTAAGTGAACGGGCAGATACATACCGATAGCAAAGGGCAGTACGGGGATTTTGATGATTTCAATTACAATTGCGGCAATTGCACCGATTGCAACTAAGTTCCAGGGAAGCTCTGCACTCATAACACCCTCGGTGATCATCTGCATTAAGGTTGCCTGAGGAGCGGGCAGTTCTTTGGAACCAAAGCCCCAGGCAGAGTTTAACAGATACAGAGTTCCGCCGATTGCCAGAGCAGATGCCACAACACCCAACACTTCACCAATCTGCTGTTTTTTGGGAGTGGAGCCTAAGAGATAACCTGTTTTTAAGTCCTGAGAGGTATCACCGGAGATTGCGGCAACAATACAGATAATGGAGCCGATTGCAATCGCCGCGGTCATACCGGAAGCACCGGATTCGCCGGTTGCTTTTAAGATTAAGGTAGAGAACAGAAGAGTTGCAATTGCCATACCGGATACGGGGTTGTTGGAGCTTCCCACCAGACCTACCATACGGGAGGATACTGCTGCAAAGAAGAAGCCGAATACTACCACGATAACGGCACCCAATAAGGATACGGGAATTGCGGGAACCAACCATACTGCCAGGGTCAGTGCTGCGATTGCGATTAACACCACAGACATGGGTAAATCCTGTTCGGTACGGATTTTATTTGCAGAACCTTTTTCGGTCAGGCTTGCCATAGAATCACGGAAGGTTCTGATGATTAAGGGCAAGGATTTGATTAAACTGATGATACCGCCGGTTGCCAGAGCACCTGCGCCAATGTAACGAATGTAAGAACTCCAGATGCCGGATGCGCCGTTTGCGGCAAAGATTTCGCCAATGGTCTGGGTGCCGGGATACATAATAATATCCTGCCCGAAGGTCACAATCAAGGGGATTAATACCATCCAGCTCAGTAATCCGCCTGCAAACATATAAGAAGAAATTTTGGGACCGCAAATGTAACCAACGGATAACACCGCAGGATAAATCTGAGTGCCGATTTCTCCGGCAAAGCCTTTGATTTTTAATGCCACTTCACCGGGAACTGCTTTTAATCCGTCAATCACAAATTTAAAGAGTGCTGCAAGTCCCATCCCCGCAAATACGGAAGAAGCGTTGGAGCCGCCTTCTTCGCCTGCCAAAAGAACTTCTGCACAAGCAGTTCCTTCGGGATAGGGGAGCACGCCGTGTTCTTTCACGATTAAGGCGTTGCGAAGAGGAATCATAAAGAATACACCCAGTAAACCGCCAATCATAGCGATTAAGGTGATTTCCAAAATGCCGGGCTGAGTTTCAATCACGCCCTGGGAATACCAGATAAACAGAGCGGGCAAGGTGAAGATAGCACCTGCTGCCACGGATTCGCCTGCAGAACCGATGGTCTGCACAATATTGCTTTCCAAAATGGAATTTTTACGCATAATAATACGGATAATCCCCATAGAGATAACTGCTGCGGGGATGGATGCAGAAACCGTCATCCCAACACGAAGTCCTAAGTAGGCGTTCGCTGCACCGAAGATAATTGCTAAAAGCACCCCGATGATAATAGAGGTGACAGTTAACTCGGGCGTTACCCTGTCTGCCGGGATGTAAGGTTTGAATTGTTTGTTTTGTTCCATAAATCGTCTCCAATCTGCCGTCTTGCGGCGGTCATTTTTTGTAAAATTAAGGCGAATTTTCACAAGTTACAGTATAATGGATAATAGAGGATTTGTCAAGTGTTTCCAATGGGATTCTCTATATTTTTCCCTTATGGGAATCCGGTTATACCAAAACACAAAGAGAATTACCCAATCTTGACAAAAAGGAGATAGAATGATATAATTTTTCTGAGGTGTTCCTATGAGAAAAAGTTTACAATCTCCCATCACAGATTATTGCAATTTTGGTATCACGGCGTATTATTTCCGCAAATGGAAAAGCTGTGATATGAATTTGCATACCCATAATCAGATGGAAATTATGTATGTGCAAAAGGGGCAATGTGTGGTGGATATCCGTGAGGAATCCTATCCTATGAAGGAAGGTCACTTTGTGATTTTAGATGCCAATGTGCCGCATAAGCTGTGGGTGGAAGAAGGAACTCCTTGCAGTATGTTTAATATTGAATTTTGCTTTGTGAAGACCGAAGAATTCTCTGCAATCGGCGAAATGATTCGTAAGTCCGACGGCGTTTTGGACTTATTGCAATCGGAACATCCCTATTTTTTATCGAAAGATACGGGCGGCATTTCTGCAATTTTCCGCAATCTGATTTCCGAGTTGGAATATCCCGATGAGGACGGGGCGGTTCTGGTGCAGTTACTTCTTTCGGAATTGCTTTTGAAAATATCCCGTCTCATTAAAGGAACCTATCGGGAACATCACAAATCCGAAAGTGTTTATGTGAAAAAAGCCGTCGAATATATCCATAAGCATTATGATGATGATATCAGGGTCAGTGATATTGCCGCAAGTGTGAATATCAATGTGTCCTATCTGCAGCGTCTATTTAAAATATCACAAAATTGTTCCTTGGTGGATTACCTGACGAGATATCGTATGGACCAGGCGAAAATTATCCTTGCCAACACCAATATTCCCGTAATTGATGTGTGCAGTCACGTGGGAATCAGTAGCCGTCAGTATTTTACCTATTTGTTCAAAAAGCATACGGGATTCACTCCCAAAGAGTTTCGACAATCCAGCGAACGAAACGGAATGTCATAATTTCTTACATTTTGGATACAACTTGTCATAATTTTTAAAACATTTTTTCAAACAATCAAGTATAATGAGGCAGAAAGGACTTCTATTGACAGAAGATTTCTGTCTCATTTTAATTTGGAGGATAAAATTATGAAATTCAAAGTGGCATTTATCGGTGCAGGCAGTATCGGTTTCACCAGAACCTTGTTAACCGACCTTCTTTCCGTTCCGGAGTTTTCCGATATCGACATTGCATTTACCGATATCAACGAAGAAAATTTAAAAATGGTTACCGCTCTTTGTCAGAGAGATATTGATGAAAACGGTTTAAAAATCAAAATTCAGGCAACCACCAACCGCAGAGAAGCATTAAAAGATGCAAAATATGTGGTAAACGTGGTTCGTATCGGCGGATTGGAAGCATTTGCAACCGATATTGATATTCCCCTGCAGTACGGTATTGACCAGTGTGTTGGTGACACCTTGTGTGCAGGCGGTCTGATGTATGCGCAGAGAGGTATCAACGCTATTTTGGAATTCTGTAAAGATATTAAAGAAGTGGCAGCACCCGACTGCTTGTTCTTAAACTACGCAAACCCCAACGCTATGATTACCTGGGCTTGTAACAAATACGGCGGTGTTAAAACCATCGGTTTGTGCCACGGTGTTCAGGGCGGTCATTATATGATTGCCGAAGTTTTAGGCTTAAAACAGGATGAAGTGGAAATTACCTGTGCAGGTATCAACCATCAGACCTGGTACACCGAAGTAAAACACAACGGTGTGGATATGACCGGAAAATTGGTAGAAGCATTTGAAGCAAACGAACGATACATCAGAACCGAAAAAGTTCGTATTGACATGATGAAACGTTTCGGTTATTTCAGCACCGAATCCAACGGTCACTTAAGCGAATACCTGCCCTGGTATCGTAAAAACGAAGAAGAAGTAAACAAATGGGTGGATATTGAAATCGGTCACTGGATTGACGGGGAAACCGCAGGCTACTTAAGAGTTTGCACCGAAGGCAGAAACTGGTTTGAAATCGATTTCCCCAACTGGATGAAAGAACCTGCAAAAAAATATGAAGCGGCATCCAGAAGTAACGAACACGGCAGCTATATCATTGAAAGTTTGGAAACCGGCAGAATCTATCGCGGTCACTTTAACGTAAGAAACAACGGCGTTATCACTAACTTACCTGATGATGCCATTGTGGAAGTGCCCGGTTACGTGGATATTCACGGTATTCACATTCCGTTATACGGCGAACTGCCCTTAGGTTGTGCAGCGGTATGTAATGCAAGTATCAGCGTTCAGAGAATGGGCGTGGAAGCAGCGGTTCACGGTGACGTGATGCTGTTAAAACAGGCAATGATGATGGATCCGCTAGTTGGCGCAGTATGTAATCCCGATGAAATCTGGCAGATGGTTGACGAAATGCTGGTAGCTCAGGAAAAATGGTTGCCCCAGTATAGAGAAGCAATCGCTCAGGCAAAAGAACGCTTACAAAAAGGCAATCTGATTCCTCATAAAAACTACAAAGGTGCTGCAAGAAAAGCGATTAAAACCATCGAAGAAATGCAGAAAGACAGAGAAGCAGCAACCAAAAATGCTGCCGCTGCCGCAAAATAATTTTTTTGGTATTTTTGATATTTTCATATAAAAAACGGAAAGCGATTTGCTTTCCGTTTTTTATGTTTTCTTAATGAATTGGTGTTTGCATTTTACGCAGGTAATCTGAATTTTCCCTTTTCCTTTGGGGACGGACAGTTTCACCTTGCATTTGGGACATTTGAAATACCGTTTGTCTTTTCTTCGGGTGGTTTGGAACGGTTTCTTATGAAAGAAGGAAGAAATTTTGTTTTTCAGGTTATAATAAGCATATAATTCTTTTTGCCGTGCCGAAAAGTTTTTGGAAAAGGTTCGGAAAACCAGCCAGAGTAACAGAGCAGACCCAACGAGGCGAAGCAGGGAAGAGTGAAATAGGGAACCTGCCAATGTAAAAGCGCAGGAGGTAATCAGTAAGGGGACATAAAGTCCGTCCATACCGTAGCGTCCTTGCATAAAAACGGAAAACCGATATAATAATCTTCTGAAAAAGCTCATTTTTTGTAACTCCTTTTTTGATACTGTTAACAGTATAACCCGTTTTTGTGTAGATTGTAAGAATTTTTATAAAAAGATTACCAAAAAAACAAAAAAATACTAAAAAAAATCCTTGCCGAATAAAATCACGGAAAATTTCACATTTATTTCACAAACCTTTGTTATGATAAAATCAGCAAATGAAAGAAAGGAACTTTGATATATGGATTATGAAAATAAAAACCCTGAATATTTGGAACCCGAAAAAGACGAAACCTCTGATGTTGTTTTAGAGGAACCCAAAACCAACGAACCCGCATCCGACGAAGATTTCGATATCATCCCGGAAGAGGAAAACACCATATCGGAGGAACCTTCCGAAGAAGAAATTGCTTTTAAAGAACCCGAGTATGCTGATGAGCAAGCGCAGGAGGGGACTTCCTTTTATGAAGAAGTTATCACCCCGGAACAACCTGCTCCCGTGAAAAAGAAAAAAACACGCATCCTTTCTCTGATTTTGGCATTTGCCGTTGGTGCAGGTGCGATGTCGGTTGTGAATTTTCTTGCCCTGCCCAAGCTTGTGGAACGGGAAGTGGGAAAACTGGGCGGCAATTCCTATTATCTGTCCCCCACCAATCCATCCATGTCGGCTGAGCAGGCAGGTGCTCCCAATCAGAGCGGAAAGCAATTGTTGAGCGTGGTGGAAATTTCCAGAAAAGTGGGACCTGCAGTGGTTGGTATCAACACTAAGGTGCAGCGTCAGACAATTTTCGGAACCTCTGCTTTGGCAAGCGGATCGGGCTCCGGTATTATTTTATCCAATGACGGATATATCGTGACCAACAATCACGTGATTGAGGGTGCCTCCGAAATCACGGTGTTACTCAGCGACGGGGCAGAGCATCAGGCAATTTTGATTGGTGCCGATGCCAGAACCGATTTGGCTGTGATTAAAATTGAGGGAGATTCTTTCCCCGCTGCCACCCTGGGAAATTCCTCTGCACTTCAGGTGGGAGAACTTGCGGTTGCTATCGGAAATCCTCTGGGGAACGAATTGGCAGGCAGTGTGACGGGCGGCTATATCAGCGCCCTGAATCGTTCCATCACCGTGGATGACCAACAGTTTAATCTGATTCAGACGGATGCTGCCATCAATCCCGGGAACTCCGGCGGTGCGTTAGTGAATAACTACGGAGAAGTTATCGGTATCAACTCGGTAAAAATGTCTGCTTCCGGCGTGGAAGGAATCGGCTTTGCCATTCCCATTGACGAAGCAAAACCCATTATCGACGATTTAATCGCCAACGGCTATGTGAAAGGCCGTCCCATAATTGGAATTGCCGGCAGAGACGTAACAAAACAGGATTCTATGTACTACGGAATCCCCGTGGGGATTTATGTGGTGGAAGCTTCCCCCTATTCTGCAGCAGAGCGTGCCGGCATCAAAACCGGTGACGTCATCGTGGAATTTAATGGCGTAAAAGTGGAAACCATGGACGAACTAAACAAAGAAAAAGAAAAATATCTGGCAGGCGACACCGTGGTGTTAACCGTGATTCGCAACGAGGAATCCATGCAGATACCGCTTGTGTTGCAGGAAGACAAACCCCAACTTCCTACTGAGTAGAGGCTCGATAAACGGCGCCAAACAGATGAACCTCACCACTCGACATACACTCAGTATGCCTTCGGGTAACCACCTTCGGTGTTCGGTTTCTCTGTTTTGCATCCGTTTCTCTTCGCCTTGCGGTGAGTGTTGGATAAGTAGAGCCAACCAACTTCTGTAAAATAACGATGCTCCAATCGGAAGAGATGTTAAAACATTTCTTCTCTCCTTAATAAATTTATGCAAAAAGAACCCAAATCTTTCGATTGGGTTCTTTTTGTTGTGAATAGGATATTCTTGTGCGGCGTGCCGGGGTCGTCACGCCCTACGCCTGTGATAATGCCGGTCGCACAAATCTAAGGTGTGGGAAAAGGGCACAGACCGAAAAAGACATTTTAACCATATAAAACAAAAAGACATAGGAATTAATCCTATGCCTTTTGCGATCTGTGTTCTTTTACAAACCGATACTAGTCTAAAATGCGAACGCGAATTACCCCATCAATCGCTTTCAAAGCTGCTTCGGTTTCTGCAGAGATTTCGCCAACCACGTCCAGTACGGTGCAAGCGTATTCCTTTTTAGAACGGTTCTGCATATTATCAATGTTCATCGATAATTTGGAGAATTCGCCGGAAATCTGAGAAAGCATTGCAGGAATGTTTTTATGAAGCACTACCACACGCTTCTGACCGGGGATTCTGGGGCAAATCATTTCGGGATAGTTTACGGAATTTTTGATGATACCGTTTTCTAAGTAATCTTTCAGTTGAATTGCTGCCATATATGCACAGTTTTCTTCGGATTCTTCGGTGGATGCACCTAAGTGGGGGAATGCAATTACGCCCGGATAGGTTGCGATATCGCCATCGGGGAAGTCTGTCACATAGCGACGAACTTTACCGCTGGAAAGACCTGCTTTGATACCTTCATCGGAAACTAAGCCTGCTCTGGAGTAGTTTAAAATTACCACGCCCTGCTTCATCTGGCTAATGGTTTCGTTATTGATAAATTCTTTGGTATCGGGAGTTAAGGGCACGTGAATGGTGATATAGTCACAGTTTTCGTAAATCTGTTTTAAATCAGTAGCGTGCACAACGTTTTTGGAGATTCTCCAAGCACCGTCAATAGAGATGAAGGGGTCGTAACCGATAACCTTCATACCCAAATCCAATGCGGTGTTTGCCACTTTTGCACCGATGGCACCTAAGCCGATAACACCTAAGGTTTTGCCTGCAATTTCGTAACCTGCAAACATCCCTTTTCCTTTTTCCACGGCTTTTGCCACATCTTCGGTTAAGGTTTTTGCCCAGGCGTTCCCGCCGATTAAGTCACGGGAAGCCATTAAAAGACCTGCGATAACCAATTCTTTTACGGCATTTGCATTGGCGCCGGGAGTGTTGAACACTACGATACCCTGGTCTGCGCATTTGTCCAGAGGAATATTGTTTACCCCTGCGCCTGCTCTTGCAATAGCGTGGAGCTCTTTATCAAACTCCATATCGTGCATTGCTGCACTTCTAACCAAAATCCCTGCTGCACCGTTCACATCATCGCAGATTTCGTATGCGGGCTTCAGTTCATTTAAACCGATATCGGAAATTTTATTTAAAGTAGCGATTTTCAT
>JAZQUU010000002.1:0-17107 GCA_045631485.1 Clostridia bacterium | reverse complement strand
GGTCTATTGATTACGAATCAATCGCTCTACCGACTGAGCCACACCAGCATATACAGGGGTTTTGAGACCCCTAATATTAAAATGTAATGGTTGTCAAAATCTAATTTATTGAGATTTCAACATCGCTTGTGCAACCTACTGGTTTTTTCAATGTGTCCTACTCATTACGCAACCGCTGCTCTGCCTTTGAGCCACACCAGCATATAGGATGGGACTGTATTTTTCATACAGTCCCATTTTTTGTTTTTTGGGTATTTTATCAAAATATTACGTCCAATCAGGCGATGAGAAAATATCGCAGAGCAACCAAACCGAACCCACGGGGGTAATCCAAAGGCGTACCGGGTGTACGCCGAGTGATGAGGTTTGTTTGCAGGGAACCGGTCTGCGGTATTTTATCGAGCCTACACCTTATTCTTCGGTGGTTTCGGCAACTTCCTGATTCTGCTGATTTCTGTGCTTAAATGCAACAATCAGACGTCTCTGAGGTTCCACGCCAACAGAATAGGTGGTAATCATCGGATAGCTCTGCAGAGCGGAATGAATGATTCTTCTTTCATAAGCTTTCATAGGTTCCAATTCGTATTTGCCGTGAGATTTGATAACACGGTTTGCAATACTTTTTGCCAGACCGGTTAAAGTTTTTTCACGCTTCATACGATAGTCTTCGGTATCCAGACGGATTTTTTCGCCGCCTTTTACTTTTTTATTAAATGCCAGCTGCAGCATGTGCTGAATAGCATCTAAAGTATCACCGTGTTTACCGATGATGTTACCTGCTTCGTCTCCCACTAAGTTTACAGAAATAATTCTGCCTTTCTGGGTAACTTCTGCAGACACATTGATACCCATCAGTCTGAACAGTTCTTTCACATGTTCTTCCACGAAAGCCACGCCGTTTTCGGTGGGAACAAAATCGGTATCATCTTCATAGTTAACAGAAGGTTTTTTTGCTTCTGCTTTAACTTCTTCTTTTACAACCTTTTTTTCTGCTCTTTTTTCTTTTTCAACCTTTGCCTTGGGAGCTTTTTCTTCCTTTTTGGGCATAGCGGTTTCTTCGGGTTTCTTCACATCATATCTTGCCAGGATTCTTGCGGGTTTTGCACCGATACCCAAAAATCCTGCGGAAGGTGCATTCAAAATTTCAAATTCAATTAAATCTCTGTCAACTGCAAGTTCTAAAACTGCTTTTTCAATCGCTTCGTCAACTGTTTTTGCAGTGGTGATAATTTCTTTCACAGATATTGTCCAACCTTTCTATTTCTTTTTCTTCTTTTTGAGTTCTTTCTTTTCCAGACGTTTCTGTTCTGCTTTTACTTCGATTACGTTGCTTTCTTTACGAATCACATAACGGTCCAAGGTGAAGCTCTGAACAACCTGCAGAATGTTACCGACAATCCAGTAAACACCCATTGCTGCGGGCAGAATATAGCAGAAATACCCTGTCATTAACGGGAAAATATACTGCATGCTCTTTGTCTGAGATGCCTGTTCCGCAGTCTGAGTTCTTGCAGCCATTTTCTGAGAAATATAGCTGGTTAAGAAAGTGGTTAATGCCGCAATCAAGGGGAACAACCAATAAACAGGCTGAGTCATTGCAACAGAACCGGGAGTGAGTCCTAAGTTTAAACCAAGGAAATTAAAGTTCATAAAGAAGCTTTCTGCGGTAAATGCACTGCCGGCGTTTGCCAGGATAGTGCCTGCTTCTGCCATGTGATTGCTCACCCATGCAACAGCGTCCAACTGAGTGGAATGAGCAGTCAGTCCCTCTGCATTCTGAACCAGAGCGGTCATAGCAGCGGTGATTCCCTGAGCCCCGGGCTGCAGGATATAAGTAGCAGGATTCTGAATAATCCCGTAAATTGCAAATAAGATGGGCATCTGAATAATCAGCGGTAAACAACTGCTCATCGGATTGATTTTATTCTGCTGATACAGTTTTGCCGTTTCTTCATTCAGTTTTTCTTTGTCGTACTGATATTTTTTCTGAAGTTCCTGCAAAGCAGGCTGAATTTTCTGCATATGTGCCATAGATTTTTGCTGCTTGATTACCAAAGGCAACAAACAAACACGCACCAACACGGTAAATATAATAATGGACAAACCAAAATTGTTGACCAAATTATAAATAAATCTCATAACCAGACCTAAAAGCTGGTATAACCAATCAAACATTTTACTTTCCTTTCTGTCACCGGGATCTTACGGATAATCCACTCCGCCCGGATTCCACGGATTGCAACGAAGGATACGCCAGCAGGCCTTTAAAAAGCCCTTAAAAAAGCCATACTTTTTTACCGCCAGAATGGCATACTGTGAGCAGGTAGGATAAAACCGGCAGTGAGCACCCAAAAGCGGAGAAATCCACTTTTGATACCCTCTTACCAATAATATAAACAGTTTACTGAGCATAGAATGCACCTGCTTTTTGCAACAGTTTGGAAAGCTCTTTTCCCAACGCAAAAAAATCCGCACCCAAAATGGCAGGACGAGCCACAACCACCAGGTCATAGCCGGGTTTCATTGCAGGAAAAAGAAGCCTCATATTTTCAAAAATCAACCGTCTTGCACGGTTTCTTTTACAAGCTTTTCCGATTTTTTTGGTAGCAGTAATGCCGTAACGCAAATCCTTGTGATTATTGTTACGGTAATAAAGCACCACATATCTGCCGGGATAGGACTGGCCTTTTTTGTAAACTCTCTGAAATTCGTAGTTTTCTGTTAAAGAAGTAGCGTGAATCAAAACGTCTCCCTCACATTGCAAAAAAAATCCAACGTATGCTGCAATCTTTTTTGATGGATTAACTCCAAAAAATGCGCTAATAAAGAAAAAATGCCGTAAGCGTAAGCATCTGACGACATTTCTTACCTTATGAATTATGCGCTGAGACTAACTCTGCCTCTTGCTCTTCTTCTTGCTAAGATTTTTCTACCATTTCTGGTTCTCATTCTTTTGAAGAAACCGTGTTCTCTTTTTCTCTGTCTTTTCTTGGGCTGATAAGTTCTGTTCATGTTTTTGCACCTCCAAATATATCATTGATTACTTTAACAATTTCAAGTTTCCCAACGGGAAATTCCGCTAAATTTGATTCCTGTAAACACTATTTATCATTTTAGCATTCAATATTATAACGAATAACCGTCAAAATGTCAAGTGATTTTTTAAAGTTTTTCAATTTTTTTTATTTTTTTGCTCTGTTTTGGTTTTTTTCGAAAATCAGGTTGATGGTTTTTGCTGCGAAATGAACCTCATCTTCGGTATTTTGGTGAGAAAACGAAACACGGATAGCGGTATCCTGCATCCCTTTCGGCACCGAGAATGCGGCAAGCACACGATTGTTTCCGCCCTTCTTTTCCGAGCAGGCAGAACCGGAGGATACATAGATTCCCTCACTCTCCAACATATGAAGCACAATTTCCGAACGAAGATTTAAGGAAATATTCACAATGGTTCCTAAACTGTTTTGACTGTTTACGGGAATCTCGGAATCGAGAGAAGCTAAAAACAATTCGGAAAGCTCTTTGATTCTCTCAATGGGACGCTCCTCCCTGAAAATCTTTACCGCTTCCGCAAAAGCAACAATATTCGCCACATTTTCGGTACCCGAAAACAGATTTTCTTCTTGTCCGCCACCCACATAAAGAGATTCCAGAAGGATTCCTTTTTTCACATACAAGGCGCCAATGCCTTTGGGGGCACCGATTTTATGACCCGAAAAGCTCATCATATCCGCGCCAAAATCCCGCACGTGAATATCCAGTTTTCCGTATGCCTGAATACAATCGGAGTGAAGCACGGCATTGGGGGCTTTTGCCTTCATCAGCTGCTTGATTTTTGCAATATCAAACAAGGTGCCCGTTTCGTTGTTCACTGCCATCATACTCACAAGTGCCACATCATCGCTTAACTGTTCTTCCAAAAAAGCAAAATCCGCTTCTCCGTTCACAACGGGAATCCATTCCACCTGATAGCCGTCTTTTTCCAGTTGCTTTCCGATATTGTAAACAGAAGCATGTTCCACCATGGAAAGGAGCACCTTGTTGCCCTTATGCTTATTTCTGCGCAGATAACCGAAAATCGCAGTATTATTTGCCAGAGTTCCCGAGGGAGTGAAGTAAATTTCACCTTCCTTGGCACCAATGGATGCGGCAACGGTTTTTCTGGCCTCCTTGATAAGATCTTCCGCCTCCATTCCCAACCGATGCAGGGAGGAAGGATTTCCGAAAGAATTGGTTAAAACATCCGTAACCCGTTGTATCACACGGTCATAGGGGCGGGTGGTAGCAGCATTATCCAGATAAATCATAAAAACATCTCCAAAGGGTAAAATTTAAGATTCTTTATGGTACCAACATAATAACACGGTACCAAGAAGCATGGAAGCTCCCAACAATATCATTTCCGAGGCACTTAAGATTCCAAGGGGTAGCAATCCCGGAACAAACAAGGTTGCAAAAAAGAACACAAGCATCACGGCAATCACAGTCAGTTTCCGAATACCCAAAGGAAACGCAGTCTGTATCAGATGAAAAAAGGAAAAATATGCAGTCACATAAAATGCCAATGTTTTCACATCCGACAGTTCCGTTAAAAAGCCGATTTTTCCGAGAATTCCGAAAAATCCCGCAAACAAACCGATTAGTACGGAAGTTGGAACAGAAGCTCTCATCACGCTACCCAAAAAATCATCCTTCACGGGCTTATCGTTGGGTTCCATTGCCAGAAAAAACGAGGGGAGTCCAATGGTGAAGGAACCTATCACCGTCATACTGACGGGTTCAAAGGGATAGGGCATTCCCAAAAGAATAAAGAACAATGACAGAAGCAACGAAAATCCCGTTTTCAATAAATATAAAGAAGCTACCCGTTCAATATTATTTACAATCCGTCTTCCCTCTTTTAAAATCAGAGGAACGGGAGCGAAGTCTGACTGGCATAACACCACCTGCGCAACCGATTTGGCAGCTTGTGCTCCGTTTGCCATTGCTATGGCAAGGTCGGCTTCTTTTAACGCCAACACATCATTCACGCCGTCACCGCTCATCGCAACCACTTCCCCGTTTTGTTGCATTGCCCGCACCAGAAGACGCTTGTCCTCAGGGGTAACGCGTCCGAAAATGGAATAGAGCTTCACCAATTTCCGGTAGTGTTCTGCGGTTTTGGGTTGAGTGCTTAAATCCACATAACTCTCATAATCCGAAAAGCCGAGCTCTTTGGCAATGCGGGAAACCGTTTCGGGATGGTCGCCCGATATAATTTTCAAATCCATCTGCTCGGTTCTGAAATAATCCAGAACATTGCGGGCATCACATTTCAACACATCGCTCATCACAATCAGAGCAAGAACTTCTCCGTCTTCTGTAAGGGCAAGCACACGGTTTCCAAATGCCGTTTTTTCACCGATGGTGTTTAACACGTCTTCCGAAGTCACCAGAAAGTCCGCAGCACCCAAACGGTAACAATGTTCTCCGATTTTAATTTCGGAATACTTTCTTTGGGAAGAAAACGGAACTGCAGAATCCAAGGTAAGGTCGGTATCATCTCCATACGCACGATAAATCCCCTCCAAAGTGGGATTTCTTACGGGAAAGGCTTTGGCAAACAGACGAAGATATTGCTCTGCTTTGCCCTGCTCACAATAGGGAATCAGTTCTCCAAATTGGATTTCTCCCGTGGTCAGAGTTCCCGTTTTATCAAAACAAACAGTGGTAACACGGCTTAAACACTCCACGGCAGAAAAGTCGTTTACCAGTGCTTTTTTATTGGCTAATTTTAATACCGCTGTTCCTGCGGTAATGGTGGTAATCAGATAAAGTCCCGACGGAATCATTCCGATAATACTTGCCGCCGTGGAAATGACCGATATTTTCCAATCGGCACTGTTTTTATAAGTGGAAACAAACAGTAAAATACCGAGAGGCAAAATCACATAAGACATCACACGGATAATCTTACCGATAGCGGTTAAAATCTGAGACTTCATTTTGCGGTAGGTACCCGCACTTTCGATAATCCCCGCATAATAAGTATCTTTTCCCACTTTTTCCGCTTTGGCATAGCAGGAGCCTGACACAACAAAGCTTCCCGATATGAGAGAATCACCGCCAATTTTGAAAACGGGGTCCGATTCCCCCGTCATCAAAGCTTCGTTCACTTCCAGATAGTCGGTGGAAAGAATCTGCATATCGCAGGGAATCTGTTCCCCTGCGGACAACAATATCACATCACCCAACACAATTTCCTCGGAGGCAATCCGGTTGGTCTTGCCATCACGAAGCACCGTATAAAACTGTTGACGAACAGATTTTAGCTTACCGAGCTTATGCCTTAAGTAAAATTCCTGACCAATGCCAAGCAAAATATTGGAGACGACCACGCCCATAAAAAGAGTATTTTGAACACTCCCCGTGGTCAGAACCAGGAGAAAAATCGCCGTATTCAACAAATTAAAGTAGGTAAACACATTTTCTCTGATGATATCCCAACCCGTTCTTACATCGGGCTTTGGCATCACATTGGTCTGATTGGCTTGTATTTTTTCGGCGACCTGCTGATGGGTAAGTCCCCTCATGGCAATTCTCCTTTGGTAAAACGAAGATTCAGGCACGAAAGAATTTCCGTGCCTGATTTTTTTAGTATTTTTAATATCTTAAGTATATTAACTTATCCTTTAATAACAACTTTGAAGAACGCTTTTTTACCCTTTTTCACGATAATAAAGCCTTCTTTTTCAAAGTCTGCTTTGGTAACCGCCATCATAGGATCGGTCACTTTGTCATCACCGATGGAAAGACCGTTCTGCTGAATCAGTCTTCTTGCTTCCCCTTTGGAGGGAACGATGCCGGTATTTGCAAGTAAGTCTAAGATGCCGATAGAATCACCGAAATCTTCCACTTCCTTGGTGGGCATGTCCGCAGACACACCGCCTCCGCCAAATACAGCTTCTGCAGCTGCTTTTACTTTGTTGGCTTCTTCTTCACCGTGAACCAGTTTGGTCACTTCGTAAGCAAGAATTTTCTTTGCCTGATTAAGCTGGGCACCTTCCCACTGTTCCATTTTACGAATTTCGTCCATGGGAACAAAGGTCAGAAGTTTGATACATTTGATAACATCCGCATCGGAAACATTCACCCAATACTGATAGAAATCGTAGGGAGATGTTTTGTTGGGGTCAAGCCATACTGCACCGGAAGCGGTTTTACCCATCTTCTTACCTTCGGAGTTGGTAAGTAAGGTAAAGGTCATACCATAAACCTGTTTCTGGTCTTTTCTGCGGCAAAGCTCCAGACCTCCTAAAATATTGCTCCACTGGTCGTCGCCGCCCAATTCGATTTTACAATCATATTTTCTGCTTAACATCAGAAAATCGTAGCTTTGCATCAGCATATAGTTAAATTCTAAGAAAGAGAGTCCTTTTTCCAGTCTCTGCTTAAAGCATTCTGCCTGAAGCATTTTGTTAACAGAGAAGCAAGAACCGATATCTCTTAAAAATTCCACATAATTTAAGTCCAGAAGCCAATCTGCGTTGTTTACCATAATCGCTTTGCCATCGGTGAAATCCACCACGCTGGAAAGCTGCTTTTTAAAGCATTCGCAGTTGTGGTCAATGATTTCTTTGGTCATCATCTGACGCATATCGGTTCTGCCGGAGGGGTCACCGATATGGCCGGTACCGCCGCCAACCAAAGCGATGGGTTTATGTCCATGCATCTGCATGTGACGCATAACCACCATCTGCAAAAAGTGTCCCACGTGCAAGCTGTCTGCCGTAGGGTCAAAACCAATATAAAAGGTTACCTTTTCTTTGCCTAATAATTCTCTGATTTCTTCCTCGTGAGTAGTCTGAGCAATCAGTCCTCTTTCTTGTAACACATCAAATACGTTTGCCATTGTTTTTGTTCCTTCCTTTTCTTACATTTGCTCAATTTTATTTAAGAGTGTTTGCACAATTTCATTTTCGGGGAGTGTCATTGTGATTTTAGAAACGCCGTTTTCATCTTTTTCAAATAAAACTGCTTTCCCGTCTCCTCCTGCGATACCGATATCGCAATCCTTTGCTTCCCCGGGGCCGTTTACCACGCACCCCATTACCGCCACCTTTAGCGGTTTATGTATATGTTTTGTTTTTTCTTTCACTTCTTTTGCCAAGGAAATAATATCAATCTTCGTTCTGCCGCAAGTGGGGCAGGCAATCACCTCAACCCACTCTTTTCGTCTGCCCGTGGCAGTTAAAATCGCTTTTGCGGCATCAATTTCTTCTTCCACCGATTCGGTTAAGGATACCCGAAGCGTATCACCGATACCGTTTCGAAGCAGAGTGCCGATGCCGATTGCATTTTTGGTGACTCCCCAGATTCCGCCGCCTGCTTCGGTGACACCCAGATGCAACGGATACGGAAATACTTCACTTGCCAGGGTGTATGCCGCTATGTTTTTTTCCACATCGGACACTTTTAAGGATAACACAATATCGTGAAAATCAAGTTCTTCCAAAACAGAAATCTGTTCCTTTGCCGCCGCCATCAGTGCTTCGGGAGTAACTCCGCCGAATTTTTCCAGAATGGGTTTCGGAAGCGAACCGCCGTTTACTCCCACACGGATGGGAACCCCGTATTTTTTGCAGGCGTCCACCACCTGCTTCACACGGTCACGGTCTCCGATATTGCCCGGATTGATGCGAACCTTATCCACTCCCTGCTCCACCGCTTTGATGGCAAGGCGATAATCAAAATGGATATCCGCAACCAAAGGAATATGAATCTGCTCCTTGATTTTACCGATGGCGTTTGCTGCCGCTTCGTCATTGACGGTTGCACGAACAATTTCGCAACCGCATTGTTCTAATGACAATATCTGTTTGACAGTTGCCTCCACATCCGAGGTCGGAGTGTTGGTCATAGATTGAATGGCAACCGGTTCACCGCCACCGATGAATCTGTCACCGATTTTTATTTTTTTAGATATTTTCATCACAAAGTCTCCTATCGTACGGAGTTTCTAACATTTTTTTGCAAAGGAAGTAGGTTTTTGCACTCCCTACATTTTCATCGGAGTGCATACAACTTGCTTCATTTGTTCATTTCAGTGACCACCGCGTACTTTGTGTACGCAAGGAAACGTAAATGGGCAAAGGGAGTAAGTTTTTGCACTCCCTACCTTGCAAATAATCGAACAATATCATTTTTAGTAATATACAACATGAACAATATCAAAATTACAAAGCCGATAAAGTGAATAAAACCTTCGTGTTCGGGTTTTAACTTCTTTTTGGTAATCATTTCCCAAAGAACAAACACAATTCGTCCGCCATCTAAAGCAGGCAAGGGAAACAGATTCACAACGCCTAAGTTCAAACTGATAATCAAAGCAAGCCACATCACGTCAAAAAATCCGCTTTTGGCCGCATTGGAAATTTCGGTCACAATGCCGACAGGACCGGACATTTCATCCACGCCCACCGTGCCGTTGAACATTCCGAAAAACGACTGATAGGTCAGTTTAACAATCGAAAAAGTTTCATAAAAAGAATAGGAAATCAGATTGCCGAAATGTTTCTCTTCTGCTACCTGACGGATTCCCACATAAATACTATCCTCTGTTTTGGTCAGATTTACGGGGAATGTTTGCTTTTCCCCGTCTCGGTTTACGGTGACGGAAACCGTCTCTTTTCCGTCTAATGCCAGATTTAAATCCAATTGGGTATGAACACGGCTTCCGTCCACAGAAACAAGTTTATCTCCTGCTTTAATTCCTGCCGCTTCGGCACCCATTCCTTCCACCACGGAAGCAACCTCCATGGTGGGAACCATCGGTAAACGAGGGCTCACGGCATTTAGGGTTACCAACAGAATAAATCCGAGCAACAAATTCATAAACGCACCTGCAAACAAAATGATAAATCGTTGCCAGGGCTTCTTTTTGGAAAATGCCGCCTCATCCTCCGACTCTGCATCTTCCCCCTCCATTTTCACATATCCGCCCATGGGAATCAGGCGAACGGAATAAAGAGTGTCACCCCACTGTTTTCCAAACAGTTTGGGACCCATTCCGAGCGCAAATTCATGCACTTTCACCCCAAACATTTTTGCGGTGAGAAAATGGCCAAGTTCATGAATGAAAATGATTAAGCCGAAGATAATAATCACACAAAGAGCGGTGATAATTGCGGTCATTTAATTTCCTCCAGTTTTATAATAACGAACGGGCATATTCTTTGGCAAACGAATCTGCCGAAAATACGTCGTCCATGGTGTAATCAACAATCACAGAGTGCGCTTTCATTGTGGCCTCAATGATGCGGGGAATATCCAAAAAGCCGATATTTCCTTTCAAAAATGCATCCACTGCCACCTCATTGGCTCCGTTTAACACACAAGGCATTGTTCCGCCGATGGCAAGTGCATCATAAGCCAACTGCAAGCAACGGAATTTTTCTGCATCGGGCTCATAAAAGCTGAGTGTTCCCAATTTTACAAAATCCACTTCCCCTGCATCGCTTTCGGCACGCTCGGGATAAGTTAATGCCAACTGAATGGGGATGGTCATATCGGGAGTGCCAAGCTGTGCTATAATGGCATTATCCACATATTCTACCATAGAATGGATGATACTTTCTCTGTGCACAAGCACCTTGATTGGCTTATGACCGAACAAATGATATGCTTCAATCACTTCCAACCCTTTATTCATCAAAGTGGCAGAATCAATGGTAATTTTGTTGCCCATATCCCAGTTGGGATGCTTTAAGGCATCTTCGGCACGAATATGGGATAAATCCTCTCTGCCAAAGAAAGGACCACCTGATGCAGTCAGTAAAATTCGTTTCACATCACGGTCACGGTTGCCGAGTAAGCATTGAAAGATTGCGGAATGTTCCGAATCCACTGGAAACACAGCAACGCCGTATTCGGCTGCCATATCCATAATGAGCTGACCTGCACATACAATGGTTTCTTTATTGGCAAGTGCCAGTTTTTTGCAGGAGCAAATTCCCGCAATGGCAGGTTTTAACCCTGCACTGCCCACAATGGCATCAAGCAAGGTGTCTGCATCACTTTCAAAAATCTGACGGCAAAGCTCTTCCTCGCCGGTTGTAACTTCGCAATCGGGAAGCTGTGCCTTTACAATATGATACCCGTCTTCGTCCCCGATATGCACATATTTCACATCAAACTCTTTTGCCTGAGCGATAAGAAGTTCTGCATTTTTTCCGCAGGATAAGCCTGCCACACGGATTCCGTGTTTTTTGCAAACTGCAAGCGCCTGAGTTCCAATGGAACCGGTGGAACCTGCAATATATACTGATTTTGTCTGCATATCCATTATAAAATCACCTGCAATCCAAAGGTAATCACATAAATATATACCATAGGTCCAACAAACATCAAGCTATCCACACGGTCTAAAAATCCGCCGTGGCCGGGAATCACATTCCCGAAATCTTTCACATTTCTGCTTCGTTTGATGGAGGATGCAGTCAAATCCCCCAATTGGGCAACCAATCCGCAAAGAAGCGCCAGGGGATAATAGGTAAACGGATTGACACTGATGCCGTAGCCAAACTGCAGAATCATCGCATACACAAAAAATCCGAGTAACGCCCCCAAAAATCCGCCGATACAACCGGAGATGGTCTTCTTGGGACTTAAATCGGGACAAAGTTTGGGGCCTTTTAGGGCAACCCCCATAAAGTATGCACCCGTATCCGTGCAAAAGGCACCGATGCAGGAAAGCCAAACATAATGATGACCAATCTGAGGCTGTTTTCTAAGAGAAATCAAAAGCGCAAAAGAAAGAGGAATCAAAACGGTCATTAAACTCATATTGGCAAGGTCGGAAAATCCGATTTTCTTAGGCCGTGCCACCATAGCGATTACCATTACCAAAAACAACAGAAAGGCAAATCCCGTTACCTGCTGAATGGACCATAACGAATAAAAAGGCATTCCCAGACACGCAATGACACCGATTGCCATAAAAAGAGGATTTTTCTGATAGGAAAACACGCTGTATGCTTCCACCAAACACCAAAGTGCCAACACAACTGCACATACCGTAATCACAAGTGCATCCAACTGCATCACCGCTATGAGAACTGCGGCGGCAACTACGGCGCTGATAATTCTTGTCAACATAATTTTTGCTTCCTTTCTATTTTGCGGGAACTACTCCGCCGAACCGACGGCTTCTGCCCTGATAGGTAAGAATGGCTTCTTCCAGATGTTCGGGAGAAAAATCGGGCCACAAAATATGGTCATAATAAAATTCACTGTATGCAGATTGCCAAAGGAGAAAATTGGAAATTCTGATTTCTCCCGAGGGACGAAGCACCAAATCCGGGTCGGGACAATGGGCCGTGTATAAATGAGAAGAAACGATTTCTTCCGTAATATCCCGAGAAGACAACTCCCCTGCTCTCACTTTCTCGCTGATTTGGGAAATGGCGTGAATAATTTCATCTCGTCCGCCATAGTTTAATGCGATATTTAAGTAACAACCGGTTTCGGCATAAGGCTCGGTGCGTTTTTCTTCTTCCTCAATCATTTGAACCAAAGGCTTTGGCAGACGGGAACGATCCCCCAAAAAACGAACCGCCACACGTCTGTGCTCCATTAAATCCACAATCTGAGGCAAACGCTTCATGCAAAGATTCATCAGATTGGTAACTTCTTCTTCGGGGCGTTTCCAGTTTTCGGTGGAAAAAGCATACACCGTGAGGCATTTTACACCCAAATCATAAGCGTGACGGGCAATTTTCACCAAATTATCCGCACCTGCCGCATGACCTGCCGTGCGAGGTAACCCTCTCTTCTTCGCCCATCTGCCGTTACCATCCATAATAATGGCAATATGTTGGGGAATATTAGCCGGGTCCAACTGTGTTCTCATTTTCTTTTTTTTGCCAAGTCCGAACAATCCGCTCACCTCTTTTATTCTCGCATTTTTGATATTTTAACCGCCAAATTGACATACTGACACATTTTATCAAGTTATTATAGCATATTCTATCAGAAAAATAAATAGTTTTTTTGAAATATTTTTATTTTTTTTATTCTTTTTTACGAAATTTTTGGTTTTTGAAATTTTTTCGAATAAAATACTTGCAAATTTAAATGTACTATGCCATAATACAATTGATAAATGTGCGAAAAAATACGAAAAAATTCTTCACATTTCACATATACATTATAATATCAACAACGAAAAATCATTCCCCTATTCCAGAAAACAAAAAAATTTATATATCCAAAAAATTCGAGAAAGGAAAAGTTGCATTTTAAAGAAAATGCAACAAGCAAAACACTATGGACAACATCGGATTGTATGTAACCATCGCCATTCAGGTTATCGGAGGACTTTGTCTGTTCTTATTCGGTATGAACCTGATGGGTGACAGTCTGGAAAAAGCTGCAGGTATGAAAATGCAGAAAATCGTCGAATCCTTAACAGGAAACCTGATTAAAGGGGTTCTTGTAGGTGCTTTGGTTACTGCCGTCATTCAGTCATCCTCTGCAACCACGGTTATGGTGGTTGGTTTCGTATCTGCAGGAATTATGACCCTAAAACAAGCATCGGGCGTGATTATGGGTGCCAACATCGGTACCACCATCACCGCACATATCCTGCGTTTAAATGACGTTTCCTCGGATAACTTCTTTTTAAAATTCTTCAAACCGGACAACTTAATGTTTGTGTTAATTATCCTGGGGATGATGTTAATCTATCTTGCAAAAAGCAAAACAAAAAAAGAAGCAGGCGGAATTTTCATCGGTCTGTCTTTAATCTTTGCCGGAATGATGTTTATGTCAGACGGGTTAAACGGTATGGATAAAACCGTATTCGAAACACTCTTTGCATATTGTGCCAACATTCCTTTGCTTGGTATTTTAATCGGTACCGTGGTAACTGCAATCATTCAGTCTTCCTCCGCATCTGTTGGGATTCTGCAGGCAGTTGCATCCACCGGTGCTATTACCTTAGGCGGTGCAATTCCCATTATTTTGGGGCAGAACATCGGTACCTGTGTTACCGCAATTTTATCCTCTATGGGTGCCACCAAAACCGCGAAAAAAGCCAGCGTATTGCACTTAACCTTCAATGTTATCGGAACCGCTCTGTTCTGTGTGGCAATCTTCTTTATTTGTCCCTATGTGATACCCGGTTGGAATAGCTTAATGAACGGCAACGTAAACTCCGGTTCCATTGCGGATTTTCATACCATCTTTAACGTAACCACTACCGTTCTCCTGCTTCCTTTTGCAGGCCTTCTGGTAAAACTGGTCGGCGGAAAGGGCACTCAAGACGCCAACGAAGACAAGCCTTCCCGTATGCTGGACGAACGATTTCTGCACTCCCCCGCTATTGCTATCGGGCAGAGTAAAAATGTGGTAATCTCCATGTTGGAATTAGCAAAGAAAAACATTGTGTTATCCCAAACTGCAATTTTGGATAAGAACGCAGATGCTATGACCGAAATCAAAATGATTGAAAAAAATGTGGATACCATGGAAAGCGAACTGTCCTCCTACCTCGGTAAAATCACCGACAAAACCTTGTCCGAATCCGAAAACAGACAGACTATGGCATACATCAGTATGGTATCCGATATTGAACGTATTTCCGACCACGCAAGCAATATGAGCGACATTGCAAAAATGATGATGGAGGACGACCAGAAGCTGTCCAAAGGCGGTATGAAAGAGCTGCACAATATGTTTGCCGCGGTTTCCGACCTGCTTGACACCACTCTGGAAGCAATCCGCACCAACGACCTGGCAATTGCCTCTCAGATTGAACCCAAAGAACAGGTGATCGACTTATTTAAATCCACCTTCCGCAGAAAACACATGGGACGCCTTGCCAAGAAAAAATGCACCACAGAATCCGGCATCGCATATTTGGAAGTTGTCAACAACTTAGAACGTGTGGCAGACCATTGTTCCAACGTGGGTGTGGCAATCATTCAGATTCACTCCGAAGAAAAACTGTTTAACTCTCACGAATATCTGGAAGTGGAAAGCATCCGTCAAAGCGAAGCTTATTCCAGAATTTACAACGACTTTTTGGCAAAATACTACACTCCCTTAATCAAAGCGGAAGAATAAAAGCCGTCTTTTGGCGGCAAAAGAATAAAGAATAAATAAGAAATAAGAAAGAATAAAATCGGTGGCACCTTACGGTGCATGAAAAAAGGAAGTGTTGTTGATGCCGACCGAAAATCCATTATTGGAAAAATCACTCCATTTTGCAACCAGAATTATTAAGCTGCATCAGTATTTGCAAAATGAGAAAAAAGAAACTATCATTTCCAAGCAAATTGCAAGAAGTGCAACCTCTATCGGAGCAAATGCAAACGAAGCGATATACGGCATCAGCAAGGCAGACTTTATTTCTAAATTACAAATTTCCCTAAAAGAAACTGCCGAAACAGAATATTGGATACGGCTCTTAGTTTTATCCGGTTACATAACTGAACAAGAGGGTAATTCATTATTGGAAGATTGTTTGGCAATTAAAAAAATTTTAATCGCAACACTAAACACTTCCAAAGGCAATTCGTAACAAAACTTTTTCAATGTTTTCCCAACGGGAAAACCACCTTTTTTATTATTTATTCTTTATTATTTATTATTTTTCTCAGAAAGGTTAAAACCACTATGAAAATCTTGGCAATCGGCGATGTTGTGGGAGATTGCGGCGTAGAATTTTTGGTAAAAAAGCTCCCCACTTTCATCAAGGAAAATCAAATTGACTTTACGATTGTAAACGGCGAAAATGCACTTCCCGGAAGCGGTATCAGTTTAAATATCACCGAAGACATTTTAAACGCAGGGGCAGACTGTGTCACCTTGGGCAATCACGCTTTCAATAAAAAAGATGTGGAAAAAGCCTTCGACCGTTATCCCGACCGCATTATCCGCCCCTTAAATTATGACGGTTCTTTGGAAGGTGAAGGATACACCGTGTTGGATGCCAAAGGACTTCTCATCGGCGTGGTGAATCTTTTGGGCAGAATCTATCTCTCCCCCGTAAACTGTCCCTTTTTGGCAATGGATAAAGCCTTAGAATATTTAAAAGAAAAGACCGACTTGATTTTTGTGGATTTTCACGCAGAAGCCACCAGCGAAAAGAAAGCCTTCGGCTATTATGTGGACGGCAAAGTGACCGGCGTGTTCGGCACTCATACTCACACCCCCACCGCCGATGAACAGATTTTACCAAACGGCACCGCTTTCATTACCGATATCGGTATGACAGGCGCCTCCGATTCGGTTTTAGGCTTAAAAAAAGAAATTTCCATCGGCAGAATTGTGCATCATAAACGCTCCCGTTTCGATTGGGCAGACACCGACCCCGTGATGATGGGCGTGATCTTCACCGTGGACGAAACCACCAAAAAATGCACTCATATTGAGCGCATCAAAGTAGCGGAATAATATCATCTCTCCCTTTTGGGAGAGATTTTTATTTTATTGGAAATATTTCCCCAAAAATTACTTGACATTTCAGAAAAACTATGGTATTATATCAAATGTTCTTATGCACCTTTAGCTCAGTTGGTAGAGCAACTGACTCTTAATCAGTGGGTCCCGGGTTCGAGTCCCTGAAGGTGCACCATAAATAAAGCAGATACCTTTTTGGGTATTTGCTTTATTTTTTTTGCAATTATCCTGAAGGGACTCGAACACTGAGAGGGCACGAGCCGTCAAGAAAACGGTTTGGGGAACCGTTTTTAGGTGAGTGGTGCGCAGACGGGTACCGAAGCCGTAGGCTTGGGTCGTCAAGCAGTCAAGGCGCAGAATGCGACTGTGTCCCTGAAGGTGCACCATAAAAGCACTTTGCGAAAGCAAGGTGCTTTTTTTATGCAAAAAACACCGAAGGGACTCGAACACTGAGAGGGCACGAACCGTCAAGAAAACGGTTTGGGGAACCGTTTTTTTGTAGGGGACGATGCCCACATCGTCCCGTTGTAGGAAATTGTGATGCTGAAGAAACGGGCGGATGTGGGCATCCGCCCCTACAATTTTATGCACCTGCATAGTGCCACCATTTTTATTATTTATTCTTTATTTCACCACACCTCATCAGTCACTTCGTGACAGCTTT
>JAZQUU010000001.1:0-14909 GCA_045631485.1 Clostridia bacterium | reverse complement strand
TTTTTTCTAATTGAAAAAGGGATATTAACATTTCCATCACTAACAAAGAAATATCCAACCGGTGTTTTTAGTTCCGTAATATTTTCATAAATATAATTTTCCATATTAACATCTCCTTTCACAAAATTCGACAAAGTTCGTGTCAAGTCGGGATAAAAAAATTTTATTTATCATTATTTATTATCATATCACACATCTTTTTGGAAAACAAGTTTTTCTGAGTTTTTTTCGAGAATTTTTTGAATATTTTTCTGTTGCAATTTTGTGAAAAAAATGTTATAATATGAAGAAAGATATTACCAAAAAATCGGTTGAAAATAAAAGGAGAATTTCCATGGCTTTAGAAATTCTTTACGGAAAAGAGCTGAAATATTCCAATGCACTTCTTTCCGAAAAAATGAAACAATCCATAGATTGCAAGGAAAACGTGCTCTATATTGTGCCGGAGCAGTTTTCTTTTGGTGCAGAAAAAGCACTTTTAGACACTTTGGGAGAAACCTATTCCCATCTTACCGAAACCGTTAATTTTAAGCGTCTTGCCAACATAATCAATAAAAAATATCAACCCAATCAGTTGGATTATATTGATGAAGAAATCAAGAATCTGATTTTATATCAGATTTTAAGAAAACATTCCGAACGCTTAACCACGGTGAAAAACAGAAAACAAACTCCCGATTCCGTGGCAATTTTTAAAAGCATTTTATCAGAATGCAAAGGCTATTTAATTGACCACGATATTTTGGATGAAATGAAAGAAAAGCTGGAAGACGGTTCTTTTTTACACCAAAAAATCTGTGATCTGGATTTTATTCTTTCGGAATATCAAAAAGCTATTTCCGAAAAGTTCCGTGATTTCGAGGATAGCTTCCAGACTTTAGCAGGATATATTGAATCAGAACATCTTTACCAAGGATATTCTGTGTATATTGACCGTTTTAATCAATTTTCCCCTGCTGAATATCTGGTCATTTCCGCTCTGTTAAAAAATGCAAAAAACGTAACGGTTACGCTGCTGCTTGATGATACCGAACCAAAATCACCGGGAGAACTGTTTTTCCCCACTTACAAGACATACTCCCATCTTATTAAAATTGCAAAAAAACAAAATCAGAAGGTCATAGAAACAAATGTAAATTATAAATCCAATTCTTTTTATGCGGATTTATTTGATTCTTGCCCGAAGAATCCTCCTAAAGTTCCTTATTCTCTGACTTTGGCGAAGAATACAAAGGATGAGGTGCGTTTTGTTGCAGATAAAGTGTTGCACCTTGTTTCGGAGGGAGCATCTTATTCGGATATCTGCGTTTTAAGCGGTGATTTATCTGTTTATGAAAACGAAATCGAAGAAGTTTTCTTGGAAGCGGGAATTCCCTGCTTTTTAGATAAAAAAACGCCGTTAACCGAAAATCCCGTTGCAAAAATCTTTTTGAATTTATTTGCAATGGTAGTTTCCGATTACAAAAAAGACAATGTTTTGGCATATTTAAAAAGCTTGTGTTCTGTTTACGATGTGCATGAAGAAGTTTGTATTTTTGAAGAATTGTGCCATCGGTTCCATATTCAGAAACAAGATTTATATAATCCTGAAAAATGGAACCAAAAATGTTCATTTTTAAAAGAACAGAAAAACTTTTTTGCTCTGCAGTTAACCAAAGTGGAGACGATTTATAACCGTTTCTTAAAAACTGTTTTTGCCCATTTTCATAAAAATGCGAGCTATCGTCAAGCGTTTGTTTCGTATGCAGAAGAAATCCGCTTAGAAGAAGCCGTAAAACGTTATTTAGAGCAAGTGGAAGCAACGCTTCGTCAGGAAACCGTAACAGCATATAACACCATTTTAAAGGCAATCAAGAATATTGATGTCTTGTTTTCCGATGAAAAAATTTCGTTGACAGATTATCACATGGTGCTAAAGCAATCGCTGGAATTATACGAGTCAGGAGATGTTCCTGATACATCGGATACCGTCACCGTGTCTGATACCGAGCGTGGACGGCTTCTTTCCTGCCCTTATGTGTTTATCGTGGGCATGAATGAAAATGTGACGCCGAAAGCTAATTCTAATCATTCTTATTTATCCGATGTGGAACGGGAAACCATTTTGGATTTAACCGGAATTGAGCTTCCCACCTCTTTGTTTCAAAATTGCGATTCTGCGTTAGCGCTTTACCGCTCTTTTCTGACGGCAGAAAAACATTTATATCTTAGCTGCAATCAGGCAGAATCCGAGCAGGCAAAACGGATGCCCTGTTATTTATGGAATCGTTTAAAAAGTTTTCAGGAAGTTAATGAATTTGATTCTCCTTATGTGAATATCTCCGAATATTCCGAAAAAGCGTTGATGTCCTATAAAAATCCGTATAAACAGAAGCTTTCTCCGAAGAAAATCCCTGATGATTTCTTTTTAAATCCCAACAAGGAAAAGCTTCTTAATACCTGGAATCAGATTGACGCCATGCAAAACAGTGGTTACTACACCCCTGATAAAAAGATTTCCAAAAAAATACTGGAATCCAAATATCAGAAACAACTCGGAACCTCTGTTTCCCGTTTGGAAACCTATCAGAAATGCAGATATATGTATTTTGTCAATTATATGCTGGGTGTTCGTGAACGTGAAGATGTCAGCTATGATATGAGAAGAACAGGTTCCATTGTGCATAATCTGTTTGATATGTTTTCCAAGCAAATCAAAAAAGATAATCTTGGCTGGGACGAGCTGACCGATGATTATATTGAAGAAAAAGCACAGGAATTGGTTCCCCGTGAAATTATGCGCACATTTCCTGATTTATCTTTATTTAATCCGAGAACCAAATATCTGATTCAGAAAATTAAACGTCTGCTAAAGCGTGCAATCGCTTTTATCAAGGAGCATTTTCAGGAAGGCGATTTTCTGCCAATAGGATACGAAGTTTCCATCGGTGATGACATTCCGCCTTTAACCATTCAACTGGAAGATGGCTCGATTATGCAATTATACGGAAAAATTGACCGTTTTGATGCGGTTGATTTAGGTGACAGATTATACGTGAGAATCATTGACTATAAATCAAGCGAAAAGAAATTTGATTTTGCATTTATCAAGGAAGGTATTCAGTTGCAGCTTCTCACCTACTTACGTGCTGTTATCAAAAACGGCGGAGAGTATCTGGATTTTGCAGGTGAAATTTTGCCCGGAGCTGCATTTTACACCAGCTTTAATGACGAACTTATTTCGTTTAAAGAACGCCCCGCATCCGATGAAAGCGAACAAGAACTCCGTAAAAAATTCACAATGAAAGGCCTTGTGTTAAACGACGATTCCTTGATTCGCGCAATTGACCGTCACCTGGGAGAAGAAACCTCCTATCAATCTGCTATTACAGACATTAAAGTAAATAAAGACGGTCAGTACAGTTTGAAAAATTTTCTGTTTTTGGAAGAATTCAACCGATTATTAAACGATTGCGAAAACACGCTAAAATCAATTGGTGAAACCATGCTGAGCGGTGATATCGCCATCAAACCGTACCGATACGGTCCCAAAACTGCATGTGATTATTGTCCCTATGGCGGAATCTGTATGTTTGACAGCAAAATGCATCCGTATCACTATGTTGAAAAGCTTTCCAAGGACGATTATTTCCAACCAAAATCCAAAGAAAAGGCAGGTGCAGAAAATGGCAATTGAATATACTACCGCCCAAAAAAAGGCAATTAAAACCGTAAACAAGTCTCTGCTGGTCTCTGCAGCTGCAGGCAGCGGTAAAACCGCAGTGTTGGTTCAGCGTATCATTGAAATGATCTGTGATAGAAACGGTCCTGATATCGACAGATTATTAGTGGTAACGTTTACAAATGCTGCGGCGGCGGAAATGAAGGATAAAATTTATCAGGCAATTATGGCTAAAATCGCAGAAAACCCATCAGACAAACGATTAAAACGTCAGTTGTTGTTATTGCCGAATGCCAATATCCAAACCATGCACGGATTTTGTTTGAATGTCATCAAACAAAATATCAATATGATTGATTTCCCCGTTAATTTTCGGATTGCCGATGAAACTGAAACCGCAATTTTAAAACAACGGTGTATTGCAGAATTGATTGAAGATAAATATTCAGAAGATGACACCGATTTTCTGGATATGGCTGATACCTACGGTTATGGTCGTGATGACCAGAAAATCGTAACAATGATTTTAAGTTATTACCACTTCACTTCTTCTTTGGCAAACCCTGATGAATACTTTCAAAAATGCTTATCTCAGGCTACACAGGCAACCAAAGACTTTACTCATTCCATCTATGCAGAAATCATCATAAACCGTCTGAAAGAACTTCTGGATGAAAATGAGGCAGGTTATTTGCGCGCACTTTTAGAAATTGATACTCGACCGGAATTGATTCCTTATCAGGAAATTTTTTCTTCAGAACTTCTGTTTATCAGAAAATTACAAAAGCTATGTCACGATTCGGATTTACGAACAATTCAATCTGAAATTTTATCATTTGAATTTGCCACCTTCAGACCGAAGGGCGTAAAAAAAGGAACCGATAACACATTTATTAAAACATTGCGTGAAAATTTTAAGGAGGATATGAAAAAATTCCTTCCTTTAATTTCCAATTCTATCGAATCAGAACAAACCGACTGCCTGGAAATTTTAAAATTCATCACTGTGTTATCTCAGTTAACCAAAGAATTTTCCAATCGATATCAGGCAGAAAAATATAAACGCGGTATTGTGGATTTTTCCGATTTTGAGCATTTCACATTGAAGATTTTTTCCGATGAAAGCGGAAACCCTTCCGAAATTGCAAAAAGTTACCGAGAACGATTCTATGAAATTTTAATTGATGAATATCAAGATACCAATGATGTGCAGGATTATATTTTTAATCTGATTTCCCGAAACGGCGAAAATGTGTTTTTGGTAGGTGACGTTAAACAAAGCATTTACGGTTTCCGCCACGCAAAACCTCAAATTTTTATTGAAAAACAAAACACATACACAGATGATAAACATGAGGTAATTTATTTATCTAACAATTTCAGAAGCCGCACGGAAGTGGTAGATGCTGTAAATACTGTCTTCTTGCAATTAATGACATTAAAAACCGGAAAAACCGACTATGCGAAAGAAGCATTGGTGCAAACCGCCTCCTACCCAAAATCAGAACAGACAAAGTATAAAACAGAAGTTCTGATTGCCGCACAATCCAACAAAGCAGAATCGGAAGAAGATGATTCGGAAGATTTTAATCAGGAAGCTCTTGCAATCGCCAAAAGAATTCATCAATTGATTTTGGAAGAAAAATTTCCTGTTTATGATTTAAAATCACAAACTTCCCGTCCTGCAAACTACGGCGATATTGTCATTTTGGTTCGTGGTATCAAAACCTTTGCAAATGATTTATATAAAGCGTTAACCGAGCACGGAATTCCCGCTACAATGGATGCCACAGAAAGTCTGTTTGATTCAATGGAAATCAAAGTAATCCTTGGGATCTTAAAAGCCATCGACAATCCATATGACGATCTTGCTTTGCTGGCGCTGCTAAAATCCCCTCTTTTTTATTGGACAGAAGAATCTATCCTATCTTTACGGGAACTCGCCCCTACAAAGCCATTTTGTTATGCGCTGCAGGAATCCAAATCATCCGATGCGCAAAACGTCTTGAACTTTTTACAAGAATGTAAAAACATTGCTTACAGTAAAAAAATTTCCGTTCTTTTAAAAAAACTGTATTATGATTTTCATTTAAAAGAATTGTTTTGCGTTTATCAGAATCCTGAGCAGCGAATGGAAAATCTTGATTTATTCTATCAGGCGGCAAATCGGTTTGACCAAACAGAAATCAGTGGATTAAAAGGATTTCTTTGTCATCTGGAAGATGCTTCGCAAAACAAGAAGACAATGAATGCTTTTCGGGAAAGACCGCCGGAAAACGCTGTGCGCATCATTACCATGCATAAAAGCAAAGGCTTGGAGTATCCCATTGTATTTGTTTCAGGGCTCAGTACCAAATTTAATCGGGAAGATGCAAAGCAGCAGGTTGTGTTTCATCCCGAATACGGAATCGGCGCTAATTATATCGATAAGGATAAACGTTTTTATTATCCCACATTAACCAAACAAGCGATTCTCAGTGCTTCAAAAGAAGACAGTCTAAGCGAAGAACTCCGTATTTTATATGTGGCAATGACCCGTGCAAAAGAAAAACTGATTTTAACGGCTACCATTCCAAACATTGAGAAAAAAACAGAACAATGGGATGTTGGTTTGCAAGCCGGTGGTATCACAAAAGGAAAATTACTTCGTGCAGGAAGCTTTTCGGAATGGATTATGCCGTGCATTTTTGAAAAAAAAGAATTCGAATTAACAATTTTAGGTGATGAAATAGACTTAGAACCTGCTACACAAACCGAGCAGCAAGAAGAACTGCCGGAAATTTCCTTTGAAGCGGAACATCTGTTTCTTCCCTACCATCATTCTTATCGCACAACTCTGCCCACCAAGGTGGCTGTAACCGAAGCAAACCGTTTGTCAAAAACGGAAGCTCCTCCTGTGAATTTGCGCTTATCTGACCTTGATTCCATGGAGATTGGTTACTCCCAAAGTGAATACGGAACCTATTTCCACAAAGTTTTTGAATTAACAGACTTAGATGCTATCAAACAAGGACAATCGGTTGCTGAGACAATTAAAAACGCAGCTTCTCAGGCGGGCGAACGAGAATATACCGAGGAAGTCCTAACAAATATGGAACTCTTTTTCCAAACCGAGTTAGCAAAAGAGTTGCTTTCTTCCGATGTTATTTATCGTGAAAAATCATTTTTGGTACGGGTTCCTGCAAAGATGATATATCCCGTAGATTCCGATGATGTTATTCTTCTGCAGGGGATTTGCGACTGTTATTTTATCAAGGATGATGAAATTACGTTGCTGGATTTTAAAACAGATCGTAATCCCAACGAGGAAAAAATCCGTAAAAATTATCAAAAGCAATTGGAACTATACGGATACGCTTTGGAAAAAATCGAGCAGAAAAAGGTAGCAAAGAAAGTTATCTATACTACCCAAAATCAAAATGTTATCCAATTTTAAATTGATTCAGAAAGGACAAGCACTATGCAATATACTTACTATCCAAAAGGCGTTTGCTCCCGCAAAATTGACCTTGAAATTACCGACGGAATTATCACCTCTGTGAAATTTACGGGAGGATGCCACGGAAATACCCAAGGTATTTCACGGTTAATGGAAGGCTTTCCGGTTAAAGATGCCATCCGCAGATTAGAAGGAATTGATTGTACGGGAAAAGGAACCTCCTGTCCCGATCAACTTGCAAAAGCCTTAAAGGAAGCAATTCAATAAGAACCTCTGATAACGCAATCAAAAATTGCGATCAGATTATTTATCCACAATAATAAAACAAGAAGCACCGTGCGGTGCTTCTTGTTTTATTATAAAGATATTTTATTTGAATTCATTTACCAAGACATATTTCACATAATACTCTTCGTATGTAATACCTTCTTCCCGAATAACAGTTGCAGCATCGGAACCAACATAACGATAATGCCACGGTTCATAAGAATATCCGGTAATCCACTCTTTTCCTTTGGGGTATCTCATAATAAAACCATACTCATGAGCATGATTTTGTAACCATCGGTATGCAGCAGAGTTTTCAAAGGATACATAGGTGGAATTGATATCCACAGCCAGTCCCGTCTGATGTTCGGAATGACCGGGTCTTGCTGAATAATTATCAGCATTTACCCTGCCCGTTGCACGTAATTTGTTATTATATAAGCCACCCTGATAAGATTCAGTTCTGTACGCCGAAACAACTTTCATAGAAACGCCGTCACGTTTTGCTGCATCTGCCATTTCCACATATTTTTCATAGGCAACCCCTGCAAGCAAATATTCTTTTCCGTCATTCACGGTATATTCTCTCGCCATATTTACCAGATTATATTGGGTGAAATTTTTCGGTAATTGATGATATTTATTCACCAATACCTGAAGTTCGTAGGGGTTCTCAATGGTAACAATATTTTCATAAAACGGATAATCCAATCCAAGATTTACCCGAAACAAAATCTCCTGCATACTGTAAGCAGGCTTTTTAATATGATAGCTAATGTATCTTTGGAATTTTTCAGGATTAAAATTACTGTATTGAGAGGCATCTGTAACCTCTTTAACAATGTTGTGATAATCATTATGAAAAAAGAATTTTTGTATGTTAAGCTGCTGATTTTCATAAAAAATCCCATCCGGACAAAATGCAGTAACAATCATCTCGATTGGTATGTATGTCTGTGAATTTTCCAGTACAGAAACATTTTCAAATGTATGTTCTTCGCCGTTAACCGTCGCAACATTTGAACCAACACAATGGCGAATCGTATCTCCGTCACGAGATAATGCAAGAATCTGACGGTCAGAATTTCTGTAATAAATCAACGCACCCAACTCTTCAAATACACTTCTTAAAGGAACATAATGAGTATTGTTTAAAACCAGGGAAGTCTCCCCTGTTTCTTTATCATTGATTACCACAGAAAAATCTATATCATTCTGAATTTCCTGAGTTGTTCCATAAACACAAGTTGAAAATATAATCAACAATACTGTAATAAACGTTATAAACTGTTTTCTCATATCATTTACTCCATTATTCTTTCAGTTAAATTATAATTGATAAACTGTATTAATTATATACCATACCCCAAGGGACGATGCAAGACTTTTTTTGACATTTTTCTATTTTTCATCATATTACAAACAATATTGATTCCTATAAAAATAAGCATAACATAAGCGAACAAATAGTAAATAAAAATCCCCGTACAATCGTACGAGGATTTTTGGCGGAGAAGGAGGGATTTGAACCCTCGCGACGGTTACCCGCCCTACGCCCTTAGCAGGGGCGCCTCTTCGGCCAACTTGAGTACTTCTCCACAACCGAATTTTCATTCCGTATTTAATTTTGATAGCGGAAAGGCAAGTCTTAACGAAACCTGCCTTTCCGTTGGCGGAGAGACAGAGATTCGAACTCTGGGCTCTTTCGAGTCACTAGTTTTCAAGACTAGCTCCTTAAACCACTCGGACATCTCTCCCTATCGAGAACGAATTGTATTATACCAAATATCAGGAGAAATGTCAATACCTTTTGGGGAATTTATTTAGATTTTTCTTCAAAATTCCCCATAGGTATTTAATTTTTTAAGAAAGCTTATCAATTTTACAGAACTTTGTTTAAAAAGTCAATTGTTCTGGGGTGTTTCGGATTGGAAAAAATCTCATCGGGAGTTCCTTCTTCTAAAATAACACCGTCATCCATAAAGAGTACACGATCTGCAACTTCACGGGCAAATCCCATTTCGTGCGTTACCACAACCATGGTCATACCGTCTTTTGCCAACTGCTTCATAACAGCCAACACTTCGCCGACCATTTCAGGGTCCAATGCACTGGTAGGTTCGTCAAAAAGCATAATATCGGGATTCATAGCCAAGGCTCTTGCAATTGCAACACGTTGTTTCTGACCACCGGAAAGCTGAGAAGGATAACTTTCTGCTTTATCAGTTAAACCAACCATTTCCAAAAGACGCAAAGCATTTGCTTTTGCTTCTTCCTTGGTTGCTTTCTTCAAATCAACAGGTGCCAGCATCAGATTACGAAGCACATTCATATTTGCAAACAAATTAAAATGTTGAAACACCATACCGATGTTTTCTCTGACTTTATTGATTTTAATTTTCTTATCATTGATACGGTAGCCGTCAACAATAATTTCGCCGGAAGTAATATCTTCCAGTTTGTTCATACAACGAAGGAGCGTGGATTTACCGGAACCGGAAGGCCCGATTACACAAACCACTTCCCCTTCATATATATCGGTAGAGATTCCGCGAAGAACCTCGTTTTTTCCAAAGTTTTTTGTTAAATTTTCAATATGAATTTTAACATTGTTTCTATTTGCGGTCACGTTTTAAGCTCCTCTCTAACGCATTTGCTACCTGCTGCAATGCCAGGATAACAACCAAATACATCACTGCAACAATTCCCCAGGTTTCAAAAGACTTAAAGGTAATCGCAATAACGTTTTGCGCTTTGTTTACTAATTCCGGGAAACCGATAACAGATAAGATAGAGGTATCTTTTAACGTAATAATAAACTGATTCACAATACTGGGAATCATATTTTTAATTGCCTGCGGCAGCACTACACGAAACATAGAACGCCAATAAGAAAGCCCTAAGCTTCTGGCCGCTTCCATCTGACCGGGATCAATAGACTGAATCCCTGCACGGATGATTTCAGACATATAAGCACCACAGTTTAACGCCAAACAAATGGTACCTGCTTGCAAAGATGTTAAAACAAATTTAACGCCCAAAATAGTTTTTGCGCCATACGGAACTCCATAAAAGATGAAGAATGCCAAAACAATCATCGGAACTCCGCGGATTAAATTAACATAAATTGCAGAAATTGCTCTGGAAACTTTGTTATTAACAACACTTGCCAAGCCAAACACAATTCCTAAAATACATCCGAAAAGCAATCCCCATAAAGCAAGCAATAATGTTTGCCCCATTGCTTCCAATAACAGAGGACCGTATGTAAAAATAATCTGCTCCATGGGAGCTCTCCCTCCTATTACATAGTTTCATAGGAAAGGGCACCGGATTCATCCAATGCCCTTTCTCGGAAATGATTAACCCAAATATTTTACGATAATTTCTTCGTATTTGCCGTTTGCTTTGATATTTTTAAGACCTTCGTTAAACAGATCAATTAATTCCTGTTTGGAAGTATCAAAAATTGCCATACCGTACTGAGCGGGTTCGTTTTCGGTACCGTCTACAAATTTCATAGCCAGTTCGCCGATTTTGATGTTGTATTTTAAAATCGGAGTATCATCGATACAAGCATCTACCTGACCACCCATAACTGCCTGATACATATCAGGAGAGGTAGCGAAAGTCACAACTTCAAAACCATACTGGTCTTTGATGCTTTCTGCATACTGATTGCTCATGGTACCGTTTTTAACAGCAACTTTTTTACCTGCCATATCAGCAAAACCGGTGATATCGGATTCAGCTCCTACTGCCATACCCTGAGTTGCATCATAGTAACCTTCGGAGAAAGTCCAGCCGTTTGCTTTTCTTTCTTCGGTGATAGAAGCACCTGCGATCATACCGTCAGCCTGACCTGCCTGACAAGCAGCGATTGCTGCATCCCAGCCGATGTACTGAAGATCATAGGTAAAGCCCTGGTCTTCTGCAACTGCAGCTAAAATATCCATATCGATACCAACGATGTTGCCGTCAGCATCCTGAAATTCAAAAGGACTGAAACCTTTATCGGTAGCAACCACAAAGTGTTTGCCGTTTTCGGTAACTTCATTAGCGGGAGCACCACAAGCTACCAGACCAACGAGCATCATAGCTACTAAAAGAACGGATAATAGTTTTTTCATTTGTATATTCCTCCATAATAAAATATTATATCTATTTTATCCTATAAATTAAAAATTGTCAATAGTAATTTATAATTTAATATCATTTTTCTCTATCATTTTCAACAAATTATTGATTTTCTTACGACTGATTCACCTGAAGAAGCTGAACCCCGACCACTCCAAGAATAATCATCACGATACCAATCTGCGAAAGAACGGAAAACGATTCATTTAAAAATAATGCTCCTGCAATCACTGAAACCACAGTCGTTAAATTTGAAAAGATAGTCGTTTTCGATACCGGCAGATGTGTATTTGAGTAATTTAAGCACAAAAATGCAACTACGCATGACACAATTCCAAGATACAAAATTCCGCCGGTATATTGCCAATCGGCAAATGATAAAATCAAAAGAATCGGATTTTGAATATTTTCCAATAAAGCCAAGCCCGAAAACATCACAAACCCCGTTAATGTCATTGCATAGGTTCTTTCAATCACAGAATACTCCCCGGAAATGCGTCTGCTTGTGATGTTATACCCTGCAGAAGAAACAACTGCAAATATAAGAAGAACCATTCCCAAGGGAAGCACTCTTCCCCGCCCGACTTCCGTAACTACCGTCAGAATTACTCCACCTGTGGAAACAATGGCAAAAACATATTGCCAAACACACGGCTTTTCTCCCAAAAAGAAAATTCCGCCAACCATCGCAACAATGGGAATCATCGCAATCATCACCGCAGAAAAGGAGCTGTTGGTCAACTGAATACCATAGGTTTCACACGAAAAATAAATAATTGGTTGAAATAGTGCCATTAAAAGAAGCTTCCAAAGATTTCTTTCGAAACGAAGCTTTGTTTTTGTGATAATCATCACTACGGTTAAGCCGATAAAGGCAACCAAATAACGATTTGCAATTACAACCAATGCAGAAGCTGTGCCGAGACAGATTTTGGTAAATAAAAAACTAAGTCCAAAAATCAATTGTGCCAGAAGTGCTGCCAAGATTGCAAAAAATGTTTGTTTTTTGATCATTTGGTCCCCTCCTTATGAGAAGACTTCCATAACCTAGTCAGAATAAAAATCCCCAGCAACGGAAAAACAGAGGAAAACAACATCCCGATTCGCATTGCCAACTGTTCTGCAGACATACCGATGACATTCGCCATAGAGACTACCCAAGGTTGTCCGATGGAAACATCCGTCACCATACCAACCAATTGCGGAACCACAGAAGCTCCCATATCACCGCCTGCTGCCATCATGGCATAAATGAATACACCGCTTGTCGGAAACTTATCTGCTGCCACAACCAAAGTTCCGGGCCAAAGCATACAAGCAAAGAAACCAACCAATGCACAAGCAATCATTCCGATGATTGCATTTTGGGAAAACACAGCCGTAATGTAACACAAAAATGCTCCCAATGAACCGAAAATCAAAACTCTGAAAATATGTTTGCCAAATTTAGAATAAAGGGTTCTGCCAAGTCCAAGCATTACACCAAATAAGGCAACGCCGAAAACATCTCCCCAAATTTTGGGAACTCCCAAAGCGTTTTCCGCATATCCCGATGCCCATTGCGACATATTGCACTCGGTTGCACCACCCAAAAAGATAGCAAGTACACAAAGCCACAAGGCTTTATCGCAAAAGAATTTCCGAACATCAGATATTCTCTCATTAGTTTCTATCTCAGGAATACGAACTCCGATAAATAACAATACGGAGCTTAACGGAATCACTGTAAACAATAAAACTAACACATACCACAGTTCCCCGCCAAATGCTAACAAAAACAACGTCCCTAAAATCACCACAGGTGACACGCCCCAAGCGTAAACCGAATGGAGCCTGCTCATCTGCCGTTCAGGATTATCGGAAGGAATTGCCGCAATCACGGGACTGATTAACACTTCACACAATCCCGAAGATGCTGAGAAAATAATGGTGCCAAGAAGCAATCCCAAATAAACCGAATTGGGAAACACAAGATGCCAAAGTCCATAAATAAGCATTCCCACTATTGTCAAAACCGGTGTTAATTTAACGGTTTTTGCGATATTAAATTTATGAGAAAAGAAGCTGAACAACAAATCCACCAATAACTGCGTAGTAAAATTGATGAAAATGAAAAGTCCGAGCATAGTATAGGACAAGCCATATAAATTACGAAATGTCAAAAACAATACCGGCGGTAAATTGCACACCACCGCCATTGAGAGGCTTACCGTATAACATGCTAAGGTTAATCGTTTATATTGTTTCTCCAATGTTGTTTCTCCATATTTTTTGATATTTTTAATAGTTAAAATTTTCCAAATTTATGAGTAAATGCTCTTGCAATACGATAAATCGGGCCTTCCAGCTCTTTGGAAACCTTTTTTAACTCTTCACGAATGGGAATTGCCTGGGGGCAATGGGTTTCACATTTGCCGCAACCGATACAGTTGGAAGCGGCTGTGGAATTTTTACGTAACGCAGTTCCCATAAAATGCTCTCTCAAAGCTTGAAATGAATTATCCGTATATTTTCGGTTATAAGCCGAAAAGGAACCGGGGATATCCACCCCTTTGGGGCAAGGCATACAGTAACCGCAACCGGTGCAACCAACTTTCATCTTTTGGTTGATTTCTTGTACCACAAAAGATAACATTTTAAAATCTTCGGCAGTGAATTCTCCGATTTTGGTTTCCGAGGCGGTTTTTGCATTTTCCAAAATCATTTCTTTAGAATTCATTCCCGATAGCACAACCGTTACCTCAGGCTGATTCCAAAGCCAACGAAAAGACCATTCGGCAGGAGTATATTGTTTGGAATGCACTCTCATCAACTGTTTGGCTTTCTCTGGAAGTCGATTTACCAATCTTCCGCCGCGAAGAGGCTCCATTATCATCACGGGAAGTCCTTTTTGATTAGCGTAGCAAAGCCCCCTCTTCCCTGCCTGGGTATTTTCGTCCAGATAATTATACTGAATCATACAAAAATCCCAATCATAAGCATCCACAAGCTTTATAAAATTATCGGTATTTCCGTGATAAGAAAAACCAAGCTGACGGATTTGACCTTTCTGTTTCTTTTCGGCAATCCAATCCAAAACACCTAATGCTAACATACGATTCCAGGCGTCCACACCCGATAACATGTGCATAAAATAGTAATCCACATAATCAGTCTGCAAACGCTTTAATTCTTCATAAAAAATCTTATCTAAATCTTCGTATTTTTTCACTAAATAATGTGGAAGCTTAGTTGCAATATACACCTTATCACGAAGTTTGTTTTCACTGAAAATCTTCCCCAAAAGAGTTTCGCTGCCGGGGTAAATAAAAGCAGTATCAAAATAGTTGACACCGTTTTCGTAAGCGATTAAAATTTCCGATTCTGCTTTTTTATAATCGATGATTCCTGCTTTGGTGGTAAATC